>CAYNTW010000018.1:0-63535 GCA_964400085.1 uncultured Steroidobacteraceae bacterium | reverse complement strand
CTAGGAGCCTGCCTGACCAATGATCGCCGTAGCGAGGTTGACCCCCAGCGAGCAGCCAATCTTATGAAGACAAGGGGCGATCGTTTCCGGGCGTAGCCCGGTACTATGTAAGGGAAACGATCGCCGAAAGATGCCGCTGCGGGTCGACCGCAGCAGGCGAGCATTGGTCAGGCAGGCTCCAAGGGCAGACTCGTCGACCTCGTGACCGTGCGCATGGCGAAGCTCGACTGCACGCGCGCCACGCTCGGCAAGCGCGTCAGGTGCTGGTTATGGATCCGCTCAAAGTCGGCGAGGTCCGCCACGACCAGCCGAAGAAAATAGTCGTGCTCGCCGGTCATCAAGTAGCACTCCATCACCTCTGGGATTTTGCGCACGGCGTTCTCGAAAGCTTCGAGCCCTGATTGGCTTTGCCGGTCCAAGGTGATGCTCACGAACACGTTGACCGGATAGCCGGCCTTCTGCTGATCGATCAAAGCCGTATAGCCCTCGATGAGGCCCGATTCCTCCAGGGCGCGGACGCGCCGCAGGCAGGCGGATTCGGAGAGGCTCACCTTCTCGGCGAGGGCGGTATTGGTGATCCGGGCGTCCTGCTGCAGCAGCCGCAGGATGGCGCGGTCGTAGCGATCTAGCTCCATTGGCGCAAGATTCCTTCGCATGGGAACGCAAACAAGGCGGATTCTGCCACACACCCGGAGTGGTGTGGCGCCATTACGCAAATCCCCGCCGCCGTGACCCGCCTAACCTGCGGGTCCTAAGGCTTTCAATTCCCATCGAGGATGTCCGCATGCGCATCGGTGTTCCGAAAGAGATCAAGGTTCATGAGTACCGGGTGGGGCTGGTCCCCGCCGGAGTCCGCGAGCTCGTTGGCGCGGGGCACGAGGTGATCGTCGAGGCCGGCGCTGGCAGCGGCATCGGCGTAGATGACGCACAGTACCGGGCTGCGGGAGCCTCTATCGCCCCGAAAGCCGCGGACGTGTTCACACGGTCCGAGCTCGTCGTGAAGGTCAAAGAGCCGCAGCTTGCGGAATGCCAGATGCTCCGCCCGGGGCAGGTCCTGTTTACGTACCTCCACCTTGCCGCCGATCCGGCTCAGGCGCAGGCCTTGATGAAGTCTGGCGCCACAGCCATAGCGTACGAAACCGTAACCGCTCCCAACGGGTCGCTGCCGCTGCTGACACCCATGAGCGAAGTGGCCGGTCGCATGTCGATCCAGGTGGGTGCCGCCAGTCTGCAGAAAGCCAATGGCGGTTACGGTGTGTTGCTGGGCGGCGTGCCCGGCGTCCCGCCCGCGAAAGTCGTGATCCTCGGCGGCGGTGTTGCAGGTACCCACGCAGCGGAGATCGCCGTGGGGATGCGAGCCGACGTGACGATTGTAGATCGCTCGGTAAACCGGCTGCGCGAGTTGTCAGCTCAGTTCGGATCGTCTTTGCAGACTGCGTATTCCACTGCCGAAGCCATTGAGCGACTGGTGCGCGACGCGGATCTGGTGGTTGGCGCCGTGTTGATCGCGGGCGCCGCCGCACCGAAGCTCGTTACCCGCGCGATGCTCGGTACCATGAAGCCCGGTACCGTGCTCGTCGACATCTCGATCGACCAGGGTGGCTGTTTCGAGACCAGCAAGGCGACCACGCATGCCGACCCCACGTTTGTTGTTGACGGCATCATTCACTATTGTGTGGCCAACATGCCGGGTGCGGTTCCGCGCACATCCACCTTTGCTCTGACCAACGCCACGTTGCCTTACGTGCGCGCGTTGGCTGACCTGGGTTGGCAGGCGGCGCTCAAGCGCGATCCGGGTCTCGCGGGCGGCCTGAATATCCATGCGGGCGAGATTACCCACGAGGTGGTCGCCCGGGCGCTTGGGATTCAGGCGCGGCCGCCGGGTCTCGCCGCGGTTCGTTAATCGGCCGGCGCGGCGCCTGCGCCGCGCGGCGGACCCCCGCCGCAACCGTTCCCGAACGCGAACGGGTCACAATTGTTGACTCTCTCTTACGGGGGGCTGGTTATCACCAGCCTCCTCCCGTTACGCTACAGCCGTTCTGGCCACGCTCGTGCGGTCACAACAAAACCCATTTGGAGGATTCGAGAATGAAGATCGCCCTGTCGGCTGTTATGTTGGCTGTGGTGGCGGGCGCTGCCACGGCGAGCCCCGTGACCTATCAGGTGGACCCCGCTCACACGTACCCGAGCTTCGCGGCCGACCACATGGGTGGGCTCTCGGTCTGGCGCGGCAAGTTCGACAAAAGCTCCGGGACCATCGTGCTCGACAAGGAGAAGGGCACGGGGACGGTGGACATCACCGTCGACACGAGCTCCATCAATTTCGGTAACGAGAAACTCAACGAGCACGCCAAGGGCCCGCAGATATTCGATACCGCGCAGTACCCGACCGCGACCTACAAGGGCAAGCTGGTGGATTTCAAGAACGGCGCGCCCACGAAGGTGGAAGGCGAATTCACGCTGCACGGCGTGACCAAGCCCCTGACGCTCACCATCAACCAGTTTCTCTGCAAGCCCAATCCCATGTCCAAGAAGGAGACTTGCGGCGCGGATGCCTCCGGCACATTCAACCGCAAGGATTTCGGCGTGGGTTACGGGGATGCCTACGGCTTCAAGATGGAAGTGCAGCTCGCGATCCAGGTCGAAGCAGTCCGCCAGGACTGATCGGACGCCTGTCATGCGCTCGCGCGGGGTCAGCGTTCTGCCGACCCCGCGTGGCGGCGAATAAGCGCCGCCCAGAATCCTCTCCTATAAGCACATTCCCAGGAATTCTGGGCCCCATGGCTTGGCCGCACGGGTGCACAATCTCTGATTGTGTAGACTCGCCCCCATGTCGGATCTTGAAAACAGGCACCCCGGGTTGCTCGAGGCCATGGCCGATGCCGCTCTGGAAGCGGGCCGGGCTGCGCATCAGATCTATCTCGGCGCTTTCGAGGTGCAGCGCAAGGCGGACCAGTCGCCCGTGACGGCCGCCGACCATGCCGCCGAAGCCATCATTCTCGAGCGGTTGAACCACATCACTCCCGGCGTGCCCGTGATCGCGGAAGAGGAGGTCGCGGCTGGGCGGGCGCCCGCGATCGCCAACGAGTTTTTCCTCGTCGATCCGCTCGACGGCACCAAAGAGTTCATCCAACGTAACGGTGACTTCACGGTGAATATCGCTCTGGTCCGGGGCGGTGATCCCGTGTTGGGAGTCGTGTACGCCCCCGTGACCGGTGCTCTTTATATCGGAGACGTGGTGGCTGGCAGGGCGCTCCGCAGTCATTGTCCCCCAGATTCGAGCGGCAGCTCGCCGCGTGAGCCGATCCGGGTACGCAGCGCGCCCGAGCGTGGCGTGACCGTCGTTGTGTCGAGATCCCACTCCACGCCCGAGACCGAAACCTACCTGACCCACTACCGGGTGGCCGAACGTGTCTCCGTGGGCTCGTCACTGAAGTTCTGCCTGGTGGCGGCGGGCGAGGCGGACCTTTACCCGCGACTAGGTCCCACCATGGAGTGGGATACCGCGGCGGGCCAGGCAGTCCTCATCGCCGCGGGCGGCAGTGTGTTGGCCCCTGGGGGCGCGCCACTGACCTACGGAAAGCCGGGTTTACGCAATTCATTCTTCGTGGCGGGCGGACTGTTGCATACCGTGCCGCTCGCCTCTTGATTGTCGCAGCATGAGTAGCCTAGTCACACATCCCCTCTCCGTGCACTTGAAACGGCTCGAAGCCGAGTCGATCGGCATCATCCGGGAGGTCGCGGCGGAATTCCGCAACCCGGTCATGCTCTACTCGATCGGCAAGGACTCGGGCGTCATGTTGCACCTGGCGATGAAGGCATTCTACCCGTCGAAGCCGCCATTCCCACTGTTACACGTCGATACGACCTGGAAGTTCCGCGACATGATCCGCCATCGCGATCAGATCGTGGAGCGCTACGGGGTCAAGTTGTTGGTGCATACCAACCCGGAGGGACTTGCCCGCGGGATCAATCCCATCACCTCCGGCTCGCAGCTGCACACCCAAGTCATGAAGACCGAGGCGTTGAAGCAGGCGCTGGACAAATGGGGCTTTGACGCGGCCTTCGGCGGGGCACGGCGCGACGAGGAGAAAAGTCGCGCGAAGGAGCGGATCTTCTCCTTCCGCTCGGCGGGCCACGTCTGGGATCCCCGCAATCAGCGTCCCGAGCTGTGGAACCTCTACAACACCAGGATCGCCAAGGGCGAGACTATCCGGGTTTTCCCACTCTCCAATTGGACCGAGCTCGACATCTGGCAGTACACGCGCGCCGAGGACATACCCGTGGTGCCCCTGTATTTCGCAGCGCCACGGCCGGTGGTGAAGCGCGACGGGCTCCTGATCATGCGCGATGACGACCGTATGCCGCTTCTTCCGGGCGAGGTGGAGGAAATACGCCAGGTGCGGTTCAGGTCGTTGGGTTGTTATCCTCTCTCCGCGGCCATCGAGAGCACCGCCGAGACGCTCGATGACATCATTGCCGAGATGCTCGCGACCCGGACCTCGGAACGCTCCGGCAGGCTCATCGACAACGACGAGTCAGCCTCCATGGAGAAAAAGAAACGCGAGGGCTATTTCTGATGATCACCTACGCCCCGCAGCACGTTACGGTGAGCACGGGAGGGCCAGGCGGTCCAGCCAAAGGGCTGCTGCGTTTCCTCACCTGTGGCTCGGTCGATGACGGCAAGTCTACGCTCATCGGCCGACTGCTTTATGACACGAAGCTGATCCTCGAGGATCAACTCGTGGCGCTGGAAAGGGATAGCCGTAAGCACGGCACCACCGGCGACGACATCGACTTCGCGTTGTTGGTGGACGGGCTCGAGGCGGAGCGGGAGCAGGGCATCACCATCGATGTGGCCTATCGCTTCTTCTCGACGCCACGGCGCTCGTTCATTGTTGCCGATACTCCGGGCCACGAGCAGTACACACGCAATATGGCCACCGGCGCCTCCAACTCGGACGCCGCGGTGATTCTCATCGATGCACGTAAAGGCCTACTGACCCAGACACGGCGCCATAGCTACATCTGCTCGCTGCTTGGCATCCGCCACATCATCGTGGCCGTGAACAAGATCGATCTCGTCGACTTCTCCGGCGAGCGTTTCCATCACATCGTGGGCGACTATCTCGGCTTCGCGCAGGCGCTGGAGTTCGCCTCGATCACAACGATCCCCGTGTCGGCGCGTTACGGCGACAACGTCACCTCGCGCTCCGATCGCATGCGTTGGTACGACGGTCCCAGCCTCCTCGAACATCTGGAGAGTCTCGATGTCGAGAGGAACTCGGAGGAGCAGCCCTTTCGTTTCCCGGTGCAGTGGGTGAATCGACCCAACCTGGATTTCCGGGGCTTCTCGGGTACCGTGGCCTCCGGTGTCATCCGGCCAGGCGACCGTGTCGTGGTCGCAGCATCCGGTAAAAAGTCCACGGTCGCGCGGCTCGTGACGGCTGATGGCGATCTGCCCGAAGCACGGGCGGGAGACGCGATCACGCTGACTCTCGCGGACGAGATCGATGTTGCACGGGGTGACGTCATCGCCCGTGCCGATGCGCGCCCGGAAGTAGTCGACCAATTCGCGGCTCACGTGCTCTGGATGGCCGAGGAAGCGATGCTCCCGGGCCGGTCGTACCTGATGCGCATTGGGACAAAGTACCTGCCGGCGCGGATCACCAGCCTCAAGCACAAGGTGGACGTGAATACGCTGGAGCACATGGCGGCGAAGACGTTGGGACTGAATGAGATCGGCCTATGCAACGTGGCGACCGCCGCGCCGGTCGCGTTCGACCCCTACACCGAAAATCGCGAGACCGGCGCGTTCATTCTCATCGATCGATTCACGAACGCGACCGCCGGCGCCGGCATGATCACTTTCGGCCTGCGGCGCGCCACCAACATCCATCGGCAGAGCGTGTTGGTGGACAAGGCCGCCCGGGTCCAGTTGAACGGCCATCGCCCGGCGATCCTCTGGTTCACCGGCTTGTCGGGCTCGGGTAAGAGCACGATCGCCAACATTGTGGAGCGGGAGTTGCACGCACTCGGTGCGCACACCTACATGCTCGATGGCGACAACGTGCGACACGGTCTCAATCGCGATCTCGGGTTCACCGACGCGGATCGGGTCGAAAACATCCGCCGGGTGGGGGAGGTCGCAAAGTTGTTTGTCGACGCCGGCACCGTCGTGCTGTGCTCCTTCATCTCGCCGTTCCGGGCGGAACGGCAGATGGTCCGTGAGCTCGTCGGCGCCGAGGAGTTCGTGGAAATCTACATCGATACGCCGATCGAAGAATGCATGCGCCGCGATCCGAAAGGCCTCTACGCGCGGGCCAAGGAAGGCAAGATCAAGAACTTCACGGGCATCGACTCTCCCTACGAGGCGCCGGAGAATCCCGAGATTCTGGTGCGCGCGTGCGATTCCTCGCCAGAGGAGATCGCGCAGCGCATTATCGAGAGCCTGCGGGAGCGGCGGATCATCAGTTGAGCGTTTCCAACACGTAGTCGGCCAGTGCGAGCGAGGCGGTAAGACCGGGCGACTCGATTCCGAACAGATTGACCAGGCCGGGAATACCGTGCGCTCGCGGCCCATCCACGCGGAAATCGGCCGCGGGCTCGGTAGGTCCGGTGATCTTGGGACGGATTCCCGCGTATCCTGGCTGCAAGGCTCCCTCGGCCAGGTCGGGCCAGTAGGCGCGAATGGCGGCATAGAACCTCTCGGCTCGCCGCGCCTCCACCGAGTACTCGCACTGCTCGACCCACTGCACGTCGGGCCCGAACCGCGCGCGGCCCGCCAGATCCAGCGTCAGGTGCACACCCAGCCCGCCCGGCTCCGGAATGGGATAGACCAGTCGCTCGAAAGGCGAGCGGCCCGCCAGGGTGAAATAGTTTCCCTTGGCGAAGTAGGGTGTTGGAATGTGCGCCGGCGGGAAGCCTTCAATCAGCCGCGCGACCTGTGGGGCGTGCAGGCCTGCGCTGTTGATGACCGTGTTGGCGCGCAGAGTCGGCTCTTCGTTGTTGATGCCGACACGAATCCCGCCGCCGGGCTCGATCCGCATGGTCGTCACGCTCGTTCCAGTGACCAACGTGGCGCCGCGCCTCTCGGCTTGGCCGAGGAGCGCGAGCATATAGGTATGTGAGTCGATGATGCCCGTCAGGGGAGAGTGCAAGGCGCCCTCGCAGGCGAGCTGAGGCTCGAGCGCCAGAGCCTGGGCGCGCTTGAGAAATTCCAGGGACACGCCATTGGCGCGCGCCGCCCGTTGGATTTTCTCCAACTCGGGAAGCTGTGACTCCGAGGTCGCCACGATGAGCTTGCCGCAGCGACGATACGGCACGGCGTATTGCTCGCAAAACTGATAAAGCAGCCCACGGCCCGCGACACACAGGCGTGCCTTGAGGGAGCCGTACGGATAATAGATGCCGGCGTGTATGACTTCGCTGTTTCGTGAGCTCGTCTGAGTCCCGAAGCTCTCGGCCGCTTCGAGGATCAGTACCTCGCGCCCTTCAAAGGCGAGCGCGCGGGCAATAGCGAGCCCAACCACTCCCGCACCGATCACGATCGCATCGACTTCATCCATACCGACGGAGTTTAGCCTTGCTCGAGCTGCGCGTCGCGGGATATCCGGGGGCATAATGCTTGCTGCATCGCTGCCCCCTTCGAGGTATTACGACATGAGCGCAGCTTCCAACGCCAGCGCGGCTGGCCAGATCACCCTCGGCGGGGATCTCACCGTGAATCGGCTCGGATTTGGAGCCATGCGCATCACCGGGCCCGGTATATGGGGTCCACCCGCCGACGTGCCAACAGCGCTGCGCGTCTTGAAGCGGGCGGTGGAGCTCGGAGTCAATTTCATCGACACCGCGGATTCGTACGGTCCCGAGATCAGCGAGACTCTCATCGCACAGGCGCTTTATCCATATCCCGCGAGCCTCGTGATCGCAACCAAGGGTGGCCTGGTGCGGCCAGGGCCAGATGTCTGGAACCGCGACGGCCATCCCAAGCATCTGCGCGAGGCGTGCGATGCGAGCCTGCGTCGGCTGCGGCGCGATCGCATCGATGTCTACCAATATCACGCGCCCGATCCACGGGTGCCGCTCGCGGACTCGATCGGGGAGCTCGCGAAATTACAGCGCGAGGGCAAGATCCGCCACATCGGCATTTCCAATATCAGCCTCGATCTGCTGAAGGAGGCCGAGCGCGTGGCGCCGATCGTGTCGGTGCAGAACCGGTTCAACCTCGAGGACCGTCGGTCGGAAACCGTCGTGGCGTACTGCGCGCGCAAGTCGATGGCGTTCATTCCCTGGGCGCCGTTGGACTCGGGTCGGCATACACGTCCGTCCGCCTCAGTGCGGGCTCTCGCCAGGGTGGCCGAGCGTCACGGTATTGCGATCGGCGTGGCCGCGCTCGCCTGGCTGCTGCATCACTCCAAGGCGATCCTCCCAATCCCAGGAACGGGATCGGTCCAACACCTGGAGGAGAATGTAGCGGCGGCCTCCGTACGCCTCACGGCTGAAGATCTCAACGAGCTCGGTTGATCACCCCGCCCCTGGCGACAACACCGGCAAGCGTGTCGTCGCCTTCTTCGTGCGTAGGACGAAACTCGTATTGACGGATCTGACCGCCGCGAGCTGCAACACCTGCGTCGACAGGAAGTGCTCGTAGGCTTCCATGCTCGCCGCAACGATCCGCAACAGAAAGTCGTGCGCGCCGCTCATGGAGTGACACTCCAACACCTCCGGGCGTTCTTGAACCATGCGATCGAACTGGCGCACCGTCTCCGGATGATGATTTTCGAGCGTCACCAGGGCGTAGGCGAGGATGGGTAGCCCAATCGCCGAGCCGTTCAGCAGCGTGGCATAGCCGGCGATATAGCCTTCCTCCTCCAGCCGTCGTAACCGGCGCCAGCAGGGCGCGGGAGACAAGCCGATCCGCTTGGCGAGCTCCTGGTTGGAGATCCGGGCATCCGCCTGCAGAGCATCGAGAATGCGCCGGTCGAGGCGATCGAGCGCCCTGGGCATAAGACTTCCTGAAATGGGAAAGAATATTGCCAAGATGAGCACAAGATGAGCAATCTCCGCAAGCCCATTGCGGACCTTGCGGCATAAGCTGTGCGGTAGATCCCATTGGATGGAGCCTGCCATGGCCGCGCCCGCCGCCTCGATTTCTCGTCGTCCGAGCCACGCGCAGCACCCGGACCAGCAGCCTGACTGGCGTCGCGTGGCCTATCTGCTGCACGCCTCGCGCGCGCTCGATGACATCGAAGAATCGAAGTTACTGCCGGAGCGCAAGGTGCTCTACCAGTTTTCGGCGCGTGGCCATGACTTTGCGCAGATCCTGCTAGGCCTGCGCCTGACCGATCCTCACGATGGGGTGAGCGTCTATTACCGGTCTCGACCCCTGATGTTGGCGCTAGGCGTAGCGCTCGAGGACGCGGCCGCGGGTCCGCTGGCCCGCTCGGGCTCTTTCAGCGGGGGGCGCGATATCGGAGTGGTGTTCAATATGCCCAGCAAGGGCGGCGCCACGGTGTTGCCGGCCTGTGGTGGCGTCGGGGCGCAATACACTCCAGCCGCCGGTTGGGCGCAAGCGATCCGCTTTAGACGCGAGGCGCTCGCGGATGCGAGCTATGCGCGCAGCATTGCCGTGGTGCTCGGCGGTGACGCGTCGGCGGCGACGAATGGGTTTTGGTCCGCGCTGTCGATGGCGACGACGCTACAGTTGCCGATGTTGTTCTACATCGAGGACAACGGGTTCGGCATCTCCGTCTCATCGCAACTCCAGACCCCTGGAGGAAACATCGCTGCCAATCTGCGCTCCTTTTCCGGCCTGACCATACTCGAGGGCGACGGCACTGACCCCAACGAAGCCGCCGAGCTGACCGCGCGAGCGGTATCCGTCGTGCGTGAAAAGCGCAGTCCCCTCTTGCTGCGTTTGACGGTTCCACGTCTCTCCGGCCACTCCGGCCAGGATACTCAGACCTACAAAAAACCTGATGTTGTAGCTCTCGAGCGGGCCCGCGATCCGCTAGGCAAGCTGCAGCGCTACCTGGTGCCGGGTGTCCTGACGGACTCGGAATGGACACGCCTAGCCGCCCAGGCGCGCGGCGATGTGGAGGCTGCGATCGGCCGCGCATTGGCGCGCCCACTACCTGATGCAAGCGAAGTCAGCCGTTATGTTTTCTCTGAAGTCGCCGTGGACGGCACGCCCGAGCTGCAACGGCAAGGTGGCCTGGCTCCCGAAGGCCAACTCCCGGCCTCCGGCACCACCGTGCCGCATCCGGAGGCGGCACGTATCAACATGATGACCGCGATCCGGCGCACCCTCGACGTGGAGCTGGCCACCAATCCGCGGATGGTTGTGTTTGGCGAGGATGTCGGCCCGAAAGGCGGCGTGCACGGAGCCACGCTCGGGTTGCAGGAGAAGTACGGCATTGCGCGTGTGTTTGATACGAGCCTGTCGGAGGAGGGGATCATTGGGCGGGCGGTCGGTATGGCGCTCGCCGGTCTATTGCCGGTCGCCGAGATTCAATTCCGCAAGTACGCCGACCCTGCCGCCGAGCAACTCAACGATTGCGGCACCATTCGGTGGCGAACGCGGAACCGATTCGCCGCGCCCCTGGTGGTGCGCATGCCCGGAGGTTTTTTCAAGTGCGGTGACCCCTGGCACAGTCAGACCAACGAAGTCGCCTGGGTGCACGGGATTGGTTGGCGTGTAGCCGTACCCTCGAACGCGGAGGATGCGGTTGGATTGCTGCGCTCCGCGCTGCGCGGCAATGATCCAACCATATTCTTCGAGCACCGCGCGATGTTGGACAGTGCCTGGGCGCGGCGACCCTATCCCGGGGATGACTACGTCATCCCCTTTGGCAAGGCCCGGACCGTGCATGCCGGGACGGAGCTGACGATCGTCACGTGGGGCGCGATGGTCGAGCGCTGTGAACAGGCGGCGGCGGCTTCCGCGGTCGACGTCGAGATTCTGGATTTGCGTACGCTATCGCCGTGGGACAAAGCGACGGTGCTGGCGTCAGTGGTGAAGACCCGACGCTGCCTGATCGTGCACGAGGACAATCTGACCGCCGGATTTGGGGCGGAGATCGCCGCAATGTTGGCGAAAGAGGCGTTCTTCAGTCTCGATGCCCCGATCGAGCGGCTCGCGATGCCCGACATCCCCAGTCCGCACAGTCCGGTGTTGCTCGAGGCCGCGGTGCCGAGTGTGGAGCGCATCACCCGCACTATTCAACAGCTCGCCAGCATCTGAGGAGGGCCGCAGTGGAAGTACGCGCGCCGGCCGAACAGACCGAAGGCACCCGATCCCAGGTATTACGCTGGCTGAAGAACATTGGCGAGCCGGTCGCCGAGAACGAGCCTCTCATCGAGATCGAGACCGACAAAGTCACCGTCGAGGTCGCCTCGCCCGGAACAGGCGTGCTTCGCGAGATCGTCAAAGGTGAGCAGGAGGAGATCGCGCCAGGGGAGCTGCTGGGGCGGATTGAGATTGCCGCAGACCAACAGGCGTTCGCCGCCAGTTCTGACCATGGCGCGGCCGACACGTCGTCGGGTGTTGGTCATATTCCTAGCTCATCGTATGCGGCGGCGAGTGGCATGCCAGAGTCGCCATCGCGCTCGGGCAGCTCTGCGCAAGCCGCGCCACTGGGATCGGAGGTTCGATCCGGCGCCGCGCGGCTGAGTCCTGCGGTGCGCCGCCTGCTCGACGAGCACGCGTTGGACCCGTGTGCGGTTCGTGGCACCGGTTTGGGGGGACGCATTACTGTCGAAGACGTGTTGGCGGCCGTTGCTGCGCGGCGCCTTCCTGCCGGCGCGAGCCGGGACACGGCCGCACCGCAGACCGCCTCACGCGGCCAGGCGGCAGAGGGCGACGCCGCACTCCCCCAAGGCGTGCGCCCTGCGCCTGACGGCAAATCTACAGACGTTACTGGCGGTAGCCACCGCATTCCGCATACACCCATTCGCAAGCGCATCGCCGAGCACATGGTGCAAAGCCTCCTGCACACGGCACCGCATGTTACGACGGTATTCGAAGTTGACATGACGGCGGTGTTGACACATCGTGAAAAGTATCGCGAGGAGTTCGCCAGGCGCGGCGTCCCGCTCACGCTGACGGCATATTTCGTTCTGGCGATCGTCGACGCGATCGGTGTCGTACCGGAGGCCAACAGCCGTTGGACGGACTCCGCCCTGGAGGTGTTCGATTCGATTCATATCGGTGTCGCAACGGCCTTGGAGGAGGGTGGGCTCGTTGTCCCAGTGCTCCGCGATGTGCAGTCCCGGGATCTCTTCTCCACGGCGGAAGGGTTGAATGATCTCGTCACGCGGGCCCGGGAAGGACGCCTCACAACGGCGGATGTTCGCGGCGGAACGTTCACTCTCTCCAACCATGGTGTGAGTGGTAGCCTTCTGGCCACGCCGATCGTGATCAATCAACCGCAGGCGGCCATCCTGGGGGTTGGGAAACTCGAGAAGCGGCCGGTGGTGATCGAAGCAGGTGGCGAGGACCGGGTCGTGATCCAGCCACGGTGCTATGTCACGTTGACCCTCGATCACCGGGTCATGGACGGCCACCAGGCCAACCGCTTTATGCAAAGATTCGTGGCGCGCCTTACCAATTGGCCCTAGGTAGTGCGATCATCGGTGCATGGCCAAAGTGCATCGAACCGAGCCCCCCGAGCTGGAGGAGATCGAACGCGCCAGTACTGACGAGCTGCGCGCGCTCCAGTTGACGCGACTGAAATGGTCACTGCGCCACACGTATAAGAACGTAGCGGCTTACCGCCGCAAGTGTGAGCTGGCAGGTATTCACCCCGATGACCTGAAATCACTGACGGATCTCCAGTATTTTCCGTTCACCACCAAGGCGGATCTGCGTGAGGCTTATCCCTTCGGGCTGTTCGCGGTGCCCCGCGAGAGAGTGGTCCGGATACATGCCTCGAGCGGAACGACGGGAAAACCGACCGTCGTGGGTTACACCACGCACGACATCCAAACCTGGGCCCATCTCGTAGCGCGCTCCATCCGGGCAGCCGGCGGCCGGCCTGGCGATGTCGTGCACGTCGCGTACGGATATGGTCTTTTTACGGGAGGTTTGGGTGCTCACTACGGCGCCGAGCACCTCGGTTGCACGGTCATTCCCATGTCAGGTGGGCATACCCAACGACAAGTTCAACTCATCTGCGACTTCGAGCCTGACATCATTATGGTAACTCCTTCCTACATGCTCGCGATCGCGGAGGAGTTCGTCCGCCAGGGGTTGGAGCCGACCTTGAGCTCCCTGCGGCTCGGTATTTTTGGGGCGGAGCCGTGGACCGAGGCCATGCGCGCCGAGATCCAGACGCGCATGGGGATCGATGCCCTCGATATCTACGGGTTGTCGGAAGTCCTGGGTCCAGGTGTTGCCAGCGAATGCCTGGAAACCAAGGACGGGCCGGTGATCTGGGAGGATCACTTCTACCCCGAGATCATCAACCCGCACACCGGCCAGGTGCTTCCCGAAGGCTCACACGGTGAGCTGGTGTTGACGACCTTGACGAAGGAAGCGCTACCGGTCATCCGCTATCGGACCCGCGACTTGACCAGTCTGCAGCCCCCCACGGCGCGCTCCATGCGCCGCATGGCGAAAATCACCGGGCGCTCCGATGACATGTTGATCATTCGAGGCGTGAACGTCTTTCCGAGTCAGATCGAGGAGCTGATGCTCAAGCAGCGTGGGCTGGCTCCCCACTACCTCCTGGAGGTCACGCGCGATGGGCACCTGGACGCCTTGAGTGTGCATGTTGAATGCACGCAAGACACGGCAGGTGATAGTGGTCTGCGCGATCGCGTGATCATCGATCTTCAACGCGACATCAAAGAGATCGTCGGCATCTCCGCCCGCGTTGTTGTCTGCAGTCCCGGCACGCTGGAGCGGTCCGCGGGAAAGGCGAAGAGGGTAATCGACAAGCGCAACCTGACGCAGGAGTGAGCTAGCGCTTCGTTGGGTCCGGTCGCGCCAATCCACCAAATCGTCCGTAAGTCGCGGCGTCGGCAGGCGGCAGAGGCTCGGTCATCCTACACGCCGTGGCGGAAAGATAGGCCTCGGCGGCATCGAACACCGCCGAATAGAGTCGTTTACTCAACTCGTAGGCCGCGGAGCCTACCCAGTCAGCCGGCAGCAGGGCGGGCGGCAGGAGCGGATCCTGCAGATGAATCTTGCGGTATTCGTGGATCAGCAGAGTGCGAATCACAAAGGCCGCTTCAGCGCTGACGGAGTCGGCGACGGCGGCATCGGCTACCGAGGCGAATGTCTCGATAAACTTGCGATATCGTCGTGCCAAACCGCCGAGATCCCAGCCGGTCGCGACGAGACGCCGGTCCGCCTCGCTGCCTTCGCTCGAGCTCTTGAAAAGCCACCCCGCTGCGATTCCCTCCAAGCCACTGAGTCCCGCCCGTGCCTCGTCCAGACTCCAGTTCGGATGCGCGAACACGCCCGGACTGACCTGTCCAAATCCCAGCCAGCGCAGCTCCTCCCGAATATTCTGGCGCCGCCCTCCAGCCGCGGGCGGGAGTACCAGCAGGGTCCACTCGCCGCCCCACGACCTTGGAATTTCTCCGTAGATCCGCCGAGTGGCCTCCGCGAACCGCTGTTGTCCGCTAGGCGCCAGGCGGTACTCGCTGCGTCGGCCGTTCCGGTTGGCAGTGAGCCAGCCATCGCGTGCAAGGCGGGCCGCCGAAGTGCGCACGAGCCGCTCCGCCAACCCGAAAGGCCGCGCGACGTCGATCAGGCTGCCCAGGGTGACTGCGCCACCCCGTGGCGCGATCGAGTCGCCAAAAATCGTGATCAGCAGCGATCCACCGCGAATTGGGCTCTGACGATGGAAGTGCCGCAGCAGCGCCTTCACCGCGGCTGCGACATCGGAAAGTGGGGCTTGGCTGATCATGGAATCCAAATTGTGACACAAAAAGCATCATGGACGTGATATTCTTGTGTCACTTCTCTTCCTCTCCCGCTTTCCGATGGAGCCCGCATGTACACACAGGCCCTCGATGCACTTGGAAAAGACTGCCAGCAGGAGGCCAGGGCCGACACCGCGGAGCTGGAGTCGCGTTTTCAGCAGCGGGTCGATGCGGACGAGAAGATCGAGCCGAAGGACTGGATGCCGGACGCCTATCGGCACACGTTGATCCGACAGATTTCCCAACACGCGCATTCCGAGATCGTCGGCATGTTGCCGGAGGGGAATTGGATCACCCGAGCGCCCTCGCTGAGGCGCAAAGCGGTTCTGATCGCAAAGGTGCAGGATGAGGGTGGCCACGGAATGTATCTCTACAGCGCCGCGGAGACTCTCGGTATCTCGCGCCAGGAGATGATCGATCAGCTCCTCGCGGGCACCGCCAAATATTCGAGCATCTTCAACTACCCCACGCTCACCTGGGCTGACGTCGGCGCCATCGGTTGGCTCGTCGACGGCGCGGCGATCATGAATCAGATTCCGATCTGTCGCTGCTCGTATGGACCGTACGCCCGGGCGATGGTCCGCATCTGCAAGGAAGAAAGCTTTCACCAGCGTCAAGGCTTCGAGATCATGTTGGCTCTTGCGCGCGGCACGCCTGAGCAGCGCCAGATGGCGCAGGACGCCCTCAACCGCTGGTGGTGGCCGTCGCTGATGATGTTTGGCCCGAGCGATAACGACTCGAAGCACACGGCGCAATCCATGCGTTGGAAGATCAAACGCTTCACCAACGACGAGCTGCGGCAGAAATTCGTCGATATCACCGCTCCACAGGCGGAGTTTCTTGGACTCACCATCCCCGATCCCGAGCTGCGGCGCGAGGAGGGGAGCGAGCACTATCGTTTCGGGCCGATCGACTGGAGTGAGTTCCAGGCGGTGTTGAAGGGCAATGGCCCTTGCAATCGCGAGCGGCTGGAGGCGCGGCGCAAGGCGCACTATGAGGGCGCGTGGGTGCGGGAGGCCGCCGCCGCGTACGCCGAAAAGCAGCGCGCGCGAGGCGCGGAGGCAGCATGATCACCAACGATTGGCCTTTGTTCGAAGTATTCATCCGTTCACGTGCGGGGCTCGAGCACAAACACGTGGGCAGTGTTCACGCGGCGGACGCACGGATGGCGATCGAGCACGCGCGCGATGTCTACACCAGGCGCCAGGAGGGTGTGAGCATCTGGGTCGTCAAATCAAGCGACATCACCGCGTCGGATCCTGCCGAGGCCGACGCGCTGTTCGAGCCTGCGAAGGATAAGATTTATCGCCATCCGACGTTCTACGCGATCCCCGACGAGGTGAAGAACCTATGACCACGCCCGAGTCGGAGGAGAATCTCCTGCGTTACGTGCTCCGCCTGGGCGACACCAGCCTCGTCCTCGGCCAACGCCTGGGTGAATGGGTCGGCCATGCGCCCGCGCTCGAAGAGGACCTCGGCCTCGCCAATCTCGCGTTGGATATGATTGGTCAAGCCCGTCTGCTGTTGAGCTACGCGGGCGAGCTGGAGGGGCGTGGTCGAGACGAGGATGCGTTGGCTTTCCTACGCGACGCGCCCGAGTTTCTCAACCTGACACTTGCAGAGCAACCCAACGGAGATTTCGCGCATACCATTGCGCGTCAGTTCTTGTTGGACGCTTGGCAGATCGAGATTTACGAAGCACTAGCGACTTCCACCGATACACGCTTGGCCGCCATCGCCGCCAAGGCGCTCAAGGAGTCTCGCTACCACTATCGGTTCAGCTCCGGTTGGCTCATCAGGCTGGGCGATGGGACCCAGGAGAGTCATGCTCGCGCGCAAGCCGCCATCGAGACGCTGTGGCGGTTCACCGATGAGCTGTTTTCCCCGGACGAGGTGGACGAACAAATGGCGGCCGCTGGAATCGCGCCGCGGCTATCCGAGCTACAGCCTCGCTGGTCAGCGCATGTTGACGAAGTGCTCCGCGAGGCGACCCTGGAGCGTCCTGCGAGTGCTCGCTATCCGTGGCATGGGAAGCGGGGAGTGCATTCGGAACACCTGGGTCACCTGCTGACTGAGATGCAGCATCTCCAACGAACCTATCCCGGCGCTCAATGGTAACCCCACTCCAACGCCAAGCGTCCGTAGCCGAGCACGCGGTATGGCGTGTGCTCGAGAACGTCATGGACCCTGAGATACCCGTGCTCAGCATCGTCGAGCTTGGGATCGTGCGTTACGTCCACCCGGCTTTGGACGGTCGACTACACATTGGGATCACTCCAACATACTCTGGTTGCCCGGCTACGGAAGTCATCCGGCGCGCAGTGCGGGAGGCCCTCGAGGGGGCGGGCTACGGTGATGCTGTGTTGGAGGAGGTGCTATCCCCACCCTGGACGAGCGATTGGCTCAGTGAGGGCGGCAGGCGCAAACTCCGGGCCTTTGGTATTGCGCCACCCGAGAAGGCAGTCGCCAGCCCGCGTCACCTGTTTCATCCGCGGCCCACGGTTCATTGTCCTCGGTGCGGAAGCACCGCCACCGAGCGGGTGAGCGAGTTTGGCTCCACGCCTTGCAAGGCGCACTACCGGTGCGGGTCATGCCTGGAGCCGTTCGATTACTTCAAGTGCCTATAGCGCTGCTAGAGCCTCATGCTGACATTCCATTCACTGCGCGTGGCCGAGATCCATCCCGAAGCGGACGATGCCGTGGGGATTTCCCTGGAGGTTCCCCCGGACCTGCAGGATCAATATCGTGGACTGCCGGGCCAACATGTCGTCCTGAAAATGGAGATCGACGAGGAGGAGAATCGGCGCACCTATTCCGTTGTGAGCTCCCCGGGCGAGTGGCCGCTGAGAATTGCGGCCAGGGTGCATGCCCAGGGGCACATGTCGCGCTATCTCGCGGAACAACTCAACGTCGGAGATTACCTGGATGTCTTGCCGCCCAATGGTAGCTTCACACCCAGGCGCGCTTCGCAGGCGAATGGCGTGTACGTCGCATTCGCGTCGGGATGCGGGATCACGCCGGTCCTCGCCATCATTCGATCCCTTCTGAGCACGGACGGTGCAAGAGTGATCCTGTTCTACGGTAACACCAGCACCGCACGGGCGATGTGCCTGGAAGAGTTGCTGGCGTTGAAGGATCGATATCTCGGGAGGTTGTCGCTTCACTTCGTGATGAGCCGCGAGCCGCAGGAAGTGGACCTTTACAACGGCAGAATTGACGCGGGCCGGGTCCGCGAATTCGCGCGGATGCTGTTCGAGCCCGCGGCCGTCACGGAATACTTTGTTTGTGGTCCGGGGAATATGATCGAGGAGGCCTCGGCGACACTCCGCGACCTGGGTGTCGAGGCGGAGCGGATTCACGGCGAGCATTTCACGCTCGCGACCACGGCTGCCGATGAGAGCAAGCCCGAGGTGATCGCAGCTGAGCTCTCCGGCGCGGTTCGGGTAACGCCCGGCAGTGCAGCCGGAATTGGCCAGACGCTCGGCAGTGGCCCGCCGGTCGACGAGGCAGAAGTCACTGTCCTGATGGACGGTCGGCGTCGCACTTTCACCATGCGCATGAACGACGATGTCATTCTGGACGCGGCGGCCCGAGCGGGCCTCGAGCTGCCTTTTTCCTGCCGCGCCGGAGTCTGCTCGACGTGCAGAACCAAAGTTACCAAGGGCTCGGTAGAGATGGCGCAGAACTATGCGCTCGAGGACTGGGAGCTCGAACAGGGATATGTGTTGGCGTGCCAGTCGCGCGTGACCACACCGACACTCGAGCTCGATTACGATGAAAAGTAGAGTGCGAGGCATGTGCAATGAGCTACCAAACTATTCTTTTCGAAGTCGCCGACGGCATCGCGCGTCTGACCCTCAATCGTCCCGAACGCCTCAATAGTTTCAACACCACTATGCACGCGGAGGTTCGGGCGGCGCTGGCGGGCCTAAGCGACTCAGGCGCGGCGCGGGTGTTGGTGCTGACTGGCGCCGGTCGCGGCTTCTGTGCCGGTCAGGATCTCGGCGATCGCGCCGTGGCTCCGGCAGGCGCCGCGGTCGATCTGGGCGACTCCATCGAGAAATACTATAAGCCGCTGGTAATGACCTTGCGACAATTGCCGCTGCCAGTCATCGCAGCGGTGAACGGGGTGGCTGCGGGTGCTGGAGCAAATATCGCGCTCGCCTGTGACCTGGTGATCGCGGCTCGCTCGGCGAGCTTTGTGCAAGCTTTCGCCAAGCTGGGGCTGGTGCCCGACTCGGGAGGCACATGGTTCTTGCCCCGGCTAGTAGGCACAGCGCGCGCCATGGGACTCGCGTTTCTCGGCGAGAAGTTGAGCGCCGAGCAGGCGGCGCAGTGGGGTCTGATCTGGCGCTGCGTGGAGGACACGGAATTCGCCACGGTGGTCGAGGCGTTGGCACGCCAGTTAGCCGCTGCGCCAACGCGCGGCTTAGCCCGCACTAAACAGGCGATCTACGACAGTTGGAGCCAGTCGCTCGAGCAGCAACTCGATGTGGAGCGCGACTATCAACGCGAGCTCGGTTTCACCGCGGATTATGCCGAAGGCGTTGCCGCGTTCGGGGAAAAAAGAGCGCCCCGGTTCACGGGAAAGTGAGCGCAAGCCATGCGCAGGGCACAAGAGCTCGCCGGCCAGGTCGCGCGGACACTTTATGGGCTCGACAAGGCTTCCCAGGCCCTCGGTATACGGATCGCCGAAGTTGGTCCAGGCTACGCGCGATTGTCAATGACGGTGCGGCCGGACATGGTGAACGGCCATCAGATCTGCCACGGAGGAATGGTCTTCACGCTGGCGGACAGTGCGTTCGCGTTTGCTTGCAACTCGCACAACGAGAACACCGTGGCCGCCGCCGCCTCGATAGATTTTCTGGCGCCCTCCCACCAAGGCGATGAGTTGACCGCGATAGCGACCGAGGTGTGGCGCTCTCGTCGCAATGGCATATACGAAGTCACCGTGACCAACCAGCAGGGTGCGCGCATCGCGTTATTCCGCGGTCGCTCCGCACGTATCGATGGGCACGTGGTGAACACGACTGAAGGACACGACTTATGATGCTGCAGAGTTTTGCTGCCGGAAAATGGCAAGCCGGTACCCACAACTTCGTCACATTGCGCGATGCCACGACCAGCGAGGTCATCGCCAGCGCCTCCGCGGAGGGTATCGACTACCGCGCCATGCTTTGGAATGCCCGCCATGTTGGCGGCCCCAACCTGCGGGAGTTGACCTTCCACGAGCGCGCCGCGCTACTGAAGTCCATTGCGAAGATGTTGACGGAATACAAGGAGGAGTTTTACTCCCTTTCCTATTCCACGGGCGCTACCAAGAGCGACTCGTGGGTCGACATTGATGGCGGTATCAGCACTCTGTTCGTCTACGCGAGCAAGGGCACTCGCGAGTTGCCGAACAGTCGTGTCTATGTCGATGGTGCGGTCGAGATGTTGTCCAAAACGGGCAGTTTCCTCGGGCAGCACATCTGCCTGCCGCTCGAGGGCGCCGCCGTTCATATCAACGCCTTCAATTTTCCTGTCTGGGGCATGCTCGAGAAGCTGGCGCCCACCTTGCTCGCCGGTGTACCCGCGATCGTAAAGCCAGCCACGGCCACATCCTATCTCACTGAGCGTGTGTTCCGACGCATCATAGACTCCGGCATTTTGCCGGATGGCGCCATCCAGCTCATCTGCGGTGGGATAGGCGATCTCTTCGAACATCTGACGTGTCAGGACATCGTATCATTCACCGGCTCGGCCTCCACGGCGCGCAAGCTGCGCCAACACCCGGTCATCATGGCCAACTCGGTGCGTTTTACCGCCGAGACCGATTCACTGAACTCCTCGATCCTTGGGCCCGACGCGGGTCCCGGCACCCCGGAATTCGACGGGTTCGTGAAGGAGGTGGTGCGGGAGATGACCGCCAAGGCGGGTCAGAAGTGCACGGCCATCCGCAAAGCGATTGTGCCCGCCGAGCGGGTCGGGGATGTGATCGATGCGGTACGCGAGGCGCTAAGGAAAATTCCGGTCGGCGATCCGCGCCTGGAGAATGTCAGGATGGGGCCGGTGGCCTCCGCCGAGCAGCGGCGTGAAGTGCTGGAGCAGGTGGCTAAACTCGAAGTGGAAGCGGAGTTGGTGCACGGCGCGCCCGATAAATTTGAGGTTGTGGGCGCGGACGCGCGGAAAGGCGCCTTCGTGCCTCCGACGCTACTCCACTGCCGCGACGCCAGCAGCGCGCAGGCCATTCACTCCATCGAGGCGTTTGGTCCGGTTTGTACTGTCGTGGCGTACGCCGGCTTAGACGACGCCATCGAGCTCTCGCGTCGCGGTGGCGGAAGCCTGGCCGGCTCTGTCTTTACAGCCGACGATCAGGTCGCGGCTCGCCTGGCTCTGGGGCTCGCCCCCTTCCACGGTCGTATTGTCATAGTCAATCGCCATTGCGCCAAGGAATCCACTGGACACGGGTCACCGCTGCCTCATCTGGTCCATGGCGGCCCTGGCCGAGCGGGCGGTGGGGAGGAAATGGGTGGAATCCGGGGTGTCATGCACTACATGCAGCGGACAGCAGTGCAGGCTACACCGGATGTGATCTCGGCGATTACGGGTCGTTGGACACGAGGAGCGCGACAAATCGATCCTGGGACGCATCCGTTCCGAAAACCCTTTGGCGCGCTCGTCATCGGCGATACCTTCAACTCCACTGAGCGCGAGGTGACCGTCGAGGACATCGAGCGTTTCGCGGCGCTCTCGGGCGATACGTTTTATGCTCACATGAACGAGGCCGAAGCGGCCCGCAATCCGTTGTTCGGCGGCCGCGTCGCCCACGGCTATTTTCTCGTGTCCGCCGCGGCGGGGCTATTTGTCGACCCACCGTACGGTCCGGTACTGGCGAACTATGGTATCGACGGCTTGCGATTCACCAAACCGGTCAAACCCGGCGATCGCATCAAGGTGCGGCTGACCTGCAAGGAGAAGTCTTTCCGTCCCTCCGCCGGCCACGGCGAGGTCCGTTGGGATACGGAGATCACGAACCAGAACGGGGAGACCGTCGCCAGTTACGACGTGCTGACGATCGTGAGCGACAAGGCCGTCCCGGACGCCTGAGCCGGCCCGCGCGCGTCTACGCGGGATCAACTCGGCAGACGGAATGCGTGCCCACGCGTGGAAACCGCTTTGACCAACACCCACACCCGGCGCCCCGGCTGCAGGCTGAGCGCCTGAGCGGCCTCGCGCGTGATCCGGGCAAGCACGATCGCTCCGCCGATATCGACCTTGACGAGCAGTGCATCCTGATCCTCCGCCGTCAGCTCGGCGATCACGCCTTGCAACTCATTTCTGACACTGAGCCCGTGGGGCCTTTCCGTTGCGAGAATGATGTCACGCGCCAACAACTGCACACGGACTCGAGAGCCCACCGGAACATTGCGCAGACTCACGTACAAGCTGCCGCCGCCCAGCTGCAAGTCAGCCCGGTCCCGCGAGGGATCGATCCGGGTCACGATCCCATCGAGTACCGAGCCCACCGAGTCCGATCCAACAATCGCCCGCAGCTCCGGAAGCAGACTCACCTCGCCGAGTGTGCCCTGGGCGACAACGCGGCCTACGTCCATCAGGACCACGTGGGTGGCCAACCGCAGCACTTCCTCGAACTGATGGCTCACGTACACCATCGGCAGTGCCAGTCTCTCCCGCAAAGTCTCGAGATATGGTAGTACCTCCTCCCTTCGAGGCGCATCGAGAGAGGCGAGGGGCTCGTCGAGCAGCAGCAACCGGGGCTGCGAGAGCAGGGCACGGCCCAATCCCACGCGTTGCCGTTCTCCTCCCGAAAGTTGGTGAGGCCGCCGATCGAGCAGTCCGGACAGGCCGAGTAAGCTCACAATCTCGTCAAAGCCGATCGAAGGAGTCGCCCCGCCCCTCGAGCTTCTTTTCAGGCCATAACACAGGTTGCCGCGAACACTGAAATGAGGAAACAGCCGCGCATCCTGAAACACATAACCGATGCGCCGCCGCTCCGGCATAATGAACACGTCGCCGCCAGTGTCCGTGAGAACGGTGTCGTCGAGTTGAATCCGACCCTCATCCGGCGCCAACAGTCCCGCGATGAGATTGACGAGGGTCGTCTTGCCACAACCTGAGCGCCCGAAGAGAGCCACGACACCGGGCGTCGGCGCTTCGAAGTCGGCCCGCAGGACAAACCCGTCGCGCTTCTTGATAGCCGAGACGCGCAGCATCTAACCACCCCGCACGCTAACGCCCCAGCAACCGGCGCACGCGTCGAGCGAGCACTTCGGCGCCCAGCAACCCCATCAACCCGAGGACCAGGGACAGAATCGCAAGCCGCAAAGCCGTCGCATCTCCCGTGGGTGACTGTATGGCAGTGTAGAGCGCGAGCGGCAGAGTACGCGTTACGCCGGGAATGTTGGATGCAAAGGTGATCACCGCACCGAACTCGCCCAGGCCCGCCGCAAACGCCGTGACGGCTCCGGCCAGGATGCCCGGCAGCATCAGTGGCAAGGTGATGCTGAAGAATCGGTCCAACGGTCCCGCTCCGAGCGTCCGGGCCGCGGCTTCCAGTCCGGGGTCGACATGCTCGAGGGCGATCCGGATCGAGCGCACCATGAGCGGAAATGTCATGACGGCGGTGGCGAGAGCGGCTCCGCCCGTCGTGAATGCCACCTGAATGCCGAACCTCGCGTGCAACCAGCCGCCGATCGCCCCATTGATTCCGAACAGCACCAGCAGCACATAACCCACTGCCACCGGTGGAAGCACCAGTGGCAGATGAACGAAGGCGTCCAGGATGGGGCGCCCCGGCAGGCGCGCCCGCGTGAGGGCCCAGGCGACGAGCACGGCTAGCGGCAGACTGAAGACGACGCTGCGCGCGGCGACTTCCAGACTGAGGCGTAGAGCGTCGAGCTCGGCGGAGCTGAGGAGAGGGTGCATCTAAGAGGTTGTGCCGGGAGATTTTTGTTGGCGCTGTTGGGACTCTCTCATGGCGGCTGAAGAAGGGCCAGTCGGCGGGGCTTGCAGCCTGCCAGCGCCTGCAGCCTGCTGGGGCTTGACACCCCTTGACTCGCATGATCCCGCCCACACGTTGAGAGGAACATGCCTTGCGGGACGCGCCGCAGGTGGCGCGATCTGAAGGCTTAACCCGCCGGAGAATAAATGAATACCGAGCGACATTTCGGCTGGATGTGGGTCCAGGCCTGCGAGGCCCTCGACCACGCAGAGCGGCTGCAGCGGCAGTTCCTGCGCTACACGGGCCCGGGCGTGGACGCGGCGATTTGGGAGCCTCCGGTCGACATACACGAGACCCGGGATGGGCTGTCGCTGCTCTTCGCATTACCGGGTGTCGTGCCGGAACAGATCGAGGTCACTCTCGAGCCGAATGCGTTGACTGTCAACGCGCGGCGTCCCCTGGCCCTGAGCAATCGGGATTCCGTCATCCGGCGTCTCGAGATCCCTCACGGCCGTTTCGTGCGACGCGTCCCTCTCGCGGGACGAATGAAAGTCGTCGAAACCAGCTATGTCAATGGTTTGCTGGAAGTGCGGCTGGCCGCAGCCCCCACCTCTCGAGCCCGCGAGTAACACTATGGACGAAATCGAAAACATGTCTGCAACGCCCCGGATCGAGCTCCCGCCATTACCAGCGGATGCCGTGCCGATCGTCGCTACGCGCAACCTGGTGCTGTTTCCCAGCATCGTGTTGCCGGTTGCGCTCGGACGCGAAGAAAGCATCGCCGCCGCACAAGAAGCGGTGCGCAGTGGTCGGAAGATCGGCTTGTTACTGCAGCGAGATCCCAGCGTGGACAAGCCCGCTGCCACGGACCTCTACGAGGTTGGTGTGCTTGCGTCGGTGGTTCGCTACGTGACGGGCCCGGATGGTACGCACCACATGGTGTGCCAGGGCGAAAGTCGCTTCCGCATGGTGCAAATCGTGCGCGATGCGCCATTTCTGGCCGCGCGCATCGAGGCACTTGCCGATACGGACACCGGGAGCTCGGAAATCGAGGCTCGCCTGGATGCGCTCAAACAGCGCGCCATGGAGGCTCTCTCGCTGTTGCCACAGGTCCCCGCTGACTTGGCCCGCACCGTGCAGTCGGTCGACTCCGCTGGACAACTCGCGGACCTGATCGTGAGCTTCATGGATGTCAAAGCGTCCGAGAAGCAGGACGTCCTCGAGACGGTCAATCTCAAGGAGCGGTTGGACAAGGTGCTGCGCATGCTCGCGCACCGGGTCGAGGTGCTGAAGATCACTCGCGACATCAGCAAGCAAACGCAGGAGGCTCTCGGCGAACGCCAGCGGGAGGCCGTGCTTCGTGAGCAACTTCACCAGCTCCAGAAGGAGCTGGGTGAATCGGACGAGGCTGCCAGCGACACCGCGGAGTTGGAGAAGGCCATCGCGGATGCGGGAATGCCCACGGAAGTGGAGGAGCATGCGCGCAAGGAGCTCAAGCGCCTGCAGCGGATGAACGAGGCCAGTCCCGAGTACGGGATGACTCGCAGCTATCTCGACTGGCTGGTCGCCCTGCCGTGGAGCAAGTCCGACAGCGAGAATATCGACATCGAGCACGCGCGCCAGGTGCTCGACGAGGACCACTATGGTCTGGACAAGGTGAAACGTCGCATTCTCGAATACCTCGCCGTGCGCAAGCTCAATCCCGAGGGGCGCAGCCCGATCCTGTGCTTCGTCGGGCCGCCAGGAGTGGGCAAGACCTCCCTCGGTCAGAGTATCGCGCGCGCGTTGGGTTTGAAGTTCGTGCGCGCGAGCCTCGGTGGCTTGCACGACGAGGCGGAGATCCGCGGTCATCGACGCACCTACATCGGCGCGTTGCCGGGCAACATCATCCAGGGCCTGCGCAAGGCGGGCACCCGCAACCCGGTGTTCATGTTGGATGAGATCGACAAGCTCAACGCGAGCCACCAGGGTGATCCGTCCTCGGCGATGCTCGAGGTGCTCGATCCCGAGCAGAACACGACTTTCCGCGACAACTACATCGCGCAGCCGTTCGACCTCAGCAAGGTGTTGTTCGTCGCGACGGCGAACGTGTTGGAGACGATCCCCGGACCGTTGCGGGATCGGATGGAAATCATCCAACTGACCGGCTATACGCAGGACGAGAAGCTGCAGATCGCGAAGCGCTATCTGGTGCAGCGGCAGCTCAAGGCCAACGGGTTGACCGCCGAGCAGGTGACGATCACCGATGAGGCGCTCAACAAGCTCATCGGCGAGTACACCCGCGAGTCCGGTGTCCGGAATCTGGAGCGGGAGATTGGCTCGCTGCTGCGAAACGCGGCGGTGCGCATCGCCGAGGGTAAGGACAAGACGGTGACGTTCGATGCAGGGGATGTGGCCAAGGTGCTTGGTCCCAACCGCTTCGAGAACGAGGTTGCGCAGCGCACGGCCGTGCCCGGTGTCGCGACCGGCCTGGCCTGGACGCCTGTGGGCGGAGACATCCTGTTTGTCGAATCGGCTCGGATGCCCGGCTCGGGCAAGCTCATTCTCACTGGCCAGTTGGGCGATGTGATGAAGGAGAGCGCGCAGGCGGCCCTGAGCCTGGTCAAAGCCCAGGCGATGGAGCTCGGAATTGATCCGAAGCTGTTCGACAACAGCGATATCCACGTGCACGTCCCGGCGGGAGCGATTCCGAAGGACGGCCCGAGCGCCGGCGTGGCGATGTTCACCTCGTTGGCCTCCCTCTTGAAGGGCAGACCGGTGCGGGCGGATGTGGCCATGACAGGTGAGATCAGCCTGCGAGGGCTGGTGTTGCCCATCGGAGGAGTGAAGGAAAAGACCATCGCTGCGGCCCGGGCGGGAATCAAAAAGGTGATCTTGCCCGCGCGCAACCGGCGTGACCTGGAAGATATCCCGCAGAGCACGCGCTCGATGTTGGAGTTCGTGTGGGTGGAGCGAGTCCAGGAAGCGCTCGAGGTCGCCCTCGGCGAGCCGGCGGGCTCGCTCGATAAGGCCGGCGAGCGTCCACCGAGCTCCAAACCCAACAGGAACGGTCAGGGCCAGGCCGAGCATCGCTCGGTCGCCTGACCGGCCCGCCCTAACGCGACCGATTTGCCGCGGCAGGCAAGTCACAAGGGGAGCGCGCTCAGATCGCGGGCCAGGTGTCCTCATGCGCATGCATGGGACATTGATCGGCCGGGCAGGTTGCAAGATCGCAGAGCCGACAGAAGTGGCAGACACTAAATGCATCCGTGCCGAGCGGCTGCATCAGCTTTTCCAACAAACCGGCTAGTTGTTGCTCCTCGGCCGGCGTCAGGACCGTTAGATAGCGTTCGACCGCCGCGCATCGCGCCCTCAGTATCGGAAGGACCGCGTTTCGTCCGGCCTCGGTGAGATGGAGGTGCGTGGCCCGCTTGTCCTCGCCGGCGCGAGCTTCAACCAATCCCTGGGCCTCCAACTTGTCGACCAAGCGAACGGTCGCGGTATGGGACAGCTTGAGCGCCCGGGCGAGCTGGGCGTTCGTGATCCCTTCCCAGAACCCAATGATGTTGAGCGCCGCCGACGCGGAGTCCGTCTGGTTGGGGTGGTTCTTGATCGCGTTCCCCACGCGTTCGGTGACTTCCCCCGCGAAGGCGGCCAGCATGTTGGCGGTTCTCAGTCGGGCCATTCGGTTTGATCTCCAAAAAAATCAGGTTGACAGGCCAAAGCCTTTTGATCATTATGTGCGTGCAACACGCACTTATCAATGGGAGATCAGATCATGCAGCTCTCGACAACAAGCCAGCTCCTGGGGAAGGGAATTGCCCGCTACAGTGTCGTCCTCTTTTTCCTGGGTTTCGGTCTGGTGAAGTTCACCGCCGGCGAGGCGACCGCTATCCATCCGTTGCTGGTTCACAGTCCGTTCCTGTTCTGGATACCGCGCTTTTTCGGCCCGCAGCTTTCGTCCGATATCATCGGTGTCGTCGAGATCGGGCTCGCCCTGATGATGGGCTCCCGGTTCTTCGCGCCACGTCTGTGCGCCGTCGGCAGCTTTGGGATCGCCGCCTCGCTGGTGGTCACCTTGAGCTTTCTGATCACCACGCCGGGTCTCGATCCCGCGCTGGGCGGCTTCATCATCAAGGACGTGACCTTGTTGGGCGTGGCCTTGTGGTCGGCTGGTGAGGCCCTTGCGGTTCAACGGCCGGCAGCACGCGGGAGTGCTCGCGGCTCGGCCAGCGCCGGCGCCGTCCTGGTCTAAGCTTCCGAGCGCGAGGGGACTCGACATGCTCACTCCGGAAGATGCCCAGAACGCGAGCGGCAAGGCGACCGCGCGCGAGTGGGTGGGTCTCGCGGTGCTCGCCTTGCCCTGCGTCCTCTACGCGATGGACCTTACGGTGTTGAATCTGGCGATCCCGTCGCTCACGACGGATCTGAAGCCGACGGCGGCGCAACTTCTGTGGATCGTAGACATCTACGGATTTCTCGCCGCCGGCGCGCTTCTGATCATGGGGGCGCTGGGCGACCGCATCGGCCGCCGCAGGCTGCTGCTGATCGGATCGGCCGCGTTCGCCGTCATGTCCGTGCTAGCGGCGTTCTCGAAAAGCGCAGAGATGCTGATTGTGGCGCGCGGGTTGCTCGGGATCGCCGGCGCGACCATGGCGCCATCGACGCTCTCTCTGATCAACAACATGTTCCGCAACGAGCGAGAGAAGACGTTCGCCATTAGCATCTGGGTGTCGAGTTTCTCTTTCGGCGGAGCGATCGGTCCCGTCGTGGGAGGAGCGCTGATCGCTCGCTTCTGGTGGGGCGCGGTCTTTCTCGCTCCGCTCCCGATCATGGCGCTGTTGCTGATCCTGGGGCCAAGGCTGCTGCCCGAGCATCGCAGCGAGAAGCTCGGTCGCATTGATCTCCTCAGCGCGCTGCTGACCTTGGCGACGGTGCTGCCGATCATCTTTGCCATCAAGCACCTCGCGGAAGGGGGAGACGCGAAGGTTTCGGGTCTCGCGGCCGCGATCGGGGTGATCTGCGGCGGAGTGTTCGTCCGCCGTCAATTGACGCTGGAGGACCCGCTTCTCGACCTGCGGCTCTTCAGGTTGCCGGCGCTGTCGGTCGCCTTGACGATCAACGCGCTCGATTTCCTCGTGGGGTTCGGGATCCTGGTGCTGGTGGCGCAGTATCTCCAGCTCGTGCTCGGTCTCTCGCCGCTCGCGGCCGGGCTGTGGAGCGTGCCCACGGGGCTAGGCTTCGTGTTGGGGTCTCTCCTGACCTCGCCTCTCCTGAAGGCGCTTCGACCCGCGTATGTGTTGGGCGGCGGTCTGGTGCTGGGCGCTGTCGGCCTCGCGTTGATGGCTTATGCGAGTGAGGCGCACAGTCTCATTCTGATCACCCTCGGAAACACACTATTCGCTGTGGGCTCCGCACCGGGGACCACGGTCGTTGCTGATTTCGTCGTGAGCTCCGCTCCCCAAGAGCAGTCAGGTTCGGCATCAGCGCTGTCCGAGACGTGCTCGGAATTCGGTGGCGCACTCGGCATCGCTCTGTTGGGGAGCCTTGCGACATTCCTCTATCGGCACACCCTTGGCGCGGCGCTGCCCGCCGGCATTCCTACACCCACTACTGAGACCGCCTTGCGCGGGATCGGCGCTGCGAGAGCTGCCGCGGAGACACTCAATGGCGGGGCTGCCTTGTTGGAAGCGGCGAAGTCCGCCTACACGACCGCCGCCGCCGTCGCCCTCCTGACGAGTGCGGCCATCACTATTCTGACGGCCGTCGTGGCCGTGACGATGTTCAAATCCCGGGTCTCCGTCGAAGGCGGCGTCGCCGTTGACGTGGGCCCGGGCTGACTGATCGCTCAGGTCGCCGGCGCCATGACCTTTTCGATTTGGATCGGCGGTCGGGCCGCCACGGGTCCGGCGTGGGCGGCGAGGCCTTTCTGCTCCAGCCACTCCCGGTTGAAAAGCCGGGATTGATATTTGGCGCCGCCGTCGCATAGGACGGTGACGACGGTATGTCCACGTCCCAACTCGAGAGCGACGCGAACCGCGGCGGCGACATTGATACCGCTGGTGCTGCCGAGAAACAAACCTTCTTCGCGCAACAGGCGGTAGACGAAGCGCACTGTATCGGCGTCCTCGACGTGCAAGGCGTCGTCGATCGGCGCGTCCTTCATATTCGCGGTAACGCGTCCGATGCCAATGCCTTCGGTAATGGAGCCGGACCCGGTGGACTTCAGCGTGCCGTTGCGCACCCATTCATACAAACTACTGCCCGGCGGGTCAGCCAACACGCAGCGAATGGACTTGCGCTTGGACTTGAGATACTCAGACACACCGGCGAAGGTGCCACCCGTGCCGCTGGCGGCGACAAAGGCGTCGATGCGACCGTTGGTCTGATTCCAGATCTCAGGCCCCGTGGTCTGGACGTGGGCCTCGCGGTTGACCGGGTTATCGAACTGGTTGGCCCAGATCGCATTCGGCAACGAGGCCGCCAGGCGCTGCGCCACCTTCTGATACTGGTTGGGATTGCTGTAGGGCACAGTTGGTACCTTGTGCACCTCGGCGCCCAGCATCTCCAACAAGCGATATTTCTCGGGAGCCTGGTTGTCCGGCATGACGATCACACATCGATAGCCCCGCGCGTTGCAGACATGCGCGAGCCCGATACCCGTATTACCCGCCGTACCCTCCACGACGGTGCCGCGTGGCGGCAGTTGTCCGCGTCGCTCGGCCGCGGTGACGATCGCGCGCGCCGCCCGGTCCTTGACCGAGCCGCCGGGATTCATGAATTCGGCTTTGCCCAGGATCTCGCAACCCGTCTCCTCGCTCACGGCACGAAGCCTGATCAACGGCGTATTGCCGACCGAGCCGGCGAATCCGTCAGAGATACTCATACATAGGCCCCGTGTGACATTGATCCGTCCTTGCGAGCCTCGCCAGTGAGGAGCGCGTCGCTCGCGGTGAAAGAGGTGACATTTCCGATGATCAACAGAGCAGGCGCGGTGACTTTCTCCGCGCGCGCCAACTCCGTGATGGTCCCGAGTGTAGCGCGTAACGTGCGCTGGTCCGGCAACGTGGCGCGTTCCACGATCGCGACCGGAAGTTCGGCTTGCGCGCCAGCCTCGCGCAGCTTGCTGACGATGCGGTCCAGGTGAGCCACGCCCATATAAAACACGACGGTCTGACGCGAGCCGGCGAGCGCTCGCCAATCCAGCGATTCGTCATCGAGCACATGCCCAGCCACGAATGTGACACTCTGGGCCAGCCGCCGATGGGTCAGCGGAATTCCCGCATAGGCCGCGGCCCCCAGCGCCGCCGTGATGCCCGGAACGCTGATGTAGGGAATGCCGTGCCGGGTCAGGACTTCGATCTCCTCGCCGCCGCGGCCGAATACAAACGGATCGCCGCCCTTCAGTCGGGCGACGCGCAGACCTTTGCCAGCATAGTGCACGAGCAGCTCGTGGATACGCTCCTGGACTTGCGCGCAGCCCTTTTCCTTGCCGACAAAAATCCGCTCGGCGTCACGACGGGAGCGCTCCAACACGGCGTCCGGCACGAGACGGTCGTAGAGAACCACGTCCGCCTGTTGCAACAGTTGCAAGGCTCGCAGCGTGAGCAGGTCGGGGTCACCGGGTCCCGCGCCAATGAGGTAAACCTCACCCAACCCGGTGCGACCCGTGTCGGGAGAGGTGGTCAGGTGCGAAGTGCGCAGCTCGCTCTCGAATGCCTTCTCCGCACCCACCTCATCACCGGCCAGCACGCGTGTGCCGACCAGGCCACCAACAATCCGCTCCCAGAACGGACGACGTGCGAGAACCCCGAGCGCGCGCTGCACAGCCTTGCGCCGCTCACCCATGAAGCGCGCCAGGGCACCGAGCTTCTCGGGAAGAACAGACTCGATCTGCTCGCGCACACGTCGCGCCAGAACGGGCGACTCGCCTCCCGAGCTGACCGCGACAATGATGGGCGAGCGGTCGACAATGGCGGGGAAAATGAACGTCGACAGGGCAGGGTCGTCGACGACGTTGACTGGAATTCTCCTTGCGCGAGCGGCAGAGGAGACGGCGGCGTTGACGTCGTGATCGTTCGTCGCAGCCACGACCAGCGTGGCTCCGTCCACGTGCTCCGCGGTAAATCTTCCCGGAATGTGTTGGATTTCCGAGGTCGCGGCGAGATGTTGCAGCTCGGCGCGCAATTCCGGCGCGACGACGGTTACGCGCGCTCCGCTGCGGCGGAGCAGGTCAACCTTTCGAACTGCAACCCGTCCGCCGCCGACAACGAGAACCGGCTGCGAGCGCAGTTGCAAAAACAGCGGCAGATATTCCATGCACGCCCATCCGAGTTGTAGGAGCCAGGCGGTGTGCGCCGGGCTGGCCAATGGCGCCCTCGAGGGGGCGATTACTCAGCCAAATTCCTACGCCTGAGCGGCGGCTGCATGACGGACTCGGGGATGCAGGCCACACTCGCGGGATTCTGGCTGTTCCCACCACCAGCGACCCGCACGGCGGCTTTCGCCTGGCTGAATCGCGCGGGTGCACGGTTGGCAGCCGATGCTGGGATACTGACGATCGTGCAGCGAATTGTACGGCAGCTGGCGCGCGCGGATGTACTGCCAGATCTGCTCTTCGGTCCAGTCGAGGATGGGGCTCACCTTGTAGAGGCCATTGTCGGCGTCCCATTCGACGGGTTTCGCCTGTGCCCGGGTGGCGGATTGCTCGTGACGCAGCCCGGTAACCCACGCGCCGTAGCCCGCGATGGCCCGCTTGAAGGGCTCGACCTTGCGGACGCGGCAGCACGACATGCGTGCCTCGAGGCTATTGTAGAAGCCGTTGATGCCCTGCGCGGAAACCAGCTCTTCCAGGGCCTTCGCGTCCGGATAGACGACCCGCAGGTTGCGCTTATAGCGCCCCTGGAGCCTTCCCAGCAGCTCATAGGTTTCTTCCGGAAGCCGCCCGGTATCGATCGTGAAGATATCGATCGCCGGCACATGCGACCAGATGATGTCCGTGAGAACGATCGATTCGGCGCCCAGGCTGCTCGAATAGACCACCCGGCCGTATTGGGCCACCGCACTATTCAGGCGCTCGCGGACCGCGACCGCCTTCTGTTCGAGCTCGAGATTCAGCAGTTCTCCCATAGTGGCGAGGACTATAGGCGCCGCAAGGCCCATAACTGAACGAATGGTTTCTTATGAAGGACTGCACGCCGGTTATAGACCGGTGACAAGGTGATCACATCCCAGGAGCATATTGCCCCGCTTTGGGCGGGGTATGCCCGACTCTCTCAACCGAGAGACGACCCACCCGTCGCCTGCAGCCTTGCGTTAGTCTTCCTGTTTCGCATTCACCGCTTCCCCAGGCATATAAAACAATGAAGTTGCACCAGCTCCGTTACCTGGCCGCCGTGGCCCAAAGTGGCCTGAACATCACGGCGGCCGCCCAGAAGCTGCACACCTCGCAACCGGGCGTCAGCAAGCAGATCAAGCTGCTCGAGGACGAGCTGGGTTTTCAGATCTTCGTGCGCGAAGGTCGCAACCTGACGCGCATCACCCCCGCGGGGCAGCAAGTCATCGACCGCGCCCTGCGCATCCTGCAGGAAGCACAGAGCATCCGGGACCTGTCGACCGAGCTGCGGGACGAGGGCAGGGGAAGTCTCTCCATCGGCACCACGCACACCCAGGCGCGTTACGTCCTCCCCGATGTGATCCGCCAGTTTCGCGATCGCTATCCCAACGTACGTTTGAACCTCCACCAGGGCACTTCGGAACAGATCGCCGAAATGGTGGCCCACGACCGGATCGATTGCGCCATCGCCACTGGATCCGAGAACCTTTACTCGGACCTGACACTGCTGCCGTGCTACGTTTGGCACCGCACCGTGATCGTGCCGAAAGCCCATCCGCTGGCGAGCGCCGGAAAGCTGAGTTTCCGCACGCTGGCCGCCTATCCCCTGGTCACCTACACCTTCAGTTTCACAGGCCCCAGCTCCCTCCACGAGGCGTTCGCCAAGGCCGGCTTGACCCCCAACATCGCGATCACCGCACGCGATGCCGACGTGATCCAAACCTACGTGCGCCTCGGCTTGGGCGTGGGTATCGTCGCGCACATGGCCATCGATGCGAACGATCCCGACCTCATCGCGATCGATGCGCGCCACCTGTTTGCCGCGCATACCACCTGGATCGGCTTTCGCCGTGGCACACTGCTACGCAAATATATGTACGATTTCGCGCAGCTCCTCGCGCCGCACCTCGATCGCCGGCTGGTCGACCGCGCGCACCGCGCCGCGAACGCGGAAGAGGTGAAGGAACTGTTCGCGGATATCAAACTGCCGGAGAGATGAGGACTAGGCGTACAGGCGCTGGCGCCGGATTCCGTCAATAGGCTCGCCCGGCTGATACACCACGTCATATCGCCGCAGCGCCGCCAAGGCTTCTTCGGCAATCTCCGACTCGGGCAGCTCGAAAGAGTCGAACCCACAGCGCGCCAACAGGAAGATCTTGTCCTGTTTGACGCCAGCGCCGACGGCCCGCAGCTCGCCGGTGAACTTCAACCGATGTCGCAGGAGCTTCGCATGGCTGAAGCCGCGCCCGTCACCGACACTCGGAAACTCAACAGCGACCAACGCAACCCGCGGCAAGACATCCGCAATACTCTCGACGCTCTCCACGGGCGCGACACGTATTCCGAGCCGACCCGCGCGCGCCAGCCACCGCGCGGTGTCCCTTCGCAACTCCGCCAGGGGCACAATCACCGGGTCGGCGTCGGCGGCGTCTTCTCCAAAAAGACGCCACTCGTCCGCCAAGACCTCATGCCGCCGCAGGATGCGTCGCATAGGCGCGCTCCTTGAAAGGCTTGATCCCGACCCGGCGGATGGTGTCGATGAATCGCTCTCCATCGAACCGTGCGTCGCGATAAACTTCCACGATCCGTTCAATGGTCGCGGCGACCTCGTTCTGCGGCACGGACGGCCCGATGACCTCGCCCAGCGCCGTATAGCCACCATTCACGGACCCGCCGAGCGTGATCTGGTACCACTCCTCACCGTGCTTATCGACACCAAGGATGCCGATATTCCCCACGTGGTGATGCCCACAGGCATTCATGCACCCGGACATCTTGATCTCGATGTCGCCCAGGTCGTAGAGGTAATCGAGATCATCGAAGCGCTGTTGGATCTGCTTCGCGACATTCAACGTGCCGGCATTGGCCAGGGAGCAGAAGTCCAGCCCCGGGCAGGCGATCATGTCGGTCAGCGTGCCGATGTTGGGCGTGGCGAGCCGCAACTCGCGCAGCTCCTCCCAGACGGCGAACAAGTCAAGCTGCCGCACATCACCGAGCAACAGATTCTGATTGTGCGCCACGCGGATCAAGCCGAAGCTGAATCGATCCGCCAGAGAGGCCACGGCTTCCATCTGTTCCGAGGTGATGTCCCCCGGGTTCTCGCCGTGACGCTTCAATGAAATAAACACGGCGCGATATCCAGGCACCTTGTGCTCGCGCGTATTGTAGCGATACCAGGCCTGGAACTCGGGCGAGCGACCCACTGCCGCATCGATGTTCTGCAACGTTTCGTAGGCGGGGGGCGTGAAATGTGAGCGCACGCGATCGACTTCGGCCGCGGTGAGCTTCGGGGCGTGCTCGCGCGAGGCCTGCCACTCCGCCTCGACCTGCTCGCGAAAGCGCTCGACGCCCAGCGCCTTGACGAGCACCTTGATGCGCGCCTTGTGGATGTTGTCGCGACGGCCATAGCGGTTGTACACGCGCAGAATGGCCTCGAGATAGGCTAGGAGATCCGGCAGAGGCAGAAAGTCGCGGATGGACTGCCCAATGATGGGCTGTCGGCCGAGCCCGCCACCGACAAACACCTCGAAGCCGACATTCCCCTGGGCGTCGTGCTTCAGATGCAAACCAATGTCATGCGTCTTCGAGGCCGCCCGGTCCTCGGGAGAGGCGGTCACGCAAATCTTGAACTTGCGCGGCAGATACGTGAACTCAGGATGATGGGTCGACCATTGCCGGATGATCTCGCAGTAGGGTCGGGGATCATCGATCTCATCCTTGGCGATGCCGGCCAGGTGGTCGGACGTGACATTGCGAATGCAATTGCCGCTCGTCTGGATCGCATGCATCTGCACGGAGGCGAGGTGCTCGAGAATGTCCGGAACCTGCTCCAGCTTCGGCCAGTTGAGCTGCATATTCTGGCGGGTCGTGAAGTGACCTACGCCCCGATCGTATCGGCGCGCGACCTCGGCAAGCTTACGGAGCTGCCGGGAAGCGAGCAGGCCGTACGGCACGGCGATGCGCAGCATCGGCGCATGTCGCTGGATATAGAGGCCATTGCGCAGGCGCACTGCCTTGAACTCGTCTTCGGTAAGCTGGCCGGCGAGAAAGCGTCGGGTCTGGTCGCGGAATTCCGCGACCCGCTCGTTCACAAAGGCCTGATCCAGGTCATCGTACTGGTACATAGGCGCAGACTATAGGGGCCGGTCGGGGCACCCAGAAATACTGTCTAGTTGTGTAGGGGTCTCGGGCGGTTATATGCCGGTGACTTTCTTGAGCCCGCCGCAGGGTTACACTAGCCGCACTTCTCGAGGGCATTCTCTTGGCAGGACTCTATTTTGAGCAATTCGAGGCGGGTCAGCGCTTCGAGCACCTGGTACACCGTACGGTGACGGAGACGGACAACCTCCTTTTCAGCGCCCTGACCATGAACCCGGCTGCTCTGCACCTGGATGCCGAGTACTCCAAGGGCACTCCATATGGCCAAAGGGTGGTGAATAGCGTTTTCACCCTCGGGCTGCTCGTCGGCCTGACGGTCTATGACACGACCTACGGCACCACTTTGGGGAATCTCGGCTGGGAAGAAGTGAAGTTTCCGCGCCCGGTGTTCATTGGAGACACCCTTCACGCGGCCACTACCGTCGTTTCCAAGCGGGAGAGCCAGTCCCGACCAGACGCCGGTATCGTCATTTTCGACCAGCGTCTGTACAACCAGCGCGACGAGGAAGTCGCCTCCTGCCGCCGAGCGGCGCTCATGATGAAGAAGCTGGCCCATGGGTCGGACGGGCCGTCAGCGTGAGATCGTTTCTATTCGTTCCTGGTGATAGCGAACGCAAGCAGACCAAGGCCCTCGCGACCGCGGCGGACGCGCTGATCCTCGACCTGGAGGATTCGGTCGATGTCAGCCAGCTACCTGCAGCCCGCGCGCGAGTGCGCGAACTGCTGCGATCGAGGCCTGATCGTAGCGAACAGCAGCTTTGGGTCCGCGTGAACGCGCTCTCCAGCGGGCTCCTGCTGGAGGATCTCGCGGCGGTCATGCCGGACAGCGGTGAAGGTGGACCGGACGGTGTCGTACTGCCAAAGGTATCCGCGCTCAGTGAGGTGGAGGAGGTTGCACACTATCTCTCCGCCCTCGAAGCGCGAGGCGCCCAGGAGGTGGGCGCGACACGCCTCATGGTGATCGCCACCGAGACGCCTCGTGGTGTCCTATCGCTGCCGACCTACCCGGAAAAGATTACGCCAGCCATTTCGCAGCGACTCGCGGCGCTGACATGGGGGTCCGAGGATCTAGGGGCCGCGCTGGGTGTTACCGCGAGAGTTGACGAGAACGGCGCTCCAACACTTGCGTTTCAGACGGCCAGGACATGCTGTCTGCTCACCGCGGTGGCGCTGAGTGTCCAGCCGATCGATGGTGCGTACGTGGACTTCCGCAACAGCGAGGGGTTGGCTCGCGACGTGAGGCACGCCCGCAGAGATGGCTTCACCGGAAAGCTGGCGATCCACCCCGATCAAATTGATGTGATCAACAACTCCTTCGTACCCACCGACAGTGAGATCGCGAGGGCCAAACAAATCATTGCCGCTTTCGCGGCCGCGCCAGGTGCCGGTGTCGTCAGCCTGGACGGTCAAATGATCGATCGTCCGCACCTGATACAGGCGCAACGCATCATGACTGCGGCGCAAGCCGCCGACTAGCGGGCAGGTACGGAATCCTTCCGTCCTGCCCGCGCCAGCTCCATCAAACTTCCAGCCGCGTCAAACGCTGATCGACTCCAACTCATTGGGAGTCGCTGCCGCCACCATTTCACACGGAGCGTGGACTTCCGCCGTGGGGGGCGGCTCCGGCCGCTCGATTCCCGCTACGGCCTCAGCTTCAACGGGCTCAGTTTCCTCCACCGACTCGCGCGCTTCCTTCCTCATACTCGCAAATCGCTGCCACAGCGCCGCTTGCTCGGTGGCGTCCCCGGCTTCGAACACCGCGCAATCGATGCGCAACTGACCTTCCGCAAAGGGCATTTGCGCACGATGGCAATAGTGCGGTGTCGCCGAGCTCTCGTATCGGAATGGATCGAAGAACTTACAACGTACGCACATGCGTGAGGTCGGCAACGCGCCATTCTCCTGTAAGCCGCGGATCATCTTGATCGAGAGCCGATAGAGCGTCTCCTGCTCATTTTTGGCCAAGACATCGAACGCGCCCCACAGAGGATCGGGCAGGGAGGCAAGCTGCGTCGCGGCCTGTTGACCCTCCTCCGTCAACACGAGCGCAAGAGCTCGACCGTCTGTGGTGCTGCGCTGCTTGCGGACGAGCTTTTTGTGCTCGAGCGCGCTGACGCTGTCGCAAGCAGTTGCTGCGGTCACCCCGAGCTCACGGGCCACTGCGGACAGTGAGAGACTTTCGCCTCGCGAGCCAAGGATCTGCAGGATTTTGCGTTGTGTGGGAGTCAGGCGTTGCACGGCCCATTGGTCCCACGAACTGGTGTGGGCCAACTGAGCCAGGCGGCGCAGAGCGCCGGCAAGGGCCTGAGGGAGCGTTGAAGTCGTCGGAGTGTCGAAATTCATCATAAGAAGAATTTAAGAAAGACCTCGTAATTATGTAAAATTTCAGGGTTTCTTAGCCTCCTTGTCCGACTGAAGCTCAGGGTTGTTGTCCATTCCCAAGTATTAAGACGCTCGGGAGGCCAAAACTAAACACCCTTGAACAAACATTCGTGCAAAAGATCACCCGTGAGCGGGGAGCGCAGTGCGTCAAGTTAGGATGCGGGAACGCAACGGGGCGTGGGTGCAATGCGGCCCATGGGGTTTGTGCATTGCGCGCACTCACATATCGATTTCAGCGTTTTTCGTGTTGCGCTGTGTCGATACGAAGCAGGTCTTCGGGGGTGTCAATATCCAACGCGGCGCTTTCCATCGGGACGCGCACCAGGCGATCGGGATTGCGTTGCAACAGCCGGCGGGCGCCGATATCGCCGCGGAGCTCGGCCAGGTCACTGAAGCGAGAGCGTGGGAATATAGCTGGCACTCCGACTGTTCCAGCATACAGTGCGGCGGCAGCGTAATCGGGTTGGCGCCGCCAGGCACCGGCCAGCCGCCGTAGATCCTCAGCGGTGACCGCCACCTGATCGGCCAAGACCAGCAGCACTCCGGAGCAGGCAGCCGGAAGCCGTGCCGCCGCGACGCGTATAGAGCTCCCGATTCCCTCGCGCCAGTTGTGATTGATAACAATCGAGGCCGGAGTATGGGTGAGCAATGGAGCCAGCTCCGCGGCGTGCGCACCCAACACAACGAGCGTCGCCGCGCCGGTCACCTCGACTGCTCGCGATACCGTCGTGTGCAGGAGGGGACGGCCTGCGATGCGGACCAACTGTTTCGCCGAGCCGAACCGTGTCGACGCGCCGGCCGCCAGCACGATCGCATACAGCCCGCCCTCGGATTCAGTTGCCTCCAACACCGACTGATCTCTCCAACAGCGGCTAGGGGTGCGAGCTCGTCGCGGGCAACGTGACGCCAACCGGTAGCGTCTCGCGCACGCGCGAGTACCGATTCCGCTCATCGAAAATAGAGTCCGCGTCGATCGCCGACATGGCGCGCCAGTCCGTGATTCTCGCGTGCCGCGCGAAGAGCTGGTCGAGCGCGTCGCGCCGTGTGCGCCACACACCATCGAAGAATTCAACAAAGTCCGCCCAGAGTCGCGCTCCCGGACCCGAGCGGGGGGCAGGTCCCTCGCGCAGTGCGGCCTCGAGCTTCGCCAACGCCTCTCGACTGGTGCCGGGCAGCGCGAACACTTCCTCGGCCGCACGCCGAACTGCCTCATCCGCGGCGAATCGCCCACGAACGAGATCGTGGAAAACCTGGTCTCGCTCCTCGAACCGACTCAGTGTCCACACCAGGTAATCGACACTAGCCTCGCGAAAGGCATCGAGGCGCTCGCTCCCTTGTGCGGCAGCGGCCGACAGCGCATGCGACACGGCTGCCGCGTGCTGTCGTTCCAGGGAGAGCTGCGCTCGGATGAGCTCGACTTCATTCATGTTGCGGTCGCCTCGGGTGTAGTCCGTCGTCCGCGCCCCCCGTCAGGCTCCTGGCATTCGCTCCGTGCACGAACGCATGGATCTCGGCGACGATCGCCAGAGCAATCGACTCAGGGCTGCGTCCGCCAAGGGCGAGACCGACTGGCGCATGCAGCCGTGGGCGCAACGCTTGCGCGCGCTCGCTGAGGTCCGCGAGCAGCTTTTCGCGCCTTGGAGCGGGTCCAAGCAGCCCGACGTACGGCAGCTTGCTGTCGGCGAGGACCTGAAGATAAGCCAAGTCGGAAGGCAAATGATGACTCATCACCACCGCCGCGGAGAAGCTTGCAAGATCGAGGACATCGGAGAGTGCCTCGGGACGAGCCAACACAACGCGCTCGGCCGACGGAAAGTGCGATGGGTCAGCATAGGCCTCTCGGTGGTCAACCACCGTGACCTTCCAATTCATTCGGGCGGCGAGATCGACGATGGGAGTCGCGTCGGGGCCCGCGCCAAGGAGCAACAGCCTCGGCGGCAGGCTCAGAGGTAGGGTGAAGAGCTTCCAGGCCTCGCCCTCGACCCAGCCCACGTGTCCGCTCCTTGCCGCCTCCTTCAAAGCCGCCTGGGCGGTAGGCCCGAGAGCGGTGCCGTCGGCCAGCGCCACCGTCCCCATAGGCAGCTCGGGCGAGCTCGATTCGAGTACGAAGCCGACCGCCGTGGGCGTGTGGCTGGACAGGGCCTGCGCCAAATGGGTCAGGGGCTGCCAGTTCCGGTCGGGTCCTACGCGCAGGAGAAGAATGCGCATGGCTCCCTCGCACCCCAGGCCCAAGCCCCACACCAGATCGTCGGGCCCGAAGGTGTCGTAACTCACTATTCGCGGCTCGCCCGTCTCTATTACAGAGAGGGCGTGCTGTCGCAGGTCGCCTTCCAGGCAACCGCCGGAGAGGAGCCCGGCATAGTCACCGTTCGCGGCAATGAGCATGAGCGCGCCCGGCTTGCGATACGTCGAGCCGGCCGTGTGAATGAGCACACCCACCGCAAGGGCGTTGCCTGCGGAGCGCTCACGATCGAACAACGGAAGGAGAGGACCTAAAAGTGATTCCACGGAATAACCATTATGCCAGCTATCCCCTATGGGAGATGGCCACTCCCGCGACCACCTCGTCTAATTACACCCATGGTGAATAAATCGGGATCGCCCGCACCCCCGCCGGCCGTACACCAGTCGGCAGTGATGACGGCGCCGCCCCGCAAACGCAGAGGACGCGGTCGCCCCTCGGCAGAGGATGCCGAGGATGTGCGCAAGAAGCTGCTGGACGCCGCGCGTGAGCTGTTCCCTCGCTACGGGTATCGCGGCGTCTCCAGCCGTCAGATCGGCAGGGCAGCCGGCGTGAACTTTGCAATGATTCGATACTACTTCGGCGGTAAGCCCGGGCTCTATCGCGAGATGCTCCACGGAGTGTTGCAGCCTGCCCGTGTGACGCTGGACGCGATCAGCGCGCCACAGTCTCCACCGCGACTCACCAAGGTGTTCGAGGACATGACGCGCGCCTGGGCCGGCAACCCCTGGGTCGCCGGCTTCGTCGTGCGCGAGGTCCTTGCTCCGGACGGGCCGATGCGCGCGATGTTCTTGCGGGAGTTTCCTGAGCGTCTCGCACCCATCGTGGAGCGGATGGTGGAAGGGGAGATCGCCGCCGGCAAATTGCGCTCGGATATCGATCCCCGGATGCTCGTATTGTCCATCGTCAGTCTGGCCATCTTTCCCTTTCTGACGCTCCCGCTCACGGCCAGGGTTTTTGGGGTGCGCAACGACGAGGAGTTCGTCGGTCGCTTTCTGCGACACACCACCGAACTGCTCGCCCGCGGCGTGGGGCACGCCAGCCTTTAGCGGGCAAAAACCGCGCTTTTTGCCCGCGAGCGGTACCATGCGAGTGGGCTGGCTGCTGAAAGCGCCGGAGGCGACTTTCAGCCAAATTGGACAATCGTCGTTGCCAGCGCTCTAGCTCGTCAGTAGAGTCGCACGGCCTTTTTTTCGGAAAGATTTCACCTCGATGGCCAATATCGATCCCTGGGTCGTACACAAGTTCGGGGGGTCGAGCGTCGCCGACGCCGACTGCTTCCGCCGTGTCGCTTCTATTCTCGATTCCGTCGCGGCGCCGCGGCTGGGCGTGGTGTTGTCGGCTTGCAGGGGCGTTACGGATGCGCTGTTGCGACTGGTGTCCCTCGCCGAGCGGCAGGACGAGAGCTACCGCTCCGAAATCGCCGCTCTGCGCACGCGCCACGCCACCATCGCGGAGACTTTGCTGACATCGGAGTCCGCGCGGCTGTACCTGGCGGGTTTCGATCGGGATTGTCACGATCTGGAGGGAATCCTCCACACCGTCAAACTCACGCGTGAGGCAGCGAGCAACGTCGTCGACCTCATCGCTGGCTATGGCGAGATCTGGTCGACCAAGCTATTCCACCGCTTTCTCGAGGAGCGCGGGAGTCGGCGCGGGCCGGTGCAGTGGGTGGATGCGCGGCGCGTGATCGTGGTCGAATGGGGACCGCTCGGGCCCGGCATCCAGTGGGGCGAATCGCGCGCGAACCTGCAGGATCTCGTCGATCGGGACTTCAAGGGCACTCTGGTCATCACAGGGTTCATCGCCTCCAAGCGCAACGGCGTGCAGACGACCCTCGGCCGCAACGGCAGCGATTTCTCCGGCTCGATCTTCGGAGCGTTGCTGGACGCCTCCGAGATCGTCATCTGGACTGACGTCGATGGCGTCTTATCAGCCGATCCGCGCCGTGTGCCGGATGCCACCATCATCGACTCGCTTTCCTACAACGAGGCGATGGAGCTCGCTTATTTCGGCGCCAAGGTGATCCATCCCCAGACGATGGCGCCAGCAGTCGGCGGCGGTATTCCGATCTGGATCCGCAATACCTTCGCGCCCGAGAAGATCGGCACGCTCATCTGCGCGACGCCCCAATCGGCGCTGCCGGTAAAGGGGATCACCAGCATCGAGCGCGTCGCCCTCATCAATCTCGAGGGCGCGGGCATGATCGGTGTGCCGGGTACGGCCCATCGTCTCTTCGGCGCGCTGCGCGAAGAGAATATCTCCGTGATCCTGATTTCCCAGGGCAGCTCCGAGCACTCCATCTGCTGCGCCATTCCGCAGGAACAGGCGGAGCGGGCGGCCGCCATCGTGCGTCACGCATTCGAGCGTGAGCTGAAGGAAGGGCAGATCCAGAACGTGGACGTCGATCCGGATCTCTCCATTCTCGCCGTGGTGGGCGATGGCATGGCCGGTACGCCGGGCGTTGCCGGCAAGGTGTTCAACTCGCTCGGCACGTCTAACGTCAACGTCCGGGCGATCGCTCAGGGCGCCTCCGAACGCAACATCTCGGTTGTGATCGAGGGTCGGCACGCGACGCGCGCTCTGCGCGCTGTGCATGCCGGACTGTACCTGTCGCCCCACACGATCTCCATCGGACTCATTGGACCCGGTACGGTGGGGCGCGTGATGTTGGAGCAGATCGCATCCCAGCGCGCGCGACTGCGCGACCAGTTCAAGCTCGATCTGCGTATCCGCGGATTGCTCGGCTCAAAGCGGATGTTGCTCTCGGATACCGGGTTGGATCTCGCCAACTGGCGTTCGCACTATGCGGAGAGTCCGGCGGCCGCCGACCTGAAGCGCTTCGTCGAGCACGTGCACACCGATTACCTGCCCCATACCCTGTTGCTCGATTGCACCGCCAGCGCCGACATCGCCAAACACTATCCGGAGTGGCTCGAGGCGGGTATCCATATCGTCACACCCAACAAGAAGGCCAACAGCGCGGATCTGGCGTTCTATCGCCGCTTGCGCGAAGCGCGCCGCAACGGCTCGTCACATTATCTCTACGAGGCGACTGTTGGTGCTGGCCTGCCCGTGATACAGACGGTGCGCGACCTGCGGGAGACCGGTGACGAGATCACGAGCATCGAAGGGATTTTCTCAGGCACGCTCGCCTATCTGTTCAACGTCTATGACGGGAAAACACCGTTTTCCGACATCGTGCGGGATGCACGGCAGCGTGGCTACACCGAGCCTGATCCGCGCGATGACCTGTCGGGGACGGATGTCGCCCGTAAGCTGATCATCCTGGGTCGCGAGATGGGTCTCGACCTGGAGATGTCGGACGTCAAAGTAGAGAGTCTCGTCCCGGCCGGTCTGGAGGCCGGTTCGATCGAAGAGTTCATGAGTCGACTGCCGCAGCACGACGCTACGATGCGACAGCGTTATGAGAGCGCGCGCTCGCGCGGCAAGGTGTTGCGTTACGTCGCGAAGGTGACTGCCGAGGGTCACGCGAGCGTCGGCCTCACCGAGTTGGATCTCAAGCATGCGTTCGCCAACATCGCCCTGACGGACAATGTCGTCCGCTACGCGACGCAGCGCTACTGCGACAACCCGCTGATCGTGCAAGGTCCGGGCGCGGGCCCGGAGGTCACCGCGGGCGGTGTGTTCGCGGATCTGCTGCGAATCTCGGCCTACCTGGGGGCTCGCTTGTGAGCTCACCGGCCCGTCCCGCGCCGGCGGGACTGCAGCGTGCGACAGCCTTCGCTCCCGCCTCCATCGGCAATGTCGCGATCGGTTTCGACATTCTCGGCTTGGCGGTCGGCGCCCTCGGGGATCGCGTCACGGTCAGCCGCCGCGACCAACCCGGGGTGCGCATCAGCGCCATTCGCGGGGTCGCGGCGGATCTCCCGCTCGAGCCGGAGCGCAACACCGCCGGCCGTGCCCTGCTGGCGATGCAAGAAGCGCTCAACCCTGGCTTCGGGTTCGACATGGAGATCGAGAAAGGCATTCCGCTCGGCTCCGGCCTGGGCGGCTCGGCGGCGTCGGCCGTCGGGGCGGTGGTCGCCGCCAATGCGCTCTTGCCGCAGCCCTGCGGCTTGCTGGAGCTACTGAAGTACGCCATGCAGGGCGAAAGAGTGGCGAGCGGATCGCTGCACGTCGACAACATCGCGCCCTCGCTCTTCGGTGGCCTGGTGCTGACTGTTGGCATCGACCACCCGCGCGTGAAGCAGATCCCGGTGCCGCCAGGTATCAAGTCGGTCATAGTCCACCCGCACATGTTTCTCTCGACCAAGCAGGCGCGCGCGATCCTCAAGCGTACCGTCGAGTTGTCGGATTTCGTGTGGCAGACGGCGAATCTCGCGGGATTCATCTCGGGCTGCTATACGAATGACCTGGATATGATCCGCGCTTCCTTCCAGGACGTGGTCATCGAGCCGCAGCGCCAGGCGTTGATTCCCGGATTCAATGAAGTGCGTCAGGCCGCGATGGAGGCGGGTGCGCTAGGCTGCTCCATCTCCGGTGCCGGGCCGACCATGTTCGCCTGGGCCCAGGCGGAGCATGCCGATGCCGTGCTGGCCACGATGCGTCGCGAGTTCGGGAAGCAGTCGATTGCCATCGATGAGTGGATCGTGGAGGCTCAGTCCACTGGGGCCCACGTGATTTGAAACTGATGATGATGGCCTGGTGATGACGATGAAATTCACGAGCACGCGTGACCCCGCCCACACGGCCAGCTTCTCTGCCGCACTGGTGCAGGGCCTGGCGCCAGACGGGGGTCTCTATGTGCCGCGCGTGTGGCCGAGCCTCGCCGCTCAGAGCTTCGGCGACGAGGCGGACCTGCCCGGTGTCGCGGCGCACCTCCTAGCCCCGTTCGCTGCGGGGGATGTGCTCGCCGATTCTTTGTCAGCCATTACGCGCGAAGCGTTCAACTTTCCCGCGCCCCTGGTCCCATTGGGAGCGGACGGACGTCTTTCCGTTCTGGAGCTCTTTCATGGGCCGACGGCGGCGTTCAAGGATTTTGGCGCGCGCTTTCTCGCCGCTTGCATGGGCCGCCTGCGCAAGCCGGACCAGCGGCCGCTCACCATTCTCGTGGCGACCTCGGGGGACACAGGTGGCGCGGTGGCGGCGGCTTTTCACGGCCGCCCCGGCATCGAGGTCGGCGTGTTGTTTCCGAAGGGCCTGGTTTCCCCCACCCAGGAGCGCCAGCTCACGTGTTGGGGCGGCAACGTGAAATCTTTCGCCGTGCGCGGCACGTTTGACGACTGCCAACGCCTGGTGAAGCAGGCATTTCTCGATCCGGCGTTGCGTGCGTCCACGGAGTTGTCCTCCGCGAACAGCATCAATCTCGGGCGGCTGCTACCGCAGGCTGTCTACTACGCCGCGACGAGCCTGGCCATCTCCAGACGTCATGGCGAGCGGGCGTCCTTTATTGTGCCAAGCGGAAATCTCGGCAACGTGGCCGCGTGCATCTGGGCTCGCAAGATCGGTATGCCGATCGGCGACATCATTCTCGCTCATAACGCCAACCGCACGGTGCCCGACTATCTGGACAGCGGTGAGTGGCGTCCGCGCCCGAGCGTTGCTACCTTGGCCTCTGCGATGGACGTGGGGAATCCAAGCAATATGGAGCGATTGCAGGCGATATTTCCGGGCGTGGGCGACTTGCGCGCCGCCGTGCGTGCCTTCTCGGTCGCCGACGACGCGATCCGCGCCCGGATCCGCGCCGGGTTCCAGCAGTACGGCCAGGTCTGGTGTCCGCACACGGCGACCGCGGCCGAGGCGTATGAACGCCTGGGTGCCGAAGCAAAACAACACGCGCGGTGGGTGGTCGTGGCGACCGCTCATCCGGCAAAATTCCGCGAAATCGTGGAGCCGCTCATTGGGGAGTCGATGCCAGTGCCGCAGACGCTCGCAAAGCTTTTCGCAAGACCGACGCAGTGCACCGAGATCGATGCCGACCTGGCGGCATTGCGTGCTGCTTTGAGGCCATAGGAGTCTGTCTTGGAAGAGCTGAGCAACCTTCCACCCACCGCGTGGGGCCTGATCATCGTGGCCGCGGCCGTCGGCTTCGGGATATCGTGGCTCTGGCGCTGGTATCGACAGTACTCGGCTCGCAAAGCGCTGCGCGCGGCGGTCACCGCGGCCGGCTCGGATCACCTCGTCGATATGTTGGTGCCGGACGGCATGGGGGGTGGCTTTCACGTCGACTTCCTGTTGTTGACCGGGCGCGGCATCCTCGTCGTGGACTTGCGTGACGTGCAAGGCAATATCTTCGGCGGCGACCAGATGGCCGACTGGACGGTGATGGATGGTCCGCGGCGCTTCACGTTCACCAACCCGCAAAGCTCGCTCTATGACCGGGTCGCGGCGGTGAAGGCGGTCGCCGGCGAGGTGCCGGTGGAAGGCCGCATCGTCTTTACGCGCCGCGGGCGCTTTCCGAAAGGGCTGCCCAAGTGGACCTTGATGGTGGACTCACTGCGCGCGGAGTTCCCTTCGGCGGACTACGACTCCGGGGCGATGGCCCGGTACGGCGAGTCCTGGCAGAAACTCAAGAGCGCGGTGAAGCCGAGTTACATGGCGCACATGCGTTAGAGCGTCTTGGCGTGATCCGCCAACACCATCGACACGCAGGCCGTCAGCTTCTTCGCGTACTCGAGATGTAGGAACTCGTTGGGCCCGTGCGCGTTGGCATGCGGGCCCAGCACTCCCGTGATGAAAAACTGTGTGCGTGGGAAACGCGCACCCAACATCCCCATGAACGGAATGGACCCGCCGCACCCGATGGCCACGGCGTCGCGGCCGTAGATCGCCTGTGACGCGCGGGAGATGGATTGCTCCAGCCACGGAGCGAAGGCGGGCGCATTCCAACCGCCGGTGGAGCCCTCACCCTCGAACTTCACCTGCACGCCGTAAGGGGGATCGCGCTCGAGGGTCTCACGCAGCGCCTTGGCCGCCCGCTGCGGATCGGTGGTCGGTGGCAAACGGAACGAGAGTTTGAATGAGAGCTCCGGCAGCAGGACGTTGCCCGCCGAGCCCACCGGCGGCAGGCCGTCCGCGCCCGTGACGGCGAGCGTCGCGCGCCAGGTGCTGTTGATGATGAGCTCCACCGGGTCGTTGGACACCGGCTGCGCGCCATGCGCCCAAGGCATCTTGCCGGCGACTTCCTCGCCGAGCACTTGCGCGGCGGAGACGATCTGGGCGCGACGATCTTTCGGGATGGGCGCCTGAAATTCCTCCAACAACACATCGCCGGTGATCGGATTCTCCACCCGGGCGAGCAGCTGCGAGACGATGCGGAACGGTGTTGGCGCGATTCCGGTCGCCATGCCGGAATGAACTCCCTCCGTGAGCACCCGAACGCGCAGTCGGCCGGTCAGATTTCCGCGCAGCGAGGTCGTGCACCAGACCTGATCGTAGTTGCCGCATTCAGCGTCCAGGCAGACGACCAGTGAGGGATCACCGATGACATCGCCCAGAGCCTGTAGATGGGCCGGCAGATGGATACTGCCACTCTCCTCGCAGGCCTCGATGAGGAGCACGCAACGCGCCAGCGGAATCTTCTGCGCCTTGAGGGCCGCGATCGCGGTCATTGAGCTGAACACCGCGTAACCATCATCGGCGGCGCCACGGCCGTAAAGCCTGCCTTCGCGGACCACGGGCTCCCAGGGGCCGAGCCCCGGCAGCCAGCCGGTGAATTCGGGCTGCTTATCCAGGTGGCCGTAAAGTAAGACGCAACCGGGAAGCTCACCGGGCACGTCGACGAGCAGCAGAGGTGTTTTGCCTGGGAGCCGGCGGATCTCGACGTGCATCCCCGGTACCGGCTGTGCTCGACACCAGGCGGCCATGAGCTGCACGGCCGCCTCCATGTGACCGTGCTTCTCCCAATCCGGGTCGAACATGGGCGACTTGTTGGGAATGCGGACATACGCAATGAGCTGTTCGAGAATGGAATCGTCCCAGACCTTGTTCACAGCCGACTGCAGGTTCGCCAAGTCCATGTCATTCTCCCGAAACAAAATCAAGCAGGTGGAAGCGAAAAGAGCGCGCGGGTCGCGGCTGTGCTGGTCGCAGCCAGCGCGGCCGCGGATTCGCCGCGAGCGCGCGCGACGACCGCGGCGATGTGCGGCAGATAGACCGGCTCGTTCCGGCGCGACGCAGGCTTCGGATCCAGGTCGCGCGGCAGGAGATACGGGCCGTCGGTCTCCAGGAGCAATCGATCCGCGGGAATCTCACGCACCAGGGGCAGCAAGTGCGCCCCCCGGCGCTCATCGCAGATCCAACCGGTAATGCCAATGGCGAAGCCCAGATCCAGGTAAGCGGCGAGCTCGCGCTGCCCACCGGTAAAACAATGGGCCACGCCTCCACGCAGACCGTGGCGGTGCTCTTTCAGGATGGCGAGAAAGTCCTCGTGCGCATCCCTTTCGTGCAGGAACACGGGTTTCCCCACGCGAGCGGCGAGCTCGAGTTGACGGTGGAAGGCTTCCTGCTGCACGGGCCGGGGCGAGAAATCGCGGAAGTAATCCAACCCGCACTCGCCGGCTGCAACCACTTCGGGTGCCCGGGCGAGCTCTTCCAGAACGCTCAGCGACTCCAGGGTCAACTCGGTGGCGTGATGGGGATGCACTCCCGCGGTCGCGAACAGCTCACCAGGCCGGGAACGAGCCAGCTCAATGGCCTTGACCGAGCCGTCAATGCTCGCCCCTGTAACGATCATTTGCCTCACACCCGCATCTCGGGCGCGCGCGATCACCGCGTCCCGGTCGCCGTCATAGCTGTCGTGGGTGAGATTGATTCCGATATCGATAAGCGTCAGCGAGGCAGGGCCCGCACGCGGTATGGTATGGTTCTTCATGCGCTAGCCGCATTCTACTGAACGCGGAACTGTCACAAAAATGAGTATCCGGCCCGCGCGCCTCACTTGCTATCGGTTACTTGCAGTCCTGGGCGTTACCGCCCTTGGGCCCACTCCGATACGCGCCGCCGACCCCAATTGGCTCGATGTCGAGAGCCGCATCCAGTACGGCTACTACACCGAGGATGCCCGCGCGTTGCATAACGTTGCCGAATCGCTCGGCGCGCCGGATTCGCACGAGCGACTCAAGAGCTACTACGTCGGGCTGCTGGCCTATCGAGTGACCTTGCTCGCCGAGAGCACTGCGCCCGTTGCGGTCGCAGCGCCTGCCCATAAGAGCAAGCGTGACCCGGGCACGACCGAAGCGCGCAAGGCGGGCGAGCGTTGCGTCGGCGCGCTCGATCAAGCGTTACGGGCCCAGAGTGACTTTGCGGATGCGCTCGCGCTCCAATCGGCCTGTCTCGATCTGCTCGCGCGAATGAAGTCCTCATGGCGCGCGCCTTTCGCCGCGCCCAAGAGCGAGGCGCAGCTCCGCAAGGCGCTGCAGCTCGCACCGAAGAACCCACGCGTTTTGCTATTGGAGGCGCTCGCCACGTACGAGCGGGAAGCCGTGGCGACCCGCTCCTGCGAGAAATTCAAAAGCACGGCCGCGGTGTTCGATGCCGAGCGCGCCGATGTGGACCAGGTTCCCGGATGGGGCGCCGCCGAGGCTTACATGTGGCTGGGTCGCTGTTATCTCGACAAGGGTGATGTCGTAGCGGCGCGCGACGCGTTGGAACGAGCGTTGCTCATCGCGCCGGAATTCGCTCGAGCGCGCCGGTTGCTGTCGAGTATAACATCCGGTTGAATATGGCCAGGAAATGGAGGGTCGCGCGATGAATGTCCCCCAACCCGTTACGCCGTCAGCAACGCCGGATCTGGGCATCCGCGTGATCTACATGCTGCTGTTCGGAGTCGTATTCTGGGTTCTGTGCTGGATCCTGGCGGCCACCACGCTCGTGCAGCTCATCGTGCGCCTTCTCAACGGTCGGCCCAATCCGGATCTCGTCCGCTTCGGGGCGTCATTGGCGCGCTACGCGCGCCAGGTGATCGAATTTCTGACATTTGTCACGGAGTTGACACCTTACCCGTTCGCGGCGTGGCCGGCTGAGGGGTGAAACGAAGCTCCAGGACGTCCACCCGATCGTCATGACAGCGCCGCGTCAGCTTGCGGCGTGATATGGTTGTCGCGCCATGCCTCCCGATACAGACAAACGCTTGCTGTTGGAACAGTTGCGCATCGACCCCTCGAACCGCGAGGAAGGGGCCGGAACCGGACGCGTCCGTTGGCCAGTCGTCGCAGCCTTTCTCATCCTCGCGTTGTTCGCCGCCGGCGCCGGGTTTTTGCTGTTGCGAGGCCATGCTCTGGAAGTAGAGGCCGCGACTGCCGCGCCCCCCGCGGCGACGGCCGGCCCCGCGGCGATCCTGCAAGCCACGGGCTATGTCACTGCCCGGCGCCAGGCGACCGTGTCGGCGCAGATCACGGGCGCCTTGAAGGAGGTTTTGATCGAGGAGGGCGAGCGCGTCGCCGCCGGTCAGGTGTTGGCTCGTCTGGATGACACCGCGCAACGTGCGGCGCTGGCGCAAAGCGCCGCGCAGGTGCAAGCGGCCGAGGCGCTGCAGGCCCAATATCAGGCGCAGCTCGAGCAGGCGCGGCGCGATCTGAAACGCAACCAGGACCTGATCGATCGGCACCTCGTCTCGCAACAGGCGTTGGAGACCGCCGGCACGCAGGTCGCGACACTCGAGGCCCAGGTGGCTAGCCAAGCCAAACAGGTCGAGCTCACCAGGGCGGCCCAGCGCGGCGCCCAGGTGCAACTCGACTACACCACTGTACGAGCACCCTTCGCCGGGGTAGTCACGGCGAAGGCGGCGCAGGCTGGGGAGATCGTCTCTCCGATTTCCGCCGGTGGTGGCTTCACCCGTACCGGTGTCGGCACGATCGTCGACATGGATTCGCTCGAGATCGAAGTCGATGTGAACGAGGCCTACATCAACCGGGTGCGCGCCAACCAACCGGCCGAGGCGGTTCTCGATGCCTATCCTGACTGGATGATTCCCGCGCACGTCATTGCCATCATTCCCACGGCGGACCGTAGCAAAGCCACCGTCAAGGTCCGTGTCGGAATCGATCAGAAGGATGCGCGCATCCTCCCGGACATGGGTGTGCGCGTTTCATTTCTCGAGGAAGCGGCCAAGAGCAACAGCTCGGAAGAGTCACGGCCGCGCGGCGTGCTGGTGCCGACGGGCGCCATCGTGGAGCGCAGCGGACACAGTACTGTCTTTGTCATCGACGGCGATCACGCGCACGCAGTAACGGTGACGCCGGGGCAAACTTATGGAGATCTGCGCCTGGTGGAAGGGCTTGCCAGTGGGGCACGGGTCGTGCGTGCGCCGCCGGCTGATATGACGGATGGGGCACGCGTCGTAGTCAAGTGAGGGAAGAGTATGAGCGCACTGGTCGAAATTCGTAAACTGAGCAAGGTTTACCAACGCGGCAAGGAACGGATCGAGGTGCTGCACCAGATCGATCTCGACATCGAGAAGGGTGATTTTCTGGCGCTCATGGGGCCATCCGGGTCCGGTAAGACCACGCTGTTGAATCTGATTGGCGGTCTCGACACGCCAACCGAAGGCACGCTGTGCGTTGCCGGCCAGCGCATCGACAATCTCGGCGAGGGAGCGCTCGCGAAATGGCGCGCCTCGAATGTTGGATTCGTGTTCCAATTCTACAACCTGCTGCCGATGTTGTCGGCGCGCAAGAACGTCGAGTTGCCTTTGCTGTTGACCCGGCTCGGCGCGGCCCAACGCAAGCGCAACGCGACCATTGCGCTGGAGCTAGTCGGCTTGTCCGATCGCGCGGCTCACAAACCAGGTGAGCTCTCCGGTGGACAACAGCAGCGTGTCTCGATCGCGCGCGCCATCGTCTCGGATCCCACCCTGCTCGTGTGCGATGAGCCGACCGGTGACCTCGATCGCCAATCGGCCGAGGACATTCTCAAACTGCTGCAGCAGCTCAATCGCGATCACGGCAAGACCATCATCATGGTCACGCACGATCCGAAAGCGGCCGAGCATGCCAGCCACGTGCTGCACCTGGACAAGGGCACGCTGGTGGAGCGGTCGCAGTTAGAAACTGCATGAAGTATCTTCACCTCGTCTGGGCCGCCCTGTTCCGACGCAAGACGCGCACGCTGTTCACATTGCTGTCGGTGCTGGCGGCTTTTCTGTTGTTTGGGTTGCTGGACTCCGTGCGTTCGGCGTTCGCCAATGCCTCGGGCGGAGTGGCGGCCGCCAGTCGCCTGGTGACCATGTCCAAGGTCTCTTTCACCATGACCTTGCCCAAGAGCCTGTTGCCGCGCATTCAAGCCGTCCCGGGCGTTGCGGATGTCAGCTATGCGAACTGGTTCGGTGGCATCTATCAGGAGCCGAAGAACTTTTTTGCGAACGAGGCGGTGGCGGAGAACTTCCTCGACCTGTTTCCGGAATGGGTCCTGCCTGCGGAGCAGCGCGAGGCTTTCAAACACACGCGCAGCGGCGCCGTGGTGGGTGAGAGTCTTGCGAAGCGTTTCAACTGGAAGATCGGTGACAAGATTCCACTGCAGGCGACCATCTTTCCACAGAAGAACGGCTCGAACACGTGGACCTTCGACCTCGTGGGGATCTTCCACGCCCGTGACAAGAAGCTCGAGGGGCAGGAGAACGTCCTGTTTTTCAACTGGGACTACTTCAACGAGGCAACCCAGTTCGGCGGCGGCAACAACGTGGGCTGGTACGAGGTGAAGCTCGCCGACAGCAGGCAGGCGGACCAGGTCGCGCAACGGATCGATGCCCTCTCGGCCGACTCGGACCACGAGACCAAGAGCCAGAGCGAGCAGGCCTTCACCACCGCCCTGGTGAGTCAGTTTGCCGATATCGGGCTCATTGTCGGAGGCATCATGGGCGCGGTCTTTTTTACCCTGGTGCTGCTGACCGGCAATACCATGGCCCAGGCGGTCCGCGAGCGCATTCCGGAGCTGGCCGTGCTCAAGACCATCGGCTTCTCGAGCCACAGTATTCTCGCCCTGGTGCTCGCGGAATCCGTGCTGTTGCTGCTACTGGGTGGTGCTATTGGCATGGCCTTGTCGTCCATCGTGGTGGACATCGCGCGGGCGAAGATTGGACCCAACGTGCCGCTCGCCTCGTTGGATGGGTCCATTTGGCTCCTGGGGCTGGCGCTGATGGTGGCGATAGGTTTCGTAGTGGGCGTGCTGCCGGCCGTGCGCGGCATGCGACTGCGGATCGTGGACGCGTTGGCGGGCCGGTGAGCAACATGCGTACTGCCCTTCGGCTCGTCTCGAGCGGCGCGCTCGCGCTCGTGGTCGTGAGCGTGTTGGTGCTGTTGCCCTGGTGGCTGCTGCTCGCGATGGTCTTGCTGTTGACTGGTTGGATGTTTCTCACTCGCCTCGGGCAACAGGCTTGGGCCGTGACCCGGGTGGGCATCGCCACGATCCCACAACGGCTCGGCTCCTCGTCCGTGGTGGTCATCGGTATCGCGGGCGTGGTCGGAGTGTTGGTGGCGTTGCTGTCGATGGCGGCCGGTTTCGAAGCCACCTTGCGCGAGACCGGCACGGATGACACCGTCATAGTGATACGCGCGGGAGCGCAGACGGAAATGAATTCCGTCGTGGACCACGATACGGCGGTGGTCGTGACGCAAGCTCCGCAAGTGTTGCACAACGCGGCGGGGCAGGCGATTGCCTCGCCAGAGCTGGTCGTGATCGCCGCCCTGCCGAAAAAGGCCGACGGCCTCGACGCCAACGTCCAGATCCGCGGCGTGGGCGAGCACGCCTGGGAGCTGCGCCCGGACGTCAAGATGATCGCCGGCCGCAAATTCAAGCCGGGGCTGCGTGAGCTCATCGCGGGCAAGGGCGCCGTGGCCCAATTCAGGAACACGGATATCGGCGCCACCCTCAAGCTCAATGGGCAGCTCTGGACGGTGGTCGGTGAGTTCGACTCCGGGGACTCGCACGACTCAGAGCTCTGGGGCGATGCGGACTCGGTCGGCTCGGCCTACCGGCGCGGCAGCAGCACGACCTCGATCAATATGAAACTGATCGACCGCGGCGAGTTCGAGGCGCTCAAGGCCGCCCTCACGAGCGACCCACGGATCAAGGTGGATGTGCTGACCACCCGCGATTACTACAACAGGCAGTCGGAGAACATCACGCAGGCGATCCGGATTCTGGGTATCACGGTGGGCGTCATCATGGCCATCGGGGCGGTCTTCGGGGCTCTCAACACGATGTATGCCGCGGTGGCTGCGCGCGCGAGGGAGATTGCCACATTGCGCGCGATCGGCTTCCGCGGAGTGCCGGTGGTGACCTCCGTGCTGATCGAGACCATGTTGCTCGCGGTGCTGGGCGGTGCGCTCGGTGCTGGGTTGGCCTGGGCCGTCTTCGATGACTACACCGCCTCGACCCTCGGCTCGAACTTCAGTCAGGTCGTGTTTGCCTTCAGCGTGACTCCGCAGCTCCTCACGAGTGGGCTGAAGTGGGCACTGGCGATCGGGTTTGTCGGCGGGCTGTTTCCGGCGATCCGCGCGGCGATTGCGCCGGTGACAGCGGGGTTGCGCGAGCTGTAGGAGCGCTATTTGAGTTGTGCCAGCGCGGCGCACAGGGCGAGAACATCCTCCTCGCGCTGATCCCAGGAGATGACGAGCCGGGCTTGCCCACTGCTGGCGCTGTTCCAGTCGTAGAACTCGAAACCGGCTTGGCGCAGGGCCTGTTTACGCTCTTGCCCGAGCGCCAGAAAGATCTCGTTGGCCTCGACGGGATGCATCAGCAGCCCGCTGGCCGAACGGGCAACCTGTTGCGCGAGGGCATTCGCGCGCCGAGCATTGCGCAGCCACACACCCGACTCGACATACGCCAGGAGTTGAGCCGAGACATACCGGGACTTCGAGAGCAGGTGACCTGACTGCTTGCGTCGCAGCTCGAAATCGCGAACCGCTTCAGGGTTGAAGAACACGACCGCCTCGGCTGTCAACGCGCCGTTCTTCGTAGCACCGAATGACAGCACATCCACACCGGCGCGCCACGTGACATCGCCAGGATGGCAGTCCAGGAAGGCTACGGAATTGGCAAAGCGAGCGCCGTCCAATTGCACTTTCAGACCACGATCGTGCGCGAGCTTGCACAATGCAGCGAGCTCTTGCGGACGGTAGCTCGTCCCAAGCTCGGTCGCTTGCGAGAGAGCCAGGACAGCAGGTTGCGTGGTGTGGACCGACACCGGGTGCGCATCCAATGCGGCCGCAAGGGCGGCCGGTGTGACCTTGCCGTCCGGACCCTGTAACAAGGAGATCTGTGCGCCGCCGGAGAAGAAACCCGGAGCGCCACACTCGTCATTCGCGATGTGCGCCTCCTCGTGCGCGAAAACCACTCCGTAGGAGGGGCTCAGGGTGGCGATGCTCAGCGAGTTGGCGGCCGTGCCGGTGGCGACTGGAAAGGCACGCACGGCCGTTCCGAAGTACGCGCTAAAGGCTTCATCCAGGCGCCTCGTCCAGGGATCATTGCCATAGGCCTGGACCAATCCCTGGTTGGCCTCGCTCAAGGCCGCGAGAATCTCGGGACACGCGGTGCCGGTGTTGTCACTGAAAAAACGCAATCTCGGACCTCATTCGACGCGCCAACGGAATGACCAGGCGCCGAAAGCCAGAAAAACGAAAGCGGTGCCACCGAGGTACAGCAGGTTGGGGGCGATCTGCGCCAGGCCCGCGCCGTCCAACATGACGGCTCGGGCGGCATCGAGGAGATGCGTGAGCGGGAACATATGCGCCGCCCATTGCACCCAGCGGGGCGAGCCTTCCAGCGAGAACCAGATACCCGACAGCAACATCATCGGCCAGGTCATCAGATTCAACAGCCCACCGACCAGCTCCTCGCTCGAGATGCCGGCCGCGAGTGTCAGTCCCAGCGCAATCATGGACAACGAGCCGAGCAACGCGATCGGAATGAGGAGGAGCGTGTGACCGACAGAGTGAAAATGAATGAGGGTGCCGATGCCAAAGTAGAGGACGGCGCTGACGAATAGAATGAGGCACAGTCGCGAGAGCACCTGCGCCGTCAGAAACTCGAATGCCGTCAGCGGGGTCGCGTGCAGGCGCTTGAGAAAGCCGCTCTTGCGATAGCGCAGGACGACATATCCCACGCCGAAGAGGCAGCTGAACATCATGTTCATTCCCAGGATGCCGGGAAACAGCCAATCGACGTAACGTACGGCAGCGCCGGTTACCGGCTGGCGCTGCGCGAGCGGCGCGGCTGCCAGCAGCAGCTTCTCGACGATGTAGCCTTTCGGCGAATCGGTGTTGACCCAATAGCGGGGTGGGTTGGCGTGCAGATCGACCAGCAGATCGATCTGCTGGTGCGTGATTTTGGGCAGTCCGTCGCGCTCACTGGCGATCGGGACAAACTCGACGTAGCGCTCGCGCAGAAAGGGGTGCGCTTGTTTGTCGATGCGGGGACCGAGCACACCGACCTTGAATAGCGGGCGCTCCGGCCCCCCGAATACAAAGCTCATGCCGACCACCAGCATGATCGGCAGCAGCAGGGTGAAAATCAGTGTGGCCCGATCGCGCACGAACTCGAGGTTGCGGGCATGCCAGACCGCGAACAGGCGTCGCATCATGTCCGCAGCTCTTTACCGGTGAGCTCGAGAAACAGATCCTCGAGGTTCGGTGGTCGGATACGCAAATTCTTCAGCGGCACGCGGGCGTCGATCAGGGTGCGCAGCGTGTTCTCGAGATCCTGCGTGGCGATCTCCACGCGATCGCTCGAGTCGAGGACCTTCAAGCCCAACGAGCGCGCCGCATCGGGGAGATCTTGTCTCGGCAGCTCCAGCAGCACCTGCTCAAAGTGTTCCTGTAGAAGCTGACGCGGGCCACCGCGAGCGATGATGCGCCCGCCATCCATGATGGCGATGTCGTCGCAGAGCAGCTCCGCCTCATCCATGTAGTGCGTGGTGAGAATGATGGTCTTACGGCGCGCCTTGATCGACTGGATCAGCTCCCAGAAATTGCGCCGCGCTTGCGGATCCAAACCCGTGGTGGGCTCGTCCAGGAACAGCATCGCCGGATCGTTCACCAGAGCCACCGCGAGCAGCAGTCGCTGCTGCTGACCGCCGGAGAGTTTGCGGTTGTCCCGGTTGGCGAGCTTTTCGAGCGCGCACAGATTGATGACCTCCTCGACATCGAGTCCGTGGTCATAAAGGCCGCGGAACAGGGCGAGAGTCTGCCGCACCGTCAGAAAATCCTGCAGTGCCGTCTTCTGGAACAGGATGCCCGCCTCCGCACGGAAACGCGGGCCGAGAGGCTCACCCCGATAGAGCACCTCGCCCGAAGTGGCCGTGAGAATGCCTTCCATGATCTCGATGGTGGTGGTTTTTCCAGCACCGTTCGGGCCCAGCAGGCCAAAGCAGATTCCTTCGGGCACGCTGAACGAAACGCCGTTCACCGCGTTTACTGTAGGGTACTGCTTGACGAGATTGCGGACTTCGAGAATTGGCTCGCTCACGGGCTTCCTGGTAGAGCGGGTTCGGGCTCAGGGCGCGCGCGATCCTAGCGGATCGGCGTTACGTCGTTAAGCAGGCAGCGCCGCAGGTGAGTCGGGCGGCTGGTATTATGAGCCGCGTGATGCACCGGAATATGCCGGACATGGTGACGCCACAGTTGCCGTTGTGGTCCGATAAGGACGCCGCAGAGGCGTGGGTCGTTCGAGAGAGTACGCGTGCCCGCCGCCTGACCGTGCGTGTTTTCCACACGGGACGTGTCGAGGTGGTGGTGCCGTCGAGGACCTCCCCGCGCGCGGTCGAACATTTTTTGGAGCGTCATCGCGATTGGATTGAGCGCAAGCGCCACGAAGCACGACAGAAGGCCATACCCGACACGCCGTTTCCGCCGCCGCGGATCGAGCTTGCCGCGTGTGGTGAGAGCTGGCGCGTCTACTTCTCGGGAGGCGAGGGACGTGCGCGCGTTACTGCTATCGCCCCGGGATTGCTTGCGTTAAGTGGTGACACCCGTAATAAGTACTCCATGCGTCTGCTGCTGCGACGCTGGCTGATGGAGCGTGCGCGTGAAGTGCTCACTCCTGCATTGGAAGAGTGCGCCCGGGAGCTGGGCTTCGACTATGAGCGCATCCTCATTCGCCGGCAGCGTACCCGTTGGGGGAGTTGCTCCACCCGCGGAACCATCAGTCTCAATTGCTGCCTGCTGTTTCAGCGGCCACCGGTCGTGCGCTATCTGCTCATTCATGAGCTGGTTCACACGCTGCACATGAACCACTCCCGCCGTTTCTGGCAACGCGTTGGCCGGCACTGCCCGGAATACGAGAGCCTCGATCGGGAATTACTGGATGGCTGGCGCCGCGTGCCGTCCTGGGTGTTTGGTGATGAGTAAAGTCGATGTCTCCAACGAGCCGATCCACTGGGAGCTGGGCTCCTCGCTCTCCTATGGCGAGTACCTGCACCTGGAGAAGATCCTCGAGGCGCAGCAACCGCTCTCGTATGAGCACGACGAGACGATGTTCATCATCGTCCACCAGACTTCCGAGTTATGGATGCGGCTGATGCTGCACGAGCTGAACGCCGCGCTCGAATGCATCCGGCGCGATGACCTGGACCCGTCCTTCAAGATGTTTGGTCGGGTCTCGCGCGTGCAGACGCAGCTCATCTCGACCTGGGATGTGCTGTCGACCATGACGCCCTTCGAGTACTCGGCGTTCCGTAATGCCCTGGGGCGCTCCTCGGGCTTTCAGTCGTTCCAATATCGGATGTTGGAGTTCCTGCTGGGCAACAAGAACGCCGACCTGATCGCGGTCCACAAGCGCGACCCGAAAGCGTACGAGGCGCTCGAGCGGGCGCTCGATTCACCCTCGCTCTACGACGAGGTGTTGCGTCTGTTGAGCCGCCGGGGCTATGGCATTCCGGACGAATACCTCGCTCGTGATTTCCGTGAGCCGTATCGGCCGAGCAAGGAGGTCGCCGGCGCCTGGCTGGGCGTCTATCACAACGCGGAAAAAGACTGGGATCTCTACGAGCTCGCCGAGCGCCTGGTCAATCTGGATCACAACTTCCAGCTCTGGCGTTGTCACCATCTGAAGACGGTGGAGCGCATCATCGGCTACAAGCCGGGCACGGGCGGTACCGGCGGGGTGTCGTATCTGGCGAAGGCGTTGGAGCTCAAGTTCTTTCCGGAGCTGTGGCAGATCCGGACTTCGATGTAGGCGCCGAGGAGTGCGCCCTCACGGGCAGTGGCGCGGTTTTCTTCGCTTGCGCGCGCGCCCAACGGTAGCCGAGGAGCAGGGCCAGGATCCCCGCGTAGAGGAGCGGCTCGCGCACGTCGCGCTTGACTTGCCACCAGAAGTGCCAGACACCCAGCACCGCGATGACATAGACCAGCCGGTGGAGCTTTTGCCAGCGGCGGCCGAGTCGGCGCATCATCTTGTTGGTCGAGGTCAGCGCCAGTGGAATCAACAACAACAGCGCCAGGAAGCCGATGGTGATGTAAGGGCGCTTGGCGATATCGGCGAACAAGGTGCCGAAATTCAGCTCGAGGTCGAGTGTCAGATAGACGGTGAAGTGGAGAGCGGCGTAGAAGAAAGCGAACAAACCCAACATCCGGCGCAATCTCGGCAGGTGGGGCAGGTGGGCGAGCTGCCTGAGCGGGGTGATCGCGAGCGTGATCAGGAGGAACTTCAACGCCCAGTTGCCGCACTCGTGCTCGAGCTTCTTCACCGGGTCGGCCCCGAGACTGAAGCCGAGCCAGCCGAAGGCGCCGCACAGCAGCCAGACGAATGGCAGCAGGCTCGCCACGAATACGGCCGGCTTGTAAATCCATCGATAACGCTGCTCGACGTTCAAGGCTCTTCCTCTTCGACGGCGCTCTTCAAGCGGGCCAAGGCCTCATCCCATTGACCGGAGATCCGCTCCAGGCAGCGTTTGGCCACATCGAGGCGACGCCGCTCCACTTCCCATAACCGCTCGCGACCGGCCCAGATGTCCCGGACCAGGCCGGCTTCGGCCAGGGTGTTCAGGTGTTTGGTGATCGCCTGGCGCGTGACCTGCGCGCCCGCCGTCAGACGTGTGATGGAGAGCGGGCCGTCCGAGCAGAGCCGAGTGACCAGGTCGAGGCGGGTTTTGTCACCCAGGGCGGCGAATACCAGAACCGAATTGCGCAGGGCTTCGGAGTCGCGGTCGCGGGGGGCGATTGCAGGTGTGGCGCCGCGGGCGGTGCTTCGGCCCCCCGCGCCGGCGCCGGGATCGGCGCCGACGTTGGGATCCAACTTCGGGTTACGGACTTTGGCTGACATATCTCTCGATGTTGCCCATCTGGATCGCCCAGCCTTCCGAGTTGCCCCGGTAGGCTGACTCACGGCGGTCGATCGGCACCCGGTCAAACCCCGATTCGGTGACCTTCAGGAGCGTGCCCCCGGGACGGTCCTCGAGCTCGAAGGTGACCAGGGTTGTCGGCTCCTTGGAGTAATCCCTGTTGGGATCGATGCGGTTTGGCTGCCAACGCCAGGAGAACACTTTCTCAGGCTCCATCTTCTCGATCGTGACGCTCCAGGTGAGGTGCTCGTAACCGGGGTGCAATATGGGCCCGGAAGCCTGTTTACCGGGGGCGAATTGCTGTCCCGTGAGCTTGACCCGAAACCATTCGCCGAACTCCCCGGGGTCGGTCAGCGCGCGCCACACGCGCTGGCGAGACGCCTTGAGGAAAACCTCTCTCTCGATGCGATCAGTTGTGCTGTTCATATGCAACCTCCGAGTTGCATACTAGCGCGGTGGGGCATGAGATGCAACCGTTTGGTTGCGGGTTTCGGTTGTGCGCGGTTCAGTAGTAACGCCTCAGATCCATTCCCTTGTAAAGGTCGGCCACGAGGTCGCCATAGCCGTTGAACATCAACGTGGGGCGTCGTTGCGCGAAAAAGCCGGCGCCGATGTGGCGCTCGGTTGCCTGGCTCCAACGGGGATGGTCGACTTTGGGATTCACGTTGGCGTAGAAGCCATATTCCTGCGGCGCGGCCACATTCCACGCGGTGCGCGGCTGCCGCTCGGTGAAGTTGATTTTCGCGATGCTCTTGATGGACTTGAAGCCATACTTCCACGGCACGATCAGTCGCAGTGGCGCCCCGTCCTGGTTGGGAAGTGTCTGGCCGTAGAGCCCGACGACCATCAAGGTGAGCGGGTGCATGGCCTCATCCATGCGCAGCCCCTCCACGTACGGCCAGTTGAGAATGGGAGCCCGCTCACCCGGCATGCGGTGCGGGTCGTACAGCGTCGTGAGCTCGACGTACTTGGCCTTCGAAGTGGGCTTGAAGCGCTCGAGCAGGGCACTCAACTGGAAGCCGACCCAGGGAATCACCATGGACCACGCCTCGACGCAGCGGAAGCGATAGATACGCTCCTCGAGCGCCTGGCCCTTCAGGATGTCCTCGAGCGTGAATTTCCCTTTGACCTCGGCCTCGCCAGCGACCGTGACGCTCCAGGGGTCGGGATTGAAGTTTTGCGCGTTTCGCTTCGGATCCTCCTTGTCCGTGCCGAACTCGTAGAAGTTGTTGTAGCTGGTGATCTCTTCGTACTTGTTGGGAGGCTCGGTCACGCTGTATTTCGGGTTGCGCGTGAACTGCAAAGGTTTGCCACCGGAGCCGGTCGGTTCTGCGGCGTGGGCGGCCGCGAGCAAAGTGCTTGCGCCGGTCACGAGCGCGCCGGCGAGCAGCTCGCGCCGGTTGAGAAACACTTCGCGGGGCGTGATATCCGAGGGGGCGATGCGAGGGGGTTGGAACTTCATGCGTTTCATCTCCTGTGTCGCACGCCTTGCGCGCTTACTGTAGATCCGGGGCGTCCGCTAGCGCGGCCGCCCGTGCGACGCATGCGTCGCACCCTGGGCTATAGACCGCCGCCGGTGCCCGAAGATTGCATCAACTCCACTCGACACAGCTCAGGCCAAAGCTCTCGGCGGCGAACCGCGCTTTCGCCGATCCGTTGACCAGGACTCCGCGGTTGGCGAGACACAAATGGGGAAGGTCGCTGAAGGAGTTGCCATAGGCGACCGTGGGAAGCCCCTGGTGACGTACGCTCAAAGTGGTGAAGCAGCGCGCCTTCTCAGCCCCTTTGCGATTCGGTGTCGTCAGCGACCCCTCCAGGGTGTCGCCATCCCACCGCACTTGCGTGCAGATGGTCTCGTTGAAGCCGAGCTCACGCGCTATGACCGGGACGTATAGATCCGTACTGGCGCTCATGAGTACCAGATAGTCGCCTTGGCGGCGATGCTCGGCAACCTTTTCCACGGCGTCGGCGAACAATCCGCGACTGAGAAGGCGCGGAACAAAGCGGGCCGTCCACTCTGTGAGCTGCGAGCGGCGGCTACCCCCCAGGGTGGCCTTGATGAACGCTTCTTTGACTTTGCCCTCGTCGTTACGCCCGCGCAAAAAGCCGATGAGCGGAGGCACGACCCTCCAGAGGAGCGGGATGCGCCAGGGACGCTTGCGGAGCAGAAATCCGATCGCGTACGGCAGGAGCGTGTCGTGACGGGTGATGGTCTCGTCGAGGTCGAAGACGACCAGCCTCGGCTGGCCCGCTGCCTCGACCGGCACAGCCCCGGCGCCCCCGGTCACCGCGAGGACGCCAGAACGGTCACCGCGAGGACGCCAG
>CAYNTW010000017.1:19301-65616 GCA_964400085.1 uncultured Steroidobacteraceae bacterium | reverse complement strand
GGTAGCCTCGCTGATTCGCACCGATGCCGGCACGAAGGCTTTCGTTATACCACCCTCCCATGCCGGCCGAATGGATTTGCGGATTCGATCGGAACATTCGTTGTGGAAAGCCGGATAGAGTCGGCACCGGGAGTGTCGAATTCGACCCGCTCGTGCACTTGACGACGCGGCCAGATTAAAGGGCGGGGCAGAGCATTTCCATCAATTTCGTGAGACAACACGACACTGGGGAGCACAAGACTTACCTGAGTTGCCATCTCCGCCTGTGCATGTTAGATATAATCATGTCGAAGACCACGCGTCATTATCGGCGGCGGATCGTAGCCCGTTCGCAGAAAGGAGATTCGACACTGTGGGCAGCTCTAAGGCTGCGGAATGTAGCAGGAGCAACGAACTCTACGGGGCCTCAATCTGTGAAGTTGCAGGCCCAGCCGCGGCGCCGCAGCCACCCCGCAGTGCGATGATGAGGGTCGTGCGGACCCAGCGAGTAGACCAGGAATTTCGAACCTCGAGGAGAGATAACATGGTGAGGTCGCATAAGATTAGTCTCCGGCTGTACATTTCTTTTTGGTGTGCGCTCTCTGGGCTTTCTACGGGCCTCGCGTATTCGCACGAGAATCCCACACCTCCCACACCGCACAAACGGCCCGTCCTTCCGGGCACTCACGTCCCACCCCGGCCTATACCCCCGAAACCCGGGATTGTGGTGCGCACAGAGAGACCGGGAACGATCGTTCAGAAGGACTGAGCAGAGCACATTTCGCTGAAATCAACAATACGGGCGGACGGTCGAATGGAAGTGTCCGGCCGCGATTAATGGAGTTTGGCTTCTCCGCGCCGCTCCACAAAGCGGACCGCAAGCGGGCACGCAAACGAGCTAGGCGTTCGACGTCTGCTGAGCTTCCGTTGTACCAACTTTGTGTGGACAGGTCACTATTTTAATAAGACGCGCCTTACAGCTCAACGCGCAGTCTCCGCCGCCCGCCTCCGATGATCCCTCGAGTATCTAAGTCAGCCAGCCTTCTTTTGTAAGCAGCTGGGGAACTCACTGGTCCGCGAGCGAGGATGAGAGCATCGCGCACACTGATCGAGTCGGTCGATTGAGCCTACTCGAACCCCGGTACCGGTGGTCCGTCAGGGGAAGCGGCGATAAAGCCAAACGGCTTTCCATCAATCATAATGCATCGCGCATAGTACTCTTGTTTGTCAGAAAGGCGTCCCGTCACAGAAAACCATGCCAGCTTGGTCTTACTATCGACGATGATCGGAACGTAAGGCCAGATGCCCGGAGTCACGTTCGCAATTTCGAAGTGGTAGCATTGTACGTCCAGTTTATGTATCCCCGGCGCTACCCTGACTAATCGGCCAAATGACGGGGTTTCTTTGCCATCTACCATTGGGAACCTCGCGGATGCGGCGAGCCCCCCTTGATTCACCAGGTACGCCGCCGCAGCCGTTGAAGGCGGTGGCTCATATCTGTTGAGCGCCGCGCTTGCGCACGCTGTGATTAATGCGGTGAGGACCACTGCTAAAGCTGCGGCAAGGCGGATAGTGGGGAGGGCCATGCCCGGCAGTCCGTAGGGGCCAGTGAATACCAAAGGGACACTGGAAAAGCTCCTAATCAGCCAGCCAGCTTTTAGCGTCCCCTCACCCATTAGCCGACCAGGTCTGCAGACAAACTCCTCACCTCTCGATCAACACCGGGTCGGCCGCTCTCCCCGACCCACTCACGTTGACCGACATCTGTTCGCGAATGACGCAGCGCAAGCGCTCCAACAATACAGGAACAATGGATGTCACTGCTGAGAGCTGCACAGTCAGTCTCCCAGCTTGCCGGCTACCGTAAAAGGCACTATGCCAAGCAACTGGTAGGCCATACCAAATGGCCCCGCGGGTAGAACAGTTGGGCTCGTAGCAAAAGTATCCGATGCCCAGATAGCACTGGCGCCCCCACAACCATTGGGCCTTCCGCACGCAATATCGTGAGAGTAGCTCGCCGCGTCCACTTGGTTTAATGGCGCTGGAACTCCATCGGTAAAAGGCCTGCCAACTCCCCAACCCGCTCCCCCGTAATACCCGTAATGTGGAAGCACAAGGTTATATACCGTGGTACCTAAATCGCCAAGGGTTTTAAGGAATGCCCCGTTACCCAGATCGTCCGCGACCGCAGGTAGGCTGTAGCGGAAAAAGGTGTAGAGCGCTCCGAGTTGACCGACTGTGACCGCGTAAATATCCACAGCAATAGCTTTCGTGTCGCGACCGATCTGCGTGAGAACTTCCGAATCGTTTCCCGAGGCCTGTTCCGGTGGCGGATTCGCGAGGTACTGCACAGCGGAGGTCGAAAATCCATCTTCAAAGTTCCCCCCGGCGAGCTTCGCCGCCTCGCCGCCGATCAGCCCCGCTTGCACAGCTTCGGGCACCGTACCCCATTGCCCGAAGGACGGGAACTTGATGATGAGCGGTTGTGCCGCGATCGCGAAGCCCGCGCTCAATGCGCCTTTTCCGCAATTGCCACCGCTAGCTGCCGCTGATGCACACCCAACTGCGACTTTTGCTATGACGCCCTCAGCCGGCGTCCAGTTGCCAGACAACACCTGTTGCCCGATCCCCGCCGTAAGCCCCCCTGTAAGCCCTCCCACCAAACCTGCTGTCAAAGCTGCCGATAAACTGCCGGTGGAAACCATCGCTCCCACAAATCCGCCAACGAATCCCGCAACCGCTCCGGTCAGCACAGCCATCGACCCGGCAGTAAGCGTCGCGCCATAAAGGGCGGATTCGTAGTAGCCGATCAGCTCCGGCGCATAGATGGCAATTATAACTCCGACTATCGCCCCGATGATGTCCCCAAAGAGGCTGTGCCCGCTCGGGTCGACATACTTCAGCGGAGTGTTCCAGGCGTAGGCGTAGGGATTAACTGACTCCGTCGCGCCCAAGTTCTGGACCACCGTGTCAGCGGACAGGAATCTTCCCAGGTACGGATCGTTAACGCGCCCGTTCATATGCACGAGGGCCACGGAGTCAAGCATCTCGTGCCCCGTGAACCCTCTGCGCGTAGTGTTTCCGAAGGCCGTGTAGTCTGCGCTACTCGGCGCTCCGGTCCAGGCACTTCCGCGCCTCGCGCCGAATGGTGTAAAGCTCTCACGTGTAAGCACGTTTGCCACGCTGTCCATCACGAGATCGGCGCTTCCGAGGTGATCGGAGGTCGCGTAGTATGTTCCTGTACTCCCATCCGTCCTGCGTGTGTAGATCGCAATACCGGATCCAGTCGGGATCTCATGGCGGTATTCAGTGGGACCGGAACCCCTCGTCATGATTTCCAGTAGCCCACCAATGTAGTGCGTTGTTTCAGTGGTGCCACCGTAATTGGCCACCTGCTTCCAGCGCTGATGACTTGCATTGTAGGAGAACTGCGTGGAGTTGCCACCGTAGTTAATGGTGTTCGGCTGGTTGTAAGAGTAGTAGCTGATCGAGCCTCCCGCCCTCGTGATCATGTTGCCGTTCGCGTCATAACTCATCGACCAGCTGCCTGCGGTCTTCACCGCGTGTTTGTGTACCGAATCGTAGACGTACGTTGAGCTGCTCACGTCGCTCTTGGAGTTGATGTTCCCCGCGGCATCGTAGGTGAGCGTCAGGTTGTTGACGCCGTTAAGTGTCGAACTAAGCAGCCGATTCATCGCATCGTACACGAACTGCTCGGTGAGTCCTTGGCGGTTATCGATTCGCTGATGCAGGTTGCCGGCAAGATCCCACGCATAGGTTAGGTTCTGGAGATTCGTGGTCGAGCCCCCCGAGCCCTCGGTCCGGGTCACTACTTCGTTGGTCCAGGGCGTGTACGCGCTCCCGATTTGCGCGCCATTTCCCAGTGTCTCGAGGGTCGGAAGATTCGAATCGTTCGCCGAATTCAGAGTCCAGAATACTGTTCCCGCCGAATTGTCCTTAACCTGATTCAAATAGCCGTAAGCGTCGTAAACGTTCTTGAGCACGAACTGGTAGCCTGAGGTACTCACTGGGTAAGTGACCGTGTCAACCGTACCTTGAGTGTTATATGTATACGTGAAGGGATAGCTCGTGCTGTCCTCCGTGTAAGTAACGGTTTGCGGACGGCCCACGCTGTCATACGTGTAGGCCTCGCCATAGCCATCGGCTTTCGTCACCTGACTGATACGTCCGATGTTGTGAGCAGAGGCACTGGTGCCGTAGACCCATTGAGTCGCAATCGTCGATTCAGGCTCAGTCCGACTCGTCATGCGACCAAGAAGGTCGTACCCGAAACCGGTAACCTGACCTTTGGCATCGGTTTGAGAGACCGTCTCGTTCAGAGAATCGGGTGTGAAGGTCCAGGCGCCGGCATCGGCGTCATTCGAGGACGTCTTAAACCCGCGTATGTTGTAGGTGTAACTTGAGGTAATGTTGTCTGCATCGACGATCGTGACGAGGTTGCCGAAAGCATCAAACGTGTATTTCGTCGTTCCAGCAACGGTTCCATTGGTGTTCGGATCCGTGACTATGCGAGTCTTGCTGGCAACATCCGTGACCTTCGTTATGGTATTGCCGTTGGGGTCTGTTACCTGCCTTGTTTGACCCAGGTAGCCGATCGAGCTGGCTCGATAAAGATGACCACTACCGTCGTACAGAGCATCCTGCGTCGGGCGATTGGCGACATCATAGCTGTACAGGTGATAGCCATTGCTCGAAGAGGAGTACGGCAGGGTCTCCTCGATTTTCCTGCCCAAATTGTCGTAATAGAACACCTGGGCGTCCCAGACTCCAAGGACACGATTCAGCTCTTCGTACCGTTGACGATCAAGCCCGTCGTAGAACTTCTCCTCCAGTCGTAACTGGGTTCCGGTCGAACTGTAAAGATGGCTAGAAGTCAGAAATCTCAGATCCGCAACGCCCCAGCAACTGGAGGCCACACAATCGGTATAGGCGTAGGTCGTGTAGGTGCCGTCTGGTCTCGTTTCCTGCTTCTTTCGACCGAAATTATCGTATTGCCACGAAGTGGATATCCCATTCGGATCTGTAGCCGACGCGGGGAGACCAAAGCTGTAGTTGTATGATGTTACTGTGGTCTGATTCAGCGCATTGGTAACCGCCTCCGGCAGGGCGCACCGCGCTGTATTGTAGGCATAGTTTGTCTGCGTGACGCGCGCCGGCATTGGCGCGCCGGTTTTGTCCAGGCCAACCACGGAAACGGAATTGGTATTGCCGCAAGCATCGAACCCAAAAGTCGTCGTAACCTTCAAGCGTGTGTCATTGGGCTCAACCGTTTCGACAGTGGCTCGACAGTTCGCGTAGTCGAGCGTGTGCGCGACGGTGCGGGTCTGCGCAGGCTGTCCTGGAACTGTGTTTGTGGTCTGGGTCGTCGAAGGACGGCCGAGGCACCAGTTGGTCGCCGAATTGTCGTTGCTAATGGTGTTCTTGATTTCAGTAATCCAGTACTGTCCATTGAAAGGCGAGGCGGGGGCTGCCGAGTCGGTGTCCTCGGTGGTAGCCAAGGTGTCTGTCAGATTGCCGTAACTGTCGTAGGTGTACTGGGTCTTGGTATACGAGATGTAGGAATTGGCGCCGCCTTTCTTAGAGCCGGTCGCCTCGTAGTTGTACGCAATTGCGTTACTGATATATGGGAAGTAGCACGAGCTGCAGCTCGTGCCTGCAAGTCCGCCGGGAGTCAGATAAGTGTAGGTATAGCCCGTGATTGCCATGTAGGTGGTGGTATCGGGCTCGAAGGTTTCCTGGTCGGTCAGACGCCCAATATAGGGAAATTGCCTCGAATAGTAGGAAATCACATATATGCCGCTGCGCGAGTCGTGATGGCGCACGGCATCGAACCCCTCAAACCCTCGTCCCTGCAGGTTGAGGCGCGCGCCCCAATAGGCAAAGTCATTGGTGTAAGTGCCGCCCGTGCCATCGGAGGCCGAAAACTGATTGACGACATACATCGGACCCTGGTAGTCCATGTCGGGGAACACCGCATCGGAATACTTCATGTAGTTGTACTGGCTTATGGGCACATAGGTCGGAGAGAAGTTGATGCCGAACCCATCACTGATCGATATGGCCAGATCCGGAGGTGTATTGAACCCGTTGTGGGGCAGGTAACTCACTGCATAGGAAGCGTTCGAATCCGTGTACATCAACTCCGGCTGGCCGTCGGAGTTTCTATCCACCGCGAAGAAGCTCTGATTGCTGGGAGCCGCAATGCCCAGGGACATCGGGGCGGCCAGGCCGTTGCCGGTCGAGCGCTGCACGTACCAATTGCCGCCATCGGCATAAAGCAAATCCGTCTGGCCATCGCCATCCCAATCAACCGCCATGACTTTGTCGGAGGATGACGGCACACCGGTCGGAATTGAGCCGAAAGTTCCCGCGCAGTTGGAGATCCACACGAAGGTGACAGAAAACACATCGGCGCACCCATCGCCGTTCAGATCTCCCGCGTAGGTAGGGTTGGGCTGGCTACCGGTTAGAATATAGCTCGTGACCGGAACATCGGTCGCCTGTGTGGCAAACCCGTTTGATAGGAGAACGTGAGTTGTCACGTGCCTGGGGGAACCGTCCGATGGACGGAGTACGGAGTTGACCAAGAAGTCCGCGCGCCCATCGGCGTTAAAGTCAACTGCCTTGAAGACGGTATTGACATTAGCCGGCTGGATGACGTCGTCGCCTGTTGTCCATACTGCGATGGCTGAACTAGCGAAGGCGACCGCGCCGCCTGCGCTTGTGATATTCCGGCGCACGAGAATGTTGGGTCCCGAGATCGACACCAGATCGGGCAGTCCGTCCCCATCGTAATCGTTCGCCGTGAACTCCCCGTTTACCGGCACGCCGGTGTTGGCGCTGGAGAAGCCAGATCCGTTGTAACTGTAGACGTACCATGTCCCCGATACCGGCGCGAGTACTTGATTGGTGCCATTGCCAGCGAAGCTTGCGGGGATAATGATGGATGTTGAGCTCGTGGCATCTGTGGTCATTCCGGTATTGATCTCGGCACCGTAACCCCCAAGGCTGCCGATACGGGCATACCACTGGATCGTAGTACCGGATAGCTTCCCGTAGAGAGCATCTGGAATGCCGTCGCCATTAAGATCGACCGGTTCGAAGCCATATTGGCCATTGAGCCCAGTCGCGGTCGCGGTGGTGGACCAGCCGGCACCGCCCGCCTGATATGCGATGGTCGTGGGCCGGATGCAGTCAGTACCCGAACTGCCCGCGCACTCCTGAACAGTCTGCAGCATCGGCCGATTGGTGGTGGAGGAAGCCTGATAGCCGAGCTGGTACTTGCGAACGATGGTGCTGCTGGGTTGCAAGGAGAGCACCGTGATGTTGTCCAGCTGATTAGCCTGAGAGACCTGCCCCCCTGCGACGTATTTCGCGATTGTTGAGCCTCCCACTCGTGAGACATAGTTGAAATCTACTTCGTAGGGGGCGCCGTTGCCGGTTCCGGGCGTGGCCGTGTACTGAATCTTGGTCAACGTCAGCGCTGTGCCGCCGCTGTACGTGAACACCATGCTATTGCTTTGGCGATCGCGGACTTTGTTGAGCGCCCAGGCGTAGGGGGTGGTGGACGCGGAGGCGAAAATGCGCGAGTCTGAAGTATTGCCGTATTCGTAGTAGCGGCCGTCCTTGCCCTGCACGATGAAGTATTGCGGGCCGTTGCCTTGTGATCCGTAGGCGGTCACGAGGGAGAAATCGGCGATCTCGGTTTGATAGATCGATCCCGCAACTCCTTGTGTCCCACTTGTCAGCCGCAGTCGATTTCCGTCCAGACAGAGATCGTCGCCTGTTGAGAGGGTGACCCCCGCTGGCGCACCGCCGGACGATACCCAAGTCTTGCCACAACGCACGATGGCGGAAACACCCGTCAAGGACCAACCAGGCCCCATGAGACCATCGGGTCCGCCGCTGGTGTAGTGCAGGGCCAGGTGAGGCTCAATACCGCGGGCGCCGGGTGGCGTCCAGATCGGAATGTTGTAGCTCGCCGCACCTGTTGGGGTGACCGAGAACTGACCGGCGGTACGACCGGCGGAGGTGGGAGTTACCGTTCCGGCCTGAGACGTTAGGGTGCCAGCAGCCCTCGTCGGAGAAGAGGCGCCTTGGGGCGGATATCCGATGCCCACTATCGAGACAGAAGTCGACGAAAGCGTGGGTAGAGTCACTGCGCGCGCATGAATGCCAGAGGCAATGTTCTTCGCAATCGAACTGATACCTTTGCGCGACGTGGCTTGGATCAGAAGTCCCGCGGCAGGGCCTCCAGCAAAGTTTCCCGGCACGAGTGCTACACCGTTAGCTGAGATGGAGAGATCCGGCTTCAGTGCCACCGTTCCAATGGTAAAAACCGGACCGGCAGGGTTGCCAAAGATCACGCCCGCGGCCGCACCTACCGCGAGTGGCTGGAACAGCACGTCCATGCGACCATCGCCGTTGAAATCCGCAATCACCAGATTGTTGCTGAGAGGCGACCAGTCAACTCCGAAGGCGTTGCGGCTCCAGGCCTGCATCCCGACGATTGAGAAGGGTTGGGCACCCGCTTGCGCGAGCACCACGCCATTCATGTTCGGTGGGTAAGTGAACGAGATGGCACCCCTCGTCACCTCCATGAGCGGTTGGGCTTGAATCAAGAGGTCTGCACGGCCATCGCCGTTAAAGTCTCCCGCATAGACGTTGGCATCCGAGACCGACCAGTTGAACCCAAGGTAGCCGTCAGCCCAGCTTTGCGCTGGGGCGATGCTCGTAAACTGACCGTTGACATCCGCGTAGACCACCGCGCTCGTACCGTCACGAGCGGTCGGTTGGAAGAAGAGATCCGCATGACCATCCCCGTTGAAATCACCCACGATCAGGTGGTGCTGATCGGCAGACCAGGACAGACCCATAGCGTGATCGGGTATAGTCTGACTGATGGCACTGATTTGCCCTGAACTGTCCGTCAGCAGGAGATAGCTGTCGCCGGGACCGCTTGGTTGCAGGAAAATGTCGGTCTTACCGTCCCCGTTGAAATCACCCACGTACACCGTATATGCATCGGAAGACCAGGGAATTCCGAGATAGTTACTCGCCCAAGTCTGTCCGAGGACCACCGGTGCCGTCCCGTCCGAGAGCAGAATGCCGCTCGGCATACTCGGGCTGCGCGCGATGAAGAGAACGTCGGTGAAGCCGTCTCCATTGAAATCACCGGCATAGAATGCATAATCCTGCGTGCTCCAGGTGTTCAATGCTTGGGCACCCGTCCATTCTGAGGCGAGGATACAGATCAGGGCGAAGAACATTCTCTTCATGGCCGGTTCTCTCGTGTCAGGAGACTTGGCGAGGTAACCGACCAAGTCACGTCACGGGATGGAAGCGAGGAAGGTCGGAGTACGTCTGGGTCCGTCGATGCGAGGCGCACCAACGTGGAGCCATCGAGCGAAAGTGTTTGCGGGACTCCCTCGCGCTCGATCCGGACGGTCAATGCGGCGCCAGTTGTCAGCGTACGAAGTGTCGTCAGCGAATCGGAGGAATCGGAGACTGCCGTGCCGTCGATGTACGTCAGCACGTCACCCGACTGCAAACCCAGTTGTGAGAAACCCGGCGATTTGCGTCCAGCATAGAGCGCATAGCCGTGCAGCTGACTGCCGATAAAGACAGGAATCGGCCGCAGGTAATCCGTAAGCGTATCCTGGCTGTTTGCCACTGCCGGCGCCTGTTCTGGAGCGCCGCCAACAGTCAACAGGTTCTGCGCCGATCTCGGGTCGGGTTGCCCCTCGCCTTGCAAATACAAGCGAACACTGTGACCGTTGTGCTCGAGTACCACGTAGTGGTCGTAGATCTCTGCTAGGCGGGCACCGTTAGCCAGCAGTGCGCCTGCGGTGTAGGTCTGGGGACTATCCGCACGTACGCCGATCTGAGCGAGCCCTTCGCGGTTGTTGCGCCCCCGCTGAGTCCGAACCAGGATCAGGGGCGATGGAACCTTAGAGATTGAGGAGTCATTTCCTTCCGGTCGCATTGGGGTGATGCTGACCGGCGGGCCAATTGGCAGTGACCGTGCAACAACGGTCGGCGGGGGAGCAGAACGCGAGGCCGGTTGCAGCCGCCGCAGCAGATCCTGATACCAATCGGGCCCAACAAAATTTGCGGCCACGACGACAACGAAGGCGCCGAGACCAACTGCGACTGCACGAGCCAGGAACCGCTTCATTCTTATCGAAAGCTTCATGCCATTCACCCTGAGCGGGTTTGTTCTAGCGACCTCTGCTTTATCATCTGCAGAGAGCGCCTCCTCGTCTGCGGCACGATTTATGAAGCTTGCGGCGTGATTTATTTTCCGCGCGTCTCCTCCGTTGCGCCGGCAGCGGCGACTTCAGCGGCCCTTCCGCGGTGGGACGTGATTGTTGTTCGCGCGAACGGTGCCTTATGATCGTTCTGGCTTGGCGCCCCGTCCGCCGCTTGCGAGATGCCTAGGGCTCGCGCGATCGCAGAGCGCCAGGGCTCATATTGCGCAATTGTCTCAGGGCTCGTTCCAAGGAGCGCCGATCTTTGTACCCGACTGCCTGCGCGACCTGTTGGACAGTGAGCGTACCACCGACAATAAGGTGTGCGGCTCGCGCAATTCGAATGGATCGCCGCCATTCGATAAAGGTGCGGCCGGTGTGCTTACGAAAGATTGCAGAGAAGTAATGGAGCTCTACACAGGCCAAACCTGCCGCTTCCTGCATCGTCAGCCGAATCGGATCATTCGCCGTCATCCAGCTCCGTAGTCGAAGGAGAGCGGGGTGTCCATTGAGGAGTTTGCCCCATTCATCAGTTTGTTCGGCAGCGTCGAGTCGACTGGAACCGCATCCGGATTGCATTCGCCACACCATCCGCAAAGTCTTTTTGGTTATTGTCCCTGCGTCCTGATCGCACAATAACTAACACGACGCCATAACTACAATGTAGCGCGTGGCTGTTGTCCTGGTCAATCTATCCAGCTGTTCACCACGCCCCTCACTATTGATATTTACCGATAAGATGGCCGGAGGCCTTTGGCCTCTAACAGCGAACATGAAAATGTGCACCGGGGCTGATCTAGTTGCGGCAATGCTATAGCTTGCGCTTGCGCCGGACAGCGCCGAACGGACTCTCTGGAGATCTTGCTTACCATCCCTGGTCGTAGCGAATTGTTGCCGCGCCAAGCACTAGCCTGAAAATCTTTTTCGCTGGCCGAGCTGTCAGCTCCTACATCATCGTAAAGGTGCACGGCCGAGCGTCCCGCCTTACCGAAACACCCCCATCCGCCGCGCCCGATCCACCGCCACCAGTCGCCGGCGCGTCCCGATCTTGTCGTAGATCCTCTGCAGGTGCCATTTGACCGAGCCCTCCACCAGGCTCAATCGGTACCCGATCTCGGCGTTGCTCAGCCCATCTCCAACCAAAGCGAGAATCTCGATCTCCCGAGGAGAGAGATTCCCTTCCGGCATGCGGACCGGCCTGGAAGGTGGTCGGATCGCGGCTGAGCTCTCCCCCACCAAGCTCTCTCCGAGCGAGTCAACCTCCTCCAACACCAACTGCATCAACCCGGCGGGATTCGCAACACCCACGGCTCGCTGCAACTCGCGGCGCGCGCCGATCTCGTCACCCGCGTGACGCAACAACACCGCCAGCCGCACACTCCAGCGCAAGCCGTCACGCACCGCACCCGATCCCTCGATCAGGTTGCGCCACTTCCGAGCCACCTTGATCGCCTCGGGGCAGCGGCCTTGCGCCTGGGCGAGAGATGTCCACGCGTAGGCAAGAGCGGCACGAGCCCGAGTGACCCGTGGACGAGGCATTACCGAATCCGCAGCGCGTCGCAAGTCGATCTTCGCCGCCGCTCGGGCGGCCTCCGCCGTTTCGCCGAATCGGCACAGCAGATCGATATGCTCCGCGCTCAACATCAGCAGCAGCTTCTCAAATGAGCGCTCGCGGGCGAACTGGATGGCCTCTTCCAGCACCCGCAAGCCCACGTCGCGCTCGCCGCGCAGCCTCGCCACGCGGGCACGCGTCGCATAGCCCGAGATGAGCTGGTCGGGAAAGCCGATCTGCCGAGCGTGTGGCAAGTAGGCGCTGAGCAAAGCGAGGCTGCCCTCGAGATCCCCCCTGTCATAGCGGGCCTCGGCCAACGGCAGAGCGACCAACGGCGCGAGCGTTGGCCCGCCAACCTCCAACGCGGTCCGCAATGCTTCCTCGAGCGTCGCGATCACTGCCTCGGTACGCCCCCGCATGAGATTCCCAGGAGCGATGATGCCCTCCAGGAAGATGGTCACATACCGGCTGGCAACCGCCTGGAATTGCTGGCGCGCGAGGCCTTCGAGCGCATCGATCCGCGCGAGCCGGAACTGCTCGCGCGCAGCGAACAACAGCGCCGCGTGCAGACTGCCACGCAGGTACGGCGAAATAGTCGCATGACTGCGCAGCAACCCTTCCGTGTGGCGCTCGATGAACCCCAGATCGTCCGAGAACTGCGCCAACATCACCTGACCATGCAGAAGCTGGTGACGCAGCTCGGTCACCTCGCTCTGCTCGCAATCTCCTTGCGCCGCCATCTCGTCGATACGCGCTTGCGCGCGGGCCAACAGTGTGCGCGCCTTCTCGAACTGCCACTCCGCAAGCAAGCGCCAGCTCATAGTCAACATGAGCCGCGGATGCCTGAGCTGCAAGCCAGTTGGAATCCGGTTGGCCACGGTGAGGATCGAGGACTCGTGACCCGTCTCCATGAACTCTTCACTGTGCGAGTCGAAGATCCGCGCGGCGCGGGCGGCGTCGCCCCCCTGCACCGCGTGATCAACCGCCTCAACGAGGCTCCCGGAGCACTCATACCAATCGGCGGCCCGTCGGTGCAGTTCCCGCTCGTGCGAGGGCGAATGCCGCGCGAGACGCTGTCGGAGCGCCTCACTGAAAAGCCGGTGCAACCGATAAGATTGTCGACTCTCGTCCAGCGCGGTGACGAACAGGCCGCGCTCACATGCCTCATCCAGCAGCGCATGCGCATTCTCGAGTCCGGTCAAGGCCGTCGCCATGGCCCCGTTGGTCTGCTCCGAGATCGCCGCGGCCTCGAGCACGTTGATCATTTCGGGTCGCTCGTGGCGAACCACCTCCGCTTCGAAAAAAGAGGCGATGTCATGACGCTTGCCGCTCAAGCGATCCAGCACGTGCGCGCCTTTCGCCGTGGCGAGCGCGATCGCCTCACTCCTGATGACCATGGGCCAGCCCTCGCTTCGGCGCAGGAAGCGCTCGAGCTCGGCCTCACCGGGAGGCGCTACGCCCAGTACCCCGAATAGGGCTTCGACGTCCGCGGCGGTGAAACTCAACTCAGCGGCGCCCAACTCGAACAATCTGCCGTAACCGCGCTCGCGTGCGCTCGGTAGCTCCGGAGCTCCCCGGCCGGTACAAACGACACGGAACCCGGCCGGCAGCGCCTCGACCAACTCGTGCAGCAGCGGACCGGAAGGCGACCCGCTCAAGCGATCCGCGTCATCCAGCAGAATACAAACAGGCCGGCTCGCCTCTGCAAGCTGATTGGCAAGCAACGTGAGCTGCCGCTCCGGGGATTCGCCCTCTGGCCTTTCCGTCACCCCAGAAGAGCTGGCCAATGTGCCGCGACGGGCGGACGAGCCACAGCTCGCCGCCAGGGCTGCCAGGAAGGAATCCGGCTCGCGGTCGGAAGGCACGATCGACAGCCAGCGCGCATCCTGGCCGGCCTCGCTCAAACCCGAGTGCAGCTGCGCGAGCAACGTCGTTTTCCCATAACCGGCAGGCGCCTGAATGACCGTCGTCGGCACGCTCAGGATGCGCTCGATCCACTCACCGAGTGAGCGCCGGGAAATCAGGCCCGGTGCGAGCGCCGGAGCTCGCGTACGCGCGAGACGCACCAATGAGCTACGCGAATGAGAAAGGTCCACCATTGAATGGTCGAACGCCGCAGGGCTCCTACCACCTATCTAAAGACAGGCGCTATGAAAAGGTAAGCCCGATTAGCGTCCCCTCGCAAGCCGGCCCCCTTCCAGGGCTCGAGCTTTCCGAAGGCCAAGAAGGGGTAGAGGGCAATGACGACGGGCAGCGAGCAGCGCCTCGGCATGATCGGCACGGGCCGGATGGGCGGCCCCATGGCCGAGCGCCTCCTCGAAGCCGGCCACCGCCTGGTGATTTTCGACACCAACGAGGCCGCCCTCCGGCCCTTGGTCGCGCGTGGCGCAACCGCCGCTCGCTCCGCTCTCGAGGTCGCGAACCAGGCAGAGACAGTCTTCGCCAGTCTTCCGACCCCGGACATCGTGCGCCAGGCGATCATCCGCCCAGGCGGCGCGCTGGAAGGCTCGCGCATCCGCTACTTCGTGGATCTTTCGAGCTCGGGTGCGATTGCCGCCGCCGAGATCGCGAGCGCTCTCGCTGCGCGCGGCATCCGCGCGCTCGACGCTCCTGTCAGCGGCGGCGTCGCGGGCGCCCGCGCCGGTAAGTTGACTGTCATGGTTTCGGGCCCGCGGGACCTCTACGATGAGATACAACCGCTGCTCGCACGGTTCGGGCGTGTATTGTTTGTCGGAGAGAAGCCCGGTCTCGCGCAGACGCTGAAGCTCCTCAACAACCTCATGTCGGCGACCGCGATCGCGATCACTTCCGAGGCCATGGCCATGGGAGTGAAGGCGGGCCTCGACCCGAGCGTCATGTTGGATGTATTGAATACCTCCAGCGGCCGCAACAGTGCGACCCAGGACAAGTTTCCGAAGCACGTGCTGACGCGCGGCTTCGATTTCGGCTTCTCCGCGGGCCTGTCCTTCAAGGATGTACGCCTGTGCCTGGAGGAAGCCGAAGCCCTGGGTGTTCCGATGGTGCTCGGCGCCGTGGTGCGCCAGATGCTCTCGATTACCTGCAACACCTACGGATTCGACACCGACTGCACGTCCATAGCGAGAATCGTCGAGGGGTGGAGCGGCTGCGAGATCGCGGCCGTACCCAAGGCGGGAGTGTGATCATGAGCAAAGAGAAGTACGAACAAGGCTTGACGATCCGCAAGAAAGTCCTGGGCGCGGAATACGTGGAGAAATCGCTCTCCCAGGCGGACGATTTCAGCCGGCCCATGCAACATCTGGTCACCCAGTACTGCTGGGGAGAGGTCTGGGGCGACACGACACTGTCCCACCGCGACCGCAGCCTGATCAACATCGCGATGCTCAGTCTGTTGAATCGGCCCCACGAGCTGAAGCTCCACGTGAAAGGCGCCCTGACCAACGGCGCCACTCGCGATGAGATCCGCGCGGTCCTGTTGCAGGTCGCCATTTATGGAGGCGTCCCGGCGGGAATTGACGCTACGCGCATCGCGCGGGAAGCGTTGAGCGAAGTCGACGCGGAAAAAGGCGGCTGAATCTTCGGGAAGGGGGTAAGGAGATGCAAGCGAGCAACGAGAACGAGCGCGTGGTCATCGACTTCTTCGCCACGCTCGCGACGGGGAATCTCGAAGCCATACGCCAGGCGCTTCACGAGGAAGCGACCTGGACACCGATGGTCCGCGGCGTGCCGGGTGCGGGCAAACACGTCGGCCGCAAGGGAATCGTGGATGAATTCCTGGCGCCCGTGCGCGGCCTGTTCCGCCCAGGAGATCCCAAGGTGCACATGAAGACGATCGCTTCCAACGGTCCACTGGTGCTCACCGAAACCTACGGGACGGGGGTCCTGGCGGACGGCAGACAATACGAGAACGCCTACTGCTGGGCGGTGGAAGTCAAGGACGGCAAGATATTCGCGATACGCGAGTACATGGACAGTTTCTACGTGGCCAAGCTGTTCGCGAAACAGGAGGACATATGAGCGACACGGGGTTGAACGAAGCACGACTGACGCATTTGCGCACGGTGATCGAGGAGGACATCAAGCGCCGCCTCTATCACGGAGCGGTGATCATCGTGGCGCGGGATGGCCGAATCGGCCTGCAGGACGCCGTCGGCAGCGCCGACGAGCAACAGACCCGGCCACTGCGGATCAACTCCGTCTTCAGCATCTTCTCGGTCACCAAAGCGCTAACCAACATCCTCACGCTCCGCGCGGTCGAGCTGGGCCAACTGGCCCTCACCACGCGCGTCGTGGACATCATTCCCGAGTTCTCCGGCGGCCTGCGTGAGCAGATCACCCTCTTCCATCTCATCACACACACGTCCGGACTACCGATGGTCTTCATCCCGAAACCCGGGATGTACATCGACCGCCTCGACGAGATCATCGCGGCCATCTGCAAGCACGTGCACTCCGTCGAGCCTCCGGGCGAGCGCTGCGCTTACTCACCCCTGGTGAACCAGGCGTTGCTTGGAGAGGCGCTGCGGCGCACGGACCCCAAAGGACGTTCGTACAGGACCCTGGTCGAAGAAGATCTGCTGCGTCCGCTGGGAATGACGAGCACTTCAATCGGTGTGCGCGCCGACCTCAAAGCGCGTCACGTCATCCCGGACTTCCGTGGCAACTCTCCGGCTGAGCACCTGGGGCACAGCAACCTGGGTCCCAATGGAGCCTTCGAGGAGGAGCATGCGGAAATGCCGTGGGTCGGCGCTGTGTCGACGGTACCCGACCTGTTCCGGCTCGCGGAAATGTGTAGGCGGGGTGGCGCGCTCGACGGGGCTCGAATCTTGTCGCCGGCGACTTTGGAGTTGGCACGTCGGAACTGGACGGGTGATCTGCCGAACGAGCTCTACAAAGTACTGGCGCACAAACGGGGCTGGCAGCCCGCGCCCGCCTATATCGGCCTGGGGTTCTCTTTGCGCGGGACGGCGCATTGCCATCACATGCTCGGAACGTTGACTTCCCCGAGCACGTTCGGCAACTACGGGGCCGGCAGTGCCCTGTTCTGGGTCGATCCGGAGCGCAATGTGACATTCGTCTGCCTGACAGCAGGCGTGATGGAAAGCAACGACAACATAGAGCGCTTCCAACGACTGTCTGACATCGCGATCGCCGCGGCGGAGTAAGCGCAAACTTCACGCAGCTCCGGCCGCGCTACAACCTGCGCACGCGGTGCCTCACTGTGCCGCCGTCGGCTCGATCCGCAACAGCGCCCCGTCGTCCTCGTCCGTCACCACATAAAGCAAACCATCCGGCCCCTGCCGAACATCGCGGATCCTCTGATGCAGCTCAGTCAGCAGCGTCTCGCGCCGCAGCTCGCCGAGCTTCTCATTCAACACGACACGCTCCAGCCCACCGGTACGCGGAATCTCTCCCCGACGCGAGCTACCGACGAACAGGTTGCCCTTCCAGTTCGGGAACCGATCACCGCTGTAGAAGGTCAGCCCCGAGGGCGCGATCGACGGTATCCACAGGAGAACCGGCTGATCCACCCCCTCCGCCACCGGGGATTCGGAAATGCGCTCGCCCTCGTAGGTACGCCCGAAGCTGACTTTCGGCCACCCGTAGTTGTGACCCGGCAGAATGAGATTCACCTCGTCGCCACCGTTGGGACCATGCTCCGCATTGAGCACGCGGCCGGTACCTGGCTGAACGGTCAAGCCCAGATGGTCACGATGACCGTAGGAAAACACCTCTCCCCTGGCGTCCCTGCGGCCGACGAACGGGTTGTCCTTCGGAATGGTGCCATCGTCATTGAAGCGCAGCACCTTGCCGTACACACTATCGAGCTGCTGCGCTTGGTTGTCGAACGGCGCACCCGTGGTCATATAGATCGTTCCATCAGCACCGAATGCCAAGCGTGAGCCACTCGTGGTCGCGGACTCACCCGTGAAGAGTTGCTCGACATGCGTCAGCGCATGGCCGTCGAACCTGGCTCGAAACAACGTGACCAGACTCTCTTGGCGCCGCGGCGGCTTCACGGTCGCATCCGGCGCCCTGCCCGGCCGGTTGAACGTAAAGTACACGAGCTGGTTTTTTGCGAACTGCGGGTGCAGGGTGATCTCGTGCAGACCCCCATTGCGATAAGGCGGGTCCAGCACGGGAAGGCCGGCAACGGGCTCTGGGTCGAGATTCGGATGGGCGCCCCCGGCATCGTGCACGAGACGCAGCGGTCCACCTCGTTCCGAAATCAAAGCATCTCCGGAGGGCAACAAGGCGATAGAGAACGGGTGCTTCAACCCCTTCGTGACGACCACCACGCGGATCTTGTGTTGTTCGGCCGTATCGAACACATAAGAGCCCTCGGTCAGAACGACCGGAGCGATCCCGATGTTGGGTGGCTGTTGCCCCAGGGCCGGCAACGGGAGAGTGATGGCAGCCGCCGCCACCAGGGCCCACGTCAATCCAGACCACGCGGCGGAATCTGACACGCTCGTCATAGCGATCGACCCAGAGTGATCTGGTCGCGAATACGAGCCGCGAGCTCGTACGAGTGCAAGCGCGCGGCGTGGTCGAATATATGCCCGCTGACGATGAGCTCATCCGCCTGAGTCATCTTCAGGAATGACTGCACCCCGCGCGCTACCGTCTCGGGAGCGCCGACGAAGGAGTACACGAGAGAGTGACTCAGTCCGGCCAGTTCCGCCGGGGTCGCCCAGGTGTTGATGTCGTCAACGGGTGGCGCCAGTTTGCCCGGCATCCCGCGCCGGAGCTTGATGAACGACTGCTGCAGAGAGGTAAACAGTCGCCGCGCCTCGACGTCACTGTCCGCCGCGACGATGTTCGCCGCAACCATGACATAGGGCTTGTCGAGCTGCCGCGACGGTTTGAAATGGCGGCGATAGATCTCGAGCGCCGGTATCAAAGCATCGGGTGCGAAATGCGAGGCGAATGCGTACGGCAAGCCCAACATGGCCGCCACCTGCGCCCCGAACAGGCTCGAGCCGAGTATCCACAGAGGCACTTTCAAGCCGGCCCCGGGCACTGCCGTGACCTTCTGCCCAGCACGCGGGTCGTCGAAATACTCTCGCAGCTCCAACACATCCTGCGGGAATTGCTCGGCGTTCGTCGCGAGATCGCGCCGCAGCGCCTGCGAGGTCAGCATATCCGTGCCGGGAGCGCGCCCAAGCCCGAGATCAATGCGCCCGGGAAACAGAGCCTCCAGAGTGCCGAACTGCTCGGCAACCACCAGCGGCGCGTGATTGGGCAGCATGATGCCACCCGAGCCGACCCGAATCGTGCGGGTACCCGCGGCGACGTGGCCGATGACCACGACCGTGGCGGCACTCGCAATGCCCGGCATGTTGTGATGCTCGGCCAGCCAGTAGCGCTTGTAGCCCCACTCTTCCGCATGCCTTGCGAGGTCGAGGGTGTTGCGCAAGGCATCCGCGGCAGTGCCTCCCTCCACGATGGGCGACAAGTCGAGCACCGAGAAAGGTACTGTCATAGCGGGCTATCTTGGTCGACGTCCTCCGTGGGCGCCTCCCTCTTACGAATGAGGCGCGCACCTTTCGGGCGAGCGTTTATCTCAGCTCGCCGGCTTGACGAACTTCAAAGTGAAGCGATCCGACTCGCCAATCGCCGCATACTTGGCCCGATCCTTGTCGCCCTCGGCATAGCTCGGCGGCAGCGTCCAGACACCCTTGGGATAATCCTTCGTGTCCTTGGGATTGTTGTTGATGTTGGAGCGGCCGGCCAGCTTGAATCCCACCGACTCGATGAGACCGATCGCGTAGTCCTCACCGACATAGGCCTCGCCACGCTTCGGCTTGGCGTTGGGATCGTTGTTACGATGCTCCTCCACGCCCAGGATTCCGCCCGGCTTGAGCGCCCGGAATGCGGCCGCGAAGACCTCTTTCTCATCTCCAGCCCACACCCAGTTGTGGATGTTGCGAAACGTCACGACCAGATCGGCCGAGCCCGGCGGCGCCAGGTCATATTTGCCCTTGGCCAGCACGGACCATTTGACCTCGCTGTAGAGATCCGGCCGCGCATCCAGCAGCTTCTTCAACTCGGCGTTGTATTCCTTGTCCTCCCGATCGTTCGAGCTCGGGTCCATGGCCGCGGCGTAATACGTTCCCTGGCCTTTGACGTAGGGCGCGATGATCTCGGTATACCAGCCCCCGAAAGGCCACAGCTCCACCACCGTCATGTTCGGGCGAATGCCAAAAAAGGCCAGCGTCTCGACCGGGTGGCGATACTTGTCGCGCGCCTTGTTGGCGGCGGAGCGCTGATCGCCGTTCACGACAGCCTTCAGCTTCGCCAGATCGGCACCGCTGGTTTGCGGGGTTGACCCCGAGGCGGCCAGGGCCATGCAGGCCGTTGTGGCGGCCACCAGGAACGCGATGCCTGCCCGGGCGCGGCGCAGGCGGCCGGATCCAATCGATCGATTCATAGGTAGTGCTCCTCAGTTCAGCCTCAGGACGTTGTTGTTGCGATCCTTATCCGGAATCACGTGGTCCGGATCGATGGTAACCACTGCGATCGGCTGCGTACTGTCCAGGCGTAGCGTCGCGACCGACTTCAAAATCCACGTCTCCGCGGGCAGGCGGATCCGCTTGCGGGTGCCATCCTTGAAATCGATCTCGATCGTCGCCGGAAGCACCAGCCGATCCAGGTTCTGGACAGTCAAAAGCGCTCCTTTGGCCGGATTGCCCTCCTCGTAGGTCACCTCCTTCACGGCCAGGTCCAGCGTCCAGTTGTTGAAATACCAACCGCGCCAGAACCAACTCAAGTCCTCCCCACCCTCGCTTTCCATAGCCCGGAAGAAGTCCGAAGGCGCGGGATGGCGGAACGCCCAGTCACGGATGAAGCGCCGGAAAACCCAATCGAAGCGTTCCGGACCGAGGATCTGCTCACGCAGCAACACCAGGCCCAGCGCGGACTTGAAGTAGGTCACCGGATGGCGGTATTTCTCCAGTATCGCGTCCGCGCGCGTCATGATCGGAGGCGCGGCCGGATCGGCGAGGATGGGCAGAATCTCATCAACCGGATTCCCGCCGCCCGGAGCGTACTCAGGGTCACGCTTCGGGCCGTACACGCCGTGGCGAAAGTCCTCCGACTCGAAGATGTCGATGAAGGTGTTGAAACCCTCGTCGATCCAGGCGTTGCGCCTCTCGTTGGACCCCACAATCATCGGGAACCACGTGTGCCCGATCTCGTGCACGGTGATCACGAACAGATCCTTACCCTTGTCCTCGATGCCATCGAACAGCACACCGGGATACTCCATTCCCGAGGAGCCTCCGGCAACATTGACCGCCGCTGGATAAGGATAGGGAAACCACCGTCCCGAGAACTCCTCCACCGCGTGTTTCAGGTACTCGGTGGAGCGCCCCCAAGCCGCTTCCCCCGCGCTCTCCACGGGATAGAACGACATGGCAAGCGAGGTGCGGTTGTCCGGAAGATTGATTCGCGCGGCATCCCAGATGAACGCTCGGGACGCGCTGAAAACGACATCGCGCGTGTTGTCCATGTGGAAGTGCCAGGTCGAAGTCCCCTCTTGCCTGGGCCGACTCGCGGCGGCGCCGATCTCCGCCGCGCTTCTGATCACGACGGTCGTATCGCTCGTCCGCGCCTGAGCCAGCCGTTCCCGCTCGGTCGCGGTCAACACAGCTTCCGGGTTCTGGAGCGCTCCGCTACCGGCGACGAGCATGTCCCAGGGCACGGTCACGAAGTAATCGAAGCTACCGTACTCGAGATAGAACTCCTGCGCCATGTAGGGAAGCGTGTCCCAGCCATGGAGGTCATCGTAGACCGCCATACGCGGATACCACTGCGCGATATCGTAGATTTCCCCGTTTTTCGTGGGCGCCCACGATGTGCGTCCACCAAACAACCCCGGAATGGTGTAGTGATATCGGATGTGCACACGGATCTGGCCACCGGCGGCCCGCAACGGCTGTGGTAACCGCAGCTGCATACGGGTGTCGGACACCACGTAATCTACCTTGATCACATGTCCCTGCGCCTCGACCCCGACCTCATCGAGGCTATAACCCGAGGTGAATTCCTTGCGCACCTCTTCGTCGGCCGCCACGGAGCGCGCGTCGGCCCGGTAGGTATTCTGATCGAGCTGCAGCCAAAGGCTCGGCAAGCTATCGGGACTGCGGTTGGTGTAAGTGATGACCTCTGTCGCGCTCAGCTCCTTGCGCGCCGGGTCGAGCGTCGCGTGGATCTCGTAATCGGCGCGGTTCTGCCAATAATCCGGCCCCGGCGCGCCGTTGGAGGAGCGGTACCGGTTCACCGGCTCCGGAAAACTCAGCGGCGCGAACACCTGTTGCGGGTTGTAGCTGCCCGGTGCTTCCGTGCACAACGCGGCGTCGGCCGCACCAATCCCCGCAAATGCCAGGAGCACCTGCGCTGATAATCGACGCTTGAAGATTCGGATAGCGGGACCTGCCAGGTGAGAAAAGACCAGATCCCGCCAATCATAATCGAAGCGCTGACGTCGCGGCAGTCTTTACAGCTTCAGGCTGAACGCCACGAAGAGCTGCCGCCCGAACAGGTCGTACACGTCGCTCGTGTTGGCTTGGCCCCCCGGCACCGTCGAAGTGTTGAGCAACGGCGGGTCCTTGTCGAGGATATTGTTCGCGCCGGCGCGAACCGTCAGCAGCTCGCCGAGATGCCAGGTCAGCGCGAGGTCGAAGAAGCTGTACCCGGGAATGTGAGCGTTGACGAAATCATAATTATAGCTGGAGTTCGAGAAGTGCAACTGCGGATCGGGGGAGTTGGCATCTTCCGAGACCGGCCCGATGAAACGCCACGTCAGCGCGGCACTCACGTTCCACGGCGTGGTCCACGTGGCGCGGAAAATATGGTGCCACCTCGGATTGACGGTTTGACAAGTGACACCGAAGTAACCGGCACAATCGTAGGTGTGGGCACGGGGGGCTGGCGTCGATTCGAAGTGCTGCAGATACGCGCCGTTCAGATCGAAGCCGATCTTGCCGAAGCCTCCCGGCAGATCGTGGTTGTAGCTGAGTTGCAGATCGATGCCGCTGACCAACGCGGCGCCGACGTTCTTGTCGGTCTGCACGATATAACCGCCTTGCTCGGGGGTGCCGACCGAGGTCAACCCGCCGGTCACCGGGTTGCGGAAGATCTGGCTGCAGTAGACGGGATCGCCGAAGTTCCCGCATTGAGCGAAGATGACGCCCGATGGAATCACGGCGACCTCGTCCGTGATGGCGATGTGGTAGTAATCGATACTACCGGACAGATTGGGGATCTGGCTGGGCCGGAAATTGACACCGACCGTGTAGGTCTCGGCTTGCTCCGGCTTGAGCTGTGTGTTGCCGCCCTGCAATCCCGAGAGCTGACTCCCGGTGCCCTGCGGAATGGTATCCGTGGTGCCGCCGTTGCCATATTGAGCCGCGGTGACTCCCATGCGTTGGCATTGGGCGAGCGAGTAAGCGGCCGGCGCCGCGATCGCTCCACTGGCGGTAAAGGTGGGAGCGCAAGGATCGTTACCGAGCTGCAAGGTGACGACCGACGGGGGGTTATAGAGCTCGATGATACTCGGGGCGCGAATCGCCTTGTCATACGAGGCGCGCAAGCGATAGTCCTCTATCGGCGAGAACTGCACCTCGAACTTGTAGGTGTTCGTCACACCACTCGACGAATAATCCGAGCGGCGAAAACCGGTGTCGAACAGCAGGTCGTCGGCAAACGGCATCTGGTGCAGAATCGGTACGCGTACCTCCAGGAACTCCTCCGACACGGAGACGCTGTTGTCCACAGGAACCGCGGCAGCGCCGTAGCCGGACAACAGTCCGCTCTGTTCGGCGGAATCCGGTTGGAAGGTCTCGTGGTCGTTGCGGTGCTCATAGCCGACATCGACGGCGACGCCCTCGCTGGCCCAAGGCGAGCTGATCCCATATTTCCCGAGATGTCCGGTAATTTCCGCGTGCAGGGTACGCAACGTCGAAGTGCCCTGCCCCGTGCCCAGCAAGTAGAGATACTTCAACTGCGCCGGCGTGACGGCGCCGTCGGCGAAGATGTCATAGGGTACGCAGGGTGGTCCGCTGATACACACCGGGTTGGCCGCCGTTCCAGTCACCTGCAACGCGTTGTCGATGGCTTGAAAGTTGAGGTAGTGACCCTGGGAGTTGAAGAACGTCGTGTAGTAGTATTGCCCGTAGGCGTCATAGCTCCAGCCGTCCGCGAAATCACCCTTGGCGCCGAACACCGCCCGGTAGTTCTCGTGCTCGTAGTCCGAGGTGCGCCCACCCCCTTCGATGTTGCGGCGGCCGATGCGCACGTCCGCGCAGTTCGGTGAGCTCACCAGGCCCGTCGCTTTGTCGGTGTTGTAGATACAGGCTTGGCCTGGGTTGGCGGCGACGTACGCGAGCTGTGCGGGGGAGCACAGGATCCCAGCCTCCTGGCCGCTCAGGAGCGGATTGTCGCAATTGACCGGGTAGTTGCCGGTACCGAACGGGTCCAGCGGGTTGCTGTCCCGGAACAAGGCCGACGGCGCCACCTCCGTGTGCGTCTTGTCGTCCATGAAGTAAAACTCCCCGTACGGCTGGAACGCGTCGAACAAATCCTCATGCGCCAGCAGCGCGGCGTTGTAGCGCTCATCTCCCCGGGTCATGAAAATGTAAGGTTGGGAGTTGAAAACCGCCGGCGGCGTCGTCTGGGCGCCCGTGCCCTGGGGAACGAAGCTGGTGCCGAGGACGCTGTAAGCGGTTTTGGCATTCGGCCCGGTCAAAGGCTTGAAATAATTCGAATTCGCGGACCCGCTGCAGGTGACCCCGGTGGCGTTACCGGCCGCGTCCGTGACCGGATTCAACTGGCAGCCGCCGAAATCCCGTGCGCTGCTCGGCACCGGGTCGGCGTGACGGAAACTCAGGTATGCCGTGATGTTGCCTTTGTTCTCGGCGAAGTTCGTGCCCATCAGCAGGTCGAACGAGCGCTGGCGCCCGTCCCGACTCGTCCCCGTGGCGGGCGTGCCGCCGGACTGGGCAACCAGGTTTTGCATGAAGTCGTCGTGATTGTGGTGCCAGTTCTCGTTGAGCTGACCGTCGAGCTGGAAGCCCTGGAAGTTGCGCTTCATGATGAAGTTGACGACACCGGCAATGGCGTCCGAGCCATAGGCGGCGGAGGCGCCGCCGGTGACGACCTCGACTCGATCCACGAGACCTGCCGGGATCTGATCCAGATCGGGAGCCGGTTGCTGGATGGCGGTGTACGGCGAGCCCTGTCCCAGGCGGCGCCCGTCTACGAGCACCAGCGTACGGTTGGGACCCAATCCGCGCAGGTCAGCCGTCGCAACGCCGCCGGCGGTCGTCAGCCCGCTGGTTCCGTTACCGAGGTCCTGCCCGATGCCATTGTTGAAAATCTGTGGCAACTGCAGGAGCACATCGCTGATGTCCGTCTTGCCGGTCGTCGCGATCGACTGCGAGGACATGACCTGGATGGGGCTCGTGCTCTGCTCGTTCGGAGCGGCAATACGCGAGCCCGTGACAATGACCTCCTGAAGCTCCGTCGTGGCTTCGGATGAATCGGACGCCTGCGGCGGGGACGCCTGCGCGAACACCTGTGTGGCGCAAAGGCTCGCCATAAGACCAACGACCCGCCGCGCAAACGGCGCGGAGTTCCTGAGCTCGAAAACCGTTGCCATAGCGTCTGCCCTCCTGAACGCGCGATACACACGACCGCGTCGCCCTGGCGTTGTTGTGTTAGCGCGACGACCTGTTGGGGCCATGCCGCGATTTGCGGACAGATTACGCGGCGGCGTTCGACGCTCGAGACAAATGTGACGGATGGGTTGATTGCAGGGACAAACTGGTGTTTTTGTGTGACACGACCGAAATCCGCTAGTACGCGGACGCCGCGCGGCGTATCGTAGGCCGCTGAGCGGCCGGCAGAAGAGCCAACACAGCGGCCCAGGGGAACGGGCGAAACGGCTCGAGCGAGTGCCAGGCAGTGAAAGGACCGGAATCGTTCTACAAGGGGGGGACGCTTTTCGCGAGAGTTCGGCGGAGGTACGCCACCGATGTGTTGGCGCGATGGCCTGCCGCTCGAGTCGCGCGTCCCGCCGCGGCACTGGCCGCGGAATCGCGGCAGATGATTCCTGATGCTCGCCTGCTTCTGTCTCCGGTGACCCAGACGCCGCGGACCGCGAGCTTTTGGATCATTGCATCCGGGTTTTGGTGGCTGCTGGCAGGGGCACGCGCTCTTTTCTATGGGTTGGAGCGCCTTCGCCACCCCGACATGGTGGCGCCGATCACCACGGATATCGTGGCGCTCCTGCTGCTGTGGCCGCTCGTGCTCGTGACGGGCCGGCTAGTGATCACAGTGTGGAGTCGCAATGGGGTCACCGCGGCGACGGGCACAGCGCTGTGTGCTGCGTTGGCCGTCGGGGTGGCGTCACGCGTGGCGGACGGGATAGGAGCCACGCTGAGCTTGTCCGACTCGGCCAGCCGTGGACTGCTGCACTCTTTGGTTGACGTTTCACGCCCGGGATTTCTCATTCCCTGGCTCATCAACAGCGTGGAATACGGTGTGATATACCTCTCGAGCCTGGGACTCACCATAGGAATCCTGAGCTACCGCGATTTGAAGGACGAGAGAACTCGCCACCAACGTGCGGAAGCGCTTGCCACCACGGAGCGTCTGCGCGCCCTGCGCGCGCAATTGAACCCCCACTTCTTGTTTAATTCTCTCAATGCCGTGGTCGGGCTCAGCCTGAGCTCTCCGGAAGAGGCGCGCACGCTGACCGAGCAGTTGGGCGAGCTCGTGCGGCGGACATTACGCAGCAGTGAGACGGAGTGGCACTCCCTGGCGGACGAGTTGAGTTACACCCGCGACTTCCTGAACTTGCAAAAGCTCCGCCGACGTGGCGCGCTGGCTTGGAGCATCGATGCGACCGCGCCCGCCGAAGTCCTCGTTCCCACCCTGGTGCTGCAGCCGTTGATCGAAAACGCCGTCGTCCACGGGCGACCGCCGCCAGGGCGCCCGTTGGAAGTCACGATCAACGTATCCCGCTGTGGGAATGACATCGCCATGGAAGTTGGAAATGCAGCTTTCGTCGGGCCCGCGGACGCCGCTGAACGCGGGTGCGGAGTCGGCCTGCGGAACCTGCGCGAGCGCCTGGATATCCTGTACGGCTCGTCAGCCACCCTGAAAGCGCACCGGACGGATGACAACCACTGGTGCACCAGCGTCAGGTTTCCGATTCATCCCACGTCGTATCTCAACGGATGAAGCCGTGAGAATACTGATCGTCGATGATGATCCTCTCGCGCAGGCGGTACTGGTGGATCTTTGCCGGCGCCATCCCGAGGAGGCCGACCCAGTCACGGTGGGATCCGGAGCGGATGCAATCGAGGAGATTCGCCTCACCCCGCCTGACCTGGTGCTGTTGGACGTCGAGTTGGGAGACATGTCCGGTTTCGACGTGCTCCGTGCGCTCGAATCGACCAGTCCACCTCCCGTCGTGCTGGTAACGGGACACGAGAAGCATGCGCTGCGCGCGTTCGAGGTCGGCGCCATCGACTACCTCATGAAGCCTGTCGTGCCAAGCCGCTTCGAGGCGGCACTGGCCCGTCTGCGATCGCGCGAGCCCGGCCGCCTCACCGCCGGCGCGACGACGCCCTCCCGCTCGCAAAGCACGCCGCTGCGACTCGTTGGCGAGAAGGGCCGGCGCCTCCACTTCCTGCCCGTCGAGTCGATCGACTACATCGTCGCGGACGGCAACTATGTAACTCTCCACGTCGGCGACAGTCAGTATCTGCGTCGCGACTCCATCAAACATCTCACCACCCTGCTCGCCCCACACGCCTTCGAGCGCATCCGCCGCGACACCCTGATCAATCTCAGCCGCGTCGCCTTCGCGGAAAGGCAGCCCCAGGCCACCATCGTGTTCACCATGCTCACCGGCGCTCGCCTGACGTCGCGGTCGGGGTTTCACCTCCACGACATCGAGTAAGATTGCTCCGATCCGGCCATCGCCCGGGCACGAAAACTGCTAGTTCCCGCGGCCAAGTTCAGGCAAAGAGGGATTGGAATGCTGTTCACCAGCGGTGAGTTCATCTTCGTCTTCTTGCCGCTCGTGCTCGTGTCCTTCTTCCTGGTGGCGCGCTTCCTCGGCCATCGGGCCGCGGCATTCTGGCTCGTCATCGCATCGCTGGTCTTTTATGGCGACTGGCGCTGGCAGCACGTGCCGCTGCTCGTTGCCTCGGTGGTCGCGAACTATCTCTTCGGATACGGGATTCTGCGGGCGCGCGCCGTGGGCAGTCCGATGGCGCGGCGGCTGCTCGTCGTGGCCATTGCCGCGAATCTCGCCGTGCTCGCCTACTTCAAATATGCGAATTTTTTGGTGCGATCGGTCTCCGCGGTATCCGGCCTGCCTCTTGGCACGTTCGACATCCTGCTACCGCTCGGCATCTCCTTTTTTACGTTCACCCAGATCGCATACCTCGTGGATGTTCACGTGGGCAAGGTCGTGGAACGAAATCCCATTCACTATGCATTGTTCGTTACCTACTTCCCGCACCTGATTGCCGGTCCCGTGTTACACCACGCCGAGATGATGCCGCAATTTGCGCGCGAGGATATCTACCGCCCGCAGGTGCGCAACATGACACTCGGGCTCGGGTACTTCAGCATTGGTCTCATCAAGAAGATTCTGGTGGCTGACAGCGTTGCGCCGCTGGCTGATGCTGCATTCGGGCAGGTTGCCTCGACCGCGATTTCCGCATCCGCGGCGTGGCTAGGAATCCTGGCGTATACGCTGCAGATCTATTTCGACTTTTCCGGCTATTCCGACATGGCCATCGGGCTCAGTCTGCTGTTCGGCGTCAGGCTGCCTTACAACTTCAACTCGCCCTATCAGGCACGCAACATCTCGGACTTCTGGCGACGTTGGCACATGACATTGTCGCGATTCCTGCGTGACTATTTGTACGTGCCGCTCGGTGGCAACCGCCGCGGCCGCCTGCGGCGCTACATCAACCTGCTCGCAACGATGTTGCTGGGCGGACTGTGGCACGGAGCCTCCTGGACATTCGTCATCTGGGGTGGGCTCCACGGCATCTATCTGGTCATCAACCATGCCTGGCAATGGCTTTGGGGACGTTTACCTCCAGGGAGCTACCCGCGCGGTCCGTTCTGGTCCGCGGCTGCAAGATCAGCGAGTGTCGCGCTAACCCTCTTGTGCGTGATCGTGGCGTGGGCGTTCTTCCGTGCGCCGACGTTTGAGGCCGCGTTCAGGATAGTAGGCGCCATGTTCGGCATCGGTACGCCAAGTGGCGCCCCAACCGCGGCTCCTGGCTCGTTTTTATGGATTGCGGTATTCAGCCTGGTCGCCCTGCTGGGTAAGAACTCGCAGCAGCTCATCGACGGTTATCTCGCGAGCGCGCTGGATCGCCCCTCGATGCGTTGGCACGGCGAGCTCCAAACCGCATTCTGTGGTGCGATGGTGGTCGGTATCTTTTTCCTGGCTGCCATCACCGCATCCCGCAATGTGACCGAATTCATCTATTTCAACTTCTGAACGCCATGATCCGCGCTCGTCACATCGCAGGTTTTATCGCAGGCGTGTGTGGGGCGCTGCTGGTATGCGAGCTCACGTTGAGGGTGCTGCCGGTGAACGGCGGTGCGTACACCGCGGACCCTGATCGTTCCTGGCCCGTAAGCAGGCTGGCTCCGGACTCGTACTACACGTTCTCGGAAGGCTGGAGCTTGCGTAACGTGCACCATGGCCGTATCAACAATTTCGGATACGCCGCACCGTTCGATTACGTACCTGGCAGTAAGGGAATCGTAGTCATTGGCGATAGCTTCGTGCAATCACTGATGAACGACTACGACGATACGCTCCAAGGCGTTTTGCGCCGCGAGCTGGCGCCCCAGAACGTGATGGCCTTCGGCACGATCAACGGAGCCCTGCCTGACTATCTCGGTGTGGCGCAGCTCGTGCGGCGATATTTCTCACCCCAGTGGGCTGTCATTGTCGTCATCGCCGGAGATTACGTCGACGGTTTCGCGAAGCAGCCGGGCTTTTACCATTGGGCGCCGGATCGCGCTCCACCTATCGAATGGACGCAGGAAGTCAATCGCTCAGCCACCCAGAAGCTGCTGCGCACCGTGGCCGTGGCCCGCTACGTACGCACCAATCTGGAGTTCAGGTGGTCGCATGCAGTACAGCTGCATCGCGAGACTACTGTTCATCCACCCGCCTGCGTGGCCACGAGTTTGTCCGAACCGGACCAGCGCCTGATCGAAGAGTACGTGTCGGCGCTTCCCACAGCGCTCGGGTTGCCGGCTTCACATGTCATCCTGGTCTTCGATTCGGACCGCAGAGCGATCTATGCCGGGCTGTCCCGGGAGGCCGCGGGGGCCTGTCCAACGCGCGATGCGCTTGCCCGTGCACGCCTGATGAGGGTCGCCAAGACAGCCGGTCTGCGAGTGATCGACAGCGATCCGATCTTCCGGCGCTATTATGCGCAGACCGGCCAGGGAGTTGATTACCTGCCGTTCGATCTGCACTGGAATCCGACCGGACACCGCCTGATCGCCGAGGAGGTCGCCCGGGTGATCAGCGGAACGGGACAGATGCTCGTCAGTGGAAAGCAACAAGCGCCTCGATCGGCTCTGCCAAACACGTCCCACTGATCACCAGGTATCAAGGCTGCGGCGGCGCCGGAAAATCGAGCACCTCGCCCGTGTAAGTCTCGACGAGCGCACTGAAAGGAGTCCCGTCCGGCAGCGAGAGGACCGCGCGATGTTGGATGATCTCGTGGGGAAGTTGCAGCGATCCCCGGCGACCGCGCGGCAGCGCGTGCGCCATCTCCCACTTTTCGGGGAGGGGTGACCAGAGAAGCCGCGCTGACAGCGTTCGACGATGAAAATGCAGATCCTGCACAGCGCGTCCGAAGGGCGTGTCGCTGGTATCGAGCACCTTGTTCATCTCAGGCGTCAATCGTGCCGGCACATACCAGTTGTCCGCTTCTGAGAACACGTGTGCGCCGCAGTGCAATCGAACATGCCGATAGCGCACCGGCTCGGACGGGCCCACCCCGAGCAATTGCCGTACCTCGGCCGTCGGCTCCTTGTCAGTATCATGTACACGCTCGGCGACGATTTTCGCCTGCGTGGCCATTTTGTGGTCCTCGCACCAACGATCGAGGGTCAGCGTCGCGCTGTCGTTGCTCAACAGATCGGCATTCAAAGTTTCCAGCAGCGCGAGCGCCTCAACGCGAGCTCCCGGCGTGTCGGGCCATGTCGAGGCGTGGGTCTTCGCCCCGTCCTGCGCTACCTGTCCAACAGCCACCGCCACGACCAGCGCCAGCGCGCCGCCCACAAACACCTCGCGAGCGCTCCTTCCAATATGCATTCCAATCCTCCGTTCAAGGGAGCGGCACTTTGCTTCGGATCACCCCCGCCGGTCTACCCCTAGGAATCCACCCACGACGGCCTTATCCTCGATCCCGACCAGGCAGGTGAGGCGAGCTCTTGCCTCGCCGCCACCTCTTGCAGAAGAACGCGCAATATGGAAGGCAAGTCCATGAAAATCGCCATCATTGGGGCCACCGGCAACATTGGAACCCGCTTGGTCAACGAGGCGCTCAATCGCCACCACGCGGTGACGGCGATCGCGCGCGATCCATCCAAGCTGGGGAAGCGGCCCGGGTTGGTCACCACGGCCGCGGATGTCACCAAGCCGGATGTGCTCCTGCCGATGCTCAAGGGCCATGATGCCCTCATCAGCGCCCTCAAGTTCCAGGGCACCGACGGACCGAGATTGATCGACCTGGTGCGCCGCTCCGGAGTCAAGCGCTACCTGGTCGTCGGAGGCGCGGCGAGCCTGGAGATCGCACCCGGACAGATCCTGCTCAATGCGCCGAATTTCCCGGAAGCCTATCGCCCCGAGGCCTCCGCCGCCAAGGCCTTTCTGGACCTGCTGCGCCAGGCCAACGACCTCGAATGGACCTTTCTCAGTCCCTCCGCTTTCATTGGCCCCGGCGAGCGAACCGGAAAATTCCGCCTCGCCGACAACACCTTGCTCACGGGTCCGGACGGCAAGAGCTCCATCTCCTACGAGGACTACGCCGTCGCGATGATCGACGAGGTGGAGACGCCGAAGCACATCCGCGCTCGATTCACCGTCGGATACTGAAACCCAACACCTGGCATTCCTACCAGCTCCCGGTGGGATCTGCGTCGCGCGCGCGGGAAAGGCAAAACCGGCAATGCTGATCAAATGTGCTGCCTATGAGAATGGCAAGAAGATCGCCGATATTCCCGCCTCGGAGATCCACGACTACGTCTGCCGTCCCGGCTGCTTTGTCTGGGTCGCGATGCGCGACCGGGACATCGCGCTCCTGGAGGAAATGCGCGAGCAGTTCAATCTACACCCTCTGGCGGTGGAGGATGCGCAGCAGGGCCATCAACGACCCAAGATCGAGGAATACGGGGATAGCCTCTTCGCGGTGCTTCACATGGTCGAGCCAGGCATCCCGGACCTGCGGGTTGGAGAAGTCGACATTTTCGCCGGCCCCAACTACATACTGTCGGTGCGCAGCGGCGTCGAGAAAGGATTCGACGATGTGCGCGCTCGCTGCGAAGCCGAGCCGGAGCTGTTGCGCCAGGGATCCTGCTACGTCCTGTATGCATTGATGGACGCGGTGGTCGATCGCTACTTCCCGATCCTCGATCAGCTCGATGACCAGTTGGAGGCCATCGAAAAGCGCATCTTCACGGAGGATGGCGAGTGGCGCGCCAACATCCAGGCGTTGTACGAGTTGAAACAACGCCTGATGAGCCTGAAACATGCGGTCGCGCCGTTGCTGGAGGGCGTCTCGAACCTCTCCGGCGCGCGCTCACCGGCAAGGGTGGGGGGCCTGCGCGAATATTTTCGCGATATCTACGATCACCTGCAGCGGCTCAACCAGATGATCGAATCCAACCGCGACACCGTGACCTCCGCCACGTCGGTCAACCTGTCCATGATCGCAATGCAGGAAAACGAGACCATGAAGCGGCTCACCGCGTATGCGGCCCTGGTCGCGATTCCGACATTGATCGCCGGCATCTATGGCATGAACTTCCAGGACATGCCCGAGCTACACTGGCGCTACGGCTACCCGGTCTGTCTGGGTGTCATGGCCGCTCTCGACGGCTATCTCTTCTACCTGTTCCGCAAGTCGAGGTGGCTGTAGGGCCTCCTGCAACGAAAGCTCCCGCTCGTGCGTTGGAGGAACAGACACCTCACGAGGAGAGCGTCATGACCGATTCCCGCTCCAGCCAAGACGCGACCGAGCGGCCTGCCAGGCCTAAGCAACAGCGTCCTCCAGACGCCACCGGGAGCGGAGCTGCCCCCCGAGATGCCAACAAGTATCGGGACCGACCGACGGAAGACGGCAAGCAAGGAGACGCCGCGCAAGAGCCGAACGCCGGATTTCCGCACGACGATTGATGGACCGGAGCCTGAGCGTTTTCACTCATCTATCGGAACGACATAACGCACGAAGTCGTCAGCCCGCGTGAAGGTGTCGTAGAGACGCCGCGCGGTGGCGTTGTTGGCGCGCGTATGCCAGTAAAGCTTCGGCCAGCCGTTCTGGCGGGCGAGCACCACCAGGTCCTGCAAAAGCATGCGGCCGACACCGCTACCGCGCGCGGCGCGGTCGACAAAGAGATCCTCGAGATAACAAATCGGCGCCGCGGCCCAGGTGCTCTCGTGGAGAACCGAGTTCGAGAATCCGACCACGCGGCCATCGAGCTCGGCCACGCGACCGAGGAGGGGCACCGCGGGATTGAGGATGCGCCGCCAGGTCCCTTGGGTGATCGCCTCCGGGATGTCTTGTTCATAAAAAGCGTTGTAGCCGGACCAGAGCTCGCGCCATCTCGGCTCATCCGCGCTGTTGGCCGCTCGAACGTTGATCGCGCCCGTCATAAAACCCCCATGTCCCATCGTCGGCTCCAGCAAACATAATACGGCTCGGCCGGGCCCGTCGGAACGGAATTCTCCAGTGAGCGTTGAATGATGTCGTGTTCCATGTCAGGAGAGCCGTTATGGCGCGAAAGTACAGCCGCAAGGCCTCTTCGAAAGTGAAGAAGGTCATGCACGAGCGCAAAGCCGGCACGTTGCGCAGCGGGCGTTCGGGACGCAAAGTCAAGAGCCGCAAGCAAGCGATTGCCATAGGCCTGTCGGAAGCACGGCGCTCCGGCGCCAAGGTGCCGCCGCGCAAACGCGCCAGCGCCCGTAGACGCAGCAGCAAGAAATCCGCCAAAAAATCATCGTAGGCGCGCGAGGCACTCAGGCCGGGGCGAGCGCCTCGGCCATGGCGGGAGCGACGACCAGCTTCACCAGGGTGATCTCGGACGGGGCTCCGAAGCGATTGGGCGGCCCCCAATATCCCGTCCCTCGGCTGATGTAGATCCACAAATGTCTCAGGCGATGCAATCCCGCAGTGAAAGGTTGCTGGAACCGCACGAACAGATTCCAGGGCCAGAACTGGCCGCCGTGAGTGTGACCGGAGAGTTGCAAGTCAAACCCAGCATCGGCCGCGGCTGTGGCGGAGCGCGGCTGGTGGGCTAACAAGATCCTGACGGCCGCCTCGGGCGGTGCCCCCGAGAGCGCCGCGGCAGGATCGCTCCGCTGTGACGGGTTGAAGTGGTGCGCACTGTAATCGGTGACTCCAGCAACGACCGCGACAGTTCCCCCATGCCGAATCACCACGTGCTCGTTCAGCAGAACCCTCAGTCCCAGACGGCGAAATTCCGCGGTCCAGGCGCGCTCGCCGGAGTAATACTCGTGGTTTCCCGTGACCAGGAAAGCGCCATAGCGGGCCCTCAGTCGGCCCAGGGGAGCGACGTGTTGCCGCAGATCCCGCACCGAGCCGTCCACGAGGTCACCCGTTATCGCAATCACATCGGCGTTCAAGCCATTGACCGCCTCGACAATCGCGTCCACCTGCTTCTCTTTGATTTGCGAGCCCACGTGGATATCGCTGATCTGCGCGATCGAGAATCCGTGCAGGTCGAGCGGCAGATTGGTCAGGGGCACCTCGACAGTTACAATGCGCGCCCGACGTCGCGCCCCTGCGAATCCCACCACGGTCACGAAGGCGGCCATGCCCACAGTCAACAGCGCGGTCGCGCCCTCGAGCACGCGCAGATACTGGGTCGGCAATGAAACCAGGGCCACCAGCAGCACCACATCCCGCAGCAGCGTGAAGACGAACAGAGACGAGAAGAGACTCGCGGCCAATAGACCGACCGTCGCCACCTTGTCAGCGACCGACCTCGGTTCCAGGGAGCGGGCCATGAAACCCGCGACCATGAGCGCCAGAGAAAGGACCAGCAGCCCTGCGCCGCCCCACCGCAGGCTTGGGCCGACCGCCAGATCGGGCAGCAGCCGCGCCCCGATGTAGAGATGCAGCAGACCCAATATGATGACGGGTGTGAGGCGGCGAATTCGCATTGATCGACCCAAAGAGCGACGAAAAGACGTGCCAGGCACCGTGACATTTCCGATATGGGAGCGCACCGAGGGGCTTCAACGACGCCGTGGAGAATTGTCGGCGCCTCCTGACCGGGCAATCCGCTAATGTCCAGTCCAGGCTCTGCAGAAACCGCAGCGCTCGCGGCTGCCGATGGGCTTCCCGTCCCGCGCCGCTATTGGGCGATTGCCACGATCATCCTGTCGATCACCATAACGGTGCTCGACAGCACCATCGTGAACGTTGCCCTGCCTACCATCGCGCGCGATTTCCGCACGAGTGATGCGGCTTCGATCTGGGTAATCAATTCCTACCAGCTCGCCATCCTCATCGCCTTGCTACCGCTCGCCTCTCTCGGAGAGATCGTTGGATATCGACGCGTGTCGCAATGTGGGCTGGCGATTTTCACCGTTGCCTCGCTCGCCTGCGCCCTGGCCCCCTCCGTCGCGACTCTGAGCATCGCACGCGTCGTTCAGGGCCTCGGCGCCGCCGGAATCATGAGCGTGAATTCCGCGCTGGTCCGTTTCACCTATCCGCACCGACTGCTGGGCCGCGCGATCGGAATCAACGCCTTCGCTGTGGCGGTCGCTGGCGCCGCGGGCCCAACCGTCGCTTCCGCGATCCTCGCTATCGCGCACTGGCGGTGGCTGTTCGCAATCAACGTGCCGCTGGGGATGCTCACATTCTTTATCGCGGTGTACGCTCTCCCTGCAACAGAGCGCTCACCACGCCGACTCAACTATGTCGGCACATTGCTCCAGGCGGGGACGTTCGCTCTGCTGATCGGCGGTCTGCAATCCCTCGCGCACGATTCGGTTACTCTCCTCGCGTTCGTCGAAATAGGCGCGGGCTGCGCTCTAGGGGCGCTCCTGGTGCGTCACGAGATCGATCGCCCCGCCCCACTCATCCCGTTCGACCTGTTGCGCATCCGCTTGTTCTGGCTTTCGGTCGCCACGTCCATTTGCTCATTCATGGCGGCTACCGCCGGGTTGATCGCCCTACCCTTCGAAATCCAAACGGCTCACTCCGCCGCCGCAACCGGGCTGTTGATGACACCCTGGGCCGTAGGTGTTGCGTTGGCCGCACCGATCGCCGGGCGCCTGGCTGACCGCTACCCGGCTGGCATTCTGGGCAGTATCGGACTGCTGACCATGGCCTCCGGCCTGGCCTTGCTCCTGTTGCTTTCCTCTCACGGCACGGCGACGGACCTCGTCTGGCGCATGGCGCTGTGCGGGCTGGGGTTCGGTTTCTTTCAAGCTCCCAACAACCGAACACTCATTGCCTCCGCCCCACGCGCACGCACGGGCGCCGCCGGTGGCATGCTGGCAACCGCCCGCCTGAGCGGGCAAACGTTGGGCGCCGCCGGTGTGGCCATCGTGTTTCGTGCTTATCCGGGCAGAGGGCCGAATCTGGCATTGGCCCTGGCTGCCGGAATCTCGCTTACGGCCGCTGTCATCAGTGTCAGTCGTTTGGCGGGCAACCCAGGTGGCTCGCTTCCCAAAGAGAGCGTACGCGTTTGATTCCAACTCCGACCCCTTCGATCGATTCACGCGGCACTTTTGGCGAGCGCCTCTGCGGTGAGGCCGAGAAGCTCCTGGCCGCAGGCAACGTGCGCGAAGTTCGTGTCCTCCAGGGCGGCGACGTCATCACGGGTGTTGTTGGGTCCGCGCGCGTATACATTCGACGGGCGAACAGCAAGCTCCAAGGCGAGTGCAGTTGCAGGGAGCGCAGCCCCTGCGTGCATGTGGTTGCGGTGACTCTTGCAGCGGATGCAAGTGCCACGACGCCACCAACGAGCATCCGACAGAGCGTCGAAACGGCCGTACCGCGCCGGAGCGCGCCTGCAACACCAAGCTCAACAACACAACAACGCCTCTGCTACCTTCTCAGCCGATCCTCGAAGGGCGTAGTCCACGTTTCGGTGTGGATCGCCCAGATCGCGCGGGGGACGAACGATCTCATTCCAGGCAGCCTGCATCCGTTCTCGCTACGATCATTTCACTCCGGGGCGCAAACCGCGGCCGAGTTTCCGCGCTATGTCGAGCTCGCCGACAAGGACATTCTCAAGGCCCTCGCCGGCGAGAAGCGGCCGCCGAACACGGCAGGCGTAGCGGCTACCTGGGACCTTGCCGGGCAAAATGGCGGCGATCTCTTACGACAGATGGTCAAGACGGGCCGCGCTTTCTGGGCGACGCTTCGCGGCGCGCCCTTGCGCCTGATGCAGGACGCACGGCGCGTGTCCTTTGGCTGGCGAGTCCTGCCAAACGGCGATCAGGAGTTGCACAGCGAAGCTGGCCCCGCCGTCGAAGTCTTGCCGGAATTCGAGCCGGCAACCTACATCGACTCGGCGAGGGGTGAGGTCGGGAGCTTTGAGCCAATACAACCGCTCGCGCTGGTGCGCAAATACTGGCGCGAGTCCGCGATCACACCCGAGCGGGTCGGAGCGATCAACGAACAGATCGCTCGAGATTCCGCCGGCGTCGATTTTCCGCGCCTACAGACACTCCCGGTAGAGCGGCAACCGTTGTCTTCCGTTACCGCCCGCCTGGTGCTGTCTGCAGGCCCGCAAGGTAGGCTCTATTTCCTCTACAACGGTCTGCCCGTGGACAGCAACAGGCTCGAGGACGAGCACGCCGTCGTACGCGCGACCCTGAACGGCGTACTCTACGAAATCCCTCGCGACCCTGCTGTCGAGCGCCGCTTGCGCGGCAGGCTTGCGGAGGTTCTACCCGAAACGACACAGAGCCGCGAAGCGTGGCTCAACTTCATGGTGAGGTCCTTGCCAGCACTCGAAGTCGAAGGCTGGGACGTGCAGGTTGAAGAGGCTTTCCCTTATCGCCTCGCCAAGGCCGATGACTGGTTCGGTGATCTGGCCACCGACCACCGGCAGGGTTGGTTCAACTTGCGACTGGGGGCAGTCGTAGACGGACAGCAGGTGAACCTGCTGCCGGCTTTGGCGCGTTACCTGCAGACATCGCTCGCAGGGGCCCAGCGGACCTTACCTGGCGAGACAACGATAGCCGGGGAAACAACTCCGGACCAGCAATCCCCTGCTGGCACTCAGGCGAGCGCCGCGTCCGGGCCTTCGCCAGAAGCGGGTTGCCGCATCGGCGAGGAATGGCTCGTCCGCCTCGACGACGGTCGCTACCTGGCCATCGCGCTCGAGCGCATTCAACGGATCGCCAACACGCTGGTCGAGCTGTTCGATCTCTCTGACGGCCTTTCCACCACGCACGGAGCCGAATCTTGCGATGACTGGGCTCTATCACTGCCCCGAAGCGACGCCGGTCGGATAGCCCAACTCTCGCGGGAGTTGCAGGGCTTGCGGCTCCACACCCAGATCCCCAACCTGCGCAGCCTGCTGGAGGACCTCCAGTCCTCGGGCGGCACCGCCCAACCCTTGGATGCTCCAGTGGGATTCCGGGCGCGGCTGCGTCCGTACCAACAGGAAGGCCTCGGCTGGCTGCAATTCCTGCGGCGCCACCATCTCGGCGGCATCCTCGCCGACGACATGGGACTTGGAAAGACGGTGCAGACCCTGGCGCACCTCGCCATCGAGAAGAGCCAAGGTCGCCTGACCAAGCCGTCGTTGATCGTCGCCCCTGTCAGCACCTTGAGCAATTGGCAACAGGAGCTTCATCGCTTCACTCCCGAGCTCGACGTCCTCGTTCTGCACGGCAGCCGGCGGCGTGAGTCGTTCTCGCTCATCGACGAGATGGACGTAGTCATTACCGCTTATCCGGTCCTGCAGTTGGATAGCGAAGTATTGCTCGCGCGCGACTACTACCTGGTCATTCTCGATGAAGCCCAGACGATCAAGAATCCGAAAGCGAAGGTATCCTCGGTCGCGCGCGCCGTGCGCGCCGAGCACCGCCTTGCCCTGACCGGCACGCCCGTGGAGAACCACCTGGGCGAATTGTGGTCACTGTTCGATTTCGTGCAACCGGGCCTCCTGGGCGAGGAAAAGCTGTTCCAACGGCACTACCGCGCTCCAATCGAGAAGGACGGCAATAGCATGCGCGCCCAGGCGCTCGCGCAACGCGTTGCTCCCTTCCTGCTACGGCGAACCAAGGATGCCGTCGCGCAAGACCTGCCGCCAAAGACTGAGATCATCGAGACGCTCGCGCTCGATGAGCGCCAGCGTGACTTCTACGACGGTATCCGACTCGCGAGCCATCGGCACATCCAGGAAATCGTGCGCCAGCAGGGCCTCGCCCGCAGCCAGATCACCATTCTCGATGCACTGCTGAAACTCCGGCAGGCCTGTTGCGACCCCCGTCTGCTGCCGCTCGCCGCGGGAAATGAGGCGATTCCTTCCGCCAAGTTGGATTGGCTCGCGGACGCCCTGCCGAAGCTGATCGCGACCGGACGCCGGGTATTGTTGTTTTCCCAGTTCACCTCGATGCTACGGCTCATCGAAAAGCGGGTCACCGAGCTCGGCATATCCTATTGCCTGTTGACGGGAGAGACGCGGGACCGCCCGGAAGTCATCGCGCGGTTCCAGTCCGGCGCGGCGCCGTTGTTCTTGATCAGCCTCAAGGCCGGTGGCACGGGACTCAACCTCACGGCGGCCGACACGGTCATCCACTATGATCCCTGGTGGAACCCCGCCGTCGAGGCGCAAGCCACCGACCGGGCCCACCGCATCGGCCAGGCCAAACCCGTGTTCGTCTACAAGCTCATCGCGCAAGACACCGTGGAAGAAAAGATCATGCAACTTCAAGCTGACAAGCACGCGCTCGCCAGCCGACTGTACACCGAGAGCGGCGGGACCCCGGCCTCCTGGACGGCCGCGGACATCGAGGCTCTGTTCGCGTGATGTCGCTCGACTCCTCCCTACAAGCCCAGGTCGATGCGCAATTGCTGGAGCAAGGCGCATTCGCGCCACTGGAGCTGCTGTTCAACTCCGGCAGGCTCCTGTACAGCGATTACGAGAGCTGGCGCCGGCGCGAAATCGAGCTGCTCGACAGCGCCTTGATGGGTAACACGGACAACATCAAATCCGAGATCGAGCAGGCCGTAAGCTACGCGAAGCGTATCGGCCTGGTGGAGCAGGTCCAGGAATTTCACGCCTGGCACACGCGCGAAACGTCAGACGCCGTGGATAGTACCCGGCCGTTGCGCATCAGCGGGGATCCTCAGATGCAGCGACTCCTTGCCGGTCGCTACGTCCGCCCGCAGAACGTGCCGCAAATGGATCTCTTCTTCGACAACCCCGTGGTGGCCCTCACCAACGGCATTGTTGCAGCCCTGACGACACGCGACCTGCCAGGCGCGCAACGCCAGCTCGATCAACTCTACGCCCAAGCCCCGACCCACTCCGACCTGGCCGCATTCGACCAGTTGTTGGCGGCCCTGGGTCGCCTGGGGCGCTTCGTCGAGGATCCACGACACGAGCTGGCATTCCTCCTCGAGGTCACCCCGACGGCACGCCGCCTTCTAGGTGGGCAGTGGCGTGACCTTCTTGCGCCGCTCTGGCGGCAACTTGCAGCGAGCCTGGAGGGAGCGGCTTTCAACCCTGACGAGCCCGAGCTCCATCCTAGCTTCGCTTTGAATCAAGCCCAGGACTGGGCAGCGGTGGGTGATACCGTGATGCGTGAGCCCAATTGGCAATGGTATGCGCCACTGTGCCTCCGTTTGACCGAAAGCGCCCTCAATCGTCGTCGGCGCGTGGAAGCCCTCGCGGCCTGGTGCCATGTATGTTGGCGCGCGCCCGCGGCAGCCACGGAGGCCGCCAACAAGCTGCGCCAGCCGGAGTTGACGACACTCTGGCAACGCTTTCTCGACGAGGAGGAGCCGTTGAGTGAAGCCGACTTTCCAGCGTGGCTACTGGTGAGAGAGCCAGGCTTGGTATTGCAGCTTGCCGAGAATCTCACCCCCAGCGACACGGCTCCTGAAGAGCACTATCGCGTCATGCATCGATTGATACAAGCACGCCGCGCGCGGCGTCACGACGAGGAACTGCGGCTGCGCAAGACCCTACAGGCGATCAACCCCGCGCTGCTCAACTTGCTGAAACGCTCCGTGTGACGCTATAGCCCGCACTCTGCCAGGAAGTGCTTTGCAGCAGCCCACGAAGCCCGGTCAGCCGTGGCGTCATACGCGACCTTGGGAAGGCCATACGCGGCGCTCGCCGCATTCGTGAAGCTGTGGCCGACGCCGCTGTATAGGACCATACGCCAGTCCACTCCCGCAGCAGTCATCTCGTCTTCAAACGCCAGGCGTTGGACACGTGTTGTAATCGGATCCTCCGTGCCGAGAAACATCAATAGGCGCGAGCGAATGGCCCGCGACTCCTGCGGGCGATTGATCGACATGCCGGGATGAAAACCTATGATGGCCACCAGGGGTGCACCCGTACGGGCATATTCAATGAGTGCCTGACCGCCGAAGCAGTAGCCGAAGCCGGCAATGCGATCGCCGTCCACATCGTTCCGGCTGGCCAGGAGCCGATGAGCCACCTCGAAAGTCTGGCGCAGAAAGAGTGGGTCGGCGACCCACGCGTTCACCTGGGCAATGACCTCGGGTACCTCGGTGAAACGCCGGCCCGCACCAACATAGTCCATTGCGAAGGCGACGTACCCCTCGCGTGCCAATCGCTCCGCGACATCGCGTGTATGCTCAGAAAGCCCGGGCGCTTCGTGCGCGACCAGGATCGCTGCTCGACGTTGCGAGCCGCCGGGGGCCGCAAGAAAACCTCGGAACCGCACCCCGTCCGTCGCGTACTCCACGTCCTCGGTGATCAAAGGACCTCCATTGCCCTTTCCTGCCTACGGGGTAGCCGTTCCCTTCAGGCAACCACTCATGAACGTCTTGCGCTCATCACCCTTCAAGCCCTTTGCGCTGGCCTCGGCGTTGCAGCTCTTCATCTTGGTCTGCTGGGCTGTGAGAGGCTTGCCCTCGGCGCTCGGCTTGGCCGACAAGCAAGTCTTCATGAACGCCTTGCGATCATCACCGCTGAGCCCTTTCGCCTTGGCGTCGGCATTACAGCTCGTCATTTTCGACTGCTGACTGTTGTCGGCCGCCGCGGCTGAGGTGATCCCCGCCGCACCCAGGACCGTCGCCAGACTGAGCGTCACAAGCCACATCGAGCGTCTCATAGATCCTCCTACTTGCGAGTCCCGAACCGTGGCGATACTAACCCACTACACGGTGAGATGCCTGGCGATGGTGCGACCGGGTCTCACGCGGTCCGAATTGGTGCGACCCGATCGCTCGCGGTCCGCGTCTTGTATTTCGGCTACCGGCGTGCGGGAATGAGATCATGCAACCCACGAGCGGCAGCAGCGATCCCGCATGAATGCAGCTACGCCAATACATCAGCGGGTAGATGGCGAAGCGCGCATCGCTTTCCGTCGTGGCCCAGAGGGCCGTTCCGTACTCGCGGACCTTTATCAGCGCGCCCCGTGTCGGGTTCTGTTCCCCGCCACCGATGCAGGCGAGCCGGTGCAAGCGGTTCTGTTGACGACGAGTGGTGGCCTCACCGGGGGAGATCGAACAAGGGTCGCACTTGCGATTGGCGCGAATGCCCAAGCCACGGTAACCACGCAGGCGGCAGAAAGAATCTATCGAGCGCTCCCCGCCGAAGGCGATGCCAGTGTGCAGGTCGAAATGCGCGTGGACGACGGGGCTTGGGCCGAGTGGCTCGCGCAAGAGACGATCGTCTTCGAGGGCTCGCGTCTACGGCGACTGTTGACCGCGGATGTGGCCGCGACTGGTCGCCTTCTGGCAGTGGAGAGCCTCGTGTTTGGCCGCACAGCCATGGGTGAGCACTTCGACACCGGCTTGCTTCATGATGCCTGGCGCATCAGTCGCCGTGGCAAATTGCTCTGGGCGGATGCGCTGCACCTCGAGGGTGATGTGCGAAAAGCGCGTGGCGCACCGTTCGGATTTGGCACGAGCGTTGCTTGCGCGACACTCCTCTATGTGGGCGCGGACGCGGCACGGCAACTCGTCACCGCGAGGCAGCTACTCGAGCATTGCAACGTCCGCTGCGGAGCAACTTCATTGGATGGCATCATGCTCACGCGCATAATGGCGGATGATGCCGTCGAAGTGCGCGCGACGGTCATGAAGTTGGTTGCCAGTATCCGGCAAGCAGCGGCATCCTTACCGGCACGACTGCCCCAGGTGTGGCACTGCTAGAGAGATCGCCATGAATCTGACTCCTCGAGAAAAAGACAAACTATTGGTGGCCATGGCCGCGATGGTGGCACGCCGACGGCTGGAGCGTGGCGTGAAACTCAACCACCCCGAAGCGGTGGCTCTCATTACGGATGTCGTCGTGGAAGGCGCCCGGGACGGAAAGAGCGTCGCCCACCTGATGCAGGCTGGCGCCCAGGTTCTCACCCGTGACCAGGTCATGGATGGCGTGCCGGAGATGATCCATGACATTCAGGTCGAAGCGACTTTCCCGGACGGGACGAAGCTCGTCACGGTCCATCAACCCATCCGCTAGAGGCCCAACATGATTCCCGGCGAGATTCTCACGATGGAAGGAGAAATCACCCTGAACGAAGGCCGTACACCCGTCGTATTGACGGTGGCCAACACGGGAGACCGTCCGGTGCAGGTCGGCAGCCACTATCATTTCTTCGAGGTCAACCCGGCTTTGACCTTCGATCGGGCTCGCGCCAGGGGCATGCGCCTGGATATTCCCTCCGGAACCGCCATCCGGTTCGAGCCAGGCCAAAGCCGCGATGTACAACTCGTGCCCTACGTTGGAGCACGGCGCGTCGTCGGCTTCCGTGGCGAAGTCATGGGCGCACTCGACGCACAACCCCTCACGCGGAGCTGAAAGGTCATGGCCATGAAAATCAGTCGGCGCGCCTACGCGGCCATGTATGGACCGACCGTGGGGGACCGTATTCGACTCGCCGATACCGAATTGTTCATTCGGGTCGAGGAAGATCGTACGGTCTACGGCGAGGAAGTGAAATTCGGCGGTGGCAAGGTCATTCGCGACGGCATGGGCCAGAGTCAGGTCAGCCGCGCCGCGGGTGCGGTCGATACCGTAATCACGAATGCCGTAATCCTCGATCACTGGGGTGTGACGAAAGCGGACATCGGTATCCGCGACGGCTTCATCACCTGCATCGGCAAAGCAGGCAATCCGGACGTGCAACCCGGTGTCGATATCATCATAGGTCCTGGCACCGAGGTGATTGCGGCGGAAGGGAAGATCGTCACCGCCGGCGGGATCGATTCTCACATCCACTTCATCTGTCCGCAGCAAATCGAGCACGCGTTGTATGCCGGGATCACCACAATGATGGGAGGAGGCACCGGGCCCGCCCATGGGACGCTGGCCACGACCTGTACTCCGGGCCCATGGCACCTGTCCCGCATGTTGGAGTCTGTCGACTCCCTGCCAATGAACATCGGATTTTTCGGCAAGGGCAACGCGAGCGAGCCGGTCGCTCTGGAAGAGATGATCAACGCCGGCGCTTGCGGCCTGAAGCTCCACGAAGACTGGGGTACCACGCCGGCGGCGATTGACTGTTGCCTCTCCGTCGCGGACGCGTTGGACGTACAGGTCACACTGCATACCGACACCTTGAACGAGTCGGGCTTCGTCGAAAGCACCATTGCCGCTTTCAAAGGAAGGACCATACACGCCTTCCACACTGAAGGCGCGGGTGGAGGCCACGCGCCGGACATCATTCGAGTCTGCGGTTTGCCAAACGTCCTGCCTTCGAGCACCAATCCAACGAGGCCTTATACGGTCAATACGCTGGATGAACACCTCGACATGCTGATGGTATGCCATCACCTGGATCCGCGCATTGCCGAAGATGTCGCGTTTGCTGAAAGTCGGATCCGCAAAGAAACGATCGCGGCGGAAGACATCCTCCACGATCTCGGCGCGTTCTCGATGATGAGCTCCGACAGTCAGGCGATGGGCCGCGTGGGGGAAACAATCATCCGCTGCTGGCAGACCGCGGACAAAATGAAACGCCAGCGGGGCTCGTTGGCTCCCGACGCCGAGGGGAGCGATAATTTCCGTGCTCGCCGTTATATCGCCAAATACACTATCAACCCCGCGATTGCGCACGGCATCTCGCGTTATGTCGGCTCGGTCGAGGTCGGCAAGCTGGCGGACCTGGTCCTCTGGTCACCCGCCTTCTTCGCCGTAAAACCGGAGCTGGTGATCAAGGGCGGTAGCATTGCTGCAGCCCCAATGGGCGACCCGAACGCCAGCATACCGACGCCGCAACCTGTCCACTACCGGCCTATGTTTGGAGCGTTCGGCAAAGCCGCCGCGCGATCCTCCTTGCTGTTCGTGAGTCGGGCCTTCATTGACAACGTCGGAGCGCGGCGTCTGGAGCTGGAACGCTCGCCTGTGGCCGTTGAAAACACTCGCGGCGGGATTGGCAAGCACAGTATGGTGCTCAACTCAGCGACACCGCACATAGAAGTGAATCCGGAGACCTATGAAGTGCGCGCTGACGGTGAGTTGCTCACCTGCGCGCCAGCGACAGTGCTGCCCATGGCACAACGCTACTTTCTGTTCTGAGCCCTCTGAGCCCGAGCTGATGTCAACTCTCGTCCGAGCAATCGAAGTTCTACCGCCCGGCACGTGGCCCGTAAATATTGCCGCCGATCGGATCGTACTCACGTATGACGAACGACATCGGCGACGGCTGCGCTACATCGCCTCCGGCGGAACGACGTTTCTATTGGACCTTCCGCGAGCAGCGGTATTGCGAGCTGGAGATGGGTTGCGGCTCGAAGACGGGCGCATAGTCAGCGTGGAAGCCTCACCAGAGCCCCTCGTCGAGGTCACCGCCCCGGATTCCGGCACGCTCATCAGACTCGCCTGGCACATCGGTAACCGTCACTTGTCCGCCCAGCTCGAACCGCAACGCATCCTTATCCGGCAGGATGCCGTGATTGAAAACATGTTGGTGGGGTTGGGGGCCAACATTCGACACGTATTGGCGGCGTTTACTCCCGAAGCCGGCGCATACGACAGCCATACGCATACGCCTACCCACACGCACGCGCATAGTGAGCATGATCACGATCAGTCGCACGGCGACCAC
>CAYNTW010000017.1:15256-19201 GCA_964400085.1 uncultured Steroidobacteraceae bacterium | reverse complement strand
TACCCACACGCACGCGCATAGTGAGCATGATCACGATCAGTCGCACGGCGACCACCATCATGACTGAGCCGAGCTCGACTAGCCTGAGCGAACTCGCTCTCTACCGTCTGCTCGCGTGGTGCTCCCCCGGCTATCCCACCGGCGCCTTCAGCTACAGCCACGGCCTGGAGTGGGCTGTCGAGAGCCGCTCGGTGACGCGTCTCGATGAGCTGATCGGTTACGTGACCGCCATCATTTCCCGCGGTGGCGGCTGGGTCGACGCGGTTTTGTTCGCGCACGCCTGGCGCGCCACCCATTCGGCCGCCCTCTCGCCCTGGGCCAACACCACGTCGTCCGCCCCCAACACACCGCTGCCCGACGACTCGCGGTTGACGCACTTGACCCAGCTCGCCGCCGCCTTCCGCGGCAGCGCCGAAACCGCGCTCGAAAGCCGCCAACAAGGCGCGGCTTTCCTCGATGTCACACGCAAGGCCTGGCCCCACCCAGCCCTTGAAGCATTCGCCCAACGTAGGGCCACCGACAACACACCCGTCGCCCACTGTATCGCGGTCGCGGTGACTTGCGCGGCTCACGAGATCGCTCTGACGCCGGCCTTGCACGCGTATGTGCACGCCCTCGCCGCCAACCTGGTCTCCGCGGGCGCCCGACTCATCCCGCTCGGACAAACCCGGGCGCAGATGGCGATCGCACAACTCGCAACCGTCGTTAGGGAGGTCGTCCAACGCGCCTTGACGACGCCGCTCGATGATCTCGGCACTTGCGCTCCTGGCGTCGAGCTCTGCTCACTCCACCACGAAACCCAGTACACGAGGCTCTTCCGGTCATGACATTTCCCAGCGCCAATCAATTCAATACCGCCGGGAGCTCGACCGGCCCATTGCGTGTTGGGATCGGGGGTCCCGTAGGTTCCGGCAAGACCGCCTTGACGGAGCGCCTGTGCAAGCTGATGTCGAAGTGTTACGACGTCGCCGCCATCACCAACGACATCTACACGAAGGAGGACGCCGAATTCCTTACACGCGCCGGCGCCCTCGTACCCGAGCGCATCATGGGCGTCGAGACCGGCGGGTGCCCCCATACCGCCATCCGCGAGGACGCGAGCATCAATCTAGCCGCGGTGGCCGAAATGAACGCGAAATTCCCCGGCCTCGAGCTCATCTTCGTGGAAAGCGGCGGCGACAATCTGGCCGCCACCTTCAGCCCGGAGCTTGCCGACCTCACTCTCTACGTCATCGATGTTTCGGCGGGCGACAAAATTCCCCGCAAGGGAGGCCCCGGGATCACCCGCTCCGACCTGTTGATCATCAACAAAATCGACCTCGCGCCACTGGTGGAAGCCTCGCTCGAGGTCATGGACCGTGACGCCCGCAAAATGCGCGGCATCCGCCCGTTCGTCTTCACCAACCTCAAGAAGAACCAGGGCGTCAGCGCCATTGCCCAGTTCATCATAGAAGCCGGCGGCCTCCCTGAACGCGATCTCCCGGAAAGCTTTTGACCCTCGCAGGCGCGAGCACTACTCCATGTCCGGATACGGCCCCTTCCCCCCGTCCGCGATGAACTTATCAACCCGTGCATCGAGCACGGGCAGAGGCACCGACCCCAACTCCAACACCGCGTCGTGGAATGCTCGGATATTGAAGCGGTCGCCGAGCGCTTTCTCCGCCTTGGCACGCGCCTGCAGGATCGCGCGCTCGCCGAGATAGTAGGACAACGCCTGCCCCGGCCAGGCGATGTACCGATCCACCTCGGTCTCGATCTCGTGATCCGGGAGCGCCGTATATTGCCGCAGGTACGCGAGCGCCTGGCTCCGCGACCAGCCCTGCGAATGCACCCCCGTATCGACGACCAGGCGGGCCGCGCGCCAGATCTGGTAGCCCAACATGCCAAAACGCTCGTAGGGTGTCTCGTACATGCCCATCTCGAGCCCGAGATGCTCGCAATACAACGCCCAGCCCTCGCCGTAGGCCGAAATATACGTATGCTGACGGAATTCCGGCTGATCCTTGTGCTCCATAGCGATCGGCATCTGGAACGCATGCCCCGGCGCCGATTCGTGTAACGTCAACGCCGGGAGGTTGTAGAGCGGTCGGCTCGGTAGGTCATAGGTGTTGACCAGGTAGACGCCCGGCCCACCGCGCCCGGCGGTATAGAAAGGCGCCAGGTCGTCCGGCACAGGCTTGATCGCGAAGCGCGCCCGCGGCAAATACCCGAAGTACAACGAAGCCTTGCCGTCGAACTTCTTGGCAATCCAAGCGGCGCGCATGAGCAATTCATCGGCGGTGTGCGCGTAGAAGCGCGGCTCATGCCGCAAATAGTTGAGAAAGGCCGCGAAGTCTCCTTTGAAACCCGTTTCCTTCATTGCCGCGAGCATCTCGTCGTGGAGTCGACTCACCTCCGCGACGCCAAGCGCGTGGATCTCGCCCGGATCCATGTCCAGAGTCGTGAACTCCCTGATCTTGGCGCGATAGAACGCCTTGCCGTTCGGCAAGTCCTCGGCCGCGATGGTGGTCCGCAGCCCCGGGACATACTCCGTGCGCATGAACCTCAGAAGCTCGACATAAGCCGGCTGCACGATGTCTCGAATGACCTGCACGGCCTGCGATCGCAGAGTCGACTGCTGAGCCGCCGAGATACCCGGCATGTCCTTGAAGGGTGTGTAGAACAAACTCCCCTCCGGCGTGGCATTCGTAACCGCTGTGATGGAGCCGTCACGCCCTTCCATCGTGACGCGCGGAGCGGTAAAGCCGCGCTTCGCGCCGGCTCGCATCTCATCCATCTGCTCACGGAAATAACGCGGAATGTCGCGCATCTGCGCAATCCAATTCTGGTAATCCCGCAGGGTGCGAAAAGGCCGGCGTGCCGTATAGCCAAGGTCCGTCCAGAACGTCGTGTCGGAATTGGCCGGCATCTCGAAATCCCGGAAGCGCTGATTGGCGATCAGCACCTGGATCTGGGGTCGATAGATGTCGTAGTTGATCTGCTCACGCTCTGACAGCTCCGCTCGCGGAATCTGATCGAGCTTGCGCAGCACCTCCTCCCAGTATCGTAACCGCGCCTCCTGCGCGGCGGGATCGACTTTCGGCAGGTAATCCGCGATCGGCTTCTGCGAGTCCTCACCGTTCGCGAACTGCTCCTCGCGCCACTTCCATTCCGCGGTATAGATCTCCCGCAGGCGCGCATCCGCATCGTGCTGCTTCGCGTCCGACGGTTTGGACGATCCCTGTTGGGATCCTGGAGTGCATGCGGTCATCGCAGTGGATGTCACGATGGCGATCAGTATGGTGGATAAGCTACGCGCAACCTTCCCGCGCATCCCCTTCCCTCTTGATATTGCGTGCAATCAATAGCCCCCTTAAACTTAGATAATAAACGGAGACGGCATTCCAGCCGAATGTGGAAATCGATCGTTGCAATCTCCGTGGGTGGCAGCCTGGGGTCCCTGCTTCGGTGGTGGCTCGGCATGCAGCTCAATGCGCACTTTCCCACCGTGCCACCCGGCACGCTGACCGCGAATCTCATCGGTGGGTACATCATCGGTCTGGCGGTAGCGTTCTTCGGCACCTACACGGCGCTTTCCCCGGAGTGGCGACTTCTCGTGATCACGGGCTTCTGCGGTGGACTCACGACGTTCTCGACCTTCTCGGCGGAAATCACCGCCCTTTTACAGCAAGGCCGGGTGCTCTGGGCACTGGCGGCGGCCACCATCCATCTCATGGGGTCCATTCTCATGACCTTCGCCGGCGTCGGCACCTTTATGTGGCTGAAGGCATTGAGGGCCTGAAGGTATCAGCGAGGGTGACATGAACGGCTCACTACTCAGATTCTACGTCCACGAAGGCGATTGCTACGGCGGCCGCATGTTGTGGGAATGGCTGCTGGACCAAGCGAACAAGCACGGAGTGCGTGGCGGGTCGGTCTTTCGGGCCATGGCGGGATTTGGCCGTC
>CAYNTW010000017.1:0-15156 GCA_964400085.1 uncultured Steroidobacteraceae bacterium | reverse complement strand
TCGCGAGCTGCTCGCGCTGGTTCATCACGAGAAGCTGCGCCTGTTCTACGCGCACATTCCAGCGCATTTCGGCGTCATCGATCCGACGGCGACTGAGCCGCCATCAATCTAACCCGCGGGGCCGCCGGAGCGTGAAGAAGCCCGCCGGTGGCCAGCACCACCGACGGGCTCTCCCGACCCAAAGGTCACGCGGGCTAAGCGTCCCGCCGTCGAGCGGTTCTACAAGTGCAGAGCCGACAGGAACGCCATGGTGAATCCCAGGCGCCCCCCCTGACCATAGCTGTTGCAAATCGGGGAAGCCGATCCCGGCCCGCAGTCATTGTCCCGGTCGAACGACCAGAAGTGAACGCCGGCCAAGCCCTTCTGCAACGCGTAGGAAGACACGGTCGCCACGTCCGCCAGAGTGAACGTCTCACCCTGAGTATCGTTGCCCCCGATCATTGGCGTGATCTCGATCTGGCTGTAGGGCACTCCGTAGCCACTATGCAGGAGCTCCGAAGCCTGGACGGCGGACTGCCCCATCTCGCAAGCGCCATTGACGATGATGCAGTTGCTGGGCAGCGTGCTGCCATAGTCCATCGTCATCAGGTCGATGATGTAGTTGGTCACTCCCTGCGACTGGATGGCCGACATCACGCTGGCCCCGAGCGCATTCAGATTCGGCTGCGCGTTGCCACCCAAGGTCTGCAGTGTGAAGCTGAAACGCAGGTTGGGGTACTTGGCCTGCGCCACCTTCACCCGGGCGACGAGGTTGGACACGATCGACGCGCTCTGTCCGCCCTCGATATCGAAGTCGATGCCCAGGAGGTTCGCGGAGTTATACGTCTGGATGAATTTGTCGAATCCGGCGTCCGAGCCGCATGTAAACACGCCGGCGTTACCACCGGTGGAAATGATGTATTTCTTGCCGGCGCTGACGAAGGATTGGATGTTGCTGGCGACCTGCGCGGGCGTCAAACCCGCCCAGCTCTCACTCCCGCACTCGCCCGTCGCGAACGCCCAGGTGAGTGTAGTGAGGTTCGATGGCATGACGCTCGTGACCGGCTGCAAACTGCCGGTTACAGCGGAACTGATGACGTTGGTATTCCAGTTCATGCTGATCGTGATGTCCTTGTAGGGACTGAACACGAATTTCGGCGGTGGCGATCCACCACCGCCACCGGTACCACCCCCAGTGCCACCGCCGGACCCGCCACCCGATCCGCCACCGCTCCCGCCACCCGATCCGCCGCCGCCGCCGGATCCGCCGCCCGTGCCTCCGCCCGAGCCACCCGAGCCGCCGGAGCAAGCTCCCTGCGAGGTCCACGGCTGCCCACTGCCGGCCGGGCCGCTGTTGGTTCTGGGGTCGTTACCTTGAGTCCACCAATTCGCCAGATAGTTGATGTTGTTCTCGCTGGCCGTCATGCCACCGGTGTACACCTGACCGGCGCTCCAAGCCGCCGCACAGGCCGGCCCCGATCCAGAGCCCCCTGACCCAGATCCAGATCCTGATCCTGAGCCCGAACCAGAACCAGAGCCCGAACCCGATCCTGAACCCGAACCAGAGCCAGCCCCGGATCCGGACCCCGAGCCCGACCCAGAGCCAGAACCCGACCCCGACCCGCCCGCATCCGCTCCAACATACGTCCAAAGGGTCGCGGTCGTCGGATTCCAACCGGTGGAGCTATAGTCGGTCTGGCTAACGAGCGCCTGGTAGTCGCCGCCGTTATAAGAGACCAACGTGCCCGCGGCGTAGTACACATCCGGCTGCCACGCGGGAGCGGATGCGAACACTGGCGCGCTGGCCAGCGCGCACATCGAGACCAACATCCTGATTCTGTTTCGTCGCACTGACATGGAAAAATTCATCGCTCGATTTCCTTCCTGATTCGTTGAGAGCGGGGGCGGCTCAGAGCCGGCGGCGCATTGCAACGGAGCGCCTTCGGCGCCGCAATGTCCTTTGCGAGCGACAAAACAGAGTGGTCATGTTAGTACCACTCTCCGCCGCCCTCGCGCGGTCGCAACTTAAGTGGTTGACACACCACACGAGGTGGAAAAGTGGTCTGGTCGACGAAAGCCCGGACCACGGGGAAGTGGTATTAACAAGCCCTGGATCTGATTATTTTTGTTCCCACCGGCGAACGGCGGGGGGCCATTGAGACAAAAGGCTGGCCGTTTGGTCTTTGACCGAGCGGTCAGCTACCGAGCGGTTAGCGAGGGAACCCTCAGCCGGGAGGGAATCTCCAGCCGGGACGGGCCGAGCCCGCGTCGCTGCGCGACGCATTCAGCGGGCAGGAGAGTCGCCTGGCGACTCTCCCGCCCATGCTATCAAACATGCGCTGAGCTCGGATCCGAGTCAGGGTAGATAAACCAATCGACACACCCGAACGCAGTCGAGGCATCAATCGATGCCGGACGAGGGGTGGTACCCTCTGACGGGTCGGTCACACAACGGAAGAAGCTCTTCATGTTGAGCAAGTCCTCCGCCCGGGGGGAAACTGCAGAGAGGACTCCCTTCCGTGTCTGCTCCGATGTCGGTTTCATAGCGAGCTGGCCTCCGATGCTGCCACATGGTCTTGGCTCGATTTGTGATGCGACGGTGACGCTCCCCTGATCCCACCCACCGGCGAACGTGGGCGTAACCATTGAGGCGAGGGAGCCAAAGCCACACAAAGCAAGCGCCCGAGCATGGTAGACCGCGCCCGCCGCGAAGCCAACAACTTTCGCGCTCTGTCGACGTATCCAACGGCTATTGTTCAACGGTCTGGCAACGCACTGGCGAACAACCAACGCCCTGGCAGACGGTGTTAGCGGTAACTTGTTATTTGTGACGGTCGAGCGTGTGCAACGGCACAGTTGTAACGGGTCGCCGGCGCGCGCTGTCGCGATCGATCGGGACGGAGGTGAGCGCCGGACATTCCCGCAGAGAGGCAAGGCAGCGCACGGCCAGCTCTTGATACTCGCGAGTCCCGGCCGCCTTCCAGCCGAGCTCGTCTTCTGTCAACTCACGAACTACCCGCGCGGGGGCGCCCATCACCAGGGTGCGTGTCGGAACCACGAATCCCGCACGGACAAAGCTCGCGGCCGCCACCAGCGACTGCTCCCCCACGACTACGTCATCCATGATCACGGCACTGATGCCCACCAGGGCACCGCGGAGCACAGTGCATCCATGAAGGACCGCGCTATGTCCAATGTGCGCTTCTTCCTCGAGCCGCACCTCCTTGGCCGGGAAGGTATGAAAGACGCAGTTGTCCTGCACGTTGGAGCCGGCGCCGATGGTGATCCGGCCCATGTCACCGCGCAGCGATGCCCCCGGACCGATATAGCAGCCCGCCCCGACAATCACATCGCCGATCAAGACAGCCTGGGGATGCACGAAAGCGGTGGGGTCGACCACCGGGATGATGCCTTCGAGGGAGTAGATGGGCATTCAGATCCCTGGGCTTATGGCGCCTGCGGCCTTACCGGCCGAGCTTCGCGAAAAACGCCTGCGCGGCAGCCCTGAATTCCTCCGACCCCACCTGCTGGCGGAAAAGCTCCAGCTCCTCCTCAATGCGCGCATTGACGCTGCCGGTCTCACTTCTGAGCAGACGCTTCGTGGCAAGCACGGCTGAGGCGGGCTGCTGGGCGACGGCCTGAGCCATCTTGCGCCCTTCCTCCAGCACGCTCTGATCCTCAACGACCCGATTCACCAACCCCATGCCGAAAGCCGTCTGGGCATCGAGCGGCTGGCCCAGCAACAGCAGTTCCGCCGCGCGGTGGTACCCAACAGCCCGCGGGAGCAGCAGCGAGCTGGCCGCCTCCGGCACGAGACCGAGTCTCACGAAGGGCATGATCAGTTGGGCGCCACGGGCCGCCACCACCAAATCGCAGTGCAGCAACATCGTGACCCCGATGCCGACGGTCTGACCATGCACCGCAGCAACCAGCACCTTGCGGAAGCTTGGCAGTAACCGCAGAAAACGAATCGCGTTGTTGTCTTCTCCCAGATCCGTTTGCCCGATAAAGTCGTTGAGGTCGTTTCCAGCGGTAAAGCTCGCGCCCGCGCCGGATAGCAGCACGACGCGCACACTGTCGTCCGCCCGAGCCTCATTCAGGGCTTCCGTGAGCGCCCCGTACATCGCCAACGTGATGGCGTTGCGCTTGTCCGGCCGGTTGAGCTGAATCTCGCAGATCCCATCGGCCTTGGACACGACGACGTGAGCGCTCATGAGCGCACCGACGATTCGGCAGCCGCGGCCGGCTCTCCGTCTCGCCGCCCCCACAACTCCTGGATGGCCTCCAGACTACGTCCCTTCGTCTCGGGCACATAGCGCATCACGAAGACCGCCGCGAGCACACTCATTGCCCCATAGATCCAATAGGCGAATCCATGGTTGAAGAGGGCGTTGAGCGTCGAGTTGCCATCGAGCACCTTGAATGAGGCCGAGACCAGGAGATTCGCGAGCCACTGCGCCGCGACCGCCAATCCCATGGCCTTGCCCTTGATGGAGTTCGGAAAGATCTCCGCCAGCAGGACCCAGGTCACCGGACCCCACGAGAAAGCGAAGCCGGCGATGTACACCACCACGGCAACGAGAGCGCCAAAGCCTACCGCCTTGACATCGAACAGGCATCCCAGGGCGATCATGGCCGCCGCCATCACCAACGCCCCGGCGACGAGCAGGGGCTTGCGCCCCCAGTGATCCACCGTGACGATGGCCACCACGGTAAACAGCACGTTCGCGGCGCCGATCACGACGGTCTGCAGGAGGGCGGTGTCGGTGGAAGCTCCCATGTTGTGAAACATGAGCGGCGCGTAGTAAAGGACCGCGTTGATGCCGACAAACTGTTGGAAAATCGACATCATCACGCCCACGACGATCACCAGTGCGCCGAAGGAGAACAGCTTCCCCGAGCGCGTCACCAGCGTGCGCTGAATGTCCGCCAGGATCGAGCGGGCGTCTGCGTCGTCGGTGACACGCCGTAACTGCTCGAGTGCCTCATCGTTGCGGCCACGGAGCACGAGCCAGCGCGGCGTGTCGGGAACGAGGGCGAGCAACAGCAGGAATATGGCCGAGGGTATGGCCTCCGACGCCAACATCCAACGCCACCCCACGGACTTCAACCACGCATCGTCCCCAAGCGAGGCGATGAACCAGTTGACGAAGTACACGAGCAGGATACCCAGCACGATAGCGAGCTGGTTGAACGACACGAGGCGCCCGCGAATGGCGCTCGGGGAAATCTCGGCGATATACAAAGGCGACAGCATCGAGGCGACACCCACCCCCACGCCCCCGAGAATGCGATAGAAAATGAACTCCGGCAGCGCGCTGGGACCCATCCGGCCGATCGCCCCGAAGCCGAGCTCCGGCACCGCCGACCCCAGGGAGCCGAGCAGAAACAACGCCGCGGCCACGAGCAAACCACCCTTGCGCCCGATTGCCGTGGAAAGCCAGCCCGCCACCAGGGCCCCAATGAAACAACCGAGCAGCGCGCTCGAGATGGTCCAGCCGGAGAGGCTGCTGCGCGCGGTCTCGGACCAGCCGAGCGGATCGATGAAGTAGGCATCGATCGAGCTGACCGCGCCGGAGATCACCGCCGTGTCCCAGCCGAAGAGCAGCCCACCCAATGTCGCGACGAACGTCAGCCCGACAACGAGCGACGTATTGACCTTGGCCATTACAGTGTCCCCCTCTGGCTCATATTCAAACCTGAAGCCGTTTCACGGATGAGGAAGTCCACCACGGCTTGCAACGCCTCGCGTTGAGTTGCCCCGCCCCCCCGAGCCTCCTCGAACGTCCGCAACTGGCGATGCGCGCTGGTGCCGCGCGTCAGGATCGTCCGGATATGTTCGATCTCCGCGCGACAGCCCAACACCTCGGCGTCCTCGACGACCAGTGCGATGAGCTCCTCGGCGAGCTGCGGGAACGGCACCAGCTCCTCCCGCGCCAGGTCGAGCAGTTTCTCATCGAAGCTGTAGCGCATTGCACGCCAGCGGTTCTCGGCGATCAGCAGGTTCGGGTAGAGTCGCCAGGTCTGGTTCGCCTGGCGCAGGCGACAGAGCCGGCGTGCCAGGCAGACGACCAGCGCCGCCAGAGCGATCGCGTCGTCGATGCTCGTGCAGCAGTCCATCACCCGCATTTCGAGGGTCGGATATCGCGGGCTGGGCCGAACGTCCCACCACATCTTCGTGCTGTTCTCGATGACCCCGTTGCGAATGAGCGTGTCCAGGTGGCGCCGCAAGTCGAGATAGCTCGAGAACCGATCGGGCAGACCCGTACGGGGCAGCGAGCTGAACAGCGTGCAACGAAAGGACATGAGGCCCGTGCGTTCGCCCTCCCAGAACGGTGAAGAGCAGGACAGGGCCAACAGGTGCGGCACGAAATAGGAGAGTTGATTCATCAGATCGACGCGCAGGTCGTCATCGTGGATGCCGACGTGAACGTGCAATCCACACACCATCAGCCGCCGCGCCGCCGCTTGCATCTCGCGCGCGAGCGCGAAGAACTGCTCCTTTTCCGTGGGCATCTGCCGGGTGGCGCTCCCAAAAGGATGAGTGGAAGCCGCGATCGGCGCCAGGCCGTGAGCCCGGGCAACCTCCACGACGATGGAGCGCAGCCGCGCCAGATCCTCGCGGACCTCGGTGATCGAGCGACACACGCGCGTACTGACCTCGAGCTGCGAGCGCAGAAACTCGGGATTGATCTGGCCAGCGCCGCGCTCGGTGCATTCGCGGAGCAAGGCCGCGGGCGGATTCTCGTTTACATCCCGGGTATCGAGGTTGACAAGGAGGTATTCCTCCTCGATTCCCACCGTGAATGGCGGCTCTGCGCTCAATGCAAATCCCCGTCCGCGCTACTGCGGTGGGCGCAGTATATAGCCTGTCCGATCCCCCGGGCGGCACGCGAGAGATCAGGAGCCTGTCGAGCTCCTAGCGTAGCTCCGCGATCGGCTCCGGCCGAGCCAGGTGATAGCCTTGCGCGAAGTCCACCCCAATCCGCTTCAGCTCATCGAGGACCGCCTCGCTTTCCACCCACTCGGCCACCGTGGCGATGCCAAGAGCCCGCCCCACCTTGCTGATCGCCTCCACCATGCTTCGATCGACCGCGTCGGTGGCGATCTGCGTGATGAACTGCCCATCGATCTTCAGATAATCCACAGGCAGCGTCTTCAGATACATGAAGGACGACAGCCCGGTGCCAAAGTCATCGAGCGCGAACTTGCAGCCCCGCGCCTTGAGCTCGCGCATGAAGAATGTGACATTGGAAAGACTGGTGACGGCGGCGGTCTCCGTGATCTCGAAACACAGCGCGCTGGCGATCTCCGGCTCTCCGACGAGGTGCAGGATGAACTCCGCGAAAGACTGCTCGTTGAGAGAGATCCCGGACAAGTTCACCGCGAGCATGGGCAGCGGCCCACCGCTCTCACGCCGGCGCTTGAGGAGCTCGACCGCCCGCACCACGACCCAGCGATCGATGGTTGACATGACGTTGTACCGCTCGGCCGCCGGGATGAACTCACTCGGGGGGACGAGCCGGCTGTCATCGTCGCGCAAGCGGATCGTGAGCTCGTGGAAATTTGGCAGGCTATCGGCGGCTCCAACACGCACGATCGGCTGGAAGAAGAGCTCGAGCCGATTTTCCTCCGTAGCCCGTGTGACCCGTGCGACCCAGTGCATCTCGCGATGCCGAGGGTGCGAGGCGCCGTCGGCCTCATAGACGTGCACCCGATTACGACCCTCGTCTTTGGCGGCGTAGCAGGCGATATCCGCCGCGCTCATCACCGCCGCGACACTTTCCGTCTCCGGAGTGATTTGCACCACGCCCACGCTTGCGCCCACCGACAGGGTGCTCGCGCCCCAGATGAACCGATAGTCCTTGATGGCCTGGCGCACGCCATCGGCAATGCGCGCCGATTGCTCGGGTGTGCACCCCTCGAGGAGAACTCCAAACTCGTCGCCGCCGAGGCGCGCGATCGTGTCAGAAGCGCGCACTCGCGCCTGCAAGAGTCCCGTCACGTCACGAAGCAGTCGATCACCGGCCTGGTGACCGCAGGTGTCGTTGACCACCTTGAACTGATCCAGATCGATATAGAGAAGAGCGTAGGCACCCTCTCCTCTCTGCGCGTTCAGTACGGCCGTGTGTAGCCGGTTATCGAACTCGCGCCGATTGATGAGACCCGTGAGGGCATCATGACTCGCCTGATACGACAGGGCGCGCTTGAGTCGACGCTCCTTGGTCACGTCGTGGAACACGATCACCGCGCCGATGACCCGCCCTTGTCGATCGCAGATCGGTGCCGCTGACTCCTGGATCGCCACTTCCTGGCCCGTACGTGTGATGAGGACGGAGTGGTCGGCCGCCATACCGCCCTCGCCGCGGCCGAGAGCACAAACAAGGGGGTTCTCCACGGGCTCGCGCGTAATCTCGTTGACGAGATTCAGCACCTCACCAATGGGGCGTCCGCGCGCTTCGGCGAGACTCCATGCCGTGAGGGTCTCGGCAACCGGATTGATGTATTCAATGCGGCCGTCCGCATCAGTACTGATCACCGCATCGCCGATCGATTGGAGGGTCACCTGCGCGCGCTCCTTCTCGGCAAAAATGGCTTGCTCGGCGCGCTTGCGTTCGGTGATGTTCGCAATGGTGCCCTCGTAACCGGTGATACGGTCCTCGGCGTCTCGCACCGCCCGTGCGTTCTCGAGGATCACAACCTGCTGACCATCCTTGGTCCGCATGTGAAACTCGGCATTACGGATCTCCCCTTCCGACTCCACACGTCGCATAAACTCAGCGCGATCCGCTGGGTTCCAGTAGAGTGTTGCAACGCTTGGGAGCGCGTAGAGTTCCTCCGCCGTGCCGTAGCCCAGGATGGCGGCGAAGGCCGGGTTCACCGAAATGAGACGCCCGTCGCGGCGACTCTGATAGACACCCTCCGCGATGCTCTCGAACAGCCCCCGAAATTTGGCTTCACTGCTGCGCAAGGCCTGCTCCGCCAGGCGCCGCTCGATCGCGATCCCGGCCAGCTGCGCGGCATGCGCCATGATCGCCGTTTCCGCCGCCGCGGGCAGACCAGGCTCGCTCCGGTAGACGCCGAGTGAGCCGAGGATCTTCCCCTCGGCGCTCTTGATAGGTGTCGCCCACGCGGACCGCACACCGCAGTCCAACGCCTCGATGCGCGGCTTTTCCCAGAAAGGATCTTTGCCAACGTCCGCCACCAGAACCGGCCGGCCGAGATAAACGGCGGCGGCGCAGGAGCCATTGCGGATATCGACGCTCGTCTGCTCCAGTACCCGATGCAGGCAGTCCGGTACGCGTGGAGCGACCGTGTAGGCAAACTTCTGTCCGTCTTCGGCCAACACGCCGATGGAACACATCGCGCCCCCGCCGACGGGCTCGATGATCCGCGTGATGGAGACGAGAACTTCGGTGAGCGGCGCATTCCCCGTGAGCTGCGCGAACACTTCGCGCTCGGCGGCCGCGACGCGCTCGGCTCGCTTGCGAGCGGAAATATCCGCAATGCTTCCACGGACGAGGCGCTTGTTACCGCTCGGCAGGCGCACCAGGCGAACCTCGCAGGTGATCTCCTTGCCGAACCCATCGCACAAAACCCACTCGTAGATTTGCGGATGGCCCGCGAGTGCCTGTTGCGTATACACGCGCGCCAGCTCCGCGGACGGAGTGCCATCAGGCTGCAGAGTTGGGCTGCGCTCGACGACCCCCACCTGGAGGAGTTGCTTACGCTCGAGGCCGAAGAGCTGCTCCGCGTATTCGTTCGCGTCGACGAAGCGGTCTTCATCGGCATCAAACACCACGATCGCCTCTGGGGCGTGATCGACCAGCAGGCGATAGCGAGCCTCGCTCTCCCGCATCGCCTGCTCTGACTCGCGGCGCTCGGTCACATCGCGCAAACACAGAACAAACATCTCACGGCGCGACAAACGCGCCTTGCTGACGGCGACTTCCGCTGGAAAGAACTCGCCACCCTTGCGCTGTGCCCACAACTCGCGCGAAGCCAGGTCCAGGTGGGTATCCCCGCAGCTCGCCGCGAGACGGTGGAGCGCCTGGGTGATGCTCTCGTGGACAGCGATTTTCGGAATGAGTTGGTCGATGCGTTGCCCGACGACCTCCGCTTCGACGTAGCCGAAGACCCGCTCCCCAGTGGGATTGAACGTTTGGATGACGCCGTCCTCATCCACCGTGAGCACCACATCCTTGATATGGTCGAGGATCACCTGCAAGTGCTCGGAGCTCTGCTCGCGCGCCTCATGCGCCATGGCGCGCGCCTCATCGGCCATCAGCCGCATGGACTGCACGATCCCGCGACGCTCCTCGTCGATGGCGTCGTAGTGCGCGCTGATCAGCCGCAGCAGGACCCCAAGGTCCGCAGTCTCCGTGCCGCTTCGCAGACGGGCCTCTTTGAGCTGCGCGCGCAATTGCGCATGCAGCTCCGGGCTGTCCTCACTGCAAGCAGCACCATCCCCACGCACGAGCGTGGTGGTGCCGCCCGGGCCTGTGTCGGGAGCGTTCGCCAGCGATCGCACCGTGTTCGCATTCGACATAACCCGCCTTGGCTCGTCTCAATGCGTTTTTGGATTCGTCCCCGCCGGGGCTGGGCCGGTCGCAACTTCCGTCTTGGCAGTCGACTCCGGCATCCCGTCGCCCACGATCACCGGAATCGAGAACACCCGTGTCAGAGAGTCACCGGCCAGATCCACGGACACCGTGGCGTTCAGAGTAAAGATGCCATCCTGCTTCGGCGTGACGCGCACCACGTGGCGGATGACAGATCCCGCCGCGGGTTTGTCGACCTGCTCGAGCCGCTCGCCATCGACCAGCTCCAGCCCCTCGCCGGCCTGGAATTTCCCGTAGACCCGATTGATGGTGGGCGCGTCCGGAAGCACTGCGATATCCACGTCCACCGGTTGTCCGACCTGCGGTGACTGTCGGATCTCGAATTTGAGCCCGACCGGGCCCGGCTTACCCGCGCTCACGGCGGCAACCATGTCATCCGGCGATCGGGAAGCGGGATCGTGGGTCTGAGCTTTGAGGAAGAATTTCTTCCCACCATGGACCACGTCGTCCGACTGGGAAGAGGAGGAGCCGCAGCCGGTCAGCGTCAAAACCAGCGCGATGCCGAGCAACCATACTGTTCGTGTGGATGTCCTCATGACGTCCCTAGGCCGCCCCTTGCGTTCGTCGTTTCCCGGACGATACCCCTTGCAGGCCGCCAAACGCACGTCCCGTGTGCGTATTTCGTGAGGCACTTGGCTCACTAAGTTCGTAGCAACGGCGGATCCTCCACCGCCTCCACCTGCTCCAGCAGGTCCCGCAGATAGCCTTCCCAGTAGCGGGCCTCACCTAACCAGGGAAAGGCACGGGGGAAAGCGGGGTCCAACCAGCGGTGCGCCACCCAGGCCGCATGGTGCAACATCCGCAGAGCACGGAGCGGCTCGATGAGGCGGACCTCGCGAAAATCAAAGTCCGTGAATTGCTGGTACCCCTCCAGGAGCTCGGCCCATTGGCGTTGCTGATCCGAGCCTGAGCCCGACAACATCATCCATAGATCCTGCACCCGGGGCCCCATTGCGCAGTCATCGAGATCCACCAGGACGGGCCCGCGCTCGTTCCACAGCAGGTTTCCCATGTGGCAGTCGCCGTGGATCCGGATGTCGCGCACGCTACCCGCATCCTGGAAAACCTGCTCGACCCGCTCCAGCAAGGCTCCACTCACAGAGGCATACCGCTCGTGCAGGTACTCCGGCAACAACTCACTCGCCAACACCTGCTCCCGGGCCTCCCAGCCGAGCCGCTGCACCCCAATCCTCGGCCGCGCCGTGAACGGCCGCAGGGCGCCAATCTGATGCAGGCGGCCGAGTGTTCTACCGAAGATCTGCCGCGCTTCCGGGGCATCCAGCTCCGGCGCACGCCCCGCCATCCAGGGAAAGGCAGCAAACCGGAACTGCTGATATTTGAAGAGCGTGCGGCCCTCGATCCGCACTGGAGCCGCGACCGGCAGCTCGGCGGCCGCCAATTCCTCGGTGAATCCATGCTCTTCCTCGATCTGGGCGTCGGTCCAACGCGACGGCCGATAAAACTTGAGCACGAGCATGCCGGCCGGTCGGCCGACCTGGTACACGCGATTCTCGTAGCTGTTGAGCGCGAATAGCCGGCCGTCCACGTCCAAGCCCACTGAGCTTGCAGCGTCGAGCACCGCTTCCGGGGTTAACCCGGTGAACGGCTTCACATCCATCGCACCGCTTTTGGCTATGATCCCCAATATTTAGCGCTCACTTCTCGTCGGGAATTTCATGAAACGCGGCACCATCCTAGTCACCGGCGGCGCGGGCTACATCGGCAGCCACGTCGCGCTCCAACTTCGTGCCCGAGGCGAGCAAGTCGTCGTCCTGGACGACCTCTCACGCGGCTTTCGCCAAGCGGTCCTGGACACGCCGCTCATTGTGGGCAAGGTCGGCGACCGGGAGAAGGTCCTGGAGCTCCTCCAAACGCATGGCGTGGATACCGTCATGCACTTCGCCGCCTACACCATCGTGCCGGAGTCCGTCACCGAGCCCCTCAAATACTACGGCAACAATACGTGCTCCACGCGGAGCTTGCTGGAATGCTGCCTCGAGGCGGGCGTGCGCAATTTTGTCTTCTCATCGACCGCCGCCGTCTACGGCATCCCCGCGGGAGGTATCGCCGCGGAAGACACCGCCACGGCGCCCATCAATCCCTACGGCACCTCCAAGCTCATGTCGGAATGGATGCTGCGCGACGTGAGCGCCGCATCGCCTCTCAAATATGTCGCGTTGAGATATTTCAACGTGGCCGGATCGGATACGAGTGGCCGCATCGGCCAGGCCACCCCGAAAGCCACATTGCTGGTCAAAGTGGCCGCGGAGGCGGCAGTGGGCAAGCGTAGTCACGTGTCGATCTTCGGCACCGACTACCCGACGCCGGACGGCACTGGAATCCGCGACTACATCCACGTCGAGGATCTCGCCACGGCGCATCTGGATGCTTTGGGGTACTTACGGGACGGCGGCGCCTCGACGGTGCTGAACGTCGGATACGGTCACGGCTACAGCGTCAGACAAGTCCTTGAAAGCGTCGAGCGGGTCGCGGGCAAACGTCTGGAAATACGGGAAGAGCCGCGCCGGGCGGGAGATCCCCCTGCCCTCATCGCACACGCTGACCGTATCCGCTCCGAGCTCGGATGGAAACCTCGCCTCGACGATCTCGACACCATCGTCTCAACGGCGCTCAAGTGGGAGCGGCACTTGCAGCAGAACCCCTGGTGAAGTTCGACTCCCAGGTCATGCTGCACAGCCCCCGCGTGGCAATCACGCGGTAGAATGCCCCCTATGCAGTGGGCACGCCCCAAGTCATTGAGCGGCCTCATGGTCCTCGGTCTGATCCTGATCGCCGTGCCGCTCCTGGTGGCGATCTTCACCGCTGCCCTGCAAATTCGCGAGCTTGCGGACACCGGCCAGAAGATCGTCATTGAGGGCGTAACGGGCGCACGAGCCACCCAGGATCTTTACAGCCAGATCACCTCCCTGGAGCGCACCGCTCAGCTCTATAACGTGCTCAATGACGCGAAACTGCTGGACCTTTATCGCCAGCAGGATGCCCGTCTGACCGTAACCCGCGAGCAGCTCAATGAGCACGCCGCCACCGAGGCCAAAATGACCCTGAGCCAGGTGGGCGAGCTGCAGAACTCGATCCGACTCATGGTCCTGTCCATGACCGCCGGCAAAGGCACAGCCAACATGTCCGCGTTGTCGCGCAAGTTCACCGAGCTGAGCGGCCTGGTGGACAAGGTGGCCGAGCAGAGCAACGCCCAGATCGATTCCGAGGTCGCCTCCCTGGAGCAGCGGACCCAACATGCGCGCCGGCGCCTGCTGTGGCAGGCGGCGCTGCTGATCCCACTCACCATGGTGGCGATTTTCGCCTTGACGGTCGCGGTAGGCCGCCCGCTGCGCCAGCTCGACCGCGCCATCAGCGAGCTTGGCCAGGGCAGCTTCACGAACCAGATCGCCGTCGCGGGCCCGCATGACCTCGAGCGCCTGGGCGGGCAGCTCGAATGGCTCCGGCAGCGCCTGCTCGATCTCGCGCACGAGCGGAACCGGTTTCTGCGACACATGTCGCATGAGCTGAAGACGCCATTGGCCAACATTCGCGAGGGCACCGAGCTGCTGATGGACGGCGCGGTGGGCGAGCTCGACTCCAACCAGCGCGAGGTGGCCGGCATCCTGCGCGAGAACGGCATCAAGTTACAGCGCATGATCGAGAACCTGTTGTCCTTCAGTGCCTGGCAGACCTCCAGTGTTGGTCTGGACGCGAGCGAGTTTCGCCTCCGGCCAGTGGTCAAACAGGTCCTGGAAAACCAGCAGCTCACGCTGCTGTCGCAACGTGTCCGCCTGGACGTCCGCGTCGACGACATCACTCTCGTGGCCGACCGGAGCAAGATCCGGCTCATCCTCGAGAACCTGGTGTCCAATGCGGTCAAATACTCCCCCAAAGGGGGCACGATTCATCTCAAAGCACGGACGAGCGGGAATTTGTTCATTCTCGACGTGGCCGACAATGGTCCCGGCGTCCCTATGGAGGATCGCGAGCACGTGTTCGAAGCTTTCTATACTGGACGCGCCGCCAAGACCACCGCGGTGAAAGGCACCGGCATCGGCCTGTCGGTCGTCCTCGAGTTCGTCTCGGCGCATGGCGGCACCATCGAGATCGTCGACGGAGAGTATCCCGGCGCCCATTTCCGCATCACCATGCCCGTCAACTCCGCTGACGGTGCCGCTCCCAGCCTCGAAGCCAAGGCGCAAGCGCATGCCGCATGACATTGTTGCGCCGCCCTGGCCAAAGCTGGTCGCGGGTGTGACGCTCGTCACAACTTTGTTGGTCTCCGGCTGCGCCACCGACCTGTTCCAACGCGAGCGCCCCGTGCAGGAGCCGCCCCCGGTGGTCAATCGCGCGGCGACCACCTCCACCGTGTTGGCCGATGACCTGCAACTGCTGCAGACATTGGTGCAAGGCTCACCGGCGACGCAAGCCGAGATCGTGGCTACGTCGCAGCGCGACTACGAGACCGCGCCAACACCGAGCCGCCAACTGCGTTTTGCCCTGATTCTCGCCACTCCCGGGCACCCCGGGACGGATCTGCCCCGGGCCCAACGGC
>CAYNTW010000016.1:10585-66522 GCA_964400085.1 uncultured Steroidobacteraceae bacterium | reverse complement strand
TGACGGACGCATGCTCAAAAAGCTGCGATCCAGTCCTCATCCCGAGCGCATTGCAGCGAGAAGTCAGCGCTTGTCCGCGGACGTGCCACCCGCACCGCCCCCGGCATTGTCGTTGGCGTCGGGTTTCACAGCATCGTAATAGCGGTTCTCGCGCCTGAAGACATCACGATCAACCGGCTGCAGAACTTCGTCGATCAGGCTGTTCGCAGGCTTGCCCAGCAGATCGCCGAGATCGGATCTCTTCCACGGGACGATATATAGCACCTTCGGCAGCTCCTGGTTACCCGTGATATCTGTCGTATCGAGCTGCAGATGATCTTCCGCCTTACCGCTACCCTTGTTACCCCCCGTTGGGGCGCCTTTTGCGGTCGTAGCCTTCGCTACACGCGTCTCGTTGGTGGGCTTGGCGTCCGCGCCGGGAGTCGGGGCCGGGGTGTCTGCTTTTGACCGCACTGTCGGCGATTTGCCGGCGTCGGCCGGTCTGGACTTGACCTCCGAAGCCGGGGCCGCGGGCGCCGTGCTGTCGGGCGGTGGCGGCGCCGAAGTGTTGACACCCGGCTCCAGGTCGGCCGGACTGGGCGAATCGTGGCCTGGACTCGCCGGCGGGGGTGTCTGTTGCGCCTGCGCGCGCGGGGCGACCAACGCGGCCGCGGCAAGCAACAGGCCAAGCACGAGCCAGGGCGCGCGTTCCAACGCCGTCGCGTGCTGTAAGCCCATCGAGGCCCGTGGCGCGGTCGAATTGAGCGAAATCGGGTTACGCATGTCAGTCTCCGCCTTTCGGGCCCGCCGCGCTCGCGGAAGGCTCGGTAGGTTTGCCGGCGGGCGATGCCGCGTTGGATGAGCCGGGCGCAGCGCCCGTCTTGCCGGATGTCGCGTCGGTGTTGCCGGATGTCGCGTCGGCTGCTCCGGCCGAGGATCCTCCTTCCGACGGGCTTGGCGCCGGAGCCGCCGAGGGGCGCTTCAAGGGCGGCTTGCCCGTGCGCTGGCGCAGCTCAGCGATCCACCCACTGACGGGTTTCTCCTCCCCAGTCAGCTCCTTGTATCGCTCGAACGCGGTCAGCGCGCGCTCGGGGTCACCCAGGTAGAGGTCCGAAACCACGCCGAGGTTCCGATAAGCCGGCGCGAAGTTGGGATCTGCGGCAATGGCCTTCTCGTAAGACGCGGCCGCGTTCGGGAATTCACCGCGAAGTCGCTGCGTGGCACCCAGTTCGGTCCACGCGACGGCGCTGCCGTCGTTGCGCTCCACCGCGGTTTTGAGGGCCTCCTCAGATTGGTCCAGACGACCCGTCTTGCGATAGAGAATGCCCAGATTCACATATGGGGAGGAGAGCTGCGGGAACTGCAGCGCCACCTGTTTGAATTCGAGCTCGGCCTCCGTCGTGTTGCCGGCTTTCATGGCGCCGACCGCACGATCGAAGTCAGCCTTACCGCGCGCCGTAATGGGCACGGACGCCGCACCAGCGCCCGCCGCCCCAGCCGTGCCGTTCGCCCCGGCAGCGCCAGAAGCACCACTCCTGCCTGCGCCAGCGCCACCCGCGCCGGGCGCGCCCGCACCGGACTTTCCAGCATCAGCGCCCGACGTCGCGCCAACCGGTTGGGACGATGATTCCGTCGGCTTGCTGGGAGTCGAGCTGCAAGCGGCCAAAAACAACATTGCGAGGGCCAACACGGCCCCGCCGATCACCGCGCGGCCAGGAACCAACCGCCCACGGGCACGCGTCCCGATCACAGGACCGGCCACCGCGGTGCGCACGCCAAGGCGCGCGCTGTCAGTTGAGGCTCGTGACCACATCCTGCGTCAACTCCGTCTTACCGTAACGAGCAGGCTTGAGCTCGGCGAGCGCCTGGAAGCTCTTCTGGACCCACTCGTCATACACACCATCTTTGGCCCGAGCCGTGTTCAGCTCGTGCGCCTTGATTGCTTGCTCCTCGAAAGGAAACACCTGCTCCTCGAGCAGTGAGTTGTATTCCTCGAGCTCGTCACCTTTGAGATTCTTCGGTCGCTCGGACGCCATGACGTCCTTTGCGAGCGTCCGATATAACTCGGCCATCTCGTACGTCGCAGCGGTGGTTACCTCGGCCACCTGGTATTCGGCGGCCTTTTTGTAACCATCCATTGCCGCTTCGAGCGCTTTGCGCTTGGCGGCCAGGCTCTTCTTCAGGGGCAGCGTGAGGCGTACCGCGCGGAACTGATCCCGCGCCGGCTGCGCCAGCGCCAATTGTGCTTTCGCAGCGAGATAGTGAGTGCGATCCGTACGCTGCGCGCCCGCCTGGTTATCGACCTTGATGATCTCTCGATACCAATAATCGCGCTTGTTCAAGTCGCCGCCCTTGGCCGCGTAGTCGGCGAGGCGCTGGCGGGCTTCCTCGGCGTCGGCGATTGGTGTTGGATTGCTCGCCACGAACTTCTCGAGCATCGAAGTGGCCTTCGGCACGTTGTTCGCTTTCGCGTAAAGATCCGCCGACTGCAACAGGGCCTCCCGTTGGACGGCGCGCTCTTCGCCCGGGCTGGTCGCGATCTTTTCGAACTCGCCCGCCGCCTCTCCGGGGCGACCCGCTTGCGCATAGGCCACAGCCAGCTTCTTGGTGACGTCCTGCGCGTGCTCGTTCTTCGGGAACTCGCGTCGATAGTCCTCCAGCACTGTGATCGCGCGATCCCATTGCTTCAAGACAATCAGCTGCGCGGCGGCGTCGTACATCGCGGTCGAGCGGATACTCGAGTTCGGGGCCACCCGCGCGACGCGCAGGTAATCCTCCACAGCGCCCGCGGAGTCGCCGGTCTTCTGTTTGGCCTCACCCTGTTTGTAGACACTGGCCGCGAGACTCTCGGTGAGATCCTGGCGGAGTTTCTCATCCGTTCCGGCAAGCTCCCGCGCTTTCGCGAATGCGGGCTCTGCCTTGTCGAATTCGTTCTGGTCGTAGTGCGAGCGCGCGATGATGGTCCACGCGATGCGCTGTTTGGCCGCGTCCACCGGCGGCTGGCGGGCAAGGATCGATTCCGACACGGTGATCGCGCGCGGCAGATCCTTGGCCGCGAAGATGTCTTCGGCGGCTCGCGTGAGCACACCGGCGCTGTCAGGATGCTCGGGGAAGGTCTGCGCGAACTTCACGCCGGCATCCGTCGCGCGCTTGTGCCATTCGACCTTGTCGGCGCCCGTCAGGCCCTCTTCGCCCTTCTGATAGGAGACCAGCTGCGCGTAAGCGGCGGTCGCCGACTTGGCGTTCTTCGGGTAGCCGTAAGCGGTGTGCTCGTATTCGGCCGCGGCGGCGGCGTACTGGTGGCTTTCGAAGAGCGTTTCGGCCAACAGGTAGTTGGTCGCCGCGGAGTCCGGGTCATCCGGGAATGACTTCAGGTAGTCGCGATAGTAGCGCGAGGCCTCCTGGTAGTCCTCGAGCTTCTTGCTCTTCTGGGCGGTCGCGTGGAAGTACGTCGCGACGTCCTTCAGGTTGGTTTTCAGCTCCTGCACGACCTTCGGATACTGCGCCCGCTGGCGAGTCTTCCAGAACGGCGAGTCGAAGTTGTAGCGCTCCACGAACTCGTGCTTGCCTTGGAGCACCAGCTCCGCGAAGCCGCCCTTGTTATAGGCCTCGATCGCCTGCATCGCCAGGTTGGGAGCCTGGTCGCTGTAAGGATCGCGCTTGACGTAGGCGAGATAGGTGACCGCGGCGTCCTGGTAACGCTGCTTGTCGACGTAGAAGTCGCCCAGGCGCGAGTACAACAGGTACGAGTAATTCGCCTCGCCGTGCTTCTTCAGAAACGCGTCGATCGATCCGGCGCCCTCTCCATAGGAGAACGCGATGCTCATGACGCGCAGAGTATCCTCGACCAGCTCGCGGTCCGCGCGTCTGAGACTCTCCACCGCCGGCGTTTTGCCGTTGCGGGGAGCCAGCTCCAGGTCCAAAACACCGGCGAACGACGGCAGGCTCTCCTCGGTCATCGACTGCTTGAACAGCGACCAGCCGTGTTTGTACAGGCTCTGTTGGTAATATTCCGAGGACTTGCCGACCTTGATCACCACCGCGTACGCCTTTTCGGCATCCGCGTAGCGCTTGGCGGAGAACAACAGCTCGCCACGCCGGAATTGCACTTCGTCCATCTGCGGGCTGTTGGGGAACTTGCGGACGATCTGGTCCAGTGTCGCGAGCGCCTGCTCCGGTTGGCCGGTGGTCTCGTACGCGCGCGCGAGCTGATACAACACCTGGTCGTTGCGCTCGTAGTCGGGGTAGGCCTTCAGCAAGGTCGCATAGAGCTTGATCGCTTCGGCGCTCTGCAGGTCGACGATGCCGACCTGTTTCTCCATGCGCTCGATGTCGCCCGCGTCGAGATTGAGGTCGCCGAGCCGACGCATCGCCTCGGCGCGGCGCTGCGGATCGGTCTTCTGCAGCTCGAGGAACCGGCGGTAGTTGTCCATCGCCTTCGAGGAGCTCGCATTGACCTTCGAGTCCTTGCGGATGGGGATGTCGCGCGCCTTGAGATCCCCGATCGTCTTGGCGGAGTTGGGATCGTCAGCGCGGGCCGGCGACAGGCCGGCCGTCGCGACGCACGCGCCGAGGATGATAGCGACTGCTGTTGGAATGGAGCGCTTCATGGCTTGGGCGTTCCGGAAGTGCCGGCGTCCGCGCCCGGCGGCTGCGTCGCCGGCGGCGGCGCAGGCGTCGCGCTCTGATCATGCGCCGGGGTAGCAGACTGCGGTGAACCTGGCGCGCCCTGATCAGGCGCCGGGCTAGCGGTCGCCCCACCCTGCTCGGGCGTCGGCGCCGCGGACTGCAGCGAGCCTGTCCCGCCTTGATCGGGCATCGCGCTCTGGTTCTCCGGCGCCCCGGAGCCGGGTCCCTTCTGCTCCACGCCGGCGGGCGGCTTCTTGGGCGCCTCTTCCTCGTTGGCCGCGCGATCGTACATCGCCGCCAGCTCGAACCGCGCCTGCACCTGATAGGCCGCGAGGCGGCCCTTCTGCTGGTCGAGCTCGTGGATCGCAAGCTGCGCCAGATAACTCGTCTGTTTCTCCTCGCTCGCGGCGAGCCGCGCCTGCAATGCGTCGATACGCTGTTTGAGCGCCGCGACCCGTGCGGCGAATTCACCGTTGTTGTTGGGTACGGCCTTGCGCGCGCGATCAACCCTGATCCAGCGGCTCTGCGCCTCATGAAGAGCGAGATCGAGATCCTTGATACTGCGTTGCTGCTGCCACATCCGCGCCTTGAACGAGTCGTTCAGGCGGAAGTAAAGAACTCCCTTGACCAACTTCAGGCGCGCGCGCAACTCCGCGTTCTCGGGAGTGTCCGGCGCTCCCGCCAACGCGGCCTCGAGACGTTGTATGCGCGCCCACTGCTCACGTTCTTCCGCGGAACCGAGCGCGGCCACGTCTTGATCCTTCTGGATCCTGGAAACCTGCGTTTCGAGCTCCGCGCGCCGCTGCTGGAGCTTGTCCACGGCGCCTGAAGCCAGAAGAGCGTCGACCTTGGGAATGCGCTCGGCGTAAGCATGCTCGCGCGTATCGATCATGTCACCGAACGCTTCCATGCTGTCGCCCCATTTATCGAGCATCTTCCCCATGAAATTCAGGTCGCGATAGTTCTTGAGCCCCTCCTGAAAGTCATGGCCCGCCAACAGGACGTAGAGATAGCGGGACTCCGGCGCCTCCGGGATGTCCTTGAGCTGCCAGAACCAACCGTAATGACCCTCCTTGTCGGCCCCGAGCGCATCCTGGATCATCTTCCCGTCGCGAATGCGGCCGATCGCCCCGTCGATGCTCTTGTCCTCGTTGCTGAACTGCTCCACCGCCGTCTCGTAGTTGTCGGCGGACTGCGCGCTCGCACCCAACTTGCTGTAGGCGTAGGGGACAGCGAGATAGGACTCCTGCACGGCTGCGTCGAGCAGGTTGCGGTTGCGCAGCTCGGTCCATGGAACGAGCGCGCCTTTGTAGTCGCCCAGTTGGGCGTCCGCCCAGCCAATCGCGAGCAGCGCCTTATCGGAATAAGGCCCGTTCAGGCGCACGCGTTCCAACGGCGCACGCGCCTTGGCGGGATCATTCGCCTGAAGATACGCATACCCCAGCGCAAGATTGGCGCGATCCTTCAGCGCCGCCTTTTCGGGGGTCGTCGCGTCCATGGTGCCGACGGTCGTCAGGAAGCGGTCGGCTTCTGGCAGCCGCTTGCTGCGGATCAGGGCAATGCCGAGGTTGAACCGGGCATAGGACGTCCAGATCGATGATCCGCGCGCCGCGGCCAACAAACGGATGGCGTCGTCGAACTTGCCCTGATGCATCAGCACATTAGCATAGAGATGCTCGCGCTGCGCCTCGAAGTCGGCCGACATCTTCCCGTTGATCTTGCCCAGGGCCTCGGCGGCTTTATCGAGGTAGCCGCGCGCATACCAGACCTGCCCGAGATAGAACCAGGCTCGATTGCGCACGCCTGTTGGAACGTCGTCGGTCAACAACGATTGGAACCGCTCTCCGGCCTCGTTGTGCATGCCGAGCGACAGATAAAGGCCTCCGAGTAGCAGTTCCGACTCGGCCTCGTGATGCTTGACGAGGTCCCAGTGCTGGTACGCGGTCAGCCGGGTAATCGCCTCGAAATCGTCACCCTGATAGAAATAGAAGAGCACGTCGCCGTAATGCAGGTCGCGAATACGGGTTTCCGGCAACTTTTCCGGATCGTGACGCCGAGCCTCGGCGGGCGCCGCGGTGAGGACGGCGGCCGCGGCGGCCACCGCCAGCAACAGTTTTAGGACGCGACCGCTCAAAAGCTTATTCCCAGTCCTTGATCTCGAATTCCGGCTGCTGTTTGCGCTGCCGATCGTTGATCTTCAGCTCCAGGTACTTCGCTCCGATGCCTTTCTCGAAGGTGAGGCTCGCGCCGCGCTTGTAATCGCGGTCGTTTGGACCCTTGCCACTGAAGAACGCGACCAGCTCGTGCTTGCCGACCTTCAGATTGCCGAGGTACAGGCGATGCACACCGCCGCGCAATAACGCCTCCACTTCCCGCGGCGTATATAGATAGTTGATGACTTCCTTCTGGTCGATCTTGAGCTGAACCGAGTCGAGGGCGAAGAAATCGCCGACGTCCATGGAGAGAAATACCGCCACCTGGGTATTGGCGGGGAACAGCAGCTCCTCCTCCAGCACGAACAGATCGCGGTTCAGATCAACCACGTCCTTTTTCAGGCCTTGCACTTCCTCATCGAGCCCGCGGGTATCGGGAGCGGCAGTGCCCTCGGCGGGGGCTTCGCCCGGCGCGGCGCCCGCTGTCGCGCTGCCAGCGGGAACGGCCGGCGGCGGAGTCGTCGGAGCTGCATTCGCGGGGGCAGCGGCCGCCGGCGGAGCAGCCGTGGTTGCATCGGTACCCGGAGCAGCGTTCTGCGCCAGCGCCAAGCCCACCGCAGTCAACGATAGGCCAAGTACCGCCAACGCCAGCCCGAGGAGCGCCCGCAATTTCCATCTCGAGAGTTGGTTCATTCTATTTTCCGATCATTCGTTCAGCAGAGTACGCAGCTGCTGCAGATATTGATCCTCGCTCTTTGCGCTGTAGTCGCGCAGGACATACCGCACGATCCCGTTACGGTCGATCAACAAGGTCATGGGGAGATTGTCGACCTCGTAACGGCGGCTGACGGTCTTCTGCGGATCCAGCAGCAGCGCGAAGGTGACCGCCTGCCCACCGTGCGCGAAGTCGATCGCGCGGGTCTGGTCGTCGTCCACATTGATCCCATACATCTGCAAGCCCGCCGACCGGTACGTGGCGAGGCTCTTGTCCAGGGCGGCAAGTTGCGCTCGGCAGGGGGAGCAGCGGCTGCTCCAGAAGCTGAGGACAACCACATCGCCCCGATGCTCGGAAAGGCGGACGTTACTTCCCGCAACCGCGTGCAGCGCGAAATCAGGCGCCTCGTGTCCGAGTAGGAAATAGGCCGGCTGCGCCGGCGCGGACACGCCGGCAGCGAAGGCAACCAGGGCGGCCGTTACCCTGACCCACCGCCATCTCAGGCACACACGATGCAACACAAGCCCATTCGGCCACTGCGAGCTCAAAAAATTTCCTTGACGCTGATGTGGAATCGTTTCGGGCCGCATAGGCCGGGCCCCGCAACCGCGCCCGTTGGCCGGCTGCCGCCGCGCGGCCAACCCTCGCATAGGCTACTTAACACTGTCAACGAACTGAAGCGAGGCCGCGAGCAACGATAGGAAAGAATATGCCGGAGCGTCGGCTTTGCGCGACAAAGGTGGAGCAAGGAGAGCCCGCCGGCTCTCCTTGCGATCATCACACGATCTGCCCGAACGCCGTCAGTGCGGCCTGCTGAGTCGGCGACCCGAGGCCCTGCTTCGGAAACACGGTGCTGAAATTGCCTGCCTGGCCCAGTAGCGCCATGTAGTTGAGCAGCATGACTTCCGGAATCTGCGGGACCGAGTTGGCCGCGGGACTCGAGGTGCTGTCGACGCTGCCGTCGGCGGTGAACCAGCCAATCTGCTGGCTCGCAGCGCCGTTGACCGGCTGCGGCCGGCCTTTGGGGCTGTAGACGAGGAAGAACGTGGAGGCCACGGACTGGTTATCTCCCTGCCACACCAGCTTGCCGCGACCGTCGGTGCTGTTGTCGACCATGGCGCTCGAAGTCAGCGAGCCGTCACTGAAGACATAGACCATGACCGGCGTACCCAGGCGCTGCGCGTATTCCAGAACCGCGCCGATCATCTGGCCGACCTTGAAGTTCTTGTTTTCACCCGTGGCCCGGGTGCTGTCGTGATAATCGCAACCGCCGATGGTGATGGTGCCCGCGGCGGCGTAGCCATTGAGAACGAGTTTCATGACGCTCGCCGTCTTGCGAACGTCCTGATCCATGAAATCCGCTGCCGTGAAGATGGGCGTCCCGCCGCCGATGATCAGAGGGTCCTGAGTGGGATCGAGGGCCGCCGGGTTGCCGAAAGTGGCGGCGGTGTAGGCCGCTTGCGCGTATGCGCACCGCACCTGGTTCTTCAGGGCGACATCCTTCGCGGGAATGTTCGGATAGAGCAACGTGCCGGCTTGGGACGTAGGGGGCGCAAGCATACTGCCCACGACAGTCCCCGCACTGTTCTGTGCGAACTCGGTACCGGCCGTATTGTTGGGGTCATATAAAGCGGTGCCGCCGGAGATACGAGTCTGTGACTCGAGCACCGCGACAGATACCGGGTCGGCGGGCGCGCCACCCGTGCTGACGAGAGCCACATCATCGGCCGGTACGGCAATCGTTGTCGGTTGGAACAGCGGGTTGATCATAGTCATCGGCGCGGCGGAGTTGCCGCCGGACACTGACGACTCGTTGCCTACCAGGTTCAGTAGTGTGCCCCGCGCGCCCGTCATGGCAATGCCATACATCGGGTTGTGCATATTCTGACCGGTATCGTTTTGCGACATGGCACAAATGACCGCCCCGTTCGTGCCCGCCGCGGTGGCGGGCGTGGTGGCCTTGGTCTTCATGCCTCTGAGAATGGCGCCATCGGAATGCCACAGGAGCCCGAAGGTGCTGTCCACGAATCCGGCCGCGGAAGGCACCATGTTGCCGGGCAGCCCCTGCTTACCGTAGCCCGCGGTCGTGAGGAAGTTGGCCTGGCTGCCTTTCTGACCGACCAGCACTTCCGAGCCGACCATGTTCGGCCCGCCGGCGAGATCGAAACAGATCACGGGGATTCCGCTCGCCTTCGTGGCGACATCGCACTGGCCTTTTGCCAATAGCGCCTGGATATCGTTCGACAGGGCCGCGTTTGCCTTGTTCGGCTTCAGCATGGCCCCTAGAAAGGCGGGCGCCACCACTACCGCAGGGGCGCTGATCAGTCCTGCGCCAAGGAGCTCGCGCCGCGTGACCGGTCGCTTGTGGTTCTCGTGGAGCAGCGGCTCGCCGGGAGCGTGCGACCGGGGGAGTTTCTTTTGAATGAAGAACATGGTGCTCTTTCTCCTGATTCCGATCACTGCAGAGTCGCGGCGGCGCTGCCGAGTGCGGCACTGCAGGCTGCGATCGTTGCGGTGGATACCGTCGCCGAGCCGCTGAGGGTCGGTATGCGCTGCAGTAGCGCATTGAGCTCAGTAGTCATACCGGCGGCCGCCTGCGGGTAAGCAGTCGTACCCACGATAGCCTTGACGAGCGGCGTGACCACCGCATCCCGGTTAGCCTGAGTGCTGAAGTACGAGGATGCACTCGCGCTGAAGTTGGCAGCACCGACACCCGGGAAGAAGGCGTCACGATAAGACGACGTATTCACCAGCTGCGTGCAGTAGACACCGGCCATCTGCGAGATCGCCGTTTGATGCGATGGCAGGAAAGCGGCAATCTGCGACTGCGACGGCATCGACTGCTGTACCGACTGGTAGAGCGTGGTGACTGCCGAGTTCGTGAACGGCACGCCCGTGATGTTGGACATCGCGTGATAGACCCGCTCGAAGGTCGCGATGCCCATGTCCGGCTGGTCCGGCTGCGGCTGCGCCGGCGGCGCCGTGTACGTCGGCTCCGTCCAGGTGTGCATAAACGTGCCCAACTGGTCGAACTCCAGGAAGAACACGTCGGTTGCTGGCCCCTGGTCGGCGGCAATCACCGCGCCGACCGTGGACAGCACCTGCCCACCGCTGGCCGAATAGGTCGGCGGACCCACCGTCGCCGAGAGAGTCGCAAACGACTGGCCCGCGGACGGGATCGAACCGTTCACACCGATCCGAATGCCCTTGATCACGATGTTGGCAGGCGCCGCTTTCGGATCCAGGCTGATGAACGTCGGGTTGGCGAATAGATAGCTATACGTGTCGTATTGGCTCGCCTGCATCATGATGTAGGTCTGCGCGATACCCGTTTGAGCACTGATATCGAACAGCAGGAAGTACTTCTGGCCGACGCCGGCATTGAAGTTCTGCATGATCTGCGCGGCCGTGAGCGCACGACTATGGACCGCGGCAAACTTGATCGTGCCGAGGAATTGCTCCTTGCCGGTGACTTCGGCGCCCAGCGCGAGGGCGAACGTGCTATCCCAGCTCGCCAACGACCCGCCACCGGCGGTGTCCTTATCGGGAGTGAGCGCGCCGTTCACGTACAACTGCTGGCCGTTCACCGGATCATATGTCAGCACAACGTGCTGCAACGCTGCCTGCGCCACGTTCTCGGTGGTCGCGTTGATGAGCGGCGGCGAGCCGTTGGTGTCAGTCGTACTGCTGCGCGTGCGGCCCTCATAGGACTGCGCATTCTGCGCGAGGGTGGCGTTGCGGGTCTTGTCGCTGCCGGAGTACGTCATGATGTACGCCTCCTTCTGCGCGACGTTGGCCGGATTCACCCAGGCTTCGAACGAGTACTCGCCCGTGGCCTGCGCGAGCTGCGCGATCTTCTGACTGGAGGAAGTCGAGGCCTGCGCCTTGCCGCCCACGGCGAACGTCAAACCCCAGCCGCCGGCCCACGACACTCCACTGTTCAAAGTGAGATCGGCCGCGGGACTGACCCCACTGGTGTCGTAGGCGATGTTGCCGGTGCCGGTTTCGAACATGTACTTGGCCACGATGTTAGCCTCGTAGCGGGCGCCACCGGAAGCGATCGTGCCCTCGGTCAGACCGAGCGCCTTCGAGACCACCCGCGTTGGGTCGATGTTGGTGGTCGGAACGCTGTTGGCGTAGTCCTGGAGCGCCTTCAGCATGATCGCGGCGCTTCCCGGGCAATCCGGCGCGCCACCGGGCGTCGTGGCCCAGCAGTGGTGCAGGTCCTGCGACAGTCGCTCATAGAAACGCGACTGGTCAGGCGTGTTCAGGTTGATTTTCGATTGCGCCGCCAGGTACGCCTGGTTGGCATCGGACTGCGCGAAATACGGCGCCTGCGCCGTGCCCGAGGTCGGAGTGTGGCAGTTTGAACAGTACACCGTCAGGATCGGCTGCCACAGATAGGTCTGGAATCCTGCGGAATCCGCCGGGAAGGATTTGCTGCCCCCCACGCTGTGCGACGGAGGCGCCACCAGCGTGATGCTCGTGGCCGAAGCCGACCCGCCACCCAGCCAGTTGTTGATCCACGTGAGCAGTGTCTGCGCGCAAGCGTTGGGGTCGGCGACCCAGCAGTTGTGGCCGCCACCGACTTTCAACACCATCGTCGACTGCGAAGGGTTGGTGGCATTGATGAGCGGCAACGCGGCCTGATAGGCGGCGTTGACGTCATCCGAGCGCGCGAACATGGGCGACTGTCCGCCCTCGTGGTGACACCCGCCGCAACGGTTCTGAACGCGGATGTTCTGCCACAGGTTGATCTGGAACGCCGTGACGTCGGCAGTCGCGGCCGGCGGACCCGTGTAGGTATTCGCCGTGGAAGAATTGGAGGTTTGCTGCTGTACGACGGTGGCCGGGCCGTTGGAGCCCGAGCTGCACGCAGCGACCAGCCCCACGAGAGCCACGGCCGCCGCTGCCTTCAGGGCGCGCGTCGCCAGGAAAATCAGTCCGAAGCGGTTCATATCATGATACCTGTTCATTGGCTATGACCCCTTCAGGTGCCCGGGCAGGTCGCGGCGACCTGCTGGAAGACGGTTTTGAGGTTGTAGCCGGACTGGAAGCTGCTCGTGATCGTGGCGGCCGCACTGATATCCGCCGCGCTCGAGGGCGTGCGCAAGCACACCGTCTGGAACACCTTCTGCACCTGGCAGGCCGCGAACTGCTGACTGCCGGCGATTTCCTGGCCCCAGGACTTCGCCCCATTGCCGCTGCCGCCGCCGGCGCCCCAACCGAGCACCATGTTCGGGCCGGCACGCCAGCGGTTCGCCCAACTGTCATCGGGCGTGATGAATCCCTGCGGGAAGTTCTGCGAATTGATGTGGTACTTCGCCTGCACCTGGCCCGGCGTGTAGACGAGCTGATTGGTGGTGTCATCGAAGTTGTAGTAGGCGAAAGCCTGGGCCATCGGATCCATGCCGCTATGGCAGCCGACGCAGTTGTTCAAGAAAATCCGGCTGTCTCCGCCCGGGCTGCGTGAAACGTCCTGGCGGATACGATCGGAGGGACGCGACGTATCCATCAGCGTCTCCATGTCATGGCACATGTGATTGATCATCGTGAACCGGAACATCGCGCGGTTCGTGCCTTTGATGAAGAACGCGGACGCAGCGCCGCGCGTCGTGATGACTCCCGCGGTCGCAGCGCTAGGCAGGCCATAGACCGCCGACTGCGAGGTCGCCACGAGCGCCGTGGAAAGGTCCACTCCATTGGCCTCCGCGGCAGCGTAGTGGTCGTTGTTGGCGATGGAGACGGGCGGCAGGCCCGGCGCGTTGACCGTATAAAGAATGTCGCCCGACAGCACGGTGTTGAAAGGAACGTTGTCGCGCACCATACCGATCACGGTGGCCGCATAGTCGTTCAATGGAGCGAACACCGTCTGATCGCGGTTCGTCCACGGAATCACCATGTTCTTCAGGACCACGTTGTAGAACTCGGGCGCCTTGGTGGCTTCGCCCGCCGCGGCGAGCAGGCCGGGCTGTCCGGGCTGGTTGTTGATCTCCTGGATCATGGTGGCGAGAGTCGCCGCCGATGGCGGTACGCCGGCAATCCGCTCATAGATGCGCTCGGCTTGCTCCGCGGACCCCGCGTAGGCAGGTGCGATCACCTGGGTGAGGAGGCTCAGGGCAACCGCGGCTGCGACGGCCGCGGAGCGCGAGCTCCCGTTCCTGACTTTTTGCGTACTCATAGCGCCCACCCACTCCCAGATTGTCGATGCGCGGGCCGCACTATACGGCCCGAAAGTCCCACCCCGGTTTGTCTGTCGCGGCCGACGTCGCCAGATGACGACATGTTTCTTGTTGGTCCCGCCGCCAGGCTCATTACTCGGCAAAGTGCGAGCCGGGTCACGGCGGCTGTGGGGTTGAACGGCTAACTAGTAGCGCGCTCAGTGCCGGTGAACCGCGGGCGTAGAGAGAACAGGGAAGCTCGCGCGAATGCCGTGACGGATTCAGCACAACCGGCAAAAAGCCGGCCAGGGGTGACTTGAATTAAGTTACATTCGCCTCCCGCTGCGGAAGGCGCGGGCGAATCGACGTGGAGCTTCGTAGTGATGAATGTGCAGCGCGGATACATTGTTGCAAGGCGGGCGGCGGCCACCACCTTCCTGGCCCTGTCCCTCGGACTGACCCTGAGCGCCTGTAGCGGCGGCGGCAGCTTCAACATCTCAAACAGCCAGACCGCGGACCCGGCCACCAACGACTACCCTATTTTCTACGTGAAACGCACGATCCCCACCAAGGCCAACATCGCGGCCGGGGCGGACGACGTGCGCATGTTGCGCGTTGCCTTTCCGTCCGCGGACCTCTACATGCGCGCGAGCGCCTCGCCGAGCGCGAAAGAAACGAACATCACGGCCCGGATCACGACCACGACGCCGAACATGACGTGGGACGTCAAAGACGTCGATGCCTCGGTGGACGGCAAGCGGGTCGTGTTCGCGATGCGCGGTCCGATGGCCGCGAACCAGATGCAGAAAAAACCCCCGTCCTGGCGCATCTACCAGTACGTCCTCGCCACCGACACGCTGGCCCCGGTGATCGACCCCAATACGGACCCGGATCCGAAGACCGTGAACGACGTCTCACCTCACTATCTGCCGGATGGGCGGATCGTGTTCTCCTCGACACGCCAGACCCAGTCGCAGGGCATCCTGCTGGATGAAGGCAAGCCGCAGTTCATCTACAACAACGAGGACAAGACCGAGCCGGCATTCGTGCTGGAGGTGATGAATTCCGACGGCACCGGGGTGCACCAGATCTCCTTCAACCAAAGCGACGACCAGCAAGCGACGGTGCTCGCCAACGGTCGTCTCTTGTTCACCCGCTGGGACAACGCACCCGGTGGCACGAACGCCATGCACCTGTACTCGTCGAATCCTGACGGCACGGATACCCAGCTCTACTACGGCGCGAACAGCCACATGACCGGCACGAACGACACCGTGGTGGAGTTCATGCAGCCGCACGAGATGCAGAACGGCAATATCCTCTCTCTCATCCGGCAGTTCGCGGATACCGACTTCGGCGGCCAGCTGGTCATCATCCAAGGCAACCAGTTTGTCGAAAACGCGCAGCCGCTGGCGACAAGCGCCGGCATGCCAGGACCCGCGCAGACGCGCGCTACGCCCAACAACGTCTCGACCATTCCCGGCCCATCCGCGGGCGGACGCTTCCATTCCGCTTTTCCCCTGTGGGACGGCACGAACCGCATCCTCGTCAGCTGGGAAGAGTGCCGCATCCTGAACAAGGACGGCAGCATCGGCCCGTGCACCGACACGGCGCTCGCCGACCCCAACGTGCAGGTTGCACCTCCGCTTTATAGCGTGTGGATGTTCGATCCCGCCGCGAATACCTTCAAGCCGATCATGCAACCGGTCGAAGGCGTCATGGTCACCGACGTGGTCGCCACGCAGCCGCGACCGTTACAGAACATCATTCTCGACAAGCTGCCCGGTGTCGATGTCAGTCAGACCCTGGTTGACAACGGTGTCGGGATCATCGATATCAAGAGCGTGTACGACTTCGACGGCGTCGACACCGCGAAACCAAGTATTCAGGCCGTCGCTGACCCAGCGCAAACACCGGCGAGCGCGCGTGCGGCGCGCTTTGTACGCGTCACCAAGGCGGTTTCCATGCCGGACCAGACGGTGGTGAACCTCTCCGACGCGGCCTTCGGCGCCAGCAACTTCATGCGCGAGATCGTGGGCTACGCGCCGGTCGAGCCCGATGGCTCCGTGAGGATCCGGGTGGCCGCAAACGTGGCGTTCTCTCTCGAAGTGCTCGACGCAAACGCACGCAACATTTCCCCCAACCTCTCGGTATGGCTGAGCGCCAAGCCAGGAGAGGTGGTGAGCTGCAACGGGTGTCACAAACCAGCGACACCCCAGTCACCCCTCTCGCATGGACGCTCAGGAGCGTTTGCGGCGGTCTACACCGGCTCCACCACGGGAACAGCCTTCCCAAATACTTTGCAAACGAGCTACACAGAAAAGGACGGCACGATCCTCATCCCGTTCATCCCGAACGCGGGAGAAACCATGGCGGAGGCGCGTGCCCGCGTGACTTGCACCAGCGGCTCGGGAGTGGCCTGCAGCGAGGTTCCAAGCGTCAACGTGCTCTACACGGACGTCTGGACCGATCCGGCGAAGGCAACCCAGGGTGCGCCGATCACGCTGAGCTATAACGACCTCGACGCCAAGGACGGTGAGGTGATCCCAACGACCAGCGCGTGCGCCAGCGCATGGGCGGCAAACTGCCGCATCATCATCAATTACCCACAGCACATCCAACCTATATGGGATTTGGCGCGTAAAGACGCCAAAGGCAACGCGGTGACCTGCTCCCAGGCGGGTTGCCATTCGACGACAGACGCCATGGGAGCCACGCAAGCGCCCGCCGGGCAGCTCAATCTTACGAATGCCGCCTCCACGGACGTGCCGCAACAGTTCGTCTCTTATCGCCAACTCCTGTTTCAGCATCCGGAGCAAGTAGTTATGATGGGAGCCCTGCAGAATGCGCAGGGGCCGCCAGATGCGAACGGTAACCCGACGACCATTCCTGTGGGACCGTACCTGAATGCGGGAAGCGCGAATGGCGGGCTGTCAGCCCAGTTCCTGGGCCGCTTCGCAACGGGTTCCGGAAGTACGCACGCGGGCTACCTGAGCCCGGCGGAGCTTCGCTTGTTGTCCGAGTGGCTGGATATTGGCGCGCAATACTTCAACAATCCGTTCGACCCGGCAGTGCCTGTCAATTAGGGTGAGAGCCCTCCTGGCTCTTCTCGTCATGCTCCTCGCCCCCGTGGTGGGGAGCGCGCGGGAGCATTTACAGGTATTCGTGACGGCCCCATACCTCGAATTACACTCGGGGCCGGGGCGCGGCTACCCCGTGTTCAACGTCGTAGGGCGGAGCGAAAGCGTCCTGGTGCTCTTCCGCCGCACGGACTGGTTCAAGGTACGCACGCCGCGGGGAGTGGAAGGCTGGGCGTCGCAACGCGACATGCTGAAAACCGTGCTCGCCGACGGTACGCCGTTCACCTTCGACCTGGGGGATCGTTCCGGCTTCACCTCGCACCACTTCGAGATCGGCATGTTCGCGGGTGAATGGGGTGGCGCGACGTTGATTTCCGCCTACGGCTCATACTCCTTCAATTCGCAGCTCGCCGTGGAGCTCACCGGCGGCCAGTTCCTGGGTAAGTTCACCAACGGCGACGTCGTGGATATCGGGCTCACGCACGTGTTCATGCCGGAGTGGCGCCTCTCGCCGTTCTTCACGATCGGTACCGGCGTAATGCATCTGCAGCCCAAGGCGACCCTCGTGCAGCCCAGCGATCGTACCGAGGAGACCGCGTTTGTTGGGGGGGGGCTGCGCTTCTATCTGACGCGACGCTTCTTCCTCCGCGCCGAATTCAAGAGTCATTACATTTTCACCAACCTCAATCAGAATCAGAGAGCAGACGAATGGAAAGGTGGATTCGCGTTCTTCTTCTGACGGTGGCGGTGGCTACGCTGTCCGGCTGCGCGACGGTGAGCAACTGGTTTCACCATCGTCAGGAGGCGCGTGACGAGCGGGCGCAAGCCCGCGAGGACGCCCGGCGCGCGGATCAGTCGCCAGATGACGACACCACGCCGCGCGTGGTCGAGCCGCAAGTGGAGCGTCGCAAGATCACGGTGCCCAAGATCCGCAGCGCGAACATCGAGCTGGGACTCAACTACGGCGCGCTGTCGGTCGAGGACTTTGGCACCAACCCGAGCTATGGGGCGACAGCGGCCTATCACGTCACCGAAGACTTCTTTTTCCAGGGTGAATACGGGCGTACCAAGGCCGGCCGCACGAGCTTCGAGACGCTCGGGGGAAACATCCAGCTTTTGACGCCCCCTGAGAGGCACTTCACGTACTACGATCTGTCACTCGGCTACAACTTCCTCCCTGGCGAGGCCTTTCTCGGTCGCGGCATCGCCTTGTCGAGCGCTTTCTACGTCCTCGGCGGCATCGGCGCAGTCGATTTCGCGGGTGACAAGAAGTTCGCGGTGAATTTCGGAGCCGGCTTCCGGGTGTTGCCATCTGATTGGCTCGCGGTGCACATCACGGTGCAGGACCGCGCGTTCCAGTCCGATCTCCTGGGTGTCACGAAACTCACCAACAACATCGAGATGCGCATCGGCACGACCGTGTTCTTCTAAAGGTTGTGGAGGAGCTATGCAGAAGCGTATCGCAGGATTCGTCGCCGCTTTGATCGTCGCGTTGCCCGTTGTGGCGGCGGCTCCGAGCGGCCCGGCACCCCAATTCACGCTCCCCGCGAAAGCGGGCGGTGAAGTGAGCCTGGCGCAGTACAAGGGCCAGGTGGTGATGATCAACTTCTGGGCGAGCTGGTGCGGACCGTGTCGCCAGGAAATGCCATTGCTCGAGGACATCTACAAGAAGTACAACAAGCTCGGGTTCACGCTCATCGGGGTGAACGTGGAGCCGGACTCGAAGGCGGCGGACGAGTGGCTCAAACAGACGCCGGTGACCTTTCCGGTCCTTTACGATAAGGCGAGCAAAGTCAGTGAGGCGTTCAGTGTCGCCGGCATGCCGACCACGGTGATCATCGATCGCAAGGGCAACGTGCGCTATCGACACGTTTCCTACAAGCCCGGTGACGAAGGCGAGTACCTGAACACCATCCGGGCCATGATCCGGGAATAAGAGCGGACGAAGCGGTTGGAGGATCTATGGGCAAGATCATAGCGATGGCGCTTGCAGCGACGGGATTACTGACGGCCGGGTGCTCATCCATCCAGCCGTGGGTGAAGCCCTACGAGCGTGAGCACTTCGCGGATCCCATCATGTCCTTCAGCCGCGATCCCGTCTCGAGCTCATATCTCGACCACGTGTATGAAGCCCGCGAGGGCTCTCGCGGCGCCACTGGCGGTGTAGGCGGTGGCTGCGGATGCAATTGATTCGGAGCTCGATGCGCGGGCCTGACGCCATGACTACGCACCTCGGCCGCTGGGCCAAGGTGCTGGCCGTGCTGTGCCTCGTCGGCGCGCCGGCCGTCGCCGACGTATTGCCGGATGATCGCGCCGACGTCATGTACCACAACTACAACGGCGGCGGCATCACGATCCAGGGCCCTTCAGTCCTGGTGCGCAAGAAGGTTGGGGAGAGTCTTTCTTTCACTGGAAGCTACTACGAGGACCTGATCTCGGGCGCCTCGGTCGACGTGAAGCTTACGGCAAGCCCGTACCACGAGACGCGCAAGCAGGAAGGAGCCTCCGTCGACTACCTGCACGGGAAAACGATCTACACCGCGGGCTACATCCATAGCCGCGAGCCGGATTACTCGGCCAACACCTCGTACTTTTCGATCAGCCAGAGCATGTTCGGCGACCTCACGACGGTGAGCATGGGCTACCGGCGCGGCTGGGATGATGTGTTCCGGGACGTCAAGGTCAAGGGCATCATCCAGAACGACCCGACCTTCCACAAACAAGCCGACCACCGCGCTTATAGTGTGTCGCTCAGCCAGATCCTCACCCGCAACGCCATTCTCGATTTGAACTTCGAGGCGATCACCGATCAGGGTTACCTCGCGAGCCCCTATCGACAGATCCGCTATCTCGATCCCACTGTCGCGGGCAAGGGCTTCACGCTGGCGAACCAGATCTACCCGAATACCCACACCAGCACGGCAAGCTCGGCTGAGTTCAAGTACTACCTGCCATACCGCGCCGCGGTAACCGGACAATATCGTTTCTACAATGACACCTGGGGCGTCACGGGCCACACGGTCGAGGTCGACTACTCGCACCCGTGGCACAAATGGATTTTCGATGGCAGCCTGCGCTACTACCGCCAGAACGCCGCCAACTTCTACAGCGACCTGTTTCCGCGCGCGAACTATCAGAACTTCATGGCCCGCGACCGCGAGCTCGCGGCGTTCCACAGCCTGTCGATCGGCTTGGGGTTCGCGTACGAATTTAACTTCCCGTGGATCAACAAGAAGATGACCGTCAATGGCCATTACAATCATCTGTTGATCGACTACAGCGACTTCCGTAACGCGCTGCTCGATGGCAACGGCTACACGGTCGGTAATGAGCCGCTCTACAAGCTCAACGCGAATGTCATCCAGCTATTTTTATCTCTGTGGTACTAGGCTACCCCTGGGGTGCCAGGAGCCTGTCGCCCCACAAAGCTAAACCGCCGCTGAACGAGCGCTCTACCGCAACAACAGTCGTGTTGCAAGCCCAGTTGAGTTAAGCTTCACTCCTATCGGTCGGACATACCGACCAACTCAGATGACGAGGGGATCGAAGCATGCGCATCCGCATTAGTTTATTTGCCGCGCTCGCCGGCGTCGTCCTGGCCGTCGGCGCCACGGGAGCCCACGCGCAAGCGCGCGAGGAAGGCAAGCTCCTGCTGGCAAGCCAGGTCCTGGAAGAGTTGCGCACCTCGCGCGATGGCGGGATTCCTGACCGGCTGCTCGAGCGCGCGTACGGCATCGCGGTCATTCCTGACATGACGAAGATTGCTTTCTTCGCCGGTGGTCGACGCGGTAACGGCGTGCTCGTATACCGTGGCAAGGACGGTCGTTTCACCAATCCGATCTTCATCACCATGACGGGGGGCAGCTTCGGTTGGCAGTGGGGCGTGCAGTCCACGGACATCGTGCTGGTCTTCACCACGCCGAAGGGCATTGAAGGCATCACGGGCGGGAAAGTGACCTTGGGCGCGGACGCGTCGGTTGCCGCAGGTCCGGTCGGACGTTCAGCATCCGCCGCGACCGACTTCAGCTTCAAGGCCGAGGTTTACTCGTACTCGCGCAACCGTGGAGTCTTCGCCGGACTGGCAGTGGATGGTACGGTCATCTCGATCGACGACGACGAGAATGATGCCTTTTATCGAAAGCACGGTGTAACGGCGAGCGATATCGCCTCCGGCGCCGTCACCACCACTGATGACACGGCACGTCGCTTTCTGGCGGCGGTGACAACGAGCACACGCGGCGAGCAGACCGCTTCGGCGGCCCCGCCACCCGCCACCGCATCGGCGGCGCCAAACCCGTCACAGCCAGCCGCTCCTCCGCAGCCGAGCCCGCTGTCTTCGAGTAGCGGTGCCCAGTCCTTCCCGATGGAGGACAATCAGCCGGGTCGTGAGCCGACCGGGACTCCGAGGTAATCTTCCGAGGCGGCGCCGGTCTCGAGCCGCGCCGCCTGAAGTCGGCAGGTACGAGCGATGCACCAGATCCAGATCTCCCCCGAGCTGCGGGCGCGGGTGGTGGCTGAGCGTGGTCGGCCCCACATCTTCGACTCCCTCGACATGCGCCGGACGGCGCACATCATTGTCGATCTGCAGAACGGCTTCATGGAGCGGGGAGCGCCCGTCGAGGTACCGGTTGCACGTGAAATCATCGGATCCGTCAACGGCATCAGCGCCGCGGTTCGCGAGCGTGGCGGACTGAATATCTTTCTGCGCATGACCGTTGACGAAGGCTCGCAGGCCAGCTGGTCAAACTGGTTTGCGTTCATGCACAGCCCGGCGACCCGCATTCGGATCGCGGAGGCTTTCGCTCGCAACGCGCACTATTGGCGCTTGTGGCCCGAGCTCGAGGTGACGGATAAGGACCTCGTCGTCGATAAGACGCGCTTTGGAGCTTTCGTGCCGGGTGCTAGCCGGTTGCACGAAGTGTTGCAAGAGCGTGGGATTGACACGCTGATCATCACAGGAACACTGACGAACTGCTGCTGCGAGTCGACCGCACGGGATGCGATGCAGATGAACTACAAGCTCATCTTCGTAGCCGACGCGAATGCCGCACTCACAGATGCCGCCCACAACGCGACACTGGAGAACATGCTCATGCTGTTCGCCGACGTGATGACGACGGAGGAAGTGCTCACGACGGTGCGTCGCGCGCGCTGAGCGGGTCGGACCAACGAGGTCGCGCCCGATTAGTGCGTCCGCGTCCCAGTTTGGTGCAGAAACACCGTTCCAGGCGCCTAAATGCCCCCCAGCGTTGCGGCCCCACGCTTGCATGCTCCCTCAGGTTCCATAGTAGAAGACTGGCGGGAGGTTCTTCGTGTCGATTCACGTTGCGCTCAATCACGTCACGCACTATCGCTACGACCGCCTCATCGGCCTGAGCCCTCAGATCGTGCGCTTGCGGCCGGCGCCGCACTGCCGGACCCGTATCCTGGCGTACTCGCTGCGTGTAGAGCCCGAAGATCACTTCATCAACTGGCAACAGGATCCGCAGTCGAACTACCTCGCCCGACTCACCTTCCCGGAAAAAACCCGCGAGCTGCGCCTCACTGTCGATCTCGTCGCCGAGATGGCGGTGTTGAACCCGTTCGATTTCTTCCTGGAGCCGTACGCCAAAGACTTCCCGTTCACCTACGAGTCAGGTGAGCAACGCGAGCTGGCGCCCTATCTCGCACGGCTCCCATCGACGCGCCGCTTCGCGGGCTATCTCGAATCCATCCTGCGTAAGAACCGCAGCGTCGTCGACTTCCTGGTCGATCTGAACCTGCGGCTGTCACGCGATATCCGCTACCTGATCCGCATGCAACCGGGTGTACAAACGCCCGAAGAGACACTGGAGAAAGCCTCCGGCTCCTGCCGCGATTCGGCCTGGCTTCTGGTGCAACTCCTGCGGCATCTGGGGCTGGCGGCGCGTTTCGTGTCCGGATATCTCATCCAACTCACACCTGACGTCAAATCCCTCGATGGACCCTCCGGGCCCGCGGCGGACTTCACGGACCTGCATGCCTGGTGCGAGGTCTATCTCCCCGGCGCTGGTTGGATCGGACTGGACCCGACCTCCGGGCTGTTAGCCGGCGAAGGCCATCTGCCACTCGCGTGTACGCCTGAGCCCTCCTCGGCCGCCCCAGTGACTGGCGCGCACGACGAGTGCGAAGTGCAATTCGAGCACCACATGGGTGTGCAGCGCATCTGGGAAGCCCCTCGTGTCACCAAGCCCTACACAGAAGACGAGTGGGCCGCGATCGAGGTGTTGGGGCACGCCGTGGATGCGGATCTCTCCGCCCTGGATGTCCGGCTCACCATGGGCGGCGAGCCCACGTTTGTCGCTATTGACGACCCGGACTCCGCCGAATGGAATACGGCGGCGCTGGGGAAGACCAAGCGCGCGCGAGCCGCGGAGCTCTATGCCCGGCTGAAGGAGCACTACGCCCCCACGGGGCTCGCCCATTTCGCCCAAGGCAAGTGGTACCCCGGTGAGCCGCTGCCGCGCTGGTCGTTGAATTGCTTCTGGCGTCGCGACGGCCAGCCGATCTGGGAAAACCCGGAGCTTTACGCACAGGAAGGGGCCCACTACGGGGTTACAGCATCCCACGCGGAGCGCTTCCTGTCGGGAGTGGCCCAGCGACTCGGCCTTGCGTCCCGGTTTGTCTTTCCAGCTTACGAGGATGCTTTCTATTATCTATGGAAAGAGCGGCGTCTACCTTCGAACGTCGACCCGTTCGATTCGAAGTTGGAGGATGCGGGTGAGCGCGCCAGGCTCGCGCGCATTTTCGAGCAAGGTCTGGACGCGGTGGTCGGTTATGTTTTGCCGGTCGCGCGCGATGCGGCCGATTCGGCATGGCAGTCTGGTCCGTGGTTCTTGCGCCGGGAGCGCTGCTACCTGATCCCCGGGGATTCCCCCATTGGGCTCAGACTACCGCTGGACAGTCAGCCTTGGACGCGCGCCGAGGACTACCCATACGTCTCTCAGCCCGACCTGATGCAGCAGTTCCCGCCACTGCCGACACCGGCCGTGATCCGTCGGCAGTTGCAAGAGATCACCGCCAACGACGGTCCGCACGAGCCAGGCGACGAACCTTACGGCAGTGGTTTGCGTGCCCCAGCACCCCATGAGTCGGCCGGGTGGATCACCCGCACGGCCCTATGCGCTGAGCCACGTAACGGGGTGCTTTACATCTTCATGCCTCCGGCAGGCCGGTTGGAAGCATATCTTGAACTGGTTGCCGCGGTGGAGGCGACCGCCGCCGAGCTGTCCCAGCCAGTCATACTGGAAGGATACGAGCCCCCGCGTGACCCACGGCTCAACAGCTTCCGGGTCACCCCAGACCCCGGCGTCATCGAGGTCAACATCCACCCCTCGCACAGTTGGGATGAGCTGGTCGGCCGAACCACCCATCTGTACGAGGCCGCGCGACTTTCCAGGCTCACGACGGAAAAATTCATGCTCGACGGCCGTCACACCGGCACCGGCGGCGGCAATCACTTCGTTTTGGGCGGCGCGACGCCGCTCGATTCCCCATTTCTGCGCCGACCCGACCTGCTGCGCAGCCTCCTGGCCTATTGGCACAACCACCCGTCCCTGTCGTATCTCTTCTCCGGATTGTTTATCGGTCCCACCTCGCAGGCGCCGCGCGTCGACGAGGCGCGCAATGACTCGCTCTATGAGCTCGAGATCGCTTTCAAACAGGTCCCACCGGCCGGCGCGCAGTGCCCGCCGTGGCTGGTCGACCGGCTGTTCCGCAACCTCCTCATCGATGTGACGGGCAACACCCATCGCGCGGAATTCTGTCTGGACAAGATGTACTCCCCGGATGGCCCCACCGGGCGACTCGGTCTCCTCGAGCTGCGGGCGTTTGAAATGCCTCCACACGCACGCATGAGCCTCACGCAACAGCTATTATTGCGCTCCTTGATAGCCCGTTTTTGGCGTACGCCTTACGAGCCAACGCGTCTCACACGCTGGGGCACGGAGCTGCACGATCGCTACATGTTGCCTTATTTCGTGGAGCAGGACTTCGCGGACGTGCTCGAGGAGCAACAGGCGGCCGGCTTTCCGCTGCGCGCGCAGTGGTTCACGCCTCACTTCGAATTTCGCTTCCCGAAGTACGGAGACTTCGCCACACAGGGCGTGGAGATCGAGCTACGCCAGGCACTGGAGCCGTGGCATGTCATGGGCGAAGAAGGCGCGCCGGGGGGCACGGTGCGTTACGTGGACTCCTCCGTCGAGCGACTGCAGGTCAAGGCCACCGGCCTCCCTCCCGATCGCTATGTCCTGGCCTGCAATGGACGGCGCGTGCCGCTGCGGCCGACGGGCAATGTTGGCGAGTTTGTCGGCGGTGTGCGCTATCGCGCCTGGCAGCCGCCGGCCTCGCTACACCCCACCATTGGGGTCCATACTCCACTCACGTTCGATATCGTGGATACCTGGATGAAGCGTTCCCTCGGCGGCTGCCAATATCACGTCATGCATCCCGGCGGCCGCAACTATGCCACCTTCCCGGTCAACGCCTTCGAGTCGGAAAGTCGACGGCGGGCGCGGTTCTTCCGGATGGGGCATACCCCCGGACAACTCGCGCCGGCGGAGGAGCCCGTCAATCCTGAGCATCCCTTTACGTTGGATCTGAGAAGAAGTTGGGTGAAGCCCTCACCATAGCGGCGAACGGCGCCCTGGCGAGCTATAGCGCCGAGCCGGGTCGTTACGACGAGCTGCTCGACAAGGTCGGGGAGCTGCGTCCGCATTGGCGCCCGCTCATCGGGCGCATCACAGGCATCGACGCACGCGCCGCCTCCAGGCGCGCACTCGACCTCACACGACGGCTCATCGTCGAGAACGGCGTCACCTACAACGTCTATGCGGATCCGCAGGGCGCGGATCGCCCGTGGGCGTTGGATCCCATTCCCCTCGTTCTGACGAGCGCCGAGTGGCGGGTCATCGAAAATGGCCTCGCCCAGCGGGCCCGACTGCTGAACGCACTGCTGGCCGACCTTTACGGACCGCAACGCCTCCTGGCTGAAGGGCTGGTGCCACCCGAGCTGGTTTTCGGGCATCCCAATTTTCTCTGGCCTTGCTCAGGTCTCACTCCCAGGCGCGGCACCTGGCTGCAGGTGTATGCCGCGGATCTCGCGCGGGCGCCCGATGGTCGGTGGTGGGTCATGGCCGACCGCACCCAAACACCCTCGGGAGCGGGGTATGCGCTCGAGAATCGCGAGATTGTCGAGCAGGTGCTACCCGAGGCGGTTGCCGAGTTGCACGCGCGGCGGATCGGCGGCTTTTTCGGCGAATTGCGCGATCGCTTGATCGAGTCCGCGGAAGGGGCGTCAGCGCCGTTGGCCGTGATTCTGACTCCGGGTCCTTTCAACGAGACCTACTTCGAGCACGCCTACCTGGCGCGGCAAATGGGACTGCTCCTGGTGGAGGGCACCGACCTGACGGTCCGCGATGACACGGTCTATCTCAAGACCGTCGCGGGCCTGAGAAGAGTGCACGCGATCCTGCGTCGCCTCGATGACGACTATTGCGATCCGGTCGAGCTGCGCAGCGATTCGGCGTTGGGTGTTGCCGGGCTGTTGGGTGCGGTGCGCGCCGGCCGGGTACAACTGGCGAACGCCCTTGGGAGCGGTGTGCTGGAATCGGCCGGTTGGCTGGGTTTTCTCCCGAAGATCGCCGAGCGACTGCTGGGCGAAACCCTGGAGCTACCGACGCTCGCGACCTGGTGGTGCGGTGAGAAACCCGCGCTCGACTATGTGTTGGCGCACCTGGATCGACTCGTGATCAAGCCCGCGTGGCCGAACCAGCGCTTCGAACCGGTGTTTGGTCGCAGCCTCACGGGCGAAGCGCGTACTCAACTCATCGAGCGGCTGCAAACCCGGCCGCATGCCTACGTGGCGCAGGAGCATCTCGCGTTGTCACAGGCGCCCGTCTGGCGCCCTTACGGCGCGCTCGGTTTTGCCGCAAAAGCGATCTCCATCCGTGTGTATGCCAGCGCAAGCGTGCACGGCTATCGTGTGTTGCCCGGCGGATTGGCGCGCATTGCAACCGACAAGGCCGTGGACGTCGTCTCGACCCAACGCGGCGGCGGCAGCAAGGATATCTGGGTGTTGGGGGAGCCACCGGATGAGGAGCCGGCGGAGATTGCCCGCGGTGTCGCCCACATGGCGGCGCGGTACGAGGATATTCCATCGCGTCTCGTCGAGAATCTCTACTGGTTCGGCCGCTACTCCGTGCGGTGCGAAGACAAGGCCTGCGTTCTGCGCGCGACCCTCGCAGCGCGTGTCGATGCGAGTGTCTGGAAGACGGCGGTCAAGACCTGCCGCGACATCGGACTCGTTGCGTTGGACGCCGAGCCGACCGGTAGTCTGCGGGACGACCGCAACCCGCAGGGAATCGTGGCGGACGTGAGGCGCCTCGCCTGGTGCGCATCGCAGGTGCGCGGGCGCTTGTCCTCGGGCTACTGGCGAGCGGTGTCCGACATGCAACGGCGCCTGCAGGAGGGACTCGCCTCCCGCGAGGAGCCGCGGGCCATTCTCGATCGGCTCTCCCTTTCACTGGCGGCGCTCGCCGGCTTCTCCCTGGACGACATGACACAGGATGCCGGCTGGCGGCTACTGCGCATTGGACGCCGGCTCGAGCGACTGCAGTTTGGAGCCCACTTCCTCGCGTTGTATGTCAGCTCCGGAGCAGCGACCCGGCAGCGTCAGGTCGAGTGGCTGTTGGAAGCGCACGACAGCATGCGCGTCTATCGCTCGCGCTATGCGCTCACGCCGCGGTTGGGCCCCGCGCTCGATCTTCTCGTGCGCGACGCCGAGCATCCGAGCGCCCTGACATTCCTCTCCCGTGCCCTGGCGCGAGACCTCGCGGCCCTCTCGACCACCCTGGGGATGTCCTCGGCGAGTGCGGCGGACGACGATGCCATGGAAGAAGATGTTCCCGTACTCAGCGACGATGACCTGCTCACGTTGGAATGTGAAGATCAAAATGCCGAACAGGCCCGCCAGGTGCTCGCCACGCGTTTACGCGCTCTCGCCACCGCGACCGGAGCGCTCTCCGATCGGATTTCGATGCAACATTTCGCGCACATCAGCCTCGACTCGCAGGCGCTTGCGATATGACCGGCTCGACTCGCTACCGCGTGCGTCACGAAACCGCCTATATCTACGGCAGTGACGTCGCGCATTCGCACCAGCTGTTGCATCTCGTGCCGCGGCCGACGCCGTACCAGCAATGTCTCGAGCACACCATCACCCTCGCGCCGCCCTTTTGTCGACGCAGGGAAGAGCTCGATGCGTTCGGAAACCCGATCACCCGCGTCGAGTTCGAGCATCCCCACCGCCGGCTGGAGGTCACTAGTGACATGGAGGTGGAGGTCCATCCACGACCTTCCATTATCGCTACCGACACGTTGCCGTGGGATCGAGTCGCGAAACGCTTCAGCTACACCGGGCGCCCGCCAGCGCGCGATGACCTCGAAGCGATTCGCTTCAGGCAGGAATCGCCCTATGTCAGGGTAAAGCGGATGTTCGCCGACTATGCGGAGGATTGTTTCCCCCCCGGCTACCCGATCCTGGTCTGCGCGCAGGCGTTGATGACAAAGCTGCACACCGAGTTGAAATACGCACCAGGGGCGACAACCGTGGCGACCCCGGTCACCGAGGTGCTCGAGATCCGGCGGGGCGTGTGCCAGGATTTCGCCCATCTCATGATTGCCTGCCTACGCTCCCGGGGATTGGCGGCGCGCTATGTCAGCGGTTACGTGCGCAGTCTCGTCGGCTCCGCGGCCTCCCACGCGTGGGTGGCCGTTTATGCACCGCCGTTCGGCTGGCTCGAGCTCGACCCGACAAACGACACCATGGTGGGCATGGATCACATCTCCGTGGCGTGGGGCCGCGACTTCGGAGATGTCTCTCCTCTAAGAGGCATCATCCTCGGTGGCGGCCGCCACAGCCTGTGTGTCGATGTGAAGGTCGAGCGACTCAGCGCCTGAGGGCGCTTTCACGCGGCGCGAGCCAACTGCTCGGTCCTACGCCAGACCTCCAATGTCTGCATCCGCATGAACCAACGCTGTATGTTCGCGTACCAGGCTACTGGAGCTTTTCCCGGCGCCGCGCAGGCATAAGCCGCGGCGATGGACAGGTCCGCAAGCGTCAAGGACGAACCCGAGATCCACTTGCGATCGGTGAGGTGCGCATCCAGCACAGCAGCGAACTCGTTGAACAGGACGTCCGCTTTTCTCAACTCCACCGGATCGGGACCTCCCAGGCCAATCATGCCCTTGACGAGGTTCTCGCGAAAAAAGATCCCAATCGCCGGAGCGAAGTGTTGCCCCGACCAGAACAGCCACCGGTTCACATCCGCTCGCGCGCGTGGATCGAGCGGGTAGAGTGTCTGTCCCGGTGTAATGTCGGCGAGATATTGCATGATGGCGCGTGATTCCCAAAGGTAGAAATCGCCATCCTCGAGGACGGGGACGCGGTGGTTGGGATTCATCTTCAGAAACTCGGGCTCGAGCTGTTCCCGCCTCTGCAGATCGACATAGACGAGCTCAACCGGCGCGTTGAGCTGAAATGCAGTCATGACAGCGGCACGGGCGTTCGCGGACATCGGGTGTTGATAGAGGCGCATGGACTGTCTCCTGCTTCGGTGGTGGGGGTCACCTGGCGAGGTAGATAGTCACGCATACCCGTGACAGATTCTGTCAGGAGTCGATCAGAAGGGCTCTTCCGGTACGTTGTTCTCGCGCCGCCAGCTCTTCATCAGGGCCGCGCGCGGGGTTGGATAACGCTCGCGGATGGGCGTCAAAGCGGAGATCCGGTCCGAGCGGAAATGCCGAAAGCCATTGCGCAACTCGCACCAGGCCGCCAACAGCCGCTTGCCTTCGAGGAAAGCCACGGCCACGGGCCACACCACTCTTTCGGTGGTGACTCCCTTTTCGTCCACGTAAGTGATCGCCAGTTTGTGCTCGCGCCGTAGCGCCTCGCGGATGGTGCGCAGCCCGGCTGGCTGCTCGGCCGGCGCCTGGTAGCGAGGAGCCCACAGCCCGGTATCAGCAATCTTATCGCGCAGATCCTTCGGTGAGGCGGTGGCGATCTTGGCCAATGCCGAATCCGCCGCCTGCGCGAGCGTCGGATCGCCTTGCCCCCGCACCCAACGAGCCCCGAGCACCAGCGCCTCCAGCTCATCCTCCCCGAACATCAGAGGTGGCAGGAAAAAACCCGCGCGCAGCAAGTAGCCCAGGCCAGCCTCGCCCTCGACAGGCGCGCCCAGGTCGATCAGAGTCTGAATGTCGCGGTAGACCGTGCGCACGGATACGGCAAGCTCTTCAGCCAGGCGCGCGGCCGTCACGGGACGACGGTGACCGCGCAAGGCGTCCATGAGCTTGAACAGGCGGGTGGTGCGGCTCACGGGCTGGACATTACAAGGACACGCATCTTCGCCACAATCTATCTATGGCAATCTTTGAGCTAACCATTGCGCTTCTGTTCGTGGGAGCGGTGCTCTCGATGTGGGCCGACCGGCTGGGCATCCCCTACCCCGCCCTGCTGGCTCTGGCGGGAGCGGCGTTGACGTTCATTCCCGGCACCCCGCAGGTGATCCTGGACCCGCACCTCGCGCTGGCGTTGTTCGTCGCGCCCGTGCTGCTGGATGCCGCTTTCGACGCCTCGCCGCGCGATCTGAAAAGATCTCTGCGGCCGGTCAGCAACCTCGCGATCCTCGCCGTGGGCTTCACCGTCATCTCGGTCGCGCTGGTCGCGCGACACTTCGTACCGGGAATGAGTTGGGCCGCGGCCATCGCTTTGGGCGCCATCGTCGCCCCTCCCGACACCTCGGCGGCGACGACCGTGCTGCGCCGGCTGCGCCCACCGCATCGGCTGATGGTCGTGCTGCAGGGAGAGAGTCTCTTCAATGACGCCAGCGCCCTGCTGATTTATCGATTCGCCGTGGCAGCGGCGACCACCGGCGCTCTTTCCGGCTGGACCGTCGTACCCGTGTTCTTACTGACGTGTGGCGGCGGCGTCATCGCCGGTATCCTCCTCGCGCGTTTCTACATGTGGGCGACGCGGAGCATCGACGATATCCCGGTGTCCGTCCTGCTCCAGTTCATCGGTACTTTTGCGGTCTGGATCATTGCCGACCGACTGGGTCTTTCGGCCATTCTGACCGTGATCGCCTATGCCATGACACTAGCCCGGCGTGCACCTGGCCGGGTCAACGCACGCCATCGCATCTCTTCCTACGCGGTCTGGGATGTCGCCGTGTTCGTTCTGAACGTGTTGGCGTTCGTCATGATTGGCCTGCAGCTTCGCGGGATCGGGGCTCGCATGCATGGCGCGGATTGGCACACGTACCTGGTGTGCGCGGTTGCGGTCTGTGTCACCGTGGTGGTCGCGCGCATGATCTGGGTCGGCTCGTACACCACCATCGCGCGCTTGAAGATTCGATACTTCAATAGTGGCAAGCCATCGGTTGCCATGCCGACCTACGGCGGATCACTCATTGTCGCATGGTGCGGCATGCGAGGAATCGTCACGTTGGCTGCCGCCTTGGCCCTCCCGGACGGCTCGCCTGAGACGGCCTTTCCGTATCGGGACCTCATTATCCTTTGCGCGTTCTGCGTGGTGCTCACCACCTTGGTCCTGCAAGGGATGACACTTCGTCCGCTGCTGTTGTGGATCGGATTGAAGGACGATGGCACCGTTGACAGGGAGCTTCAGTTGGCGCGGGCCGAGACCGCACGCGCGGCGCTACGGGTGTTTGCAGGTCATGAGTCACGCCCAGCGGTAAACGAGCTGCGGCGCGTTTACGAAACCCGTATTCGCCTGAGCGAGCAGCCCGCCGAGGATGATGATAAGCCGCATGATCACGGCGACGCGCATTTCGGCAACTTGCAACAGCGGGCGGTGGCGGCACAGCGCGCGGCGTTATTGGAATTGCGTGAGCGCGCTATCATAGGTGATGACGCCTTCCATGCGGCGGAGGAGGAGATCGACTTGCTCGAGCTCTCTGCGGATGAGCGGATCAGCCCGGATGACTGAACAGACAGGGCTCCGCCGGATCGCGGCCACGCGCTACGTCACCCCCTTGCACGAGGGCGGCTCGCTGCCGGCCATCGTCGAAGCGGATGATGAGGGCATGTATGTCTTGAAGTTCCGCGGCGCCGGCCAGGGGCCGAAGGTGCTGATCGCGGAGCTGATCGCCGGAGAGATCGCCCGGGCGCTCGGCCTTCCCGTGCCGGAGCTCGTTCTGATCGAGCTGGATGCCGACCTGGCGCGCACCGAGCCCGATCCCGAGATCCAGGACCTCATCAAGAACAGCGCCGGGCTCAATATGGCGCTCGACTATCTGCCCGGCTCGGTGATGTTCGATCCCGTCGTCGAAAAACCGGCGGCCGAGCTCGCTTCCGACATCGTTTGGTTCGATGCGTACGTCACCAACGTTGACCGCACCGCACGCAATACCAACATGCTCATGTGGCATCGCCGATTGACACTCATCGATCACGGTGCGGCGCTTTATTTCCATCATTCGTGGGACAACTACCTGGAACGCAGTGTCGATGCGTTTCACCGGGTCAAGGAGCACGTCCTGCTTCCGTTCGCGGCGAAGCTACGCGAATCGGACGCAAAGCTCAGCGCTCGGCTCACTCCCGCGACGCTCGGCGGCATTGTTGCGATGGTGCCGGATGCGTGGCTGAGTGGTCCCTCGCCGTTCCGCTCGCCGCAGGAATGGCGATCCGCTTACACTGAGTACCTGGTGCGCCGCCTGGCCGAGCCGCGCCTGTTTGTCGAGGAGGCGATCCGTGCACGATCACTGCTCGTATGATTACGCTGTAATACGCGTCGTTCCACGAGTCGATCGTGAGGAATTCATGAACGTTGGGGTCATCGTTTCGTGCCCTGCGAAAGAATTCCTGGAGGCTCGTATCGAGTTGGACGAGGCGCGACTGTTGGCGTTTGCCCCTGACGTGGACATGGAGGCTGTTCGCATCCACCTCGCCGGCATCCCTCTCATCTGCGCCGGCGGCGCTGACGCGGGCCCGATTGGGCAGCTCTCGTCACGAGAGCGCTTTCACTGGCTGGTGGCCCCCCGCAGCACGATCATCCAGACATCGCGCATGCACAGCGGCCGATGCACCGATCCTGGGAGGGTTGCCGAGCGCCTGTTGGAAAGGATGGTGCGCGCGAGAAGTGCTCTGACAGTCATTTGACACCGGCAACGGGCGGCGGGGGCGGCTTCCCGGTCAAAATGACATCGGCCAGCCGCTCATAGCTGCCACTCCCCCCGAAATGATGGCCACCCGGCAACTTGATCCGGGTCACATGCGCCGGCGCCACCTTGGGGCAGATGCTCTCCTCATCCCCCTCCCCATAAAGACACAGCGTGTCGGCCGCCGACATTCTCGCCATCTCCGGAGCGATGGGCAGCTCACCACTGCCGGAGCCGAACCAGTTGGTCACATGAAACTCGAACGCCGCGGTCTCTCCAATGCCTATCAGCGCCGTACGCTCCACCAGCGCACGCGTCCGCGGCGGTAGGCGATTCACGGCGAAGGGCAACACATCCGCTCCCTGCGAGTAACCAATGACCAGAGCCTTCTTTCTATGCCAATGCTCCGAGTAATAACGTAAAATCCGGTCGAGATCTCCCGCCACTCCAGAAGGCGTACGCGCCGTCCAGAAGTATCGGAGCGAGTCCCAGCCCGCCACGGGCACTCCGCGGCTAGCCAGCACGGTCGCGACATCCCGGTCGATACCCGCCCAACCGCCATCACCAGAAAACAACACAGCGAATGTGTCATCGATTCCCGTTCCCGTGGGTTGCACCTCGATGATCGGTAGATCCGCGAGGCTCTGCGGTGGCGCCTGCAAATGGTGCGGCTCATGTGCCACGATCGATGCATACGTCGCATCGAACTGGGGCATCCAGCTAGTCATATCTCCGTAGTTGTGGGTAATACCCGGTAAGCTGACAAAACGCGCTCCAGGTATTTTGGCGACGAACGCCTGTGCCTCAGTCGCGGAACACACCTCATCCGCCGTGCCGTGTAGCGCGATCCATGTCGCGTGCAACCCCTGACTGGCCGGATCGAGGCGTACGCCTTCGCCGTCCGCGCGCGGCGCGTAATCGAGGTCCGCCGCCTTGCAAAGCGGCTTGCGGAGATCCAGATCGACGCAGAAAGACATGGATAACGCCCCGGTGAACGTGCCCGGTGGAGCCTGCGCCAATGCGGCGTATGCCAAAGAAGCTCCGGCGGAGTAGCCGATCAGGATAGGGGTGAAATAAGTGGGTACCTTGTAGTAGGCCTGGATGAAGTGACTCAAGTTCTCCAGGTCGCCGACCGGGAAAACGCACTTGCCGCCGTCCTTCTCGAGCTCAGTGAACAAATCTGACGTATCGATGCCTGCCACGAGCGTACCCTGCGCCGCGAGCGAGCGCGCAATGTCAGCCAGGCCGTCATCCCAGCCACCATCGCCCGACAGAAAGATAGCGAAATGGCGTATCTCCGACTTCGGCTTGTAAACGTGCACATCGTGGAAACGACCGTGTGAGAGCGTATCTCCGCCGGTGAACAGCCCGGAGCAGCCCACCATCGCAAGCAGTGTCACCGCAATCAGAAAACAGCTACGCATCAGTTCTCGGCTCATTTCGAAGGATCGCTCGCGAACTCTATCGCCCTTCAACCGTGCAGCTTAGCTGCGTTGCATCAATTCAGCCACGCTGTAAGCCCTCATCGCAAGTCACCCGAGGTGTTGGACGGGTACAGGTGCTGCTACGCAGTGTTAGGATAGCGGCGACGCAGCAGCAGGGAGCTTGCTTCACCCAACCCCTACGGGCTGAAGGTGCGCAATGGGCTCTAAGCTCGAAGAGTCGATTTTCGCAGCCGGCGGCCGCGTGGGAGCGTTTATGCGGACGATCGACTGGTCCGCGACGCCGCTGGGCAACCCCGAGAGCTGGCCACAGAGCCTCGTCTCCACTCTCAGCATTTGCCTGACCACGCGCTTTCCGATCGCCGTCTATTGGGGACCGGAGTTCATTCTGCTCTATAACGATGCCTGGGTCCCGCTGGAGGGCGCCCGCCATCCCTGGGCCCTGGGTCAGCCCGTGCGCGAGGTAAGGCCCGAAAGCTGGGACTTTCTGCGCCCAAGCTTTCATCGCGCCTTCTACGACGGTGAATCAACTTCCGCCGAGCGGCAATTCTTCGCCTCCTCGCGCCACGGCTACGTGGAGGAATGTTATTTCGACTACGGCATCAGCCCGATTCGGGGTGAGGAGGATCGGATTGTAGGACTGTTCATGCCGGCATCGGAAACGACCCAGCGCGTCCTCGCGCGCCGCCGCAGTTTCCTACTGCACGCGCTGGCGAAGGGAACCGCTGGAGCAAGCTCGGTCGAGCAGGCCTGCGTACTGGGGACGGACATACTGGCCGCCGCCTCCGCCGACGTTCCTTTCTGCATGACCTATCTGTTGAGCGAGAACGATCGACTGGCGTACCTGGTTGCGGCGGCGGGATTTCCAACCGCAAGCGCGGCGTGCCCCGCGATCGTGCAACTCTCGAACACCGGCGTACCGGAGCGCCCGTGGCCCTTCAGCACCGTGTTGCAGACCGGCCGTCCGCAACTGGTGGAGAATTTGGCCGACCGGATCGGGGGCCCTATTCCAGGGGGCTCCTGGCCAGAGCCCGCGCGGTGCGCCGTCGTGACACTCCTGGTGGGCGCGTGGAATGGCCAGCCGGTAGGCTTGCTGGTGTTGGGGATCAACCCGCGCAGACACTTCGATGCACAATACGAGTCCTTCACCACGCAGGTGACCGACGGCATGGTTGCCGCGATCGCCAACGCACATGGTCATGATCGGGAGCGGGCCGCGCTGCGCGAACGGCTCGACAAAATCGCCAGCATCGCGCCGGTGGCGATTTTCGAGCTGCGCACGACACCCGAGGGCAAAATGGTCATGCCGTATTCCTCGCCCGCGATAGTGCACATCTACGGCCACACGCCGGAAGAGCTGGCCGCCGACGTGCGGCTCGCCGCCTCCTTGACACATCCCGAAGACCGCAAACGTGTCACTGACATGTTTCGAGAACGGATCCAGCAAAAAGCCCCCATCCATGGCGAGTGGCGCGTGCTGCATCCGGCCAAGGGAGAGATCTGGATCGAGGCGCGCAGCACGCCCGAGGTGCAACAGGACGGCAGCATCGTCTGGTATGGATATTTTCACGACATCACGGCTCGGAAGAAAATGGAGGAAACCTTGCGCGAGCGAGTACTCACGCAGAAAAAGCGCGAGCGGCAGATCCGCTTCCTCGCCTATCACGACGCGCTCACACGCCTGCCGAACCGTTCGCTGCTGCTGAGCCGGCTGCGCCAGGCCATCGCGCACAGCCAGCGCAGCGGAGAGACTCTCGCGGTGCTCTTTCTCGACGTGGATCGATTCAAGACGATCAACGACACACTCGGACATCCGGCCGGTGACACTCTCCTCCAACAGATCGGACGGCGCCTGACGGAAACACTGCGCGTCGGAGATACCGTGGCGCGTGCGGGAGGCGACGAGTTCCTCATACTCGTGCCCGGCCTGCATTCCGCCGAGGATGCGGGCCCTGTCGCGGAGCATGTGCTCGCCTGTCTATCGGCACCGTTCATCGTGTCGGGACAGACATTGCGTGTGACAGGAAGTATAGGACTCGCCGTGTGTCCGCGAGACGCATGCGATGTGGAGAATCTGATCAAGTACGCCGACTCGGCGCTCTATCTGGCGAAGGAGCAAGGACGCAACACGTTTCGATTCTTCAGCCCGGAGCTCGACGCGAAGGTACGGGCACGGATGCACCTCGAGAACGATTTGCGACAGGCGGTCGAGCGCGGCGAGTTCATCCTCCATTATCAACCCCAGATCGAGCTCGCAACCGGTCGAATCATAGGCGTCGAGGCACTACTGCGTTGGCTGCATCCGCAGCGCGGCCTGGTGGCGCCCGCCGCATTCATTCCCACCGCCGAGGAGACCGGGCTCATTCTTCCCATAGGCGAATGGGCCTTGCGCGCGGCGTGTTTGCAGGCGCGCGTCTGGCAGGAGTCAGGCCGGTCGCGGCTGCGCGTCGCGGTAAACCTCTCGGGCAAACAGTTGAATGGCGCCGATATCGTGGGAACGGTGAGGCAAACGCTCACTGAAACACGGTGCGATCCCCACATGCTGGGATTGGAGATCACCGAGTCCGCCGTGATGGCGGACCCTCTGGATGCCATCCGCGTCATCCGGGCGCTTCACGAGCTCGGTGTGGAGGTCAGCATCGATGACTTCGGGACCGGTTACTCGAGCATGGCTTATCTGAAGCGCTTTGCGGTCGATCGCCTGAAGATCGATGCAGCGTTCGTGCGCGGCACGCCTGATGACAAGGAGGACGTCGCAATCGTTCAGGCGACGATCGCGTTGGCACGCCAGTTTCGGTTACGCGTCACGGCCGAAGGAGTGGAAACGGCGGCGCAGAGGGCGTTCCTCAAAACGCATCACTGCGACGCTATCCAGGGATTCCTCGTCAGCGCTCCGGTGCCGAGTCAGGATCTCACTGAGATGCTCGGCCTCATTACCGCGTAGACGATCGCCGCGAGGACGCTGAAGAACGATCGCCGCGGACGCGGCGCTCGGTTACCGCATAACAACAAGACTCTCCACCGCGGTCGGCGGGCTCTCCATACCGGCCGTATCGTAGGCCGTCATCTGGAAATACCAGGTGGCCGCTGTCAGGCCACTCAAGGCATAGCGTGTCAGTCCCGGGTTGGTGATCGTGACCTTCTGTCCCAGGCTCGGGGTGGTTCCATAGTAGATGTGATAGCCGGCGAGGTTGGTCAGCGGGGTACCGCTGGTGGTCTCGGTGGGGGGCGACCACGAGAGTGTCACCGAGCCGCTCGGTGAAGTCACGGGCGGCGTGACCACGCCGCCGCTCGCGGGCCGCACGACAATCGCGAATGCCGGTAGTTGCGCCTTCGCATAGCCATCGTAGGCGACGATGACGATGTTGGGATAGCTGCCGACATTCGCCGTCGTCGGGCGGCCGACGAGGGCCCCGGTGGCGCTGTTGAAAGTCGCCCAGGCGGGTTTGTTCGCGATGACGAAGGCGAGCTTCAGTCCGTTCGGATCGCGTGCCGCGGGCTGAAACGCATACGTTTGGCCGGCGGTCACCGCGGCAATCGGAGTGCCGGCAATCACCGGCGGCGTGTTGGGCAACGGCAAAACCCTGATCGAAAAGGACGGCAGAGTGGCCCGACTCGCGCCATCGCTCGCCGAGATGGAGATGTTGGAGAACGTGCCCACGTTCGACTGCGGCAGTGGGGTGCCGTAGAGCCGCCCGGTGCTGCTGTCGAATTGTGCCCAGGATGGCTTGTTGGCGATGGCGTATATCAGTCTTTTGCCGGCGCTATCGGTCGCGCTCGGCTGGAAGGCATAGTAGTGGGCGGCGGTGATGCTGGTCGGCGGCGTGCCCCAGAGTACCGGGGCCGCGCTCGCGGCGACCCAGGGTGACGACAGCAATGCGGCCGTGGAAAGCGCGCGAAGAACCCTGCGCCGTGGGCGAGCCGCCCCGGCACTGTTGGAATGATGCATTTAGACCTGCCCCGTGCGTGTTCACGATTCGAACAAGGGCAGGCAAACACTGATGCACGAGCTCGGGTGCGAGCCGATCCCGTCGCATCATCTGACGTCACCGCGTCCGCTCGATGGCGGCTTGCGGCGCGCGGCAGCCCCGCTATCTCATCGTTACGCCTTCAGACGGATACGCCGTTGGCGCGCGAGATCGGAGGCTTTGCGTCCCCGCCTTGCGACGGGTTTGCCCTTGAGTGGGCACAGTAAACCTTGTTATGTGTGCGGACGCAAAACGTCTCTGCCCGCAGACAACGTGTCGCGAGACGGTCACAAAAATGCATAAAGAATGATGTTATTCGTTGACGAACTGGAATTCGAGCTCGATGTTGAGATCGGCGAGCTTGCGCGAGACTCCGGTGCTCAAAGTGAGAACCGCGTTCTCGACACAGGCGATCTCGATGAGTAACGAGATCTGCCCGCCATCGCTCTGCAGGCGGTTCAAGAGCTCGCGATGGCGATTCAACTGCACGAGCTGCTGACCGAGGAACAACTCCATCGGAAAAGCGGCGGCGCCCACCGGCTGGCCGGGCAGCGGGGCGGACCAGTAGGATTCACGGTGCTCCCCTCCCAGGGCGGCCCCCGTGTCGGAGCGGCGGGGCTCGCCGGCCCGCCAGCAATGCAACGGCTCGAGGCGCAGAGCTTTCGTCAGCACGGCCGGATCCAGATTTGGATGACGCACGCGGAGGGACATCGCGTAAGTAAAAGCGCTGCCCGGCACGACCTGACTCACTCGGCTCGAGGTCATCATCTTCCCCTTCGGATTTCACGCATGGCTCACTGGGCTTGGAATCTTAGCCCAACCATCAACAGGGAAGTCGCCAATAAAAATTAAGTGATACAACGCATTGCCGCATTCGCCTCACGTCATTGGCCAAGATCGCGCCCCAGATTGGCGCGTGTCTGCCTCGGGAAAGTGCACTCGGTTGCAACCATCCGTCGCTGTCCAGCGCGCCCGCCGCATGTCGTGGTCGTTCTAGCGCAACAGCTCGCCGCCGGATAGTCTGGCTCATTTCATGCAAGTGTCTTAAATTTGACAAGTGACCAGTTGCGGATTTTGATGGCAGTACTAAAACAGCAACCCGGCAGGAGAGGACTTCCAAGGTGAGCGCCGGCGCGGAGCCAGTCGGTACCATCGAGGTCGCGCTGAGCCACGCGGCGCGCCTGCTCGGCCGCGACCCGAAACTCGCCGCGGAACAAGCCGGAGAGATCCTCAAAGTCGCCGCCGGCCATCCGATGGCGACCCTGCTGCTCGGCGCCGCGCGGCGGCTCGGTGGCCTGACCGAGGCCGCCCTGGAGATTCTGGAGCCTCTCACCCGCGCGCAACCTAGTTGGGCAGCCGCTCAATACGAGTTTGCTCTGGCGCTGAGCGCCGCGGGACGATCCGAGGCCGCCGTGGCCTCCCTGCGACGCGCGGTGGCCCTCAAGCCGGACCTCGCGGATGCCTGGCGCGCCCTGGGCGATCAGCTCATGAATAGCGGCGATGCCGCCGGAGCGGACGCCGCATACGCGCAACACATCAAGGCTTCCACCGGCGATCCGCGCCTGCTCGCCGCGGGCGCGGCTCTGTGTGAAAACCAGATTCCACAGGCCGAAGCCCTGCTGCGAGCGCACCTGAAACAGTTTCCGACGGATGTCGCGGCGATCCGCATGTTCGCGGAAGTGGCCGCGCGACTGCGCCGATTCGAGGATGCCGAAAATCTGTTGCTACGCTGCCTGGAGCTCGCACCGAGCTTCGCGGCGGCACGCCACAACTATGCCGTCGTGCTGTTTCGCCAAAATCGCGCGCTGGAGGCGTTGCGAGAGACGGAGATGCTGCTCGCCGCCGAGCCGCACAACCCGGGCTTCCGTAATTTGCAGGCGGCCATCCTGGCGAAGCTCGGCGACTACGCACAATCGATCGACATCTACACTCAACTGCTGGCGAGCCATCCGCGTCAGCCGAAGATCTGGATGAGCTACGGCCACGCGCTGAAAACCAACGGCCGGGAGGTTGACAGCGTCGCGGCGTACGAAAAAAGCATCGCGCTCATGCCGAGTCTCGGAGAGGCGTACTGGAGTCTTGCCAACCTGAAGACGGTCCGTTTCACGCCAGCGCAGATCGAGGCCATGCGCGCGCAGCTTGCGCGAGCGGAAATCGGCGACGAGGACCGCTTTCATCTGCATTTCGCCCTCGGCAAAGCGCTGGAGGACGCCGGTGACTACGCGGAATCGTTCGAGCACTACTCCCACGGTAACCGCATCCGCCGCGCCGGGATCCGCTACTCAGCCGACGACATGAGCGCGCAGATCCAACGCAGCAAGGCGTTGTTCACCAGCGAGTTCTTCGCCCAGCGGCGCGACTACGGTCACAGCTGCGCGGAGCCGATTTTCATCGTCGGCTTGCCGCGCGCCGGATCGACCCTCATCGAGCAGATTCTCGCCAGCCATTCCCGCGTCGAAGGCACGATGGAGCTCCCGGACATACCCGCCCTCGCCAGGTCGGTCACCCAGGAGGCGCGGCAAGAGGCGCCCGAGGCGCGCTACCCCAACCCGCTGGCGGACCTCGACGCCGCGCAGTGCCGCGCTCTCGCGGAGACCTATCTGGAAAGGACGCGCATCCAACGCAAGAAGAACGCGCCCCATTTCATCGACAAGTTGCCCAACAACTTCGCGCACATCGGGCTCATCCACCTGATCCTGCCGAATGCGAAGATCATCGACGCGCGCCGCCATCCGCTCGGCTGTTGTTTCTCCGGATTCAAACAGCACTTCGCCCGCGGCCAGAACTTCACCTACAGCCTCGAGGACATCGGGCGCTACTACCACGATTACGTGGAGTTGATGGCGCATTTCGATACCGTGCTGCCGGGGCGCGTGCACCGTGTCTTCTACGAGTCCATGGTCGAGGACACCGAGACCGAGGTGCACCGACTGCTCGACTACTGCGGGCTGCCGTTTGAGCCGGCGTGCCTGCGGTTCTACGAGAACGAGCGCGCTGTACGCACCGCGAGCTCGCAACAGGTCCGCCAGCCGATCTACCGCGGGGGGCTCGAGCAGTGGCGCCATTACGAGCCGTGGCTGGAGCCGTTGAAAACAGCATTGGGACCGGTCCTGGATGCGTATCCGGGAATTCCGGTATTTTGAGCAGCATAGGCATCAAAAAGGGGAGCTCTCCGTGACACGCAGTCGTCTTCGAAAATTGCGGCGTATCCAGGCCCGCGCCGGCGGTGCCAGCCGTACCACCGTGGCCGGCGTAGTTGTTGGCAGGTCTCGACAACTCTTCTGGCGCGCCGCCCCCGTGGCCTCCGCCCTGCTGAGTTGTATTCCGGCAGCGCGCGCCGCGGATGACGATACGAGCGGCGCGGGGACGGGACTTGCCGAGGTGGTCGTGACCGCGACGAAACGCACCGAGAACATCCAGGATGTTCCGGTCAGCATCCAGGCGTTCGGCACCGAAAAGCTGTCGCAGATGAACGTCTCCAGCTTCGATGATTACGCGAAGCTGATTCCGAGCCTGTCTTTTCAGAATGGCGGCCAGGGTGTCGGCGGACCTTCCTTCGAGCACGTGTACATGCGCGGCGTCGCCAGCGGCGGAGATGGCAACCACTCCGGCCCGCAGCCGAGCGTCGGCATGTACCTCGACGAGCAGCCCGTCACGACCATCGATGGGAATCTCAACGTCCATATCTATGACATACAGCGCATCGAGGCGCTCTCGGGTCCGCAAGGCACCCTGTACGGCGCCAGCTCCGAGTCGGGCACGATCCGCATCATCACCAACAAGCCCGATCCGAAGGCCTTCGCCGCCGGCTACGACCTCGAAGCCAACACAGTGGCCCACGGCAGCAACGGCGACAAGTTCGAAGGTTTCGTGAATATACCCATCGCCAGCAACGCGGCCGTGCGCCTGGTCGGCTGGTACGAGAAGGACGCCGGTTACATCGACAACGTACACGGAACTGCGTTCTTCGGTACGAGCGGCACGACACTCGACAATACCGGGCACACGCGCAATAACTACAACGATGTCGAAACAAAAGGCGGACGCGCCGCCCTCAAGGTGAACCTGGACGACAACTGGACGATCCTGCCCCAGTTCATGGGCCAAGTGCAGGACGCCAACGGCAATTTCGGGTACAACCCCGCGGTCGGGCCCCTGGAGACCGTGAAGTTCAAGCCCGAATTCGCACATGATTCCTGGGTCCAGTCCGCTCTGACCGTCGAAGGCAAGATCGCCGATTTCGACCTCGTATACGCGGGCGCCTATCTGACACGCAACACGCATGAGTACGAGGATTACACGGACTATTCACTCTACTACGATGCGGGCTACGGCAAGTATTACCTCGACAACGCGGGCAACCTCATCAACCCCGCGCAGTACATCATCGGGCGCGATCACTACACCAAGTTGAGCAATGAGCTGCGCATCACGTCTCCGGCGCAATGGCCGGTGCGCTTCACGCTGGGGCTATTCCAGGAGCGTCAGGCGCACTACATCCTGCAGGATTACGTGGTGAATAATTTTGGCGCTCCGCTCGCGGATAGTCTGTCGGTCCCCGGCTGGCCGGGGACGGTCTGGCTGACAGACGAGGTGCGCACCGATCGGGACTCGGCAGTCTTCACCGAGGTGGCGTGGGACATCTTCTCTACCGGGCTGACGCTCAATGCCGGAATACGCTATTACACCTATGACAATACCCTGGGCGGGTTCTATGGATTCGGCCAGAACTTCGTGTTCGGGTCGTCCGAGGGCGTCGCGACCTGTTTGAACAACACCCCTTTCTTCGGAGCGCCTTGCTCGGACCTCAATGGCCGCAGCACCGGCTCGGGCAACACGCCGAAAATCAATCTCAGCTACAAATTCGACGGGGATAAGCTCATTTATGCCACCTGGTCGAAGGGCTTCCGTCCCGGAGGCGTGAACCGCAACGGTGGCGGCTCGCTGCCCCCCTACAAGGCGGACTACCTGACCAATTACGAGATCGGCTGGAAAACTTCCTGGCTGAACAACAGCCTGCGTTGGAACGGTGCGGTGTTCGACGAGAAGTGGAAATCTTTCCAGTTCGCATTTCTCGGGCCGAACGCGGTCACCATCATCGGCAACGCCGGGAACGCGGAGATCCGCGGGGTTGAGACCGATCTGGAATGGGCGGTCACACGCTCCTTCACACTGTCCGGAAGCTTGTCGGTGTTGAATCCGAAGCTGACTCAGACCTACTGCGCGGACGCGACGAAGTGCGGCCCTGGCGTCGCCGTCGATCCAACCTACGAGCAGTATGCGCCCAACGGCGAGCAGCTGCCGGTGACGGCGAAGGTCAAAGGCAACATCATCGCGCGATACAACTTCCCGGTGTTCCAATACACTGGGTACCTCCAGGGCTCGGCCCAGTACGTGGGCGCGCGATGGGCGGATCTGCGGCTGACGGCACGCAACGAGCTGGGGCAAGAGCCCGCGTACGCGACCGCGGATTTCGCTGCCGGGATGCAGGTCAACAACATGACTGCGGAATTCTTCGTGACCAACGCCTTCGACCGGCTCGCGGTAATCGATCGAGTCGCGGAGTGCGACGTGGCGAAATGTGGGCAGATCAATATCTACACCACACCGAATCAGCCGCGGACCATTGGGCTGCGATTTGGCCAGCGGTTCTGAAATTGGCTCGCACGGCGCACACTCCGTGCGCCGTGCCCCATTTGGGAGATAGGCTCCCGCGTCGCCATAGCGCATAGTGTAGGGCTCTTCCGTGAGGAGCCCTTTCTTGAGCAGTGAAGCGAGCGCCGCCCTGACCCCGGCGCAGGCGGCCGGCCGGACCACGTTCTCCATTCTCATCGCGATCAGCTTCTGTCACCTGCTCAACGACATGATGCAGTCGTTGCTGCCGGCGCTGTACCCCATGCTCAAGAGCTCGTACGCGCTGAGCTTCGGGCAGATCGGGCTGCTCACCTTTACTTACCAGATCACGGCCTCGCTACTGCAGCCCATCATTGGCCGGTTCACGGATCGCTCGCCCCGCCCGTATTCGCTCTCGGTGGGTATGGGATTCACCTTGATCGGGTTGCTGCTGCTGGCGTTCGCCGCGAACTATTGGTTGCTCCTGCTCGCGGCGTCGCTGGTCGGGACCGGCTCCTCGGTCTTCCACCCTGAATCGTCCCGGGTCGCGCGGATGGCCTCCGGCGGGCGGCATGGCCTGGCGCAGTCAGTGTTTCAGGTGGGCGGTAACGTAGGCTCGGCGGTGGGCCCTTTATTGGCGGCCTTCATCGTGCTCCCACGCGGCCAGTCGAGCGTCGCCTGGTTCTCCTGTGCGGCAATGCTGGGCATGTTCGTCCTCTTCAACGTGGGGCATTGGTACAAACTGCACGGAATCGCTCGGCTAAAGCCGCGCACCGCCAATGGTCGTGCCGAGGCAGCACCCTCACGAAAGCAAGTCAGCCTCGCCATCACGGTGCTGCTGGCGCTTATTTTCTCGAAGTACTTCTACCTGGCGAGCTTGACTAGCTACTACACCTTCTACCTGATTCATCGTTTCAACGTGTCGGTGCAGAGCGCGCAGCTTCTGCTGTTCATCTTCCTGGCCGCCGTGGCCTTGGGCACCATCGTCGGAGGTCCGCTCGGTGACCGTTTCGGAAGGAAATACGTGATCTGGGCGTCGATTCTGGGCGTCCTACCCTTCACGCTGATCCTGCCCCACGCGAACCTGTTCTGGACGGCTGTGCTGACCGTGCCGATCGGAATGATCCTGGCTTCCGCTTTCCCCGCTATCGTGGTTTACGCCCAGGAGCTCATGCCGGGGCGCACGGGGACGGTCGCGGGCTTGTTCTTCGGCTTCGCCTTCGGGATGGGTGGGATCGGTGCGGCGGTGCTCGGCAAGCTCGCCGATGCATTCGGGATCACAGTGGTTTACCAGATGTGCGCATTTTTGCCGCTGATCGGGCTTTTAGCGGCCCTTTTGCCGGATGTAGAGATGCGCAAACCGCCCAAGGACATAGCGGCCACGACCGCCGCTTAGGCTAGCGTTCCTCGGCCGCGGAGGCTTGCTTGGTGGCGTCCTTCTTCTGATCCGTGATCAGGACGTCCGCTTGGAGCTGGGTGCCCACCGGTTCGAGCTGATGCGGAACGCACGACGCGTGAAGGTCCACATTGCGAGTCGTGAATAGCGGCAGGATCGTCTTTTTGAATTGCTCCAGCAGCTCGCACTGCCCGGCCGCATTGATGCCTGTTTCACGGTACGGGAGCTTCACCGTCTTCCACTGCGCCGGTACGGTCTGCGTGCCTGCGGGTAGCGGAGACGGCGCCGGCGTCAGGACACTCATCTTGATCTTCACGCCCGGGAACGGATTCGGGCGACTGGGGTCCCCCGAGCACGGCGTTTCGTAGACTTTGAGGTCGTCCTTGCGAGCACCCAAGTGGAGAAGCATCTGCTGGACCGTGTCCCGGAGCCCATCGCAGCTATACTTGGTGGTGAAGCCCATGTAGGTGAACTGCACCTCCTTGGGCGTCCAAACCGCGGCCTGCATATCCGCCGGTGCCTGATCGCCTCGACCCGCCGCGGCTTGCGCCCCCTCATCGGCCCAGACAGCGGCGCTCGCGAGGGCACCCAAGCCGCCGGCCACAGCAGCGGCCCACGCGGCTGTTCCAAGCTGTCGCACTGAGTTCCACATGGCAGCACCTCCGGTAGTCCCTGGAAAAACGCAGCAAGGCCGAGGCCCGTTGACCTCGGGACCGACGCTTGAGCCAGAATAGCAGGCTTACCGCCTGGATCTCGTACGGGAACTACGCATGAAGTTATTTTCGCACACCTTGCTGGATGAGCTGACAGCACGCGCTACCGCCAGTCCGCGCGCGCGGGCCCATCACAACATCCACGAGGCGCCGACTGATCCTGTCCAGCGCTTCTTTGTGGTGACCAATAGAAATTCGTACTTCCGCCCGCACCGGCATCTGAACAAGTCCGAGCTCGCCATGGTGTTGCGAGGACGGTTCCACATCCTGACTTTCGACGAGCAGGGAAAGGTGCTGGCGCGCTATTCCGTGGGCGAGGGAACACCGAGCATGGCGTACGAGACGCCCCGTGCTACCTGGCACACCCTTACCGCCGACACGGACGGGGCGGCATTTCTGGAAGTGAAAGAAGGACCCTACGACCCGGCGACCGCCTCCGAATTCGCCGCGTGGGCGCCGGCTGAAGGCGACCCTGGCGCACCGCGGTTCCTGGAGTGGCTCAAGCAAGCGCAACCGGGGGATACGGCGCCCGGGACCTGATCAGCTCTGAAGAAACTTGTTGATTTCGGGCGTGGTGATCGCTGTGTCGAGAAAGCTGAACGTTCCAGCGTCCTTCACCTCACGCGCGGCTGCGATCAAACCTGTCATTGCCGACCGGTAGAGAGAAGTCGCGAGACTGATTCGGCGCACCCCTGCCGCGGCGAGCTCGGCGACGCTGAATGACTTGTCCTTGAGGGCGACCATGAAGTTGACCGGCTTCGACAAGGACGAGCACACCGTGCGCACCGCCGCCAGGTCGGGCAATCCCGGCGCGAACAACACATCGGCTCCCGCTCGCTCGAATGCCTGCAGGCGACGGATCGTGTCGTCGAGATCGGGATTGCCGCGGAGATGATTTTCCGCCCGTGCGGTCAGCAGAAAGGGGAATGGTAGAGTGTGCGCGGCCTCGGCGGCGGCGGCGATGCGTTCCACGGCATGGCCCATGTCATAAAGCGGCTTCTCTTTGTTCCCGGTCGCATCCTCGATCGAGCAGCCCACGAGTCCCACCTCCGCCGCCAGCCGGACGGTCTGCGCAACCACTTCGGGTCCGTCCCCGAAACCTTTCTCGAGGTCTGCCGAAACGGGACACTCCGTGGCCGCGACAATGGTGCGCGCGTGAGCGAGCGCTTCGTCGCGTGTTATTTTTCCGTCGACTCGCCCCAGGGTTGCCGCGCAGGCGCCACTGGAGGTCGCGAGCGCTCTGAATCCGAGCCCTGCAAGAATGCGGGCCGAGCCTCCATCCCAAGCGTTCGCGATGACGAACACGCCCGGCGCCTCATGCAATGCACGCAGTTGGGCGCCTTTGTCATGTTGAGTGGCCATGTGTCGGTCTCCTCTCCTGTGTCGCTAGCTGGCGCGGAAAGCTCACATTATACTTGTGCGCGATGCACGGCAGCGCACCTCTCCTTGCCTCTATCGTGGCGACCGTGGCGGCCGGTGCTGCTTTCCTGCCAGCGCGTTCTGTCGCATCGGAAGCGTTGCCGAGCCCCGTATGCGCGCGCCGCACATCCGCGGCCCCAAGCCTGACGCGCCTCAAAGCCGCCATGGCGCACGGCCGCTTCATCGCCTATGCGCCTACCTCGTTGCAGATCATCGACGGCAAACTAACACGGGCGGATCCCAACGCCATCCGCGCCGATCTGAAGCTGCTGCGCCCCCGTTTTGATTCACTCATTACCTATGCAGCGACAAACGGCGCGGAAGCCATTCCCGCGATCGCGGCCTCGCTGGGATACCATGCCATCATCATTGGCGTGTACGATCCATTCAATGCGACGGAGATGAACGCTGCGCTCGCCGCATACCAGAACCAACCCAACTTGGTCGTTGGACTGTCCCTCGGCAATGAATCGTTGTTCTTTCACCGGCACGACGCCGCTGAGCTCGAAAAATTACTGGAAGATCTGCACGCACGGGCGCCGCAGCTACCGCTCTCCACTACGGAGCCGTTTCACGTGTACTACGAGCCCAGCGCGACGCCGCTCCTGGAGCGCCTGGACTTTCTCCTTGCCAACGTCCATCCCATCTTCCAACCCTGGTTTCGCTCGGCTTCCGATCAAGACGCCGCGCAGTTCGTGGTGAATGTCGTGGCAAAGCTCGCCACCGGCTACTGTGGGCCCATCCTCGTCAGGGAAACCGGCATTCCCACCGCGCCGGCGGACAAAGGCTACACCGAGGAGCGGCAAGCCACCTTCTACCAGGAACTGCAACATCGCTTCCCGAGCTCCAGCGAGCGCGCCTTCGCTTTCTTCGCGGCATTCGATGCTCCCTGGCGCCTGAACGATTGGGGCCCGGCGCCAGGCCAACATCCGCAAGTCGAGGAGGCCCACTGGGGCCTCTACGACGAGAGTCTTCGCGCCAAGGCAATCGTCAGCCGCATCGCCCCGCTCGGCCGCTAGCCCCGCTCGGCCGCTAGCCCGCTTACTACGTTCCAGTCGTTGCCACCGGATCGCGTGTCAGCACGCCGGCACGGAAGGCCCGGTTTACTCCCGACAGCAGCGCCAGCAAAGACGCCGAAATGATGTTCGGGTGGCGCCCAACACCGAAGAATGCGATTCCCGAGGGCGTCGACACCTCGACATAGGCAACCGCCGTAGCGTCGCTGCCGGCTCCGCACGAATGCTCATCGTAACCCACGACATCGATGGGCAGCCCCAGCGCGCGCACCGCCGCATCGATCGGTCCCGTGCCGCTACCGTGAAGGATGACAGATGCCCCATTGTCCTGAACGTGCAGGGTCATTCGCTCCCGATCGGCGCCGTCCCCGGAAGTCGTCAACTGGTGGGAGCGATACACCATCGGCCCCTCTCCCGAGAGGTACTCCGCTTCGAACAATTCCCACAACTCGCGCGAGGTCAACTCCTTGCCGGTCGTGTCGGCGGCGGACTGCACGACGCGGCTGAACTCGATCTGCAGTCGCCGCGGCAGCACCAGTTGATAATCGCGCTCCAGGAGATAGGCCACGCCGCCTTTTCCCGATTGGCTGTTGACCCGGATGATCGACTCGTACGAGCGACCGAGATCCGCCGGATCGATCGGCAAGTAAGGCACCTCCCATGGACCATCCGGGGTCCGGGCCGCCAGACCTTTCTTGATCGCATCCTGGTGGGAGCCGGAGAAGGCCGTAAACACGAGATCCCCCACATACGGATGGCGTGGATGGATCGGTAGCTGCGTACAAGCCTCCGCCGAGCGCGCGATCGCATTGATGTTGGAAAAATCGAGCCTCGGGTCGACGCCCTGGGTGTACATGTTCATCGCGAGCGTCACCACGTCCACGTTACCAGTGCGCTCGCCGTTACCAAACAAGGTACCCTCGACACGCTCAGCTCCCGCCATCATGGCGAGCTCAGCGGCCGCAACTCCCGTGCCGCGATCGTTGTGCGGATGAATGCTGATGACGAGGCTGTCACGTCGGGCGACGTGCCGGGTGAACCACTCGATCTGATCCGCGTAGACGTTGGGGGTTGCCAACTCCACTGTTGCCGGGAGATTCAGGATCGCTTTGCGCGCGGGTGTTGGTTGCCAGACGGCGGTCACCGCGTCGCAGATATCTACCGCGAAATCGAGCTCGGTGCCCGTGAAACTCTCCGGGCTGTACTGGAATACCCACTCGGTCTCGGGCCGCTCGTCAGCGAGTTGCTTGATGAGCCGCGCTCCCCGGACCGCGATGTCGACGATGCCGGCGCGATCCAGCTTGAACACGACACGCCGCTGCAGCGTAGACGTCGAGTTGTAGAGGTGGACGATCGCACGGCGTACCCCGCGCAGGCTCTCGAACGTGCGAGTGATGAGGTCGGCGCGCGATTGCGTGAGGACCTGTACGGTAACGTCCGCCGGGATCAGCCCGCCTTCGATCAACTCCCGTGTGAAGTTGAAGTCGGTTTGCGAGGCGGCCGGGAAGCCGACCTCGATCTCCTTGAACCCGATCTGCAGGAGCTGTTTGAACATCCGTATCTTGCGGGCGGAGTCCATCGGCTCGATGAGCGCCTGGTTGCCATCGCGCAGGTCGACACTACACCACGTCGGTGGCGCGGTAATGGCGCGCGTGGGCCAGGTGCGATCGGGTAGGTCGACGGGAGGAAACGGCCGATATTTATCGCCAGGATGACGCAACATGTTCGTATCTCGCGAGAGCTTGGGAGAACAGCGCTCGAGTGGCTGCCGCAACACACGCGGTGCCTCGAGCTCGATCACTTGGGAGTCCGGTCTTGTTGGCGCCGACCGTTGGCGCGTGGTTTCAGTGCGCCTGGCGGCGCAGAAGCAGGAGCGCAAGCAACAGCGGCGTGGAGGCGCTGTTGAGAAGCGTGGAGTTGGTAGTCCTGAAGCAAACCATGACCCAACCCTATCATTGCGCCGTTCCGGGCACAAGCACTTACGTGCAAATCGCGGTAGTGGCTGCGCTATGCTTCGCTGAAATACTGGGGCAGGACCGGCCCCACCCGAGGGGAGTTGCCGATGTGGAATCAGGTTTACACGCCGGTGGCTGGCAGCTTGGCGGCGTCCGCGAGTGTTGCGGCGCTGCCGATTGTCGTCATGCTGTTCTCGCTCGGCGTGTTACGCATTGCCGCTTGGAAATCCGCTTTGCTGGGGCTGGTGACTGTGATCGTCATCTCAGCCACGGTGTATGGAATGCCAGTCCCCCTGCTGGCGAGCGCCACACTCTACGGTGCGGCATTCGGACTGTTCCCTATCGCATGGATTGTCTTTTGGGCCGTTGCGCTTTACCGCCTGACGGTCGAGACCGGGCAGTTCCAGATCATCAAAGACTCCGTCGGGCATCTGACGCCCGACCGTCGGTTGCAGGGTTTATTCATTGCATTCGCGTTCGGTGCATTCGTCGAAGGCGCGTCCGGCTTCGGAACACCGGTGGCGGTCGCCTCGGCCATGATGGCGGGACTGGGCTTCACCCCGTTCTACGCGGCGGGCATCTGCCTCCTGGCGAATACAGCTCCGGTCGCCTTTGGTGCGATCGGTACACCGCTCGTCACCCTGGCGGGTGTCACCAATCTGCCATTGGCGACGCTGAGCGCCTGGGTAGGTCGGATCTGCGCGCCGTTATCCCTGGCCATACCAACCTACCTGGTGCTGGTGATGTCAGGGACCAAGGGACTGCGGACCGTGTGGCCTGCCACGCTGGTCTGTGGTCTATCCTTCGCGATCACCCAGTTCCTGATCTCCAACTACGTGGGTCCCTACCTGACCGACATCCTCGCCTCCATTGCCGCGATCCTGTGCCTCGTGGTGCTGCTGCGGGCCTGGAAGCCGTCCGATGACCTCACCGCTCGAGCCGAGTCGGGAGCTCCCGCGGGAGTACTGTTGCGAGCCTGGTCGCCCTACATCCTGCTAGTGATCTTCGTGCTGCTGTGGGGCGCGACACCCGTGAAAGCCGTGCTCGAGGCGGCGACCACGGTCTTCAGTTGGCCCGCTCTCGATGGGGAGATTCTGCGCCTGCCGCCGGTCGTGGCCAAAGCCGCGCCCTATCCCGCGAAGTTCACTTTCAACATCCTGTCGGCGGGCGGCACGTCCGCCTTGTTCGCCTGCCTCGGCACGGGGCTGCTGCTGCGAATACCGCCCGGCAGGTTCCTGGCGGTCATAGGTCATACGGCTCGCGATCTCGCGCTCTCCATGGTCACCATGGCCGCCGTGCTGGCGATCGCGTATCTCATGAACTACTCCGGTTGCACGGCGACGCTCGGATTGGCTTTCGCCGCGACCGGCGTGTTCTTTCCTTTCTTCAGCGGCCTGTTGGGTTGGCTTGGCGTGTTTCTCACCGGCAGTGACACCTCCGCCAACGCGCTGTTCGGCAATCTCCAGGTGGTCACGGCCAACAAGCTGGGCCTGCCGCCGACACTCATGGCGGCAGCCAACTCCAGCGGCGGCGTCATGGGCAAGATGATCAGCCTGCAAAGCATATCCATCGCCGCGGCGGCCACGGGAATGCCGCCCGAGGACGAGGCGAAACTTTTCCGCTTCACGTTCAAGCACAGCCTCCTGCTGGCTTGCCTCATCGGCCTGCTCGTCAGCCTGTACGCGTACCTCGGTTAGAACCTGCGTTGCGCCGGCGGCGGCGGCGTGTACTGGTAGAGCCAGGTTTCCGACAATGCCTGGCCGTCAGCCGACAGATAGAGGCGCAGGTTGATAGGCTCGACACTGTCATCCGTGAGCGCCAGGTCGAACATCGCACGATAACCGTTGATGGAGCGCAACGGTCGCACCGAGGTGATCTCGACTCGACCGCGCGAGGCGGAGATCACGGGAATCAGCTTGGCGTTTTCCCCCAGCGTCGCAAGCTCGCCGCCGGCGAAATCCACCACGAATCGCCACGAGAAATAGGTGCGTTTACGGCCGATGATGCCGCCGATGCCGGTGCGCGTCGCATACACCCTCGCCAGGTCCACGATCACCGGGTTCTCCCGGCACCAGTTCAGCCGATACGCGTAGAGCAACTCCTCGCCCCGCTGCGGTTTGTTCGCCGGGCTCCAGAACGCCACGATATTGTCGGAAGTCTCATCCTCGGTGGGAATCTCCACCAACATGACAGCGCCTTTGCCCCAGTGTCCCTTCGGCTCGACCCAGCAATCGGGACGCTTCTCGTAGAACACTCCATCGTCCTGGTACTGCTCGAAGCGCCGCTCCCGTTGCATGAGACCGAAGCCGCGCGGATGCTCGTCGGTATAGGAATTCACTCGCAACCCGAGCGGATTCATCAGCGGCCGCCAGATCCACTCGCCGCCGCCGCTCCAGACCTGCAGCCCATCGGAATCGTGGATTTCCGGACGCCAGTCGTTGTCGACGCGACGGTCGTTCTTGCCAACCAGGAACATGCTCGTGCACGGCGCGATGCCCAACCGCTCGATCTGCTTGCGCGGGTAGAGGGCCGCGTCGATATCCATGGTGAGCGGCTCGGCGACGTCGATGATGAAGCGGTACGCTCCCGCCACGCTGGGGGAGTCGAGCAGACCGTAGACCGTGAGCACGCTCGAATCCTTCGCGGGCTTCTCCAGGTAGTACGCCACGAAATCCGGAAACTCCTCCGGCGTGGCGGCGCCGGAATCGATCGCGAGCCCGCGTTGTGACATCCCGTACTGACGGTCTATGTCGACCGCACGGAAGTAGGAAGCGCCCTGGAAAGCGGCGAAATCGCGCACCCAGTCCGTGTGGAAGAGCAGCCGGAAGCCGGCGAAGCCGATGTTGGTCGGGACCTCGTTGCCATGCAGCCCGCTACCGCTGTAGTCGAACATGGCGGGGTCATAGAGGATCTCCTGCGACATGCCTCCATCCACCACAAACATGCGCACCGGCTTGCGGATCCGGAAGCCGAGGTGGAAGAAGCGCACCTGGAACCGCAGTCCGTCACCGGCCCACAGGGAGCGGTCGTCCCGGAAGCGGATGGCCTGCCAATGATCCCAGTCGAGCCGGTCGACCGCGGGCGGCAATTTCTCTGTCGGCGGCTGGTAGGGGGCGGCCGCGAGGGCGCGGGCCATGCCCTTCAGACGTGCGTAGTCGAACGGCTGCCGTGCCGGTGTGGGAGGTGATCGCGCGGCAACTGCCTCATTGGAGGCAAGCCAGGTCAGCGGCGCGGTGACAGTCAAGGCTGCCGCGGTGCCCTGGAGGAACTGTCTACGATCAGTCTGGGTGTGATCGGTCGAGCTGGGAGTTGGAGATTCGTTCTGGCTTTGTTCGTTGCTCATTGTGTCTGTACTATCCGTCAATACCCTGGCCGTCAATACCTGGTCCGCGGCGAGCGTCGCCGGGCCTATTATTACTTGAGAGCCATCTCCACCCGCACCTTGCCGTTGTCGGTCTTGGCCGGCCCGTTGATCACGAACACGCGCGCGGCATCGATGCCGCCGTCGGCCAGCAGAGCATCCTGGATGGCTTGCGCCCGTCTCTTGCCGAGGTCCTGCAGCGCGATATCGGTGACCTCGACATGGTCGATGAGCGCGTCTTCCAGCTCGGGAATCGCGCTCTGCACGGGCGGCGCTTCCTGCTTGCGTTTCGCGTTCTGAATGGCCTGCGCCGAGGGAGGCAGCTCCGCGTTCTTGCCAAGCTCCGCCTGATACTCGGCAAGTAACAATCGATAGTGCCGCAGGGGATCCGCAAGGGCGGGGTCCTGACTGGGATCGGATCCCGGCGGCGGCGGTGGCCGCTTGTCGCCGTAAGCGCGCTCGAACAGCCTGCGGTTGAGACGTCTCTTCGCAAGCACCGGCTTGTCGAGATCCGTCGAGTACACGAGGGGCACATCGAGTTGCAGTTGCGTGTGCTCCTGCAGCGCCTTTGCAAGCGCGCTGAGCTTTTCCTTGGAGGGATCGTCGAGATCCGCGCTGCCCGGGTCGAAGTCGACGAACTTCATCTCCTCGCCATGGCCACCCCCGAAGAGGCGTCCCAACGCCGCGAACGGCGCCGTCGCCACCCTCTCGAAGAGGTTGAGAACGGCACGCCAGATGATGGGACCGATCTTGAATTGCGGGTCATCCAGGCTGCCACTGATAGGCAACGGAATGTCGATGACACCGTTGCGGTCCTTCAGCAGCGCCACTGCCAGCTTCAAAGGCAGATGCACGGCGTCGGGGCTTGCCACCGGCTCCCCAAGCTGGAGCTGGTCGATCACAAAACGCTGCTCTGCTGTAAGGACCCGATGGTCGATCTTGTAGTCGAGGTCGACGGAGAGCTTGCCCTTGTCGATCTTGTACCCGGCGAAACGCCCCGAATACGGCGTCATGGTGGTGAGCTCCAGCCCCCTGAAGCTCATTTTGATGTCCGAGTAGACGGCGGCCGCCAGGAGGTTCATTTGGCCATCGATGGTGACGGGAGCATAACGATCGACCTTGCCGTCGAGTTTGACCCTGGCGCGGGATTTCGGATCGGAGGACAGCCCATCGATGCTGCCGTTCAAGGTCTGAATACCGACCGCGAAGTTGGGCTGAATCCAGAAGTCAGCATAATTGGCCGAACCGTTGATGAAGCGGACCGTGCTGATGGAGATCGGCATGATGGGGGATGCGGGGGGCGCATTCACGAGCACGCCGGACTTCGATTTGTGGGCGCGGCGCGATCCGGTGTCCGCCGGGGCAGGCGCGTTGTCACCCCGGGGGCTCTCACTGGCAGCCGGACCGTTCGCATTGCTCGCCGGGGCGTTTGCATTGCTCCCCGAGCGCGCACCCGCGGCGGCCGCGCTGGCCGCTGGGGTAATACCGCTGCCCCGCTTCGCATTGGCCGCGCCGAGCTGGGTGGCCAGGCTGGGAGTCCCCTTGTTGGGGCCGGCCAACACCACCTCGACGTTGATAGTTCGATCCGGGGCGATGATCACGCGCGCGTAAGGGTCGCGCGCGGTGATGCTATCGATGTGCAGCGCGGCCGGTTGCAAGTCATATTGCATGCCGGCAATGCGCAGATCCCTCCACTTGATGAAGGACTGCTGCAACTCGTCCACGGATCGGAAGCCGGTCACGTCAACATCCCCCTTGACGGAGATGTTGCCATCCGCGGCCCTCTTGATATCCAGCTGCGCCGCCAGCCTTCCTTCCTCGAGGGTCATGGCCGTCCGCTGCGCGACGAAGGGCTGAAACATGGACAGATCGAGCTCCGCCAGCTCGACATGCGCGGTCGTATCGCCGCCATTGGGCGCGAGTTGCGCCGTCGCCTTCAGGGTGGCGCCGTTGTTGAAAGACGTGCGCGCAGTCACTTCCAGATGTGCCGTTGGTGTTGTGTTGTAGCCGCCAACATGGACGTTGAGCTCGTTGAAAGCCAGGGTCAGGGCCGGCGTCACCTGGCGGTCCTCCGCCGCTACTTTGAGCGCCTCGACGTTGATGTCCGGCACAGCGATGGTCCAGGGCCGCGCCGGAGAGCC
>CAYNTW010000016.1:0-10485 GCA_964400085.1 uncultured Steroidobacteraceae bacterium | reverse complement strand
GGACTCAACCACGCCTTCACTTCACCACCGTTGAGGACCACCTTCCCAACCTCAACCGCCCGCTTGGCGACGTCGACCTGCGTTTCCCGCAGGTCGAGCTTCCCAAGGACCACGTAATCAGTGGTGCCCTGACGTGGACGCAGCTTGAGATCCGTAACCGTCGTGTCGTGGACGTTTACCTTGATCGCCGGGCCGGCATCCGTCATGCCGAACGTGTACTCGCCTTTCAGGGCAACCACGCCCGATGGAACCTCTAGCGGTAACGGTTGCTGCAAGTAACTCCACACGGTGCCCGCCTGGAGATCCGTGACCGTGAACGTCCCGCGAGATGACACCGGCTCGAGAAGGAACTTCCCGTTCCACTCCAGACGCTCCCCCTGCGGGGAGGCCGCCGTGAGTACATACTCGTTCTCATCGTCAGTACTCGACTTCGCGCGTGTGCTGAAGTTACGCAACTCAAAAGCAATCGGCTGGAACTGCGCCCGAAATGGCGTGGCATGGCTCAAGTCTTCGAAGCTCGCGCCGCCGGCGATGACTTCAAACCGATCGATGTACAGCCGCGCCGGCTCGACAGGCTTCACCGGCTTGGCGCTCGCGGGTTGCGTGGCGAAACCTTTACCGAGATCCGCGAGATTCAAAGCGCCATCCGGACGGATCACCGCGCGCACTTGCGGACGCTCCATCACGATCTCGCGAAAGCTCGGACCCATCTTGAAGAGGCTCTTCACCGCCAGGTCGACGTGCAGCCTGCCAACGGCAAGCATCGGCTGCCCGTCGCTGTCAGGCAGTGACAAATCGCCGACATCGAGCGTCAACGTAAAGGGATTGAAGCGGATGTCGCCCAGGGTGAGCGTACGCTTGTAGTGCGTGCTCACGAAATCCGTCAGGCCCGAGCGCATGAAATGCGGCACAGCCCAAAACCCGGTCACCGCATACGCGGCAACGAGCAGAACCACGATGGAGAGCGCTATGAGAGAGCGCCGGACAGTGCGCGTGAGCATTGACCTCTTCCTGTCTCACCTTCCAACACCGGCGATGATGCGATCGCTCAGCCGACCGAGCGCGATGCTCATGGTCTCTGGCAGGGTCACCGGACAGGAGCCACTGGAAGGAACCCGGATGTCCTCGTTCCCCGATCGCGCGCCGCCGGCCGATTGGCCACCAGACTCCTTCGACGTCCACACCGCTCGCAAGGTCACGTCGCAACCGCCATCCCCATAGAACTCGTGAATATCCACCAAAACCGCGTGCTGTTGCCCGGGTGCGGGCATGGGAACGCGGCGCGCGATATCATCGGTCAAAACACGTCGGATCGTCTCATCCAGCGGCGCGGCCCAACGATCCTGAGCCGAAATATTGAGTTGGTTCGCGCTCGACCGCCGCACGATCTCGGGTCGGTCGATCTCGCCGGGGATGGTCACGCCGCTGATAGTGATCACCCCGGCTCCGGAAGGCGGTGTCGCCTCTGGCGCGGTGTCGCTGAGAGTATAGAAGCGAGTCGGCGGACTGGAGGCACACGCAGCAACCAATGCCAACATTGCGGCAGTGGCCAGCGGCAGCGCCGCACGAGTTGCGTGTTCCCGATGGGACCCGGGCGCCATCTCGCGACGCCGCCCTCGCGACGCATGCCGCGCGCCTACGTGGATTGCCGTGCCCGTTGTCGCGCCGCTCATCACTGCTCTCCTCTTCGACCGCGCAGCAAGGATTCCGGATGGCGATCGAGGTAGTCCGCTAGGACCCGCACGGAGCGAGCAGCCTCGGCAAGCTCCCGCATCAGCTTCGGTAGGTCGGTGTTGGCAGGGTTGTTGGCGCCGTTGCCCATCATCGACTGCACAGCAGATAACGTGCCCTGGGCGGCATCGGAGGTATCACGCAGGCTCTTGACCAGGGTCTTGATGTCCGGCTCGACTTCGCGGGTCATGCTGTCGAGACGGGTCAGCGTTGTATCCAGCGATTGCAATGCGTGCCCGAGCTGTGGCCCGGAGGTGGCCCGATCGATGTTCTGCAGCACTCCCCGCACGCTTTGCAGAATTTCTGTGAGATCGCCCGAAGACGTGGTGGGGAATTCCTCCTCCTGGCCCACCTCCCGGATGTGCGCCACGGGCGCGTCCGGTGTCATGTCCAACGCGATGAGCTTCTGGCCCGTCAGCAAGCTGAGTGAGGCCACCTGCGCTCGCAGGCCGTGATCCACCAGCGTCTTGACCCACGAGTTGACCGCCGCGCGCGGATCGCTGTCCCCAGGGCGCAGGTTCTCGATCTTCACCCGATCCGGATCGATGCCGAAGGTCACATGGGTCAGCAAGGTATGACGGTGCTCGTCGTACTTCAAATGAGCTTCCTTCACTTCGCCGACTTCCGTGCCTTCCAGCTCGACCGAGATGCCCGGCATCACCCCGCGTTGATTGCCCTGAAATTCCGCGACGTAGTCGACTTCGGGCCCCCGAGGCGTGCGCATTGCGAAACCCCGGTTCTCGTAAAGCTTGAAATCCGCGCCCGCGGGGCTTGGCGGCCTGGTCAGCACCGTCTCGGGAGTCTCGAACGCGATACCGCCCGACAATAGTTGCTGCCACGAGTTGGCCCTGACACGGAAACCCTGCGCGCCGAAAGACAGATCGACTCCACCGGCATTCCAGAAGCGCGTTTCCGGATGGACCAGGTCATCCCATGGAGCACGGATAAAGGCCGTAACGGTGACGTGCGTACCGTCGGAAGCCAGCGTATAGCCTTCGACTTCCCCCACCGCCACGCCGTTGTAGGAAATGGGCGAGCCGCGGGTGAGTGAGCTGAGGTCCGGAGTCTCCAGCGTAAACGAGCGCCCCGGAGTATCCGGCGGCAGGATCGGCGGCTCATCGAGCGCCACAAACTCACGTTTCGATTCGCCATCCTTGCCCGGATACATCTCGATATACGTGCCGGACACGATGGTCGAGAGCCCGGATATCCCGCCGAACCCTACGTGCGGCGCGACGATGTAGAACCGCGTGTGCTCATTCAGATAGGGCGTCGCACGGCGTGTCATCCGCGCGTGCACGAGCACTCGCGACATGTCAGGAGTCAGCTCGACCGACTCCACGGTGCCCACGTCGACGTCCCGGTGTTGGATCTTGGTCTGTCCGGCTTGCAGTCCTTCCGCGACTTTGAAAGCAATGGTGATCATCGGCCCGCGGTCTTCGAGCGAGCGCCACGCAAGCCAGATCACCAGCCCCACCGCTACGGTCGGAACGACCCAGACCCATGCGAACCAGCGGCGTGGCCGCACCCGCGCCTGGACTTCCTTCTCGGTACCGTCCGTCATCTAACGTCCCACATCAGCCGGGTGTCGAAAGCGGTGGTGGCAAACATGGTAATGATGACCACGGCGGCGAATGCGACCAGGCCGTTGCCGGCATGGACTTCCGTCAGTGCTCCGAATCGCAGGGCGGCAATCAGTACCGATACCGCGAATACGTCGATGTTCGACCAACGGCCTACGAGGTCGATCATCCGATAGAACCGCGTGCGCACCAGGAGCAGGCGACGCGAGCGCCGCCAGGTCGCGAACAGCATCCAGGTGAGCCCACAGAGTTTCAGCAAGGGCAGAATGATACTCGCCGAGAACACGATGATGGCGAGCGGCCACAGATCGTTCTGGACCAGCTCGAGCACACCACTCATGATCGTGTTCTCATCCGCCCGTCCCAGCCGGACGGTGGTCAGAACAGGGATCACGTTGGCGGGCACGTACAGCAGGAATCCGGCAATGACGAGCGCCGTCGTACGCCTGAAGGCGTCAGGCTTGCGCAGGTAGAGTCTGGCGGCGCAACGAGGACATCTCCTGCCCTCCTCGGTTCCGGAGACGATCAGGTCACAAACGGTGCAGGCAATCGTCCGCGAGCCTTCGTCCGCGGCGCCTCCCACCGGCACTCCTTCCCATACGGTGCGCTCATCCAACTGCGTGAGAGCCAGTAAGAACAGGAGCGAGGCTGCCAGCAAGCACCAGCCGCCGATGTCGATCTGGATCGTCGAGACAACCTTGATGCGACTGTAGGCGACGAATCCCCCGACGAGGTAAACCTCGATCATCATCCATGGGCGCAGATACCGGACCCAACGAAAGAGTCCTCCGATGCGAATACCGAGCTGGAAACGCAGCACTGCCAAGACACTTACCAGTGCCGCGAGATACGCGCACGGCAATACGATGCTAAACGCCGCCACCAGCGTGGCCAGCGACGTGAAGCCCTGGTCCCAGAGAGCGCTGACGCAGGTCTCGAGCCAGCTCTGGCGCAAAGCGCCCAGACTGGATACCGTCATGAGAGGCCAGATGAGGGCGGGTACCAACAGCACCAGCGCCCCGGTAGCCAAGGCCAGGGGTGCATCCACTCTACCGCGCGCCGGACTCGCCAAGGTGCCATCACATCGACGGCAGACAGCCGTCTGCCGCCCACTGAGGGCAGGCAGCACCTGCATCAGACCGCAATCAGGGCAAGCGAGGCGTTCGGCTCCAGGCAGCAACGTAGACGGTGTCAAAGCGTAATTTCTTGGGGTCGATATGCGCAGTGTAACGTCCGCCAAGCTTAACGGGTTCCCGGTCTCGGGAGCGCCCCTGCCGTAATTATCCGGTAGGCCGTAGCGTGCGAGCCCAGCAGGGCGCCATGACTTAGCCGATGATGTTCAGCTCACACAGCGGCCGCCGCTCCAGGATGCGCTCATAGCGAAGCGGCGCCAGATCCACCGTGGTGAACCGGCCTTGAAGAATCAGCTCCGCCATCCCTCGTCCCACGACGGGGCCTTGCTGCATGCCGTGGCCAGAAAACCCGTTCATGAGTCCGAGGTTGGCCACCTCGGGATGGAAGCCGACGATGCCATTGTGATCGAACACGTTCATGTCGTAGTAACCTGCCCACGCGCGCTCGAGTCGGGCTGCCTCAAAAGCGGGCACCCGCGCGGCGAGCGCAGGCCAGAGTCGTGATTCGAATGCGTCGTAGTCAGGCTCGAGAGGCGCGTCGTCGGGGTCCTGGGCGAGTGCAAGGCCCGCGATAAAAGCTGACCCTTCCGGTCGGATCCAGAAGCCAGATGGATCAATCAGAAGTGGAAACGACTGGGCCGACCCACCATGGGCCGCATCGGACAGACCTGCGCCAAGCCGCAGCTCCCCTCCGCACGAGAGGACGTACACAGTGCGCCGGCGGGCGAAGACTGGCAGGTCCACGCCAGCGAGCCTCGCCAGCGACCGCGCCCAAGGCCCGGCCGCATTGATCAACCGACCGCACTGCACTCGCGAGCCGTCGGCCAGAACCGCCGACTGGACTCGCGATTGACGGATCTCGACGTCGATGACTTCGGCGCGCAAGAAACGCGCACCTTGGCTGCGCGCTTTGCGAGCAAACGCGGTCAGCAGAAGATAGCCGTCAAACCAACCTTCACCACGCAATCCCAGTGTCCCGATCGATAGATCACGCGTCTCCAGCCACGGGAACCGGGCCGCGAGCTCGGTTGGACTGAGCAATGCCACCTCGGCTCCGTGCCGCACCTGAATCGCGTGCGCCTGGCGCAAGCGATCGGCGCTCGGCCCATCGACGAGGTAAAGATAACCGGTCTCGGCGAGCCCAATGTCGGGCTTGGCTCCCTCGGTCTCCAGCAGCTCCCCCGCGCTGCGTAAGAGCTCGATGCTCGCCTGCGAGATCCGGATGTTGACCGCCGTCGTGAACTGCTGGCGAATGGAGGCGGCGGACAGCGCTGAGGAAGCGCTGGAGTATGTTGGATCGCGCTCGATGACCATCACCGAGGCGCTAGGCTCCAGGCGTGTCAACCAATAGGCCAACGCGGAGCCCATGATCCCTGCGCCGACGATGACGATGTCCGCCCGCATATCCATGCCGCGTGAGAGTACCGCCACTGGGTACTTTGTGCGAGTATCAGGTCTTTATGCGAGCATCGGGCTTTACCCGAGCTTCAGAGGATCCCTTGCTGCATCTCGATCGCGCCGCCGTTGCGGCCCGCCTAGCGCGAGGCGCGCTGATCGAGCGTCTGGAGCAGGCGTTTGCCTCCGGCTACACGACTCCCCTGCGGCAGCGCTTCGATGTTGGCAGGGTGCCGGGGACCAATTCCTTGTTATCCATGCCAGCATGGCGCGCCGGCGGAGCCATCGGCGTAAAGCTCGCCACCATCTTCGCCGGCAACACCTCGCGCAACCTCCCTGCCGTGCATGCCTCCTACATCCTGTTCGACGGCGACACCGGCGCGCCGCGCGCGATCCTCGATGGGGGAGAGCTGACATTGCGGCGGACCGGCGCCGCCTCGGCGCTTGCGGCGAAATATCTGGCTCGAGCGGATGCCGAGCGGCTTCTCATGGTAGGGACCGGCGAATTGGCGGTACACGTGGTCCTCAGTCACGCGATAGTGCGTCCGATCAAAGCCGTGCGCATCTGGGGACGGCGTCCGGAGAAAGCGCGCGAGGTGGCGGCCGCTCTGCGGGGTCACGATTTTTCCATCGAGGTCTGTCAGGACCTGGAATCCGGTGTTGGATGGGCGGACATCGTCAGCACCGCCACCCTCAGCACGGAGCCTCTCGTCCACGGCCGTTGGCTGCGGCCCGGCCAACACCTGGATCTGATCGGCGCCTACCGCCCTGACATGCGCGAGGTGGATGAGGTCGCCGTGCGAAGAGCCGATCTATACGTCGACACGCGAGCGGGAGCCCTCGTGGAAGCCGGCGAGCTCGTACAGAGCCTGTCCGCCGGCGTAATCCAACCGAGCGATATCCGTGGTGAGTTGAGCGAACTGGCGCGCGGCGTGGTTGCGGGACGCCGCGATGCGAACGCCATTACGCTCTTCAAGAGCGTCGGGACAGCGATCGAGGATCTCGCGGCCGCGGAGCTCGCCGTCGAGGGGATTGGCGCTGAAAGGCCAGCCGACCCCAACTAGTCTAGGCGGTCCCGTGGATGATCGTCGGAAAGGCGATCGGCATCACGCTCGAGAAGTGCGGCACGTCGGCCACCAAGGTCTTGCCATGCTCGGCGCCGGCGGCATCAAACGCCTTCTGATCATTGATGTAGATGTTCACACTACCAATGTAAGGCGGCGGACCGCCGGTCTGACCGGTCGCGCCTTTGCGCAGCTCGAAGCGTTTGATGGCCTGCTCGCCGTATAGCTTCATGATCAAGGGCATATGATGAGTACGGTAGTAGTCCACGTCCCAACGAACACCCTCGCTGTTCGGATACAAGATGGTCAAACAGGTATCACCGACTTTCATCGCGCTCGCCGGCTCACCCATCATGCCCTCCACATCATCAAATTGTATGGTCGGCTGAGCGTTGGTGAAGTGCGGCACATCGGCGATGAGCTCGGGACCATGCTTGGAGTTGTTCGCATTGAACGCCTCCAGGTCCGCGATCCAGATATTCACCGCGGCGGAAAACTTCGGCGGGGGTGGCGCGCCCGGGGCGGGTTGTATGGCCGGCGCGGCGTTGGGTGGCACCGTCCGCAGCTCGAACCGCTTGATGGAGCTGCCATAGAGACTCATGATCAACTTCAAATGATGATCGCGGTAGTAGTCCGCATCGAACTTGATGTGGTCCCCAGCCGGATAGACGATGGTCATGGCATGGCCGGCTTGCGCCGCATTGCTAGCGTTGATTCCCCCGGCGGCCTTGGCACCTCCGGCCGGTTTGGAGTTTTCAGCGGCGCGCACTCCACCGGGCACCGCAGCGCCGAATGCGGAGGCCAACATGCCAAGCGTCACGGCAGAGCCCGCGCTCTGGAGTACATCGCGACGGCTAGCGAAAGCCAAATGATTGCGAGAACCCATCGCAGGATTATAGCGCGATGTTCCCGGCCGCCCCACAGTCCGGGGCACGCAGTGATTGCCTGATGGACACGGAATTGACTGAACTGGATGCCGCGTTAGACTTTCAGTCCCACCGCGCGCATCAACTCGATCCCATTGCTTCGGGTCACCACACCCTCGCGTAGGGTGAAATCGAAACGCATCTGCCCTTGCTCGAGCTCGTCCTGAAAATGAACGTTGCGCAAGGTCCCAGGAGCGAGCCCGCTGATTTCAGTGAGGGCGAGATCGTGGGTGCTCACCAGCCCGATCGCCCCGGCGGTCACGAAGGCCCGCACGATACCCTCGGCGCCGACCAGCCGGTCCTTGGAGTTGGTTCCCTGCAGGAGCTCGTCCAACAGGAACAGCACCGGCAGGGCTCCGGTCAGGAGCGAGTGTATCTCACGCAGCCGGGTGATCTCCGCGTAAAACCGCGAGCTGCCCTCGTGCAGCGAGTCGTTCACCCTGATGCTGGCGCCGACCTGCAAGGGAGTCAGGCGGAGATTGCGCGCACGGACGGGAGCACCCGCCATCGCAAGCACGGCGTTGATACCAACCGTCCGCAGCAACGTGCTCTTTCCCGACATGTTCGATCCACTGACCAGCAGTATGCGTGTCGGCCGCTCGAGGCTCACACTGTTGCGAACACATTTGGCCGCGGGAAGCAGCGGGTGTCCAAGGTCCCTGGCAATGAAAGTCGCCGGACCGTCGGCAAATTCGGGAAAAGGGTCGTCCGGATGCTCGTAGCTGTAGCCCGCCAGGGACGATAGCGCTTCGAACTCCCCCACGGCCTCGACCCACTCGCGCACAACCTTCCCGTGATCCCGTCGCCATCTCTCGGCCGCCAGGGCCACGTGCACGGAGTAGAGCAGCGGGACATCCAAGGGGCGCAGGAACGGGTTGTTACGCGCGTCGGCAAAGTCAACAACGCGGGCGAGGCGCGCAATGGTCTCGGACGCGGACTGGGAATGTGAGGAGAGGCGGCGCACCAGATCCTGGAGAGCCGGAGCGGCGAACGAAGCGCGCTCGATGCGCAAGAGCAGTCCGGAGAACAACTTCAGGTCGTTGAATGCAAACTCCGTGTCGCGCAGCACTTCATCCATGCCGCGCCGTACGGAATAGGCGACACCCGCTTCGATGAGCAGGATGAGAATGAAGGGCGTCATCAGACCCTTCACGCTCCAGATCACGGCGGTGAGGATCGCGAGCGATGGCAACAACAAAGACACCCAGAGGAGCCACCCTCGCGGCAACTGATTGGGCGCTAGCGCCCACTTCAATAGCGCCTCGGGATGTACACCAACTTCGGCGCTCTCACCGAGAACGGCAATCTGTTCGCGCAAATCCAACCGCTCGCGCAAGTCCGCGATGCTCGCCTGTCGTGCCTTGATCGCGTCAAGCGTAGCCGGGGATAGCAGCCAGCGCGCCAGCGTGTCCTCACCCATGCGCGTGCGTGCCAGCGAGAGTAGTTGAAAGAGGCTGTCCTTGCCGAACAAGTCGAGATCGGCCGCGTAGATGTGGGCTGCCGTGGCAAAGCGCTCACCGGACGATCCCAGCCCCGACCAGCGATCCTCCACCCGCGCCATGCCGTGCTTGTAGTAACTCACGACGCGCTCGGCCTGCACGCGGCGTCGCCTGGCGGCCCCATGGTAGAAAACCAGGACGACAAATCCGGCCGCAGGGAGCAGAAACCAGAGCGGGGACACGGCCCGCTCCACCAACGCCGCCCAGGCGACGATCAGCGCCAACGCGCCCAGGGCCAACCGGCCGTTACCGAACCGCTCGTGCAGCTTGTCGAGACGGCTGACTTCGGCTTCGCGCGCGCGCAGCCGGCGCGCGTACTCTTCGAAAACTGACATGCGGCGTAAGGGCGGTCCTGCTGGTGAGCCTGGCAGCTATCATCGCACGGGCGGGCGTTGACCATCGTGTGCGGCTGCAATCGCGGCGGGTGCCGATCAGGCATCCGGCTGACGCATGTCGGCGTCGGCCTGGAGCCACGTCGGCGCCGGGCCAAGCGCACTCCGCGCCGCCGGCCGACGCCTACCGCGGCTCGAAAGCTGAAGCCACACGCGCGAGAATAGCGCCCACCTGCTCGGCGGCGGCCTCGACGTCCTGGGCGCGTAGCGCCGTCATCACGTCACGGTGGGCTCCAGCCAGCGATCCAATGCTTCGGCCGCGTTCGGCGAGGCGACGCAACGCGATCCGGCCACGGATATCCCACAGGAGCGAGTCCCAGACACTCAGGAAAGTGCGATTGCCGCTGCCCTCGACCAGTCGCCGATGGAAACGCAGCGCGTTGTCGATATAGCGCTCGGAGTCCTCGGCCGTGACCGCGGCCTCCATCTCGAGCATGTAACCCTCGAGATCCGAGAGCAACTCCTCCGAGTAGGGAGCCGCGAGCCGCACGGAACGGACTTCCAACATCATGCGCAACTCATAGGACTCACGCATCTCGGCAGAGTCCGCGCCGCGCACGCGCGTGCCGCGAAAACGCTCGTTCGTAACGAGCCCCGAGCCTTCCAGCTCGCGCAACGCTTCACGGATCGGTGTCTGGCTGACGTTGAATTCACGGGCGAGAGTGAGCTCCTTGAGCTGCGTTCCCGCCGGATATGTGCCATCGAGAATACGTGAAACGAGCACATCACGGATGCGATCCCGCATGCACGTCCGCTTCAGCA
>CAYNTW010000015.1:16251-70132 GCA_964400085.1 uncultured Steroidobacteraceae bacterium | reverse complement strand
GCCAACGGCGCCGCGAAGGAGTGCGGAGTAGGGATTTGCCCCGGCCAGATCGAGCAGGTCGTTGACGGTATCGCGGAAGATGGCATCCTCGAACCGCTCCACGATGCTACCGACCAATGCGCTGGTGAGTCCTGCAAATGCTTCGTTACCCGGATAACGGGCCAGTGTCCTCGGGCTGAAGGGTCCGACTTGCAGCCGCGTGCCCAGCCGCGCATCGAGTCGCTCGCCGCCCGCGAACGCGCGGGCGAGAACCCGCAAGGTGCCGATCTCAAACCGGGAGCTGCCGGCGAGAACGCTCGTGCCCGCGGTCGTGGAGGTTGCGGTGCCGGCCGCACTGAAGGTCAAAGCCGTCCCACTCGCGAGCGAGCCCGCGGTGAAGGAACCGGTGAACGATGCACTCATGGATTCGCCCTTTGTGACTGGATCTTCAGGCAATCTAACTTCAGACACGAGCGCGGGCACCAGCGGGGCGTTCCCTACCTGGGCGCGATCGCAACCCAAGGGATAACCCCAGCTAGGGAACGCACCAGATGTGCTCTCGAATGCGATTACGGAAGCTATGCGCCGGAATCAGCCCGGGTGAATGGGCTCCCAATCAACCGCAACGCATTCAGAGGTAGATCGTCATGTCATTCGGATTGAACCTGAACTTCTTTTCGACCGGCTCGCTGAGCGGCACGCTCGGAATCGGTATGCTCGCACTCGAAGGCGCCAGCGGGCTTGCCCTGGCCGACGTGGCCACCCGGGCCTTCAGCGGTGCGCTCACCCAGCTCGGATATTCCGGCGACCAGAGCGCGGTGCTCAACGCTTTCAAATCCGGCTTCATGGCTGCCGCCGGTCTGAGCGGCGCGGGCGACTACTCCCAACTCGCGCAGCAGATCCAGGATGCCGGTTATCAAAACGGGCTGGCGAACGCCACTCAGAACCTGAGCGATCAAATGGCGAACCTGATCGACGCCTTGGGCGGCCAGGGTCAGCAGGATCAGGCCAGCGGTAGCGGTGGCGGCACGGGCCACTCCGGGGAGAACTGGTTGGAGGCGATCGCCAAGGCCATGGGTGATGCGCTCGGGCGTCTGTCGCAGAAGGTGGTTGACGAGGCCCAGGCGCTCGATTCGCTCGCGGGTAACAGTGGATCCTCGGGCGCACAGCAGTTCCAGGCCGAGATGGCCAAGTTCCAGGCGGACTCGCAGACCCTTGGCATGCTCTCGAACGCGTTCGCCAACGCGATCAAGACCCTCGGCGAGGGCCTGCAGACGATGGCGAGCAAGCAGTAATTGATGTAGCAGGGCGAACGTCTCGCGGGTGTCGGCAGCGCCCCGATCGCGAACAGCCCTGCTCGAGAGTTGGGCCCTCTCGGGTAGACTGCCCGCGCGTGGTCGCCGGAGCGGACGATAAGCTCCGGCGGCCCACGTGTGTTGAAAGCCCAGTACGTTGCTCGAGCCACCGGTGCCTCATACTTCTGTCGCTGTACGCCTCGTCATCATCGGTGCGGTCGTTGTCGGCCTGCGCTGCCCGGTAGCCTTCGCGCAGTGGGATCCCGCGTTCACCGCGAACCTGGGCCAAGGTTATGGAGCCATCGCCCTCAGCCAGTCGATCCTGAGCGGCACCCGCCGGCTCGGCGAGCCCAACACGAGTCCCTCGCAGCGCGCGCCGCTACCCAAGGAGATTTTGACATTCAGCTCCGATCCACGCGTCAGCGATCGCGTGCGCGGCTCGGTCATGGAGACCCTGGGTCAGCATAACCCGGCCCTACGCCCGCAAATGGCGCAGGCGTTCGCCGGCAACTCGGTGTTGAAGCTGTTCGACCGCTTCATGAGCTCGCAGGGTTACTCCAGTCACAATGTGGCGGAAGCGGCGACCGTGTGGCTGTTGGTCAACTGGGAAATCGCGACGGGCAACGTCGTCACGCCTGCCCAAAGGGAAGGGGCGCTGGAGCAGGTGCGCGGTATATTTCTCAACACACCAGAGCTGCGCGCTCTGACCGACGCCGAGCGGCAGGAGCTGGCCGAGCGCATGGCGTATCAAGTGGTGATCAGCTCTATGGCGAGGAGGCAGTACCTGCGCAACGGCGATCGCCCGCATCTGCAACAATTACAACAGACTGCCGCCACCACGCTGAGCCGGCAGGGCGTCGATATCGGCCGGCTCCGGCTGACTGACCGCGGATTCACCACCGGGTTCTGACGTCGTATAACACACTCCGCCCTTCAGCTGGGGTCGACCCGAGGAGGACGCCACCGCCTGGCGCCCACCTCGGGATGTTCCCAGTGGTGCGGGCACGCGTCCTCCGGCCAGACTGACGCTAGCACGCTGCGGTAGCAGCGTAGATTGGAACGCACGTGAGGAATCATTCGTGAGCTACATCAGCGCCGTGGATGGCAACCCAACCCGCTATATTCCGCCGGTCGACAACCAGGACGACACCAGCCAACAGAATACGACCTCCAACGGTACGACGAGCAGCTCGTCGACCCCTCCGCCGCCGCCTCCGACTCAAGGCAGTGTGACCTACACGGTGCAGAACGGAGAGACATTGGGCGAGCTGGCTACCCGCTACGGCGTCTCCGAGCAGCAGATCCTCGCCGCCAATCCGCAGCTGCGCGATCCGACCCAATTGGGAGTCGGACAGCAGATCGCCATCCCCGTGATGGACAACGGCGGCAAGCTGCCCACCCAAGTCCAGGTGCAGCCCGGGCAAAATCTGACCCAGATCAGCGCGCAGCATGGAGTTTCGGTGGCTGACCTGGCGGCGGCGAATGGGCTGACCGACCCGAACTCGATCTCCTCCGGTGGCCGGCTCTGGATTCCCGTGCAGGGCTCCAGCGGCACGAACAACACGAATGCGAATCCGAACAGCAACCCCTTCCAGTCCCAGATGTCCGCAGTGGACACGGCGGTCAAACAGTATCAAACCTCCGGCGGCAGTGCGCCATCGCAAGAGCAGCTCACCCAGGCTATCGAGAACGAGATCCGCACTCGCGCCCAGACGGAGCTGCCGAACGGCCAGCTCCCCGGCAACGACCTGCTGAAGAGCTACGGCGCGTCTATCGCGAGCCGTTACGGAAATGACCCCGCGATTCAGCAGGCGGTACAGCAGGCGGTCGCCAATGAGGGCGCGGCGGTCGATGTGGACGCCGCGATCAAACAGGTGAACGCGGCACAACAGGCGCTGAACGTTTCCGGTCCGACCGCGTCCCAGTATCTCGAGCAGAACCTGACCACGGCGCAGAACAACCTGACTGCGAAGATCGAAGCGGAGATCCGCACGCGGGCCGGGCTCTCGGCCAGCCAGTTCCCGGATGCGGCGACCGTGCAGAAGTACGGCGCCATCATCGCGCAGCGTTACGCCAACGATCCGACGGCCTCGCAGACTGTCAACCAAGCTCTCACCAGCGCCGGCACCGATTTGCAGGTGCAGTCCATCGTGACCTCCGCGCGGACGCAGACCGATCCGATGAAGGCGCTGGACCAACTCAACAAGGCGTACACCTCGGCCTCTCCGGCGGTCCAGCAAGCTCTGCTCAACAGCAGCGGGGCGCAGGCGATCCTGAAAGCCGCGGCGAACCAGGATACTTCGCCCCTGCGGCAAGTCAGCCCTGGCGACAGTGATTGGGTTGCGCAGGTCGGGGTGTTGAGCCAGAGTCTCAAGAATCTGGACCAGAGCGCCTCGAAGCTCGACCCGACTGTGGCCGCGGCCCTGGTGAACCAGGCTCTGCCGCAGATCGAGCAGTACAACTCGCAATATGCCGCGCAACACGGCGGTCAGTCTCTGACGAGCGACACGCTGCATACGGGCCCGGCGACCATCGATACGGTCATGAGCCTCTCGGGACGCCTCGCGGGCACTGCGCAGGGCCAAGCGGACATTGACCGCCTCGCCAAACTCGGCTTCTGGGACAACACGTCGGTGAGGAACGCGCTGGCAACTGGCGCGAGCGCTGCATATCCCGAGGCGATCGCACGCCAGATGATCGCGGCCGGACAAGATCCGACCAACGTCATGGGCCTGATCAAGGAAGGCGTCGAGTTGGACCAGCAGCACGTGCAGGCGGATGTGCAGGCCCTCGGGCAGCACAATTCCGAGCTCGCCTGGCTGATCACCAATCTGGGCCCCTCGATGACTCAGGCTCAGTTGGATACGGCCATCAAGCAGTATGAGAGCAAAAACGGCTGGATGGATGAGAACAACAAGCTCACCGAACAGATCATCACCGATTCGACCACGCTGACCCAGAATCTGAAGAGCCTGGGCGCGCTCGCGCAGCTCGATCCCCAGGCAGCCGCGAACCTGAAGGTGAATGACACCATCAGCGGCGTCTACAATGACCAGGCGACCGCATATGGCCTGACACTCGCGGCCGGCAACAATCCCGGCTTGTATGCCGACGACAAAGGCCAGTCCTTTCTCAACCTGCTCTCCTCGCTGAAGCTTGCGGACACCGGTCGCAAGAGCGCGCAGATCATTGGCTCGATGGTCCTGCGCAGCATGGTCATCAGTGCGGTCGGCAAGCCGAGCTCTCTGAGTGCTGCGCAGACGGCGCTCGATAAGCTCAGCCAGCCGTGGGCCTGGAAGTTGTTGGGCCTCAATGAGGAGGGTGTCGACAAAACCGTCTGGGATTCCGCGCTGCAGACGGTCAAGAAGTACCTGCCGGAGCCCGGCGACAGCGCCGAGGTCGAGAAGACCAAGCTGAGCAACATGAACGACGAGCTGAACCAGTTGAAGGCGCTCGGTTCGGAGACGAGGGCCGGCCAGCTCATCCGTACGATCGGCGTCACCTACGCTCTGGCCAACACCATCAATTCAATTCCGAAGTTCGTGGCAGCGCTCCAGGGCAATGATGCGGGGGAGCAGTGGCTCACGGCTGCACAGGCGTTCACCGCGGCTGCGGGGCTGGTGCAGAAATCCGCGAATCTCGCCAAGGGTTTGGATCTCATCAGGTCGCCGCAGTGGCTCAAATCGGTGACGAAGTGGATCGCGCAAGATCCGGTCAATGGCGCGCTCAGCGCCGCCGGCGGTGTGATCGATGTGATAGAAGGCGTCCGCTCGTTCGGGGGTTTCGGCGTCCCGCAGGACACGCCCGATGGAATTTTTTCCACCATGAGCGGCATCGGGGGAGCCCTTTACGGCGCCTCCCAGTTTTCGAGCACGTCGCTCGGGGAAAAGCTGTTCGGCACGGTCGGTCGAGTGATGATGTTCGACGAGGTACCCAGCGGAGCCGTCGCTGCAGAGTTTGGGTTGGTAGGCGTTGGGCTGGTCGCCGTCGCGGTCGTCGGCAAGGCGATCTATGAACAGTGGAAGGACGCGCACAAGTACGAGGCAGCGGCCAACGACTTCCTGCAGGCCGGAGGAGCCTATAATCAGAAGGCCGCCGCCGCGCTCGCCTCGCAGAACGGTGTATTGTCAGGATCGGGCGGAACGAGCGGCGTGCCCTTCCTGGAGAAGTACGCGCAGATGAAGGGCCTGACCACCGTTCAGTTGCAGCAATGGGTCAACAGCCTGAACCAGGGCCAACTCGATCAGCTCGATAAATGTCTGCTGCAGACCGCGGCGGACGGCAACGGCGACGTGGGCCAGTTCACTGACGGCCCGCCGCAGGAGAAGGCCGTTGGCGAGCCGATTCCGGCCATCATCGATCTCGCCAACACGCTCGGTGTGTTCGAGAGCAACTTGAAGAGCAGTGGGGTGCCGTTGCCGCCGTAACAGCCGACATAGGTGGCGCCGCGCCTCGAGCGCGGCGCCAGTGAGGGTCCGAGATGGAAAACGCCTGTCCACATTGCCATCGCGCCCCGTGCCTGTCGGTCTGGCGCAAGCTCGTGTTAGGTCCCAATGCCAGCTTCGTCTGCCCGGGGTGCGGCAAGAGAGTCACTGTCGAACCCGTGCGGGCGTCATTGGTGATGCTCCCGATCGTGCTCCTGACGCTGAGTGTCGCGATGGGTTGGTTCAAGAACGCGCTCGCGGCCGGGGCCGTGTTGCTGGTGCTTCTGCCCATTGGCGGGCTGCTCTACGCGTACTGGGTTCCGCTCAGGGCGGCCGCGGCAGGCCCCGGTTGGGGAAAACCGCAGCGCCCTCGCAATTGAGCATCAATCCGCGTTTGGGGGTGACTTAAGGGGTTTCCCTGGCCGGCGCCACTCGTCTACAGTGTGACCGGTGAAGGCAAGGCCCCCCGCAGCCGCGACGCATGCGCCGCCGGCTCCAATCCGTGCTGGTACCCCGGAATATCGCCGACTGTCCTTGGCGCTGATCATCGCCGGGTTCGCGACGTTCTCATCGCTTTATTGCGTGCAGTCGCTGCTGCCGATCTTTTCGCAAGAATTCCACGTGAGCGCGGGGGAGGCGAGCCTGGTGGTGTCGCTGGCCACGGGGGCATTGGCCCTGACGTTGCTGGTGGCGAGTGTGATCTCCGATCGGGTGGGGCGTCAGCGGATGATGATCACCTCGTTGTTCGCCGCCTCCATCCTGACATTGCTGTCGGCTTCGATTCCGAGTTGGCCTGCTTTGTTGGGTTTTAGGTTTTTGACGGGGCTCGCGCTCGCCGGCATTCCGGCGGTCGCCATGGCGTATGTCGCGGAGGAAGTCGACCCGACCTGCATCGGCGGAGCGATGGGGCTATATATCGCGGGCTCCGCCATCGGCGGCATGACAGGGCGGCTCGCGGCCAGTGTCATCACTGACTGGCTCGGCTGGCGCGCGGCGCTCGCCATCATCGGGGGCTGCAGCCTGCTCGGCGCGATCGTCTTCTGGCGCGCCGCTCCGCCGTCGCGCTCGTTCGTGCCGCGCAAGCATGATTGGGCGTCCTTTGTCTCAAGCGCGCGGCACCTGATGCGCGATGCCGCGCTACCCTGGCTCTACTGCGAGGGGTTTCTTCTCATGGGCGCTTTGGTGACCGCCTACAACTATGTGAGCTTTCACCTCCTGGGCGCGCCATACTTCCTGAGCCAGTCGGCCGTCGGCGCTATCTTCTTGTTCTACATCGTGGGGTCCTTCAGCTCGACCTGGTTCGGTCAGCTCGCCGGACGATTGGGCCGCCGCCGGGTTTTCTGGATTCCGATCCTGACTTTCCTGGGTGGTGTTGGCCTGACCGCTTTGCGACCTCTGGGCTGGATCATCCTGGGGGTTGGCGTTCTGACCGCCGGCTATTTTGGCGCCCACTCGGTGGCTTCCAGTTGGGTCAGCCGCCGAGGTGGCGCCGCACGCGCCCAGGCAGCAGCGTTCTATCTCTTCTTTCTCTACGTTGGCTCGAGCGTTCTGGGGTCCGCCGGAGGAATTGCCTGGAGCCGCGCTGGCTGGGCCGGCGTGGCCGCGTTCATCGGCGTGTTGTTGGTATTTGCGCTCCTCATCGCTTTGCGGCTCGTTGCGGTGAGACCCCTGCCCGAGAACGTCGTTACCCCGCCCGTCGCGCAAACTCTCCAGACCTAGCTCGAGCAGTCGGCCTGATTTATCGGGCGCCACGACCACGCTGTGGTCACGCTTGTAATGATAACGTCATCTGATGACGTTATCATAGCGGCTATCGTGGACGTACGAAGACTCATCGGTCCTGCGGTAGCGCTGGTACTCGCGACTGCTGTCGGGGGTGGTATCTGGTACTCGCATGAAGGATTGCGTGCGGAGCATGAGGCCGGCGCGCGCCGCCTGGAGGCCGAGCAAACGGACGTCGTTCACGGCCTCATCGGGTCCGAGAAGGAAAGTTTCTTTGCCGATCCGGAGGTCAAGGCGGCACTCGCGCGCCAGCACCTGTCGGTCAGCGTCGAAAAGGCCGGCTCACGGGCGATAGCCCACAGCTTCAATCGGCAGGATGACTTTGGATTCCCTTCCGGCGCCCCGGCTGCCGCGGAGCTGAAGGCAATCGCGCGTGCGCCGGAGACGTTCACGCCTTTCTACACTCCGATCGTGATCGCGAGTTGGCGTCCGATCGCGCGGATTCTGGAGGCGAACCACATCGTCACGGAGCGCGACAACGACTACTACATCACCGACATGCCGGCGTTGTTGAAGCTCATGCAACAGCACGCCCGCTGGAAGGACCTGGCCGACAGCGCTGCCTTTCCGACCAACAAGGCGGTTCTCATCAACTCGACGGACGTGCGGACCTCCAATAGCGCGGCCATGTATCTCGCGCTGACCAGCTACGTGGCGAATGGGCAGGCCGTCGTGCAGAGCCAGGCGGAGGCGGACACGGTGCTGCCGTTCATGGCGGAGTTGTTCTTGCGCCAGGGCTTCCAGGAAAGCTCTTCCGCGGCGCCTTTCGAGGACTATCTCGCCTTGGGCATGGGCAAGACGCCTATGTTGGTCGCGTATGAGTCGCAGCTCGTAGCGTTCTGGCTCGCCCATCCCGAGCGGGAGCACGGGGATATGGTCATGATGTACCCGGTACCCACCGTATTCTCCAAGCACGTGCTCGTGCCCTACAACGAGAAGGGCCGGCGGCTCGGACAGGCTCTGGAACGCGACCCGAAGCTGCAGGAGCTTGCGCACCAGTACGGTTTCCGGACCGGCGGCAGCATCAAAGGGCCCGAGGTGTGGGCGAAACATGGCATCCATACACCACCGGTCATTGTCGATGTCATCGACCCGCCCACACACGAGTGGCTGGAGAAGATGATCAGCGGGATCGAGCAGCAATTTCCCTAAGAGGAGTCAACATGAGCCCTGACACGGTCGCTACTGTTTCGCAACCCGCCGGACCCGACCTGGAGCCGCCCGGGGACCTGAAGCTGATACCGCCACAACCCGTGCAGCCGGTTGCGCCGGAGTCGGCCAGTGGCCGGGTGAAACTCAAGGCCGAGGACGTCACGGAGCTCGACACCCAGGTCCGGGCATTCATAGACGCCATGACCGGTCTCGATGAGCAGGACCCGAAGTTCAAGGACTGCCTCGATCGGATCCACTCGATGGGCAACAAGGACATCGAGCAGTCGGCCGGAGTGGCAAACCGCCTGCTCGAGCGTCCGGTCAAGACGCTGAAAAACGGCTTGTTCGATTCCGGGTCCGACATCTCACGAGCTCTCGTGGATTTGCGCAACACCGTGGAGAAGCTGGACCCCTCCAGTCAGGGAGACCTGTTCGCCCCGCGCAAGCTCCTGGGGCTCATCCCTTTTGGCAATCGCCTGAACGAGTACTTCGATCAGTACCGCTCATCGCAGAGCCACTTGAACGCCATTGTGGAGACATTGCGGCGTGGGAAGGACGAGCTGTTGCGCGATAACGCGGCCATCGAGCAGGAGAAGGTGAATCTGTGGACGCTGATGGAGCGCCTGGAGAAATATATTTATCTGGGCAAGCAGCTCGATAGCGCCCTGGAAGCGAAAGCCAAGGCACTGGATCCCACGGACGCGCAGCGGGCCAAGGTGATTCGCGAAGAGTTGCTGTTCTATACGCGGCAGAAGGTAACCGACCTCCTGACCCAGATGGCCGTCAACATCCAGGGCTACCTGGCTCTCGACCTGCTGCGCAAGAACAACTTCGAGCTCATCAAGGGCGTGGATCGGGCTACCACGACGACCGTAGCCGCTTTGCGTACGGCCGTGATGGTTGCGCAGGCGTTGGTCAATCAGAAACTGGTGCTCGACCAGATCTCTGCTCTCAACACCACCACCGCCAACATGATCGAGACCACGAGCGAGATGCTGAAGAAGCAGACCGGTGAGATCCACCAGCAGGCCGCCTCCAGCACCATCGAGGTCGAGAAATTGCGCAAAGCCTTCCAGAATGTCTACCAAACCATGGACGCCATCGCGGACTTCAAGTCGCGATCCCTCGACTCCATGCAGAAGACCGTGGACGCGCTGTCGGGCGAGGTCTCGAAAGCTCGTACCTACCTCGATCGGGTGCGGCAACAAGAGTCGATCGCGGCCTTGACTGCCAGGAATACCGGCGAGGTTCGTCTATAGATCGGGTGCTGGATGAGCACAAGTCAGACAACGCGTGGCGAGCGACGGGTTGCAAGGGGGTGTTTGGTCGCTTGCGCCTCTGTGGTCCTCCTGTGGGGGTGCTCCCAGCAGTCGGGCCCCTCGGGCTCTGCGAGCACAGCCGCAACGCCGGCGCCGGATCAGCCCCCCGACTTGCGAATCCTCGCCGGCTCCGAGTTGAAAGAGCTCGAGCCCGAGATCGTGAGCGCCGCGCGCGCGGCCCATCTGGCCGTAGCGCTGTCGTATGCCGGAACACTCGAGATGGTGGACCGGATCAATCAGGGTGAGCCCTTCGACGCCATACTTCCACCGAACGGTGCTTATCCCTCCCTGGCGCTCACACATAAGGCGGTCGCAAAGGAAAAGCTGTTCTATTCGCGGGTGGCGCTCGGAGTGAAGGAGTCCAAGGCCCATGCGCTGGGTTGGGATCGCGCCGTTCCCAATTGGAGCGAGGTGACCCAAGCCGTCAAGGACGGCAAGTTGACCTATGCGATGACCAACCCAACGAGCTCGAACACGGGCATGAGCACCTTGTTCGCGGTAGCGGCTTCCATCGCGAAGAAGACGGAGGATCTGGCGGCGTCCGAGGTCGACAAGAGTGCCTTGAAGGATTTCCTGAGCGGCCAGAAGCTGACGGCGGGCAGCTCTGGGTGGCTTGCGGACGCGTACGTGCGAGAGCAGGATCGACTCGACGGGCTCGTGAACTATGAAGCCGTGTTACTGCGTCTCAACGAACGGCCGGAACTGCGCGAGAAACTCACCGTCATTTATCCCCGCGATGGAGTGATCTCAGCCGACTATCCGTTGATGCTCCTGGACCCGGGAAAGAGGGCAGTGTACGACCGCCTCGTTGCCGTCCTGAAGAGCGCCGACTTTCAGTCCAACCTGCGGCGCGCTTACCTGCGCCCGTCCGATCCGACAGTCGAGCGTGCCCCGGCACTGTCCGGCGCGACGGTGGTCGAGCTGACGTTTCCGAACAATCTGGAAGTGATTGATGCGGTGCTCTCGGCCTATCAGGCCGACCTGCGCCGGCCGGCAACCTCCATCTATCTCCTGGACGTCAGTGGATCCATGCGCGGCGAGCGCCTGGCGAGTCTCAAAGCCGCCCTCGAGTTGCTCACGGGGGTAGACGTACGCAGCTCCGCGGCCCGGTACGCTCGTTTTCAGAATCGGGAGCACGTGGTATTGATACCGTTTTCCACTCAGCCCTGGACCCCCACCACGTTCGCTTTTGACAATGCGCTCGAGAAGCAAAGATCGGAGCAGGATCTGCGCGGGTTCGTCGCGCAGCTGCAGGCCAGGGGCGGCACCGCCATCTATTCCGCGCTGGATCTGGCGTTTCAGCTCGGTCATGAGGAGTTGGCCAATGACCCGAGCCGCGTGGTGACGGTTGTCCTGCTGACCGACGGCATGAACAATAGGGGGCTGGCGCCGGAAGAGTTCCAGGCGCGTTGGTCCGGCGCGAACGGCAGCGCTTCCGAGCCTATCCCCACCTTCCCCATTCTATTCGGGGAGGCGGGCTCGAGCGAATTGGAGAGCATCGCGCGCCAGACGGGCGGGCGCTCCTTTGATGCACGCAACAGCGATCTCAGGAGTGTCTTTCAGGAGATCCGCGGCTACCAGTAGTATTCGGAACCCGATGAGCGAACTGCCCTTACGAACCCGCATCCAGCTCTATCTCTACAGCACGCGAAATATTGTCGCCTGTGCTGTGGCGCTGGTCGGGCCAGCGTTTCTCTTCCTGGATCTCATCCGGGACGGTTGGCTGTTGATCACGGCGGCACTCTACGCCGCGGGATATTTTGCAACACCCGCGCCGCAGGTCCTCGAGCCTGGACTGGCGCAATCCTTGTCGTTCGATGACTCGCTCGATCAGTTCGATCGCGTCGTCAGTGCCGCGGCCCCGCAATTGCAGCCGGCCATGCGGTCGCGCCTCGAGAGCATCCGTGCCTCGATCGCGGAAGTCTTGCCGCGCCTTGCGGGGCATGGGTTGGATGACAACCTTTACACGGTGCGCGAGACGATCGCGCGCTATCTACCGGAGACGCTAGCCAACTACATTGCGCTGCCGCCGATGTTTCGCCTTACACGGGTATTGAAAGATGGCAAGACCGCGCGCGACCTGCTGATGGATCAGCTCGCAGTGTTGGACGAGCAGATGAAAGAGGTCGTCGGTAACGTCGCCAGGGGCGACGCCAACGCGTTGCTGGCCAACGGCCAGTTTCTTGAAGCCAAATTCCGTGAGCGGGATTTCCTGCGACCCGCTGCGTGAAAATCGGAGATCCTGATGCCGCGTACCATCATCGACATTCCAGCCGCGCAGATGCGCGATCTCGATGCACGCTGTCGCGCGCTGCGAATTTCGCGCGCCGAGGGCATTCGCCGCGCTGTGCACGCCTTTCTCAACGTCAAATATGGCCTCGATGAGGAGGGGTTCGGTTTGTGGACTCGGGCGAATACCGAAACCCCCGGTCGCGGTCGCTCCGCCCGTGAGGACAAGGCCCCATGACCGCTGTGTTCGATACCGCCCTGGTCATCGACTACCTGCGTGGAGTGAAGCGCGCGCAAGCCGCATTTGCCGAGTTTCCAGACCGGGCGATCACGGTCGGCACGTGGGTCGAGGTGATGCGGGAAGCCCCGCAACACCTCGAGCCCCAGACACGCGAGTTTCTCCGTGGCTTCGAGCGGCTCGCCATCAACGAGGCGATCGCCGATCGCGCGCTCGCGCTCATTCAACAGCATGCCCGGCTCAATACCCGACATGCGATACCGTGGGCGACGGCGCAAATCAACAGCTCGATCTATGTCAGCGTCGATTTTCCTCAGCTGCCCGAGGAGGATCCCACGGTTTACGTCCCTTATCGTCGTAAGCCAACTATTGCGCCGGCGCCGGGAGAGTACAGCTGAAGGCGACGTCCTCGAAGGAAGTCGTGCCACTGTACGTGGCGGCGATGAGCTGTCCAGTCGACTCACCGTACCCGCCCGTCACCGTCGCGAAGGGCGCCAGGAGTGTACCCATCGGGTTCATGCCGCCGACCAGTTTGACATGGGTGGCGGTCGGGAAGTTGTAGATCACCTCGGTGCCGTTCACTCCTGTTTCCGTGACGCTCCCGTTCTGGAAGGTCGCGCTCGTGCCCGTCACGTTGATGACGACCGCGGAGCCTTGGGGCGCCGTGATGTTGATCTCGTTGGCGCCCGCGATCTGCGCGCTGGAGAGGGCGAAGACGTTCAGAGCGGGATCGGCCCCCTTCAATGCCAGGCAACCGTCATCACACGCAGTGACCGTACCATTGGCGGCAAGCGCTCCAAGCCCCTTCGAGAGGTTCTGGTAATAGGTCGCCGCCCCGGCGAAATCGATGAGCGATTGCGCGACCGTCCCGCCTCGCGCGGTGAAGTCATCAGTTGTCGGAGCCGTGTTAGCGAAGTAGATCGTTCCGGCCTGGTTCGAGCCCAATCCCCCGTTGTTGGCGGTCAGTTGTCCGCCCACGACCAGGTTGGCTGGATTCAACGCTTGTCCGGGCACCCCGGCGATGCCGCTGGCGGCGCTGTAGTTGGCGAGCGTCGCGTTGCCACCGACCGCGATGTTGCCAGTCGATTGTGTGTTCGAGGCGACAAAGTTGCCATTGCCCACAATGAAGATTCCATAGCCCGCGGCGGGACCCGGCAGGGTATTGGCTCCGCCGCATGCCACGGTCGTGCCGGTGCCACCACCCGTGCCGGTGCCACCGCCACCGGTGGTGCCGCCTCCCTGGGAATTCGTGGCGCTGTCAGCTGCGTTGTCGGCGTTTGTGAGCGGGGCAAGCGCCGCCAGGCTGGCGGCGTACTGCTTCCTGTTGAGGGTGGCCTTGACGGCCACGTTGGCATTGGTGGTGATGGTGATCGGATCAGCTTGGTTGATTTCCGTCGCGCACATGAGATTCGTGTAGCTGGCCGTAAAGCGTTGCGCCAGGAAAGTAAACAGGCTGTTCGCGGCACCCGCATCCGGAGAGGTGAAGTTCGCAAGAAGCTGCATCGTCGTCGGATTGAATAGCCTTGCCGGCTGGATGCGCAGGAGCTGCCGGCAGTAGCGCGCCGTACTGGCGTTATCGAGTGTCGCCGCCGGCGGCTGGTCGGCGCCCTGCCGGTATAGATTCGTCTTGGTGAGATTCAGATTGTTGTTGACGAGCGTCATTGGGTCTCCGGCAGGGACGAGAGCGACGGGAGTGGCCTGGCCCGCGCGGGCTTGCAGCTCGTTGAGCGCCAGCGCCGGCACCTTCTGACCCGGGTCCGCGAGGTCGGGAGCGGTGGCCGGGCTACAACCCAACGCGGGGTCCAGGAAGCCGTCCACCAGGCCATTGTCGCTGGGATTGCCCAACATCATCGCGCCCTTCAAGTTGGCGATGTTCTTTTGCGTGGCCTGGGCGAGCTTGCCCGCCGGGGTGACCAGGTACTTCACGGGCAGGTTGTCGCTTTGATCCTGGTCGATCACGAAGAAGCTGCGCACCGTGGGGCATTGCCCTCCATCCTTGGCGGTCCCCACTGCCGCAATCGTGAGTTGCCCGCTCGCGACCGCTGCGTTGGCCGCTGCGAAAAAGGCCGGGGCGTTGCAGTAGGCGAATTGACCGAACACCGTACCGCCACTGCCATTCACACATTTCCCGTTGACCAGGTCGGTCTTGTTCGCCGCGGCCAAAGTCAGATTGGTGCCGTTGAAGCCGAACCACAGGGCGACAATCGCGTTCTGCGGCAGGGTGGGTACGACAGGAGCCGCCGCCGGGGTGGTGCCTTTGTCGATGACCAGCGGGTTGTAGACCGACACGGCGCCGGTGGCCGGGTCGATGATCGCGCCCTGCACGAAAGCCGATTGCGCGGTGTTGTATTCATGACAGACCCCGAGCGCCGGATTGGTCGCCGTGAGCTGGTACGGTGTGGCGAGCCCCTTCGCCGTGAGCGGATTGGGCGGCACGATGAGCGTGCAATCGGGATTGGGAACGGCGGCCGCCGCGGCAGCAGCCGGCGCCTGCGCCGCATTGGCCTGCGCGTTCATGCGCTCCATCATTTGCGCATCGGCCACTGACACGCCGGCGAGGATCGCCAGGGTCGAAAGAAGCTGAAAAGCCAACCGTCGTTCATTGGGGTCGGGCTGGTCCGCATCGGAAGATACATGGGTCAGCATGGGTCCATTCCTCACACCGTGTTGATACTCGCGCGGGAAGCTGAGCAAGTGCTTATGGACCTGCAATGTACTTCGCTCGATAGATCAATACGATGTGGGAAAAACGGGACACTGGAAACGCGAGCAGCCGTCGCCGCTCGCGCGACCTGTGTATCTACTTGTCCTCGGCAGGGTTGCGAGGCTTGGTGCCGGCGTAGGGCTCGCCATTGTTGTGAAAATATCCCGCCCGGCCTTTGGCAAGCTTCAGCTCGATGTCAGGATAGAAAACCTCGTCCGCGTTCGGCTGCCGCGTGCCGACTTCCAACACAAACACATCCTGACCCGAGCGGTTCTGCAAGTGATGTCCATCCGCGGCGCCCGCTTTGAATCCGGCGCAGTCTCCCTTGCGCAGGATCTCCTCGCCGGAGTCCGTGACGAGCACGACTTCGCCTTCGACGATGAAGACGAACTCGTCCTCAGCGGTGTGCCAATGGCGTTGGCTCGACCAACATCCCGGCGGCAGGCGCGTCAGGTTGACTCCGAATTGCGTCAGTCCCGCGGCGTCGCCGAGGCAGCGGCGCAATCGCTCGACACACGGCTGGTCATAAGGGGAGGGGTAGCGCGATCCAAGGACGGTCGGCGCGGTATCGAGGTCGATCTTCTTTGGCATGGTGGGCTCCGGTCCGGGTGGTGGCAATGCTGGAGATTTTACTTTACCACTGCGTGGCTCGATGCTAATCTGACTCTGCATTGCAAAGTACTCTGCAGGTGAGAACATGGTGTTCGGACTGCGCGCCGCGCTCGAGCCCCCCAGGGACATGGTGATCGCGCCTGAGTTGGGCGAGCCGCGAGTGGGTGGAATCGTGCGACCGCGCTATGCCTTGCTCATCAACCCGTTCTATGCGAAGGATCCGCGCGCCAGCTACGGCAAGCATGTCCTCACACCGACCCTGGCGTTGACCAGCATTGCCGGTGCGACTCCGACTGCTTGGGAAATTCGCTACTGGGATGAGAATCTGCTGCAAGGTCCACCACCTTGCGATCCAGTACCCCAGGTTGTCGGCATCACCGTCCACCTGACTTTCGCCAGGCGCGCGTACGAGCTCGCGCGCTGGTACCGCAATCAGGGCGCCCTGGTCGTCTTGGGAGGGCTGCACGTCCTGTCTTGTCCGCAGGAGTGCCTGCTACACGCTGATGCGATCGCAATCGGCGAGGGCGTCCAACTTTGGCCGCAAATACTCGAAGACGTGGAGAGCGGCACCCTACGTCGGCGTTACGAAGCTGACTTCTCCCGCCCCTATGCGCTCGATCCAGCCCCGCGACGCAAGATCCTACCGCGGGAATCCTTCCTGACCACGAGCAGCGTAATTGCAACGCGCGGTTGTCATAACCGCTGTGGCTTCTGCTATCTGTCGACGGACGGCTTGCACATGCCTTACCGGATGCGCCAGGTCGAGCAGGTTGTGGCTGAAATCGAATCCGATGGACAGCCGTACGTCGTCTTCATCGACAACAACCTCGGATCGCGCCCAGCATACCTGCGCGAGCTTTGCGATGCTCTGAAACCGCTGCGGATCATCTGGAGTGCAGCCATAACCGTCGACGTCACGGACGATCCGGAGCTCGTGCGCCAGATGGCCCTGGCTGGATGCACGGGGGTGTTCGTCGGCTTCGAATCATTGAATGCGGGTAACCTGGTCGACTCGCGCAAGCGTACGCCAGCTCCCGAAGACTATGCCCGGCGCGTCGAGCTCTTCCATCGCAACGGTATCCAGGTCAACGGCAGCTTCGTGCTCGGCTTTGATCACGACGGGCCGGACGTGTTCGAGCGCACGGTTGTCTGGATTGAGCGCAATCGACTCGAGTGCGCGACCTTCCACATTCTCACGCCTTATCCCGGGACCCCGCTCTTCAGAGAACTCGAATCCCAGGGGAGAATCCTGCATCGCGATTGGGACCAGTACGATACGGCGCACGTGGTGTTTCAACCGAAGAACATGAGCGCCGCGCAACTCGACAGGGGTTACGCATGGTGTTACGAACGGCTCTTCTCGCATCGCTCCATCTGGAAACGACGTCCCGCGGATGCGCGCGCAGTACTTTCGTACCTGGCGATGAGCTATCTCTACAAACGCTCGAATCGCTTTTGGCACCTGTTGATCCGCTATCGCCTGACCGCCTCGATCTGGCGCCCGTTGATTGAGCTGTCGCGACGTCGACACCTGGCGTTTCGCAAGGAGCTCGCGCAAAGGAAGGGGACTGGCGAGCTGCGGGCACGCCATGTCGTGAGCGCAGGGGTGTAGCTCAAACCCGCGAGCGTGACTTCCCGCCAGCTAAACGGGCATCAACAACGTGTGCGCGAGGTGTATCCCGTCATAGGTGAACTCGTGGACGGGATGGCGCAGCGCCTCAGCGGTTGCGTCCGAGTGAAACAAAAGTCCTCCGCCTGTCGGGATCCCAAGGCCAGTCAGGGTGCCGTCGAGCATGCGAACGGTACTTGCGAGCCTGGACCAGTCGCGTTGTTCGTCATGCACGTCGACCAGCGCGGGTACGAGGCTGAATACATCGAACAGCTCGAGGCCTGAGGAATCCCCCTTGTCGATCAGGGCATGCCGGCCGAGCTGAACCGCACCGGCCGATACTCCGACGAGAACCGCGCCTTGCGCATGGCGTGCCAGAATGCGCTCTTTCATGCCTGTGGCCTCGAATGTCTGCCAGCCGCGATGCACGTCTCCCCCAGCCAGGAGTATGAGTTGCGCGCGCTCGAGGAACTCTCGATCTTCCGAGGTGAACGCGGACGAGATCATCCGGTGATCCGAGAATCCGGCTGCCTCCACCGCGGCGGTAAAGATCGAATAAAACTCCTGGCGATCGCCGTTGGAGGCGCCGATATAGGCCGCCGTGGGCCGGGAATCACCCGTCAATGACTCCCGCGCGTCCTCGAGCAGCAGTCTGCCACGCTGTTTCCAGAACAACGGTTGGCTGTCGGCGAACAAATAAAGCGGAGCGGGCATTCATTGAGTTTAGCCGCCCGGGCGACCGACTGCGACCACCTGGCGGCTCGCGGCGTCGGGGGCTCTTCACTCCCTGCGTGGGGCTCAGGTATGAGAAATTGTCGGCCATCGCAAAGGGGGACGGTAATGCGGCGACTCACGGGTTTGGGAGTGTTCTTGGCTGTCTGCGCGACCGTTTTGTTGGTCCTCGATTCGCCCGCGACCGCCGCCGACTCGGAAGGGCTCCCGAAAGCCCCCGGCGCAGCGGTCTTCGACGAGAGTTGCGCCACGTGCCACGCCAAGCCGTCCGCGCCGCGCGTACCCGATGTGAAGGCTTTGATGGCACTGACGCCCGAGGCGATCTACACGCAAATGACCACTGGGGTCATGGTGGTCCAAGCGCAGAAGCTCACTGAGGAGCAGAGGCGAGCCGTGGCGGAGTTTCTGGGCGGGCGTCCCCTCGACCTCAATCGCTCGGGCAGCGCCGAAACCATGCCCAATCGCTGTCCCTCCAATCCCCCGATGAGCGATCCGACCGCGAGCCCGGCGTGGAATGGCTGGAGCGCGGGAGTGGGCAACACACGATTCGCCCCGCTGAAGACCGCCGGACTCACTCCCGAGCAGGTGGCTCACCTGAAGTTGAAATGGGCGTTTGGATTTCCTGGCGGCGGCGGAACGGCATACGGACAACCCACGGTCGTCGCGGGTCGAATCTTTGTCGACAACGACAACGCATACCTTTACTCACTCGATGCCAGGACCGGCTGCGTCTATTGGTCGTTTCACGCGCAAGCTGGAATTCGCACCGCGCCGGTCATTGGCCCCGTGAAGGGCCATGGCGCCGTCAAATACGCTGTTTATGTCGGCGACATGCGCGCTCACGTCTATGCACTCGATGCGCAAACGGGCCAGCAACTATGGACCGTGACCGCGGACAATCACATCACGGCACGGATCAGCGGTGCGCCGGCTTTGTACGAAGGCCGCCTCTATGTACCGATATCCTCCAGCGAGGAAGTGGCAGCACTGCCGTCATACGGATGTTGCACCTTCCGTGGCAGCGTTGTGGCGTACGATAGCGACACAGGACGGCGCCTGTGGAAATCCTACACCATCCCCGAGAAGCTCAAGCCGAACGGAAAAAATGAGAACGGTGTGCAGCGGTGGGGACCCGCCGGTGGCGCGGTGTGGAATTCCCCAACGATTGATCCCCAACGCGGCGTGCTCTACATCGGCACCGGCGATGCCTACACCGAGCCCGCGGCGCCGACCAGCGACGCCGCGGAGGCAATGGATCTGAAGACAGGCAAGATTGTCTGGTCGTACCAGACGTTGGCGAATGATGCCTGGGTCATTGGTTGTCCGGCCTCTACCCCGAATGCGAACTGTCCGAAGAAAGTAGGTCCCGATCATGACGTGGGCGCCTCGCCAATCCTGGTGACCCGAGCAGATGGTCGGCCCATGGTGTTGGTCACACCGAAGAGTGGGACCGTGTTCGCGTTGGATCCCGACCAGCACGGGTCACTCATCTGGAAGCTTCCCCTTACCGACAAGACGGCGGCAACGAACGGGTTGATCGCCCTGGGAGGAACAGCGGACTCGCACGCGCTCTATCTTGGACTCGAGGACGGGACCTTTGTTGCCATCGACCTGGTCAAGGGGACCAAGCTGTGGACCCAGCGCCTGCAATCACTCGATGAGCTCGGGCCTCCCAACGCGCTCGGCGAGCCACGCACCAAGGCTGGCCTGCGCTATGGGCAATCCGCCGCCGCGACGAGCATCCCCGGAGTTGTGTTCACCGGTGATTGGGATGGCATGTTCCGCGCCCTCTCGACGCAGGACGGTACGGTGCTGTGGAAGTTCAATACAGTGCAGGATTTCAAGACCATCAACGCAGTGCCCGCGCGGGGCGGCTCGATGGGAGGCCCGGGCGCCACCGTCGTGAACGGAATGGTCTATCTGTCATCCGGATACGTGATGTTCGGCGGCGCATTGCCAGGCAATGTACTGTTGGCATTTGCCCCGCAATGAGCCGACGGCTGACCTCGCCGACTCACTTCGCCGCGCGTATCTTTCAGCTGGGCGAGATAAGTTAGCGCTAACTCAAGAACGGAACTATTGTGTATCCGGTTTCCCCTTCCTTGGAAAGACAGGGACCTCCGGGTGATGTTGAAATCAGGAGCAGGTAGGCACGGCCGCTGGTGGGCAGTCGCCTTCATCTTCGCTGTAGTTACGTGGGCTGGCCTCATCGAGCAGGCGATAGCGGCTCCGCCTGACGGACTTCTACGTGAGCTCTGGTCCCGCGGCAATGAGCGGTTCATACGGACGTGGCTCTTCCTTGGCCCCGTCCCCGCCGCCGCGCAGCTCAATGCCAGTGTCACGCCTGTCCCCGGCGCGACTCAGTCCCTTTCGGGCAACCTCAAATCAAACTGGGTGCCGAACGCCGCATATCACGACATAGTCGATCTCCTTGAGGTATTCCCGCGTCCCCTGTCGCGCGGGCACCAGGCGGCGCCGGAGGTCGTGTATGCGTACACCACCGTCACTCGCGCCGAAGAGGGGGAGGCACTACTCTCGCTTGCGAGCGACAACGCCGTGCAGGTCTGGGTGAATGGCCAGCTCGTTCACGAGCAGCCCGCGGATCGCCCCTTTGCATATGACTCGGACCAGGTGCCGGTCCAGCTCTCAAAGGGCGAGAACCGGATCCTACTCCGGGTCGTGCGCGTGACTGGACCCTCCCGGCTTGCCTTGCGGGTTGTGGAGTCCGGCTCGGTGCTCCCGCGGCTGACGGAAATCGCGCCCTCAATTGCGTCCGACGCTGACAACCAGCTACGGATAAAGACTCACTCTAGGGAGGAAGCAGGCCCAGCCGCACAGGTCGATGTGCTGGCCGCAGGAGGAAAATCCGTCGCACACTCGCAGGCCCAACGCGGTCAAGTAGTGCAGTTTGACGCTCGTGGGTGGCGCGACGGCGCATACGAAGTTCGTGTCAGTACCCTGAGATCGGATGGCACTCGGTTCATCTCCTATTTACCTTGGTACAAGGGCGATGTCGTAGGAGCTGCCAAGCGGCTGCTGGAGCAAGCGCCCGCGCTGCCGAACGACCCTGTTGGCCTGACCGCGCGTATGCTGGCTGACATGGTCCGCTCCCGACTGGGTAGTGACCTCAGTGCCGCGCCCGATGATGCCTGGCTGAGTATTCATTCACCACTCCTGGAATACGAGGAGCTGTTACAGGCGCAAGCCGGAGAGCCTGGGCCCATCCACCCGGGAGGCTTTGTGCGCTTGGCGTACGAGGATGATATCGACGGCTCAGCGCAATTCTGTCGCGCGTACCTGCCGCCGGACTACAGTGGCTCTCGGAAGTGGCCCGTCATCATCTATCTTCATGGTTACAATCCACCCAACCCGGTGTATGTGAAGTGGTGGTCGGTTGACCAGCGCCACAATCCGATCGCGGACAATCATCATGTGATCTATATCGAGACGCACGCGCGGGGCAACACCCAGTACCTCGGAATAGGGGAGCGGGATGTGTTGCGCTGTCTCTCGGAAGCCCACGAGCGCCTCAGCATGGACGATGACCGCATTTACCTCAACGGAGAATCCATGGGCGGCTCCGGAACGTGGATCCTCTCTTCGCGTCATCCGGACCTCTTCGCCGCGGCGGCTCCAAACTTTGGGGGTTGGGATACTCGGGTGGCGCCTCTGAGTGGGTTGTTCATCGAGCCGCGCCAGGACTACACGCCGGCGGAGCGGTTCACCCATGAGATACTGAGCTCATTTGTGGGAGCGGAGGGCTTGTTGCACGTTCCGCTGCTGGTCAGTCACGGTGACAGTGACCGCGCCGTCGATGTGAACTTTTCCCGGCACGCGCTCACCATGCTGGAGCGTTGGGGATACGATATCCGCTACGTCGAGTACCCTGGCCGCGGCCATGAAGATCTCGACAACACCGACCAGGTCGCCGATTGGCTGTTGACTCATCAGCGTGTCACCGCTCCTCGACACGTTCGACTGCGCTCAGGCGATCTGGCAGGTGCGTCTGCTTACTGGCTGCGCGTGGAGAGCAGGATCGAGCCGTTTGAGTTGATTGACGTGGATGCCGAGGTCGTCAGACCGAACCTCATTCGCCTCGACACACGAAACGTCGACGAAATCAAGCTATCACCGCCACCGGCCCTGTTGGAATCCAGTCGTCCAGTGGAAGTGGTGTGGAACGGATCTCACCGGCAGGTCGCGCTCGCGCAGGGCGGTACGACGCTCAAATTGCCCGGAACATCTGCTGGACCCGGAGTGCCGCCGGCCAGCTCGCGAGCGCGCATCGGGCCAGCGGACAAGCAACCGGCGCTGGAAGGCGGCTTGTCGCGACTCATCACGACGCCTTTCGCCCTCGTCGTAGGAACCCTCTCTCCAGACCCGATCATGCGGCAGCGCTGCCAGGCAAAGGCAGACGCATTCGTGGAGCTCTGGAAGCAATGGCAGCATGTAACACCCCGCGTCTTCCGCGACGATCAGATAACGCAGGAGGAGCAGCGACGCTACTCGTTGCTCCTCGTCGGCGGACCTTCGGACAACAGGATCACCCGAGAGCTGGCACCGCGTCTGCCGCTAGAAGTCTCTCGAGATGGTTTCACCATAGACGGCCGCAAGTTCGCGGCCACCGACGCCGTCGTACAGATGATTTATCCGCATCCCCTGGCCAAGGAACGCTACGTGACGGTGGTTGCAGCCACCTCCGCCGACGGGATGTACTTCTGGAATCCGCCGCTCTGGAATACGCCACTGGGCTTTCCCACGAATTATTGGGATTGGGCTATCCAGGACGGCCGGCGCGTCAAGTTGGCCTCCGGTGGCTTCGGACCCCAACGCGGGTGGGTGGCGGCTGGCGTGTTCAACCAACACTGGCGCCGCGACGATCGTTGGGTGTATCTCGGGGACGCTGAGTTGAGGCGCGCCAGTGCCTTGCGCCACGCGCCGATGCCTGGGTTTAGCATTCCTGAACAGGTATTGGACTCCTATGTCGGCACCTACCAGATCGTTCCGGGAATCTCCATCCAGATCACACGCGCCGGGCAGTCTCTCCTGGCGGCCGGTCCGGGAGAGGCGCCAACGCGTCTCGATCCAGAGAGCAATACGGAGTTCGTCATAAACAACACCACGGACTCCATCTACTTCGTCTCGAACGAGCAGGGGCAGGTCACGGGGGCGGTGTTCAACCGGTCAGGAACCGAGTTTCCGATCACGCGCGTCGCGAAGCAACCTTGATCTTGCGGCAGCCGAGAGCCACACCGCCGCTTTGCGGTATGCTCCATCTATGGACCATATCCTGGTGTACTCGGACTCCGCGAGCTGGGGCATCATTCCACATACCCGCCGGCGGCTGCCTTTTGAGCAACGTTGGCCCGGCGTCCTAGAGCTGGCGCTGAACCGGCGCGCAGCAGGACGCTTCCGCGTGGTCGAAGACTGTCTGAACGGCCGTCGCACGGTGTGGGAAGACCCTTTCAAGGACGGCAGAAACGGCCTCACCGGTCTGCAGCAGCGCATCGAAGTCAACTCGCCCCTGATGCTGTTGATCTTCATGTTAGGTACCAACGACTTCCAGGCCGCTCACCAGAACACCGCATGGCACAGCGCGCAGGGCATGGCCAGGCTCATTCACGCGGTGCGCGCCGCGCCGGTCGAGCCGGGCATGCCGATTCCGCCGATCCTGGTCGTCGCGCCCCCTTCCATGACCCATCCGACAGGGCACCTGGCGCGCAAATTCGCGGGTGCTCCCGCCAAATGCATCGGCCTTGCCGCAGAGCTGCAGCAGGTCTGCGCGGACCTCTCGTGCGCCTTCTTCGATGCCGGCAGTGTCACCACGTTGAGCAGGGAAGATGGCATCCACCTGGATGTCGACCAACACCGTGCTCTGGGAGAAGCCCTGGCCACGCTCATACTGGGCTCGACCTTCGCTGGCGCGGACGCACACAACTCCATTCGAACACCGCTTGAAGGTTAGGAGCATCGAAGGCGCGCTCGACCCACGCCTCGATCGTCGTGGCATTCGCGGCAAAAATCCGCTCCCGGGGGCGCTACGAGCTTTATTGCGCGTACCCGGTCCTGGTCCCCCCAATAGGGCGGTCGCGGGCCAAGCGCATAGTTGCTCCCAGAGGCGCGCTCGGGGTAATATGTATGTAATAATTTGTTTTTGAAGGATTTTTTTGAATTATTGGGTCATTCACTCTTTTTTGGGAGCTTGCCGCCTGGCGGCGCCTTCGGATAGGGTGTTCGTCATGACTGATATGACCGACAGAAGTGCATTTGAACAGCTACTACGGCCCCTCCGCCGTGGGCTGAACGCGGAGCTTGCGGCGCTGTTGTTGCGCATGCAGGCTGACAATGAGGTTCAAGCCCGGTATGAGGACTTGGCGGAGCGGAACACCGAAGGGCAGCTGAGTCCGGCGGAGCAGAACGAGCTTGCCTCCATCGTGCGAGCAAACTCGCTGTTGACCGTTTTGAAGGCCGAGGCCCGAGCTTTCCTGCAGCACCCCAACGCCGCCTGAACAAATGGAAGGCCAACTGCGTCAGCTTGTCCGCACGCGGGCTGCCTATCTGTGTGAATACTGCCGACTGTCTCAAGAGTTTTCCGAACTGCGTTTTCACATCGAGCACATCATCCCGCGCCAACATGGCGGCGACGACGATGCCGATAATCTCGCTTTGGCTTGCCCCGAGTGTAATCTTCACAAAGGGCCGAATCTGACGGGCATTGATCCGCAAACGGGTGATGTCGTTCGGCTGTTTCATCCGAGGCGTGACACCTGGTCCGATCACTTCGGCTACCTTGGGCATCAAATTGTAGGATTAACCGCAGTAGGCCGTACTACTGCCTCGCTGTTGGACATGAATGATCCCGAGCGCACACGGGTCCGCGAACTCGTCGCTCAGATTCAAAGCTAACAGGGTCACAACGAGCGCTTGCGCCCCTTCGATGCACCGATGTGATGTACGACGAGCGTATCGACGCGTCGTCGGTCGCCAAATCGCATGTCTTGGGGCGCATGATTGCATTGGTCATATGCGCCATCGGCAATCGTTCAGGCGTTTTGAGACTCCAGATGCTCGATGGGGTTCGTCTCTTAGGATATAAGCGGTAATATCAATTACTTATATATTCTTCTTATTGTAACCTCGAGCCGAAGGGCCGACCGGCTCGCGGCCGACTGTCATCGTTTCGGCGCTGTTGCGGTGGTATAGGGTGCGGCTATGGCAAGTGCGCCCGAATACGAGCTCGCAGCCCACGCACCCACCCGGTCGTTGCGCCTACGACAGGCGCTCGTCGTCGTCTTGTTGTTCACCGGGTATGGCTCGCTGTACTTCTGCCGCGCCGACCTGTCCGTTGCGACACCACTCCTGGTCGAAGCCCTCGGCCGGCATGGCATGAGCCATGATGCGGCGATCATTCGCATCGGCTCGATCGCCTCTTTGGGCGTGCTCGCCTACGGGCTTGGCAAATTCTTCCTGGCGGGATTGGGCGATGTCTGGGGCGGGCGGTTGAGTTTTCTCATCGGCCTGGCCGGGGCGACCCTGTTCACGGTGATGTTCACTCTCGGGTTGAGCCTGCCATTGTTCAGCGTGGCATGGCTAGGCAATCGCCTGACCCAGTCCGTCTCGTGGGCCGGTCTGATCAAAGTGTCCTCCAGGTGGTTCGACTATTCATCCTACGGGATGATCATTGGCGTCTTGAGCATCAGCTACCTCGTTGGCGACGCGGTGGCACGGCAGGGAATGGGTGCGTTGATTGAGCACGGCTTTGGATGGCGGGCGCTCTTCTATTTCGCCGCGACCGCAAGCGGCGTCTGCCTCATCGCGAACGCCCTGCTCCTGAGAGAGTCGCGCGTCGACGCCGGCTTCGCGGAAGCCACGCCCAATCCCCTCAATCTCTTCGCAGGCTCATCCGCGCGACCGGGATCGTTGGGCGAGCTGTTGTTGCCCCTCGTCCGAAGCCGCGCCTTTCTGCTGGTTTGTCTCTTGTCTGTGGGCACCACGATCATTCGCGAGACCTTCAACCTCTGGATACCGGTCTATCTGCGTGATGACCAGGGCTACAGTACGAGCCACGCAGCCAGCCTCAGCGCGATTTTTCCAGGCGTCGGCGCGCTGTCGGTGCTGTTGGCCGGTTGGCTCAGCGACCGCCTCGGTGTGAACGGGCGCTCGCGCATCATGCTCGTCGGTTTGAGCGCCACTACCGCGGCGTTGCTCCTCATGATGGGCTTGCGATCCGGGTCGGGCGGAGCGCTGCTGCCCCTGTTCGCCATCGGGGTGATCGCCTTTTGCCTGCTGGGTCCGTATTCCTATCTTGGCGGCGCGCTCGCGCTCGACTTCGGCGGCAAACAGGCGGGCGCGATATCCTCGGGGATCATCGACGGGGTCGGCTATCTCGGTGCGGTGGTTGCGGGTGATAGCATCGCCCGCATCTCGGTGTCCTACGGCTGGAGGGGTGTTTTCATGGCGCTGGCTGGCGTTAGCCTGCTCGCGGCGCTGGCCGCCGGACGCCTCTATCTGTTGACCGCCAAGGTCGCCGCCGAGGGACGGCCATGAACGTCGCCGACGAGATTGTCGCGATCTTTCAATCGAGCGGCTCCGCGGCGTATTTCGGCGAGAGCGTTTCGATGCTGGAGCATGCCCTGCAGGCCGCTTACTTCGCGCAGAGTGCCGGCGCCCCCCCGGCACTCACTATCGCCGCCCTTCTGCATGACATTGGGCACCTGGTCGATGACGTGCCGGAAGATATCGCCGACTGGAACACGGATGCCCATCATGAGCAGGTCGGCAGCGTATGGCTCGCCAAGCGCTTTGCTCCCGAAGTGTCGGAACCCGTGCGACTGCACGTTCCAGCCAAGCGATATCTCCTGGCTACCGAAGTCGGATATTTCGCCAAGCTCAGTCCAGCCTCGGTCACGACGTTGCAGCTGCAGGGTGGGCCCATGACACCGCGGGAATCGGTCCTGTTTGAGACCGAAACGTTTTACAGGGAAGCCGTGCGCGTCCGGCGCTGGGACGATCAGGGCAAAGTGGTAGGATTGAAGACGCCGGACCTGGAGCACTACCGCCGGCTCATCAACCAATTGGCTGTCTGAGGAGGGGGTTTTGCGCGGGGAGCCCATCGACGAGCTCGACCGCAAGACTTCGCCCCTGCGATGGGCCGTGCTGGGACTCGCCGCCGTGGCCGTCTTCAGCAGTTACTATGAATCAGATGCCATCGGCCCGATCGCGGACCTCCTGGGGCGCCAGCGGGGTTTCACCCAGTTGCAGATCGGCGACCTGACCGCCGTCATCAGTCTTCCCAACATCCTGCTAGCGCTCTTCAGCGGATTGTTGATCGATCGCTACGGTCCCACGCGCATCACCCTGTGGTCGGCGGCCATCGGATTCCTTGGAGCGATACTGACGGCCATCGGGAGACCCTATGCGCTGATGTGGACCGGCCGCCTCGTCTTCGGCATCAGCGAGGGCGCGCTCTTCATGGCGTTGATTGCAACTCTCGCTCAATGGTTCCCACGCCGCGGAATCGCTCTCGCGACGGCGGTATTCCTCAGTCTGGCGCGGGTCGGATCGTTTTGCCTCGATACCTCACCCACATGGGCGCGCCCGCTGTACGAATCCGGCTGGCAGCAACCTTTGTGGCTCGGTGCAGGAATTACGGCGTGCGGCCTGGTAGCGGCGGTCGTACTCTCGCTGCTGGATCCGACACCCATGCAGCGGGGAGCAAGGCGCACGGCCACTGAGCTGCCCGACATGACCGCGGTCTGGTCCTTCGACGCCTCTTATTGGTACATACTTGGCCTGCACGTCCTCTATGCCGCAGTTTTCTTTCCGTTTCGGCAGTCGTACGCGATCGAATACTTTCAGCACGTCAAAGGATTGCCGCTGCAGCAGGCAGGAAATGTGAATTCCGGGGTGTTTGCCGCCGCCGTCTTCGCGACCCCCTTGTTCGGCCTGCTCGCGGACCGTTTTGGCCATCGTGCACTGCTACTGATGTTCGGAACGGTGCTGCTGCCCATTACCTTCGTTGTATTGGGCCTGACAGACTTCAATCCCTGGGTTTCCACGGTGCTCATGGGTTTGAGCTTCTCGCTCGTGCCGGCGGTGATCTGGCCGGCGACCACCCTCATTGTAGAGCCGAGCCGCTTGGGCACCGCTCTCGGACTCATCACCTTGTTGCAGAACGTGGGACTGTGGAGCTCGAACCGTACTGCCGGCTGGCTAGCCGACAGGGCAGGGGCGGGCCCCGTCCATCCGGAAGGATACGCAGTCATGCTCTGGTTCTTCGGCATATTGAGTCTCACGGCGCTCACGTGCGCGGTGCTACTCTGGCGCCGCGAAAGCGGCCCTCGGGGACACGGACTGGAGCTGGCGCGCGTCGCGGAAACAGCCGGTTAGGCACTGTCACGAATTTGTCACTTTCCGCCGGCTAAGATGACAAACGCTGTTCAACACAACAGACGACCGTCACGTACGGCAAAGAGGGGGCGCGGCAGCGCGATGGCGGAGCGTGGCGGTCCGGGATGGGCCTGTGAAAACCAATCGCAAGATTACCTGCGCGATCCTGACCGCCCTCGGCGCGCATGGAGGAGCATGTTACGCGGCCGACTCCGCCGACGCGGCCGAGCCAGCCGATATCACCACGGTGATGGTGACAGCCCAGCGCCGCTCTGAATCGATCCAGGACGTGCCGATCACGATTCAGGCGATCACGGGCACGCAGCTCACGCAGCTCAGCATCTCGACCTTCGATGACGTGATCAAATACCTGCCGAACGTCACGTTCGGGTCGACCGGCCCGGGGCAAGGCGAGATCTTCATGCGAGGCTTGAGTGCCGGAGTGGCCGGCAATCAGTCGACCGCGACGTTCGCCTCCTTCCCCAACGTCGCGTTATACCTCGACGATCAGTCCATGCAGTTCCCGGCGCGCAACCTCGACGTCTACATGGTGGACATGGAGCGCATCGAGGTGTTGGAGGGACCGCAAGGCACCTTGTTTGGCGGCGGCGCCGAAGCCGGAGCCATCCGGTACATTACGAACAAACCCAAGCTCGACCGCGTCGAAGGCAGTGCTGAAGCGAGCTATGGCACCACCGCTCATGGCGACCACAATAGTGCGCTCAATGCGACTATCAACGTTCCGCTGATCCAGAATACGCTTGCGGTGCGCGCCGTGATCTACGATGACCGGCGTGGCGGCTACATCGACAACGTGCCGAGCAAATTTACCCGCAGCAATAACGACACTGGCAACTACTACGCAGGCGTCACGCCGGTGAACGGCGTCTGTCCCAACGGTCTGGGAACGACGACTGGCTTCTGCGTTCCGGCAAACAATGTCGTCGGCAACAACTACTCGATCGCACACTCCGCATCCAACCCGGTCGAGTACCAGGGCATTCGCGGCGAGGCGCTGTGGCAGATCACGGACGACTGGAGTGTGCTGCTCGCGCAGAGCTATCAGGACCTGGAGGCGGACGGCTCGGCCGCGCAGTACCCACTCGGTTCTGACGGGCAGGTGCTCGGGCCGTGGCAAACCACGCAGTTCGTCGCCGCGTATGACAAAGACCGCTTCGAAAACACTTCCCTGACCCTCAACGGCAAGATCGGTGATTTGCGGGCGGTCTACAGCGCGGGATATCTCATCCGGCACCTCGATCAGACACAGGACTATTCGAACTACACGCGCAGCGCCTACGGGTTCTACTACACCTGTACGGGCGGTTCTGGCGGGGGCGGAATTGGAGCAGTAGGGAGTCCCAATGGACAGGGCGGGGTCTACACGGCGCCGGGAGTCCCCGCGACCTGTTATTCCCCGATCACTTCCTGGCGCGACCAGGTGACCAACAGACACCTGAGCCAGGAGCTGCGGCTGAGCACGCCGGATGACTGGCGTGCGCGCGGGATTGTCGGTGGCTATTGGGAGAACTACCAGATCGCAGACAACATGAATTTCCACTACAAGACGATCCCGTCCTGTAATCCGCAGAACCTGGCTGCCGCGCTTGCGGGTGGAGCGCCGTGCGTGGGTAATGTCGGTCCGCCGCCCGGCACGACTGCCGCGGACCCCAGTGTCCGCGATGACACTACGGCCTTCGGCGAGGATGTCCATCGCGGATATCATCAGCTCGCGTTTTTCGCGTCGTTCGATTTCGACCTGATCCCGAAAGTGCTTACGCTGACGGGTGGAACCCGCTGGTACGAATACAGCGAGTACGAGGTGGGCTCGAAGTACACCACGCCGCTGGGATGTACAAACGTCCCCAATGGATGTTATGCCGGCGCCACCAGCATCAATGGCGAGCATGAACACGCCGTGTTCAATGGCGTCAAGAGTCGTGGCAACCTGACGTGGCACATCACCCCGGACGTATTGGTCTATTACACGTACTCGCAAGGTTTTAGGCCGGGCGGATTCAATCGCACGATCGCCAACAAGGCGAAAGATACGAACGGGGAGCCGCAGTACTCATCACCGCTCGCCTATCGCCCAGACTCGCTGAACAACAACGAGATCGGGTTGAAGAGCGAATTCCTCGACCACCGCCTGCAAGTGAACCTGTCCGTGTACCGGATGGATTGGAAGGACGTGCAGTTCGCTCTGTTCGATCCAACCATCCTCGGTAACACGACCTTCGTGGTCAATGGACCGAACTATCGGGTGACCGGTTTCGAAGTCCAAGCGGTGGCCAGAGTCACCGACGGCCTCACGTTGCAAGGCTCGGGCTCCTTCAATCATTCGGTTCAGACCTCGGCGCCGTGCCTGGTCGATAATTACGTTTCCCCCAGCACGGGGCCTTCGCCGAACTTTGGCAAGTGCATCACCGAGGTCAAAGGCAGCACATTCCCGAACCCGTTCGGCTCGCTGGGTACTCGGCCGGCCTTCTCACCAGCCGTGGAATTCAACCTGCGGGCGCGCTACGACTGGTCCGTGAACGACTATCGGGCGTTCGTGATGGTGGGCGCCAATCATATCGGCGACATGTCCAATCAACCCGCGAGCTATGTCGCAGGGGACACCGTGACAATCCCCTACACGACCCACTTGCGCTATGACCAGCCCGGATACACCACCTACGATGCCTCCCTGGGAGTGGCGAAGGACAACTGGACGGCCGAGCTGTTTGGGCAGAACCTGAGCAATTCGGACGCCAGCACGTTCACCTCCTCGGCGCAGTTCATCAAGTCGGAGGTGCCGCTGCGGCCGAGGGTGTTGGGCTTGAAGATCGGCTATCGATTCTAAGCGGCGAGAGGCCTGGCGTAGAATCGACGGCGGGCAGCAAGCCCGAGTAGCCAACCGGGACCGCATGAATGTAACGGCCGCCGAACACCAGCCTGCGCCTGCGCAGCCCTCCTCGATCGAGCTCGCAATTCAGAGCATTCGTGAGCTGACCAGGAGCCGCCGCCACGAGGAAGCGTTGGCCGCCGCGCGGGAGCTGGCTCTGCAGGTGCCCGAAAATCGCGACCTTCTCTATCTCATCGCGTTGAACCTGCGGCATCTCAATCGCATTCCGGAGGCGTTGGCCACGCTGGATCGCCTTCAGCAGCTTCACCCAGGGTTCAGTCGGCTTTACCAGGAGCGTGGTCATTGCTATGTAGCCTTGCGCGACGCACCGCACGCGATCGAGGCGTTCCTGCGCGGTGTAAACATCAATCCGGCACTGCCTTCGAGTTGGTCGATGCTCGAAGGCCTCTACCGGATGACGGGCGACGCGAAGAACGCCGCGACCGCCGCCGAGCACGTCGCGATCTTGAGGCGCCTCCCGCCTGAGGTGCTGCAAGCAACCAGTTTGTTTTCCGACGGCGAGCTGACACCCGCGGAAAACATCATTCGCGCCTATCTTTTGCAACACGGTAACCATGTCGAAGCGATGCGCCTCCTGGCGAGAATCGGCATGGCTCGTGACGTGCTGGATGATGCGGAGTTGTTGCTCGAAGCGGTGCTTACCCTGGCGCCCGACTACCGCGCCGCGCGCCACGACTACGCCCTCGTGCTCGTGGAGCGGCACAAGTACGGCCAAGCGTGCGAGGAGCTCGAGAAGCTCTTGCAACTCGAGCCGGACAACCGCAACTTTCGCGCCCTGTATGCCACCTCGTGCGCGGGACTTGGCGAACATGAGAAGGCGATCCCGATTTACCGGGAGCTCCTGGCAGGTGCGCCGCAGGCAGCCGATCTGCATCTTTCGATCGCGCACGCCCTCAAAACTCTGGGAAGACGCGAGGAGGCCATCGAGTCCTATCGCACGGCGGCGGCGGTGCGCCCGAATTTTGGCGACGCCTATTGGAGTCTTGCAAACCTCAAGACCTATCGTTTCCGTGACGAGGAAATAGCTCGCATGCACGCCGCGGAGGCTGCGCCCGACACACCGCTCCTCGACCGGTATCATCTGTGTTTCGCGCTCGGCAAAGCCTACGAGGACCGGGGCGATTACGCCGAGTCGTGGCGTTACTACGAGCGCGGCAACGCTCTGAAGCGCTCAGAGAGCCGCTACCGGCCCGAAATCATGGAGAACAACACGCGCCAGCAGATCGAGGTCTGCACGCGGGAGTTTTTCGCCGCACGGGAAGGCTTCGGGGCCAGGCAACCCGATCCGATCTTCATTCTGGGGTTGCCTCGCTCGGGCTCGACCCTCCTCGAGCAGATTCTGGCCTCGCATTCGCACGTGGCGGGCACGCAGGAGCTGTCGGACATACAGCGGATGGTCCTGCACCTGCAGGGGCGCGATCCCGACCTCGACAACCCCCGCTATCCTGGGGTGCTCGCGGACATGACCGCGGAGGACTTCCTGCGGCTCGGCGAAAAGTACCTGGCTGATACACGCCTCTACCGCACCGCGCAGCCGCGTTTCATTGACAAGATGCCGAACAACTTCAGGCACATCGGCCTGATCCATCTGATTCTGCCGAACGCGCGGATCATCGATGCCCGCCGGGAGCCCATGGCCTGTTGCTTCAGCAACCTGAAGCAACTGTTTGCCCATGGCCAGGAGTTTACCTACAGCATCGAGGATATCGCGCGCTACTACCGAACCTATCTCGAGTTGATGCGGCATTGGGACGCGGTGCTCCCCGGTCGAATACTGCGTGTGATACACGAAGATGTCGTCGAGGATCTGGAGGGAACCGTGCGGCGGATGCTCGATTTCTGCGGACTGGAATTCGAGCCGGCCTGCATCGATTTCCATAAGACCGAACGCAGTGTGCGCACGGCCAGCTCAGAGCAGGTCCGCCAACCGATCTTCCGTGAGGGCATCAACCAGTGGCGGAACTACCGAGCCTGGCTCGGTCCGCTCGAGGATGCGCTCGGGGATGCGCTGACCCGCTACCGCGAATAGCCTGGCGCGCCAAACTCGTCAATCCGCATCGTCCAGTGTGCGCAAGAAGGCGATCAGCGCCTCGATCTCGGCGTCATCCAGGGCAGGTCCATCCCCTTTGTCCCGATTGAGCGGGGCGTCCGAGATATTCACGTTTGCGCGGTATCGCACCGGGAGATCGTCGAACTTGCGCACGCTGCCGGCGATCGTTGGGTACCAACGTTGGGCGTTTGTGTCGCGCTCGGCGTAGAAGTGGAGCACGTCCTCGAGACTGGTAAAGCGCCCGTTGTGAAAATAGAACCGCCGTCGCGCGACGTTGCGCAATGTTGGAGTCTTGAAGTAGCCGCAATACCGACGCTCACGGTGTAGGTCAACCCGCTTCGGACCACACAACCCGAGGTCGAAGAAACGCGCCGCCCGGTTGGCGGGAATGGCCGGGTTACGAGGCACACCCAAGGCGTGATAGCTGTCATCCGTCAAATCCGGGCCACGCCCTTGCGGCCCCGTCGTCAACGGATGGCAGGCAGCGCAATTGCCCTTGTTGGGGTCAGCGAAGAGCTGCAGCCCTTTGAGCTCCGCGGCGGACAACGATTGAGCGCCCCGCAGATACTGATCGAAGCGGCTGTTGTAGGGATGGAAGCTGGGATCCTCCAACTCAAAGCGCTCGAGCGCCCCGGCAGCCTGTTCAACCAGGGCCCGAGGCTCGCTGGCGGTTGCATTGAAGGCCCGCGCAAATTCTCCCGCGTAGGACGACTTACGCAGCTTCTTGGCGAGCTCCTCGATATTCGAGTTCGCCATTTCGGCCGGATCGAACAGCGGGAGGAGGGCTTGCTCGCGCAGGCTATCGACGCGGCCGTCGCGCATGAATCCTCCTGCCGGGCCCACATCCTCGCGTTCGCTGCCGCTATCGCGGTAGCCGTGTCTTGTAAACCGCGGCGTATCGTCAAGATAGCGAAGCGAGGGCACAGTGCGCAGCCCGGGCCGATCGAGCTTCGCTCCACCACGCATAACGACTGCTGCGGTTGCGGGCGGTCCGTACGCGTTGGCTGGGTCGTGACAACTAGCGCATGACAGCTTGCCCGAAGCCGAAAGTGTCGCGTCCGAGAACAACAGCCGCCCCAGTTGCGCCGCGGGAGTCAGCTCTGTCGCAACTCCAGCACCCGGAAAACCACCGCCGAGGGCCAGCGCGAGGAGAAAAACGACGGATCGGCGCCGAGCTGGAGTCAATGCGCTTGCCGAAAGTCAAACAAGGACAACAAGTCGCCGACCGCCGGTCCGTTGGTGGGCCGGTAGGGATTGGACGCATCGCTTACCGGGCCGGGCAGATTGTCACGGCTGCGGCGCGACAACGGCGGCAGATCCCAGTTGTGCTCGATGAATTTCAGGATGGAAGCATGATCGGTATAGGCGTGATCGATGTATCCCCGTCTGGCATAAGGGGAGACCACGAACAAGGGGATTCGTGGACCGTCGCCGAAGAAGTCAACAGTCTGAATGGTCCCACTGTCGAAATGGCCGCCGCCTTCGTCCGTGGTTATGATGATGGCAGTGTGTGCCCAAAGCTTGGGATGCGCCTCGACCGCGGTGACGATGGAGTGTACGAAGTCCTCGAAGCTGGCCAGCACGGAATATCCCGGGTGCCCGCTGTCCAGGTTCTTCGGCACCAGAAACGAAACGGCCGGCAAGTTGCCCCGGAACACGTCCCGATCGAACGTACTCAAACCCACGAGCCTCGATCTGAGCGAAGGCTGTCTCATTACGGCTGTCGAGGCCACCAGCGGATCGCCAATGTCGTTGTATTGCAGCCGCCGCGCGGCATCGAGGGAGAGATGCAGCGTGCGCATCTCGGCCCGCACGTCTGCTGCGTCCCGACCTCCGGTGTACCATTTCCAGCTCACACCATGCTGACTCATGGACTCGGCAATGGTGGGCACCGTCTGAGGAGGGTAGTTCTGGTTGTTCGGACCGAGGGGCTGCGGATGACCTTCCAGGTCGTAACCCGCGCCGTAGTTGTTGACCAGGTAGTAGGCACCCGGCTCGCAGCGGCTGTCCACACCCGACTTACGCAGGACCTCCAGAATCTGACTCACACCCGGCTGCTTCGCGTCGGCGCAATTGACGTAGGAACCGCCCTGGTATCCGTCCCGCTGATAGAAGTTTTGCGTTCCAGCGGCCGGGTCTGGATTCTCGATCTGGTTGGAAGGCGGTGTGGCCAGCGCGCCGTCGATCTTGTAGACGGGGACGTCGCCTGTCGCGAGCGCAAAGAAGTTCGCACCCGTGCCGCCCATGATGGACTGGTGATGATTGTCGCTCAGAGCAAATCGGTCCGCGAGACTGCGCAGATAGCGGGCATCGCCCTGTTGCATATTGACGAAGCCCATGAGCTCGCCGCCTTGCCCGGGATCGGCCGCCGTGATTCCGGCGGTGTCGGCGCCCATACCGGTCGTCACGGCTACCCAGGTGTAAAGATCGAGCCTGGAGTTGTCTCCACCAGTCTGCTGCCACATCTGGAAGAAACGGTGCACCGGGTCCCCCGTCGCGGCCGTGAGGGCTGCCGTGGAGCTCTCGAGCGTCGGAATGGCAGTTGAGCTGGGGTAGGGCACATAATGCGTGATCTGAAATGGACCCGGCGGCAGATTGTCTGGAAACCGGGGATCGACACCATGACCGACCTGCTTGAACTTCTGGTCGGTCACACCGATCAATCGGGGTCGGGGTAATGTCGCATAGGGATCGGCACGTGGAGGGTTGAGCGTGTAGGAAGTCTGCGCCAGCGCCTCGTTCTGTGCTGCGACCGTAAACCGCGGACCCGGGGCGCCGTCGCTGGCAATGATCCCCTCGGAGAGCAGGTTTCGTACACTCGCGCCGCTGGGGGACGTGTAAGTAGCAAACAGCGAGTCAAAGGACTGGTTCTCGCCAACGATCACGATCAGGTGCTCGATCGGTGTGGCCGTCGCACGCTGACACGCGGGGCTTCGCGCCAACGAGGGTTCCGCGTACCCATAAACCAGACCGACGATACCCAGGAGCACAAGGGCGAGAGGTTTCATCGCCCAATCATAATGCCATCCTCACGCACCGGGGGGCGTCACTTGGTGGGATCGTAGATGGCGCCAATGAATAGCAGAGCGCCGCTGCGCCGGTCCTGAATCGCGCAGAAAAACGGTCGGTCCACAATCATGTGGAACGGTTGCTCTGGGTGCGCGGCCGCGGTCGCCCGGATCGCTGTGGTGGTCACAGCGGCGGCCTCGGAGCCTTCCTCATCCACCTTCCAGTAGGTCGATTGAACCACAGCCGAAATGGAAGCTTGCCCGACGGGGGGTTGACCCGGAGCGGATGCGAACAGGCGCGTGAGTTGCGCGCTGTTCGGGCTGAAAGCGCTCCTCAGCCCCAGGGCCTGCAGGGGCGCGTTCAAGTGATAGCTGGCCTTCAGCTCAAAGCGCGGCAGCTCGATGGTCCCCGGGCGCGAGGCATACTGAGCTTGCCACTCCTGCCAATGTTCGGCGCTGAGCTGCGCTTCCAGTCCACTGAGACTGGATGACTTCGCGGGCAAAAGAACGGCCATGACGAGATCACCCGCGCCAAAGGGCATGCGGATCGCCTGCATCTGCGCGGTTTCGAAGTAGTCGAAGCGGCCCGACTGCGCCATGCGCGGCACTTGCCGGGTGGCGCCACCCTCGAGCGTGAAGTCCCGCTGCTGCGTCTTTTCTTTGTCAAACTTGTGAGTCCATTCGCCCTTGAAGTAGACCGCGTTCAGCAGCAACAGCAGTTCCGCTGGATCGATCCGGTCAATCACCTGGGGAATCTTCCCGTGGGTCTCTTTCTCCGCCCAACTGTTGATCCGGCGGGTCGCGCTGGCATCGGAAAAATCGAGCGCCGCCACCTCGGCGTCGTAGGACGCTTGCATCTGCTTGATATAATCGGGACGAAGCGCCGCGCGACGACTGTCGACCCATAGTGAATCCGCGACTGACAAGGTAACACTCTCGGCCGGCGCGCGGATGAGTTTGATCAAATCGGCATTCGCGGCATTGATGGTGCGGACGTCCACACCAGTGAGCGCTAGCGCGGACTGCATCTCCTGCCTGGTCTGGCCTTCAGCACCGTTGAGCACCATTGACAGATTGAGGGCGGCGCTGACCGGGGAGAGAACAACGTTGCCGCTCGGCATCGTCTTCTGGACAGCCTCGAGGAGTCGAAACCCGAATGTGTTGTCCGCGGCTGCGACATCGAACGACGGCGACGAGATGGCTGGATAGGTGGGGGCTGCGACAAAAATGCTTGCCAGGAGGAGGGCGTTCAATCCGGGTCCGTAGCGCATGCCGTCACTCGCTACTTTGCTTTGGGCCCGGCCAGTTGATCGATCAAGGCCGCGCCAGCGGGACTGCCCCAGCCCGTCACGAGGTCATAGCCGGGGACGGCGTTGAACCCAGCGCCATCGCCCACGGTCGGCGGATTGCTGCCGCTCGTAATATCGTGGAATACCGCAGTCCGATTCGAGCTGACGCCCAGCTGATAGAGCGCCGGATTGATGAAGCCCACTGTACCTCTCCCGTTGGCCACTGATTGCTGATTCGCCAGGGCCAGAAATCCCGCCCAACGTGGCGCGGCAAAGCTCGTGCCGCCATATCCGGTCATGAACTTCCCATTGACCACGGTGGGATTGTCGAAGTTCGACTCGGCCGCCACATCGGGGGAATTGCGCAAGGTCATCGAACCCTGATTCGCTGCATTGATGACACCCGGGAGCTGCTGCCAGGTGGGCACCGGAGTGGGGCTGAAATAACCGCCACCGCTCTGGGACCACCCGGTCTCGCCTGCCCAGGCGCCACCCGGACCCGTGGTGGTCAAAACTGTGCCTCCGACCTCGATGACGTACGGATCGACTCCAGGGAAGAAGTACGTCGCGCTGTTGAACTGCCCGCTATCGCCGCTGGCGCTGACAAAAGACTGGCCTTGGGCCGCGAACTCCTGAAAGATCGGATCGTCGCTGGCCGAGTCCTCCGGATTCCACGCCCAGGAGGAGCTCAGTACCTTGGCGACATTGTCCGTTGCCATTTGATTGAGGATGAGGGTGTCACGTGAGCCTTCATAGAAGAGAATCTGCTTGAGGCCAGGGGCTATGCCGACCACGTTCACGATGTCGAGCACCTGCTCGGCGTCGTCGCATGCGGAGGGGCTGTCCGCACCGACTGTGGTACATGCACCGCTAAATCCCCCAACCAACACATTCTTGATCGGGACTTTGGCGTGCATCCCGGTCTTGGCATAGTAGAGCTGCACATCGCTCGCCAGATAACCATCAAACGAAAGAATTCCGACCGTTTGACCCGAGCCCTTGAGCGGGCCCTTACCGTAGTAGGCGGCGCGCATGTCGCTCGGTAGAAACTGGCCGGAGGGTCCCGAGCCGGCAACGCTGACGGCGTTACCGCGCTTCAGCATGGGATGCGGCAAGACATAGTTGCTCATGCCGGTGATCTGCAACAAGGGAACCGACAGTCCGGCGGGCGCCGGCTCACGATCCGCGGAATAAAACACCCGCCCCTCGCTCGGATGCTGATAGTTGCTGATTCTGACCTGGAACGCTCGGTCGATTTTCTCCACCGGCGCCTCGATCGCGACTAGTCGTCGATTGGGTGTAGTCAGGGTGACGGTGAGGCCTTTGGATTTCGCCCAGGCCACGACCTTCTTGTAGTCCGCGGCGGTCGGTCCGAAGCGCTCCGTGAACTCCGAGACGCTCAGATACTTGTGAAACCTCGGGCTCTTCGGGTCATAGAGGTCCTGCAACAACTGACTGAGCTCGGGCTGATTGCGCAGGGGCAGTTGGAGCGCGATCGTCAGATGCTCCTTCGGATCGGCGGCTCCCGTGAGCGCGACTCTGTTGCTCGCGACCGCCTCCGGTATGCAGGAAGCGCCGATCCCATATCCAACTTTGACACCGGGAGCGCTCTGCGCGCTCCGCGGCGCTGGGGGATTGCTGCTGCAGGAGAGAGTGCCAAGAACCGGGATGGCCACAGCGACGACCGAGGCGGCGAGCTTGAGAGACTTCATAGCGGGCTCCCTGGGGATCGGCAGGTCCGCAAGCCGCATCACGATGCGCATGACGTACGGCTTGGCGCCTCCATCGACGCGCGACGCGTAAATCCCTCGCGGTGCCGTCGATCCCGTCTGCGATCAAGATAGCCCCGGGCGCGCCTTTCGGGTAGTACCCCGCGCCTTTCCGGGCTCGATCTTTGAACCGCTAGGGATATTTGTTTTCAACAACGGCCCGTACCGGACCGGTGTCGTAGACGAGGAGGATCGATTCGATATGCCCCGTATCGGGATCGAAGTTGAATATGTCGGCGCAGTCGAAGGCAACGCTCGAGCCGTCCTTGAGCGTCCAGTCATATTGATAATAGGCGACCGCCCGTAGGTGCCCTTCCGCGCTCACGAGGACGTCATACACGGTGAGCTTGGCGCGGCTCGATGCCTTGGCGACTTTGTTGACGTAGTCACGGACCGGAACGCGCCCAAGAAAGGGCGACTGGACCCAGCCATTCGGCACAAAAAGCGCTGCCGCCCGCTCGGCGTCACCCGCTTCGAGCGCTGAGAGGTACTTGTGGACCGCATGCTGCATGGGGAGCTCCGAGCATCAACGCTGTATCCATACTTCTTAATGCAAGTTCGAGAGTGCTCCGCACCCTGCGGACACAACCAATAGGAGTGCAGAATATATGCGATTGCCGCGTGGTCGCCTAGGTCACTGTTGCGCCGGTACTCTCGGCGGGGGTGATCGCGCCATTGCCCAGATCCTGCGGTGATGGAGAGGGCGGCGGGGCCTTGAGGACCGCGGCGATTTCAACCGCGCAGAGCTTGCAGATCCTGGCTTTCGGATTGTACCGTGATTCGTACAGGGTCACGATCGGACCACAACCGCAAAAATGACAGTGCGGTGTTTCGATCGCGGCATTTCTCAGGAGAATGGCCGCGTGGCGCTTGTCCTCCTGGCTCGTCCATGCACGCTCCAGAGCGCTCGCCAGGTGCAGATAGAACCGCTGTAAGTCCTTCATCGTCGCCTTCCCCATGTTGGTGTTGACGCCGGCGGCGCGGCCGGTACGCCACGCGCTAGCGAACAACAGCGGCCGCGCAACGCATCATCCGCGCAGCGGGCGCATCGTTTTCTGCTGCATCGCATCGTCGATCATCCCCTCCATCGCTAGTGTAACGCCGTCCGCCGTTTTCCGGATATATCCGGATAATAACTGACATGTCAGCCCTATTCAGGAGGAACGTATCGTTACCCTGATTCCAGGGTAGAAAGCGCTCCGCATTCACGGGGGAGCGCTTCGGTGCAGGTAGAGGAGAAAGCGCGGAAATCCGCGCAGCGCAGGGTACTTCAGCGCTGGCGCAAGACGGTTGGCGCCGTGATCGGCACCTCAATCAGGGATTCCGACCGTAAGCAATTCCAGGTGGCCAAGGCGGTTGGGATGAGCGAGAACACGCTGAGCGAGATCGTCCAGGGACACCGGAAAACGGAGCTGGGTGAGATCGTGTTGATTGCCAAAGCGATCGATGAGCAGCCGCTGGTGTTGATTCGCCGCATGTTGAGTTGGCACTCATAAGCGACTCCCTCGAGCCAAACGTCCAGGCCAGACATCGCCAGCGGGAAGCGCTCGCTGCCGCAGCCGCTCCGGCAGGGGTCTAAAGGCAGCGACACCGCGATTTTGCCTATTCCGTACAGTATGCGCCGTTCGCGCTTGCTGAGGATGAGGCTTGCTGCGGTACGCTCGCGAGCATGAGTTCACAAGGAGGAAATGGGAGTGCGCGGAGCGAGTCCAGCGCCGTGGGTGAAGCGGGCAAATCCTGATCGGCGTGTCTATGGCTAGTCTACCGCCACGTTCGCCGTCCCGGATAAACCCGGATGGCAATAGAGGCGTCAGCCGGCACAAGGTGCTGCAGCGCTGGCGTAAAACGGCCGGCGCCGTCATTGCGGCCGCCATCCGGGATTCCGATCGCAAGCAGATCGAGGTGGCGAGGGCCCTTGGCATGAGCGAGAACGTGCTCAGCGAAATCGTTCAAGGTCACAGAAAGACGGAACTGGGCGAGATCGTGCAGATTGCCCGGGCGATCAATGAGGATCCCCTGGTGCTCATCCGCCGCATCCTGAGCTGGCACTCCTCGGCAGACCATAAGTACTGATCCTGCGTGGAACGCCAGTTGCTCCGATCCCAGACCAGGGGCGCGGGATTGGCGCGAGCACGAGGTAATCAGCATGGTTGAAAGAAAGGGACAAATGATCGAACGGCTAACTCGCGAGCCGTGAGTCGGCGCGTCCGCATCAGGTCAACGCTAGCGCTGGCTGGCCTGGTGCTGTTGGGGTGTCACCCGGACACCCCTCGCACTCCACCTCCAACGCCCCGGCCTATCCCTACGCCTGCGCCCGGCCCCAACCGGCAGTCCGCACCACCACCAAGCCCGCAGGCAGCCTCGTCAGATACTGTGCCAATCCGCACCTGAGCCTACGGCGCGCTCGTGTAGGCGACGCGTTTCCCCCAGCCCAGGACCATGCTGAAAATAGTCCCTGAGCTATTCAACCTGACGCTCGACGCGGGCTGCGGCTCTGCGTTGACCAATAGCGGAGCCCCCGAGAGCGGCAAGGAGCGAGAGGACGATGGAAAAGAACGTGATCCAGGCGGTCATCCCCGGCCCATGTTGAAAGCGCTGCGCGGCTCCATAGACCAGGCCCGCGCCGAGCATCAGCCCAACGCCGTTCGCGCTGAGAAACAACACCACGACCAGGCTCACCACCCAGACCAGGACACCCTGCGCCAGACCGGTAAATCGATCCCACACCATGCTCAATCGCGAAGCTCCCATCCCGCCCAGGAACAACGCAAGAAGCAGGGAAGCTCTGGACCAGACCGCGACACCGGCGCCCATCTTGTCGGGATCGACGTTGCGGGCGTCCACCGAAAATCCGACCGCCACGCCAAGGGTGCTGAGCAACAGCAGAGTCCCCAATACAACGAGCACGCCAGCCCAGACGCCGCCCCAGGAGATCCGCATGCCCTCGAAGGTGACGCGGGCCGCATCCATACGAAAGTTGTGTTCGACAGCCATGATGTTTTCTCCGATGAAAACAGTTCGCGCGCAACTTCCATGCCTTTGGGCGACGGAGCTAGCTGCCCAGGCAGCGAATAGGGTCACGATGAGGTACCATGGAGGGTATGCGCGTCGAAGTAGAAAAATCAGCAGTGGTGTCCCCCTATATGATTCTCGCTTGCGCGATGGGATGGCTGAGCTGCGCTAACGCGCAAGAGCCCCATCGCGACATCCCGCCGAATGCGCACTACAGCGCCAGCGAGCAGGGCTGGGCTTGCAACAGCGATTTCAGACAGGTCGCCGGACTTTGCATTGCCGACACCGATGACGTGCCCAGCTGGAGTGCTTTCGAGTTCTTTGATGGGCAGTGGCGATGCCGCGCCGGATATCGTCGTTCGGGCAAATTGTGCGTACTCGATACCGCCCCGGCGCATGCGGCCTTTGTAGGAGGAGGGGATCGCTGGGAGTGTGACTGGGGCTTTCAGAAGATCGCCTCCCAATGTCGGGAGATCAAGGCCCCGCCACACGGGTACATCGAGGCATCCGGGCGTGATTGGGCGTGCTTTCCCGGGTACGAGCGCAGATCGGATCAATGCGTTCCAGCGCAGAGCGCTCCGCCATCGAGCGAAGTCAAAACGCCTGCCGATGAGCCGACACCCCGATAGATTCGGGTGTGCTCACCACCTTGAACTAATCGTTCATATTCGCTCATTATCGCTCAAAATAGATACTCGAATAGAGATAGCTCTGCACGGCCAACTGCAGCGGTTTCTCGACACGCGCCTGAAATGCGAGACCGCGCAAGTAGGAGCGGATCCGTTGGATGTTGGATGGAGCCGCCACGAAATCGGAAGTCGCCAATGTTGGAGTTCCCGGGCCGTGTTCCCCGGAACAACTTCGCTCACCATCTGGTAAGTTGAGCCAGGATCGCAGCTGTTGTTTACTGATCAACCGCGCTGCAAAGCCAACGCAGGTGCATTCAAATGAGTGAAGCGCTCGATATCCTTTATCCGCCCAAGCGTATTGCCGTCCTCGCTTCGAATCCGGCCGTGTCCCGCGAGACCGGCTGGCCGATCGGCTTCTGGTGGAGCGAATTGACACACAGCTACTGGCAGTTCGTGCAGCACGGATACCAAGTGGACATTTTCAGTCCGGAAGGCGGCAAGCTGGAGGCCGATTCGTGGAGCGATCCGCGCGATCCGAGCGGCTACTCGGCGGACGATCTCATCAGCCTGGGATTCTTGAGCTCACCGAAGCATAGCGCCCTGGTTGAGAATAGCCGGCCGATCGAGGACCTCCAGATGTCCCACTACGATGCGGTGCTTTTCGTGGGTGGCCAGGGGCCGATGTATACATTCTACGAGGACGAACGCGTGCACCAGCTGGCAGCCGAGTTTTTCCGGGCGGGCAAGATTACCGCCGTGCTCTGTCATGCGACCTGTATCTTGTTGAAAGCGAAGATCGGCGACCAGCTCCTGGTGCAGGGAAGGACCTGGACGGGATTTGCCAATAGTGAGGAACAGTTTGCCGACGCTTTTGTGAAGCGGCGGATTCAGCCGTTCTGGATCGAAGAGGAGGCTCGCAAGCTGCCCGACACCAACTTCGTGGTGGCCGGCCGATTCAAGGCCCACGCGGTACGGGACGGTAACCTCATCACTGGCCAACAGCAGTTCTCCGGGACCGCCGTCGCGCAGCGGGTTATTGAGGCACTGGGCGTGTAGCAGCGACCGTTGATCACACTGTGCTGCATGTCGCGACGCGTACTGTTGCATGTCTGTTGGCCCTGGCGGCATCGCTTGCGCGGGCGGATTCTTGGGTAGACACCTATGCAAAAGCACGACCGCGCGCGCAAGAGGTCTGCACGACTGGGGATCTGGGAGCTTGCCAACAGGCGCTTCTGGAGCTCGAAAGGCTGGTCGGCCCGCGCCTGGACATCGAGTACCGGCTGGCAAGGATCGAGGCGCAAAGGGGGCGCGACGATGCCGCGCTGAAGCGGCTGAAGATCTACGCGCGCTCCGGTCTGGATCTGGGTGACCCGGCGCAAGAACCGGCGTTTGCAACACTGAGGCGGAGCGGTGGCCTGCGAGAGATCCTCGATGGATACCGCCGCGGCCTTGCCGCGAAGGAAGTAGCCCACGTCTCAGTAGCAAGCCTCGAGGACCCTGATCTGCTAGCCGAAGACATTGTCTGCGAGCGCGATGGTGGTTCGTTCCTCGTCAGCAGTGTGCGCGAACGCAAAATTGTTCGCGTGGATGGGGCAGCGAATAGCCATGAACTTGTCACTGACGCGCAGCCGCCTCTGTGGGGCGTATTCGCCTTGGGTTTGGATCGCACGCACCAGCTCTTATGGGCCACCACTTCCGCGATCGCCGTTTCGCCGCCTTTCGAGCCTCGTGACCGTGATCGCTCGGCTGTGCTCGCCTTTGATTTGCAGTCCGGCAGAATGGTTTCCCGATACGAGCTTCCGCGAGGCGCCCGACACGCATTTGGAGACATGTCCGTCTCGCCTGGAGGCACGGTGTATATCTCCGACGGCCTGGGCGGTGGGGTGTATTCGGTAGCGCCAGGGTCCGCCTCGGAGCTCAATACCCTGGTTGCTCCCGGTCAATTCGTCTCACCTCAGACTCCGGCGCTCAGCCGGGACGGCTCACGGTTGCTGGTGCCGGACTATGTGCGCGGGATCGCTCTGGTGGACCTCAACCGGCGATCCATCAGCTGGGTCAGCCATCCGCCCGAATTGGCGACCTTCGGTATTGATGGTCTCTATTTGGACGGACAGATCCTCGTGGCCGTGCAGAATGGCACGACGCCGGAACGCATTGTTCTCATGAGATTGACGGCCGATCTCAGCCGTGTCGCGCGGTGGCGAGTGTTGCTCGCACGAGCCCCGGGGTTGGGTGATCCGACGCACGGTTGCTTGCAAGGGAGCGATTTCTACCTCATCGCCAACAGCGGTTGGAATCAATTCCAGGAGGATGGCCGGCGCAAGGCCGACAGCCCGCCCTCATCGGCGGAAATCTGGAAAATCCGGATTCCCGCCGATTTCTAAGGTCCCGGTTCACGCTCTCGCCGTCAGTGACTGAGCACCACGACCACGTGTGTCACGGTGAATGTGTTGGCCGTGCTGTCGTACTTGCCGGTGGCCGTGAGTACCACGACCGCTGTCGTCCCGTTGAGGTCTGTTGCGAGCTGGCTGATGAAGCTGGAGAACGTGCTGAAATTATCTGTATTGAAGGTTCCTGCATGCCCGATGGCGAACATATCGCTCGTCGCGGTCGTATCCGGGACGATACTCGGTGGAGCGGACAGCTTGGTCAGGTCGATTGGCGCTGCCCCGTTCTCGATGAAGTGCGTGAATCCGACGTTGGTGAGGCTCAGCTGCAGTGACGTGCTCGAAGCGGTCAATCCGGTGAGCGCGGTGGTCGAGCCGCTCTTACCCCAATCAACCGCGAGGATATCCGGTAGGGCTGGGAAGTTCACAATCTGCTGAGCGGCGAAGTCAGGAGGCGCCATCCCGAAGGGGGTCACGTAGCCAATCAGCAGGGCAGGAGCGCCAACGGAGAGGCCGGTGGCATCCTGGGTCCCGGTGTTGACCACATATGCCTTTGCGTTCGCGTCATTCGTGCTGCTCGTCCCGGTGCCGGCGAAGTTGAACGCAGTCGACGGATAGCCACCAAGTGACTGCAGAGTGAGAGTCACACTTCCCGGGCCCACAGCAGTCACGACACCGGCGACCGGAGTCAGATCCAGGCGTACCTTACCGGCCGTAGCGTCAAGGCTCACTGTATTGTTTGCAGAGGTCGCAGCCGTACCGAAAGCCACGATGTGCTGGCCGACGGAGATCTCCGCGGTCGTGAAGGTACCTATTTGTCCGGCTTCGGTAACCATGGTGTTGGCCCCGACGGTCACCGTTACATCAGACGTCATGAAGTCAAAGCTGTGGTCCGGTTTTACCAGAGTCGCCCCCCGCACGGTCAGGCTCATTCCATTACGCGCGATCACTGTCCCGGTGACCAGATCTTCCGTGGCGCTCTCCAGGCTGTTACCGGCTAGAACACTGGTGGCGCTGAACGTTGGAGTGGCAGTCGTTGCCGTGCTTAGAGTGCCAAACGCGGCAACCACGGTCCCTGGCGACAAGCCGGCGAGCGCATTGATGCCATCGGTCCCAGCGTACGTCTTGCCGTTGATCTCGTAGCCGGTCGTTGAGGTCACCTGCACGTTCATCTGACCCATGGTCTTCGTATCGTCGTAGAATGGCAGCACGTTGAGTACGAAGTTGCCGTGAGCTGCATCGATGCTCACGAGATTGCCGCGAATGCGCATCTTCCTGGTGTCGGACACCGTCAGACTCGCTACGAGAGTGGGAGTCACAGTCACCGTTCCTGCTGGCAAGTCGACCGTGTTGGACGCGGGTAGATTGAAATCGAGTGCCAGCCGCGCTGTATTTCCAGCGGTGATCAAGAGGTGGTGATTGCTGTCAAGGGTTACGGTCATAGTGAGCGGCGCGGTGAGCGCGTTTCCGCTGGCGTCCACCGGTTTCAAGGTCACCGGAGTGCCGGTGCCGTCATCCGCGGTGATCTTCGCACCGGTGTAATCGAGGGTCATTTTCGCGGCCACGTATTCATCGACCGGAATCGGCCCCGAACTGACGATCTCCCGGAGATCGACGAGTTGTGCGAAATCGACCTTCGTGGGCGCCGCGAGCGTCTCGACGGACGTGCCTTTCGCGGTCTGGAGCTGCAAGGACGTCAGCGTCACGATGTAGCTGAGAAAGTCACCCTTCGCATCCGTGAGAGTCAGCACCGCCGGCCCGCAGGTTGAGGAGCTGCATGACTGCACTGGTGGCGTGCTTGTTTGGGTTGAGCTACCCCCGCACGCCGCGAGCACCAGCGCGAGACAATACCATGCGATGTGCGACAACCGGCGTGAGAGGACACGCGGAGAGAGATTGGCAGAGAGAATAGTCATGAACGGGTCCCTGGGGGTGATTGACAACGATCGATGCAAAAAACATAAGGGGCGCGACGGTGTTGGATGCGCGCTGCGCCGCAATCGTCGGTGATCATGTGTAGTAGTGCAACTGACGTCGAGGTAAGTGCACTTACTACGCGACCAGGGTACAGGAACGCCTGTAATGTTTTGTAACAGAGTTGACACGCACCGGCGTTCCCGACCGGGCTGTATCGACCCTTGATCCGTTTACTTACCATCGAGTGTGTTGAAATGCGCCGCGCACATGTTGTCTACTGCTCGCTCGACCTGCGAGTTGGAAGATACTGTGCGCCAGCCTCACGCCATCATTGTCGGTTTCGGCCCCGGTAATGGGGTTGGTATTGCCAAAGCATTTGCGGGTGAGCGTTTCGCCCTGTCACTCCTGGCTCGGAGTCCAGAAAAACAGCTCGAGCCGCTGCGCGCGCTCGAGGCGTTGGGAGCAACCGCCGAGGTGTTCGCGGCCGATGCGGCTCGAGCCGATTCGCTACGCGCGGGAATCCAACAGGCGGTCGAGCGGTTCGGCACTCCCGAGGTTCTCATCTATAACGTGGCCGTCCCAACCATGGGCAAACCTTCAGCCGTCGATCCTGCGGCGCTGAGCACGGATTTCGTCGCGAACGTCGCCGGCGCCCTGGTGGCGACCCAAGCAGTTCTGCCGGGTATGTTGGCTCGAAAGTCGGGAACGATTCTGTTCACCGGGGGGTCCTGGGCGTTGCAACCGGTCGCGCAGTTCACCTCACTCAGTGTCAGCAAGGCGGCGTTGCGCGCACTGACCTTCACTCTGGCTGAGGAACTGCAGGGCAGCGGAGTGCGAGCAGGTACGGTCACCATCTTTGGCGCCGTGCGCCCCGGCGGAGACTTTGATCCGCTGAAGATCGGGCGCGCCTTCCTCAGTCTCTATCGAGAACCCGACGCGTCGTTCCCGATTGAAGTCCAGTTCAGAGGGAGTTGAGGGATTCGCTCGCCCTAGCGACGCCTCGAGACATTGGCCGCACACCCGGGAAGCATCACCAAGAATCAAAGGAGCCCAATGTGCCTACAGGATTCGTACCCACACGGCTTGCCAGTGCGCAGCACGACCACGATTGCCTTGCAAAATTTCACGAGATTACGCCGCGTCCAGGTGAGCCGCGACGCCAGCCCATCCCTCGGGGTCAACTGTTGATCGCGGGGAACTGGCGTGATGCGTCCGATGGCGCCACGATGCCAACCACCGATCCAACGACCGAGGAGGTCATCACCGAGGTGGCCAAGGCAACTCCCGAAGATGCCAACGCGGCGGTGGAGGCGGCCTATCGAGCCTTCGAAGCAGGGCCCTGGGGAAAGATGGATCTCGAGCAGCGCGCGAAAATTCTGTTCCGCATCGCCGATCTGATGGATGAGCGCGCGGAGCAATTTGCTTTGCGCGAAGCCATGGATATGGGGATGCCCTACCGCGACTTTGTCACCACCATCATGCCGCATTGTTCGGGCCTGTTCCGCTTCTTCGGCGGGTTGGCCATGCAGATGAACGGCGGTTATCGAACCAGCTACGACCCCAACGTACGTATCCTGACGCGACGCGAGCCGTTGGGCGTGGTCGCGGCGATCACGCCCTGGAACTTTCCCTTGGCGCTGACCTGCAGCAAGGCCGCACCGGCCCTGGCGGCCGGGAACACGTTCGTTCACAAACCTGCAAGCGATACACCGTTGACCGCGTTGCTCCTGGCGCAAACGGTGATGGATGCGGGTGCGCCGGAGGGGGTTTACAACCTGATCACCGGCCCCGGAGGGTCCATCGGGGATGTGTTGGTCAAGCACCGGCTCGTGGAGAAGATCGCCTTCACAGGTTCCACCTCGGTCGGACAAACATTGGCCCGCAATGGTGCGCAGACCATGAAGCACATGACCATGGAGCTCGGTGGCAAGAGTCCCAATATCGTATTCGCCGATGCGGATGTCGATTCGGCCGTGCAGGCTGCCTTCTGGGGCATTTTCTGGAACAAGGGTGAGGTCTGTGTGGCCGGTAGTCGATTGTTGGTCGAGCGGCCGATCTACGCAGAGCTGGTCGAAAAGCTCACCCGGATGGCAAAGGAATCCGTCCTGGGCGATCCGCTGGATCCGAAGACGCAACTGGGTCCGATCGCCACCCGCGGCGAGTACGACAAAATACTCGGTTACATCGAGTCAGGGAAACAGTCTTCCGCCAAGCTCCTGGCGGGCGGCGGCACCCGCAAGATCAATGGCAAGGGGCTCTTTATCGAGGCAACGCTGTTCGGGGATGCGACCAACGACATGAAGATCAGCCGCGAGGAGATCTTCGGGCCTGTTCTGCCCATCATTCCGTTCGAGGGCGAGGAGGAAGCGATTCGCATCGCGAACGACACCAGCTACGGCCTGGCGAGCGGCATTCAGACCGGCGATCTGGGGCGCGCCCTGCGCCTGGCGGACCGAATCAAGGCAGGCACGGTCTGGATCAACACCTGGCACAAGTATCACCCCAATGCTCCTTTTGGAGGCTACAAGATGAGCGGCTATGGTCGGGAGCAGGGGGCTGAGGCGCTCGAGAGCTACACGCAATACAAGACCATTTGGGCGCACCTCGGGCAGATCCCATGAGCGGCGGCGTGGACGGGATTCCCGTCTCGAGCAGCCGCCCGCGACTGATAGTGGGCATCTCCGGCGCGAGCGGGATCGTCTATGGTGTACGTATCCTGCAGGTGCTGCGGGAGTTGGATATCGAGACGCATCTGGTCATCACGAAAGCCGGCGAGCTGAGCGTGGCTCATGAGCATACGCTTGCGATCGGCGCCTTGCGTGCCTTGGCCGGGCGGACTTACTCGATCAACGACATCGGTGCGGCAATCGCCTCGGGATCCTTTCGAACGATGGGCATGATCGTGGCGCCGTGCTCGATGAAGACCCTCGCTGAGATCGCGTGCGGGGCGAGCTCGAATCTGCTCTCGCGGGCGGCGGACGTGTGTTTGAAAGAACGACGGCGGCTCGTGCTGATGGTCCGCGAGACGCCGCTTCACGCGGGCCACCTCAAATCCATGTTGGCCGCCACGGAAATGGGCGCGATCATCGCGCCACCCGTACCTGCATTCTATGCACGGCCGGAGACGATCGAGGACTTGGTGAACTACACGGTCGGACGGGTGTTGGACCTTTTCGGCTTGGAGACCCGTCTGGCGCCCCCGTGGAATGGGCTCGGGCGCTCCCCATCATTGACGGACAAGCGAACCGAGGTTGCAGTATGAGCAGCGGAAAGGCGGTCACCCAGGGAGCACACCTGAAATCTTTGCGCGAGTTTCTGCGCGCGCTCGAGGAAATCGGGGAACTACAGCCCATCGACACCGAGGTGGATTGGAATCTGGAAATGGGAGCCATCACCCGCAGATCCATGGATTTGCGGGCGCCGGCGCCGCTGTTCAACAAGATCAAGGACATCGAGGCCGGATTCCGTGCGTTCGGCGCACCCGGCGGGTTGAGCGCTCAACCGAAATATAAATATGCGCGCGTCGCGCTCGCTTTGGGCTTGCCAGCGGATTGTGCTCCGCGGGCCATCGTTGCCGCGCTGGCTCGTGCCCGCCAGCGACCGCTCCTACCGCCAAAACTCGTGCGGCGCGAAGTGGCGCCCTGCAAGGAGAACATCCTGCGCGGTGATTCTGTCGACCTGCTGCGTCTGCCCACGCCGCTGATTCACGGTGCCGATGGAGGGCGTTATATACAGACGTTTGGGCTGAATATCGTGCGGACGCCCGATGGGGGCTGGACGAACTGGTCGATCAACAGGATGATGCAACTGGATGGGCGCCGGATCGCCTGTCTGATCCCACCGAACCAACACCTGGGAATCATCCATCGCAAATGGCGGGAGATCGGACAACCGACCCCCATTGCGGTCGCGTTGGGGGTCGAGCCGGGACTCCCCTATGTGGGAGGAATGCCAATCCCGGAGGGGATGGATGAGGCGGCATACCTCGGGGCCTATTTCGGTGAACCGCTGGAATTGGTGCCGGGCGAGACGGTAGACATCGCGGTGCCTGCCACGGCGGAAATCGTCATCGAGGGCCACATCTCACATACCGAGACAGCGATGGAAGGGCCCATGGACGAGTATCCCGGCTACGTGGGGGATGCGGGATCGCCCAAGCCGGTGCTGAACGTGAGCGCGATTACTTTTCGCAACGATCCAATCCTGCCGTTTTCGACCGCCGGCGCGCCCGTGGATGAGAACCATACCGGCTGGGGCATTCCCCACGCCGCCGAGATTCTGCACTTGCTGCAAGCGCAAGGGTTGCCGATCAGCGGCTGTTGGATGGTGCTCGAGAGTGCTTGTCACTGGCTCGTGATCGCCGCCGCGCCGGATTGGCATGAGCGCACCGGCTCAGACTCGCGCAGCTTCGGGCAGCGAATTGGCAGCATCCTGTTTGCTTCCAAAGCAGGCTTCGGAGTTGCGAAGGCGCTCCTGGTGGAGGATGACATCGATATCACCGACGTCGAGCAGGTGGTCTGGGCCTTTGCCAGTCGGGCCCACCCGGCGCACGGGGAGATTTACTTCGACCAGGAGGCGCAGAACGCGTTGCCGGTATTTCTGGATTCCAACGAGAAGTTTGCCTATCGGACCACCAAGGTGATCCATAACGCCTTGTTAGCCGATCGCTTTCCGCCCGAGCGGCGTCCCAAGCGCTCGGACCTGGAACACGGCTGGCCCGGTGCGGTCCGCGAGAAGGTGCTCGCGAAGTGGAGCGCCTACGGGTATCGGCGCTCATCCGAGCGGTGAGAGTCTAAATATAACGGGCTGTGTCAGTGGAAGTTGCTTCACAACTACATCGAGGAGCGCGAAGGGTATGGACTTGAAAGGAAAAGCTGCCATTGTGACCGGAGCGGCTCGCAACCTTGGTCGGGGGTTCTCACAAATGCTCGCGCGGCACGGAGCAGACGTCCTGGTGCACTTCAATTCGGCGCGATCGCGAGCCGATGCTGAAGAGACTGCGCGTTTGGTTCGCGAGTATGGCGCGAAAGCGGAGCTGGTGCAGGCAGATCTCGCGGATCCAGCGGCCGCAGCCTCGTTGGTTCAAACGGCCGTTACCCGCTTTGGGCGACTGGACATTCTGGTCAACAATGCCGGCATCATCATCAAGAAATCCTTCACGGAAATCACCGATGAGGAATTCGACCGGATTTTTGCCATCAACGCCAGAGCGCCCTTCGTCCTGATGCGAGCAGCTGCGAGTCAGATGCGGGAAGGCGGCTCGATCATCAACATCGCCACCTCGATCCTGGCATGCTCGTTTCCCTTTTATTCCGTATACGCGGGGAGCAAGGCCCCTCTCGAGCACTTTACCCGCTCACTGGCCAAGGAGCTCGCTGCGCGTCGGATCAACGTCAATACAGTCGCGCCAGGCGCACTGGATACGGGATTCTTTTATGGCGGGGAAACCGCAGAGTCGGCCGCGGCCATCAAGCAGTTCACGGGGGGCCTGGGCACTCCTGACGATATCGTTCCTACCGTGGAGTTCCTTCTTTCGCCTGGGGCGCGGTGGCTAACTGGGCAGATCGTGTTCGTCAACGGCGGTTTCGCAACCCGCTAGCGCTCTCTTCAAGACGAGCGCCCCGATGCTTGCCCCCAGCTCTACCGCTCAGGGTAAGGTACGCGCAATCACCTTGCCGGAAACCGGAGCGGTGATTTCGTAGTGTGTGCTCATCACGACGTCACGGATATTCTTCGGCCGAAGCGCAACGACGTTGGTGCCACCGGCATGACGTACGCTGTCGTACAGGATACCGTCACCTCCAGAGGTGCGGATCCCTTCACCAAAGATTTGCGAGCGGGTGTAATCATCCGGTTTGTAGAGCTCAGGACGGGTCGACTTCATGCCGCGAATGTCCTGATAGTTGCCAGCCAACATCGCGGTATACGTGCGATAGTGGAGCGTCAGGGATGGGGCGCGCATGTTGACAGCTTCGCGGCGCAGGTGATGAGCGACTTCCGCAATTGCCGTGCGTCGGGCGAGGCTCGCATACCAACCATTGAGATCGGCGGAGGTGAACCTGAGGCCCGTGGGTCCTCCGTGTAGGAACGTCGCCATGATAACGCTGGCGTTCGGGACGCCGTACACCCATTCGGTTTTGTTCAGACGCGCCGCACGCTCCAACACAAGTCGATCGTTGGTCCAGCCTTCCAGCTCCATGACGGCCTCGAGGTCATCGGCTGAAGCAACGGACTCGAACGCCGAAATGGGCGGATAGCGGGACGGAATCAGCCGGTAGGTCGGTCCGTCGACCGCAGCGGTGGCGATCATCTGATCCCGCTCGTCACAGAATGACGATATCTTCGTCCGAAAGGTCAAGCTGGGCGCCACGGCATCGCTGGCGGTGAACCGGAATGAGATGCCCGTGGAAGCGAGGATTTGCTCGAGAGCTTCCCGCGGTGACAGCCT
>CAYNTW010000015.1:0-16151 GCA_964400085.1 uncultured Steroidobacteraceae bacterium | reverse complement strand
CTGATACTGGCCTGTAGCGCGCCCGACATGATCAATGCCGCCATCAGCCACGCCCCGACACGGCTCATCGGTTGGGCCAGTAAGCTCGTCCGCTGCTCATTGCCGGCTAGCGATTGGCGCCCACATCAACACGCTGGTGTTCAGCGCCCTGACTCGAGCCACCCCGCGACCGGATTTCGAATCGCTGCGGACCAACCTGCCGCACGTCTATGGGCAGCGCGGCGGCGAGAGTGCGGAGGAACACGGCAAGCTCATCGATTCGAAAAGTTCCGCTGAGCCGCAATTGCTGCAAGCCCGGCTCGGAAAATACAAACGACACATCATGATAACGCGCCAGCCGTTCGAGCACATCGGCCAGTGGCTCGCGGTCGAAATGCCGCTTGCCGGCAGCCCAGAGTACCGCGCTAGAGCCGGTAGTGGTGACCGGCAACAAAACTCCATCACGGTCATAGCCACCGGCTTGCCCCGCCGTGAGCGCAATCGCATGACCGGAAGTCGACACACCGACGCGACCTTCCAGAACGGTAATGCGAGTCGTGCCGCGCAGGAGCTCAACATCGAAGCGAGTGCCGAGATCCGTGATGTGCCCCGAGCCACTATCGAGCTCGAATGGCCGCGAGGGGTCGTGGGCGACCGTCAACAGGGCCTCCCCACGCCGTAGCACCACATGGCGCGCATGCCAACCGATGCTTGCCACCATCTCCGACCCGGCGTCCAGAAGGACATGGGTTCCATCGCTGAGAATCAAGGCCCTTGGCTTATCCTGCTCGGCTGTCCAACGTTGAGGCTCGCCATTCCACCACTTCGAGCCAACCGGCCACAGTGAGACTGCCAGGATGGCAATCGCGACCGCCACACTGGCAGCCGCGATCGCTGAGCGGCGGTAGACGCGCCGTGTGAAACTTCGACGCGGAAATCGATCGGCCAGGGCCGCTGCATCTCTCCAGACCTCGGCTACTTTGGCGTACGCGGCCCGATTTTCAGGTGCGGCACGGAGCCAGTCCCGCAGCTCCAGTTCCTCCGCGTCGGTCCAGACTCCCGAGTGACGCCGAGTCCAGGCGCGAATGGCGTACTCTGTTGCAATCGACGTCGTCATTCCGGCACGTCCAGGCAGGCCCGCAGAGCACGTTCGATGTAGCGCTGCACGGTCTTGGTGGACACGCCGAGATGGGCGGCTATTTCGGCGTGAGACATTGCCTCGACACGATTCAACAGAAATGCCTCGCGGCAGGCCTCGGGCAAATCGCCGAGTGCCGCAGCGAGCCGCTCCAGCCGGGCGATCGTATCCGCCTGGCCTTCCGGATCCCGCCCCGGATCCACGGTTTCGTCCACAGCGGCGTGTTGAGAAAGGAATTTTTCGGCGGAGGCCTGGCGTCGGTGAGCATCCGTGGCGAGATTGGCAGCGGTGGTGAACAAAACGGCGCGGGGCTCGCGCCAGTCTGCCGGATCGCTGCGCTCCCGAAGGCGTAACCAGGTGTCCTGTACGAGATCCTCGGCCGCGGCGCGGCCGGTTCGTCGACGCAGAAACTGGAGAAGCTCCCCACGGGCCTTCAAGAAGGAGCGTGTCAATCGGTCCATCGGATCTCGAGTCGAAACACCGGGTGGCGAACGACGGCACCCGCTGCAGTTTATCACTGTGCGGGCGTGAGGAGCAGTTCATTTGGACGAGCGTCCTGCGCGAACAGGAGATTGAGTAACAGGCCGCGGCGGCTGGACAACTCGCCCAGGTAGTGCACGTAACTGCGCGACGGAAAAAAAGTGGCGGGTTGCCCCGCCAGGTACATGGATTCGAAGTACGTGGCCGCCAGGTGAATGAACTCCTCGGGCGAGCTGCCTTGTTCGATGAGTTGCTCGGGAGCGTATTCCACGTAGAAGTACCGGGTCCGCCTCAGGGTTTGTACGGCACCCCGCATGGCGTGCGTTTCAAATCCTTCCGTGTCCATGACGACGAGGTCGACCGGCGACCCATCCGCCTCGAGCACAGAGTCGAGAGTCGTCATGGGCACGACGATCTCTCCTGTTTGCGAGACCCGGCTGTTGCCACTGTTGACTCGGTTCTGCGTAAAGCGTATCGACCCTGAAGTTGCTCCGATGGCCGTCCGGTGCACAGTCACGTCCGCAAGGCCGTTGAGTGTCAGGTTTACATTGAGGAGCCGATGCGTCGGCGGATTCGGCTCGAAGGCCACGATATTGCGCGAGCGGCAGAGCAGGGCGAGCGGAATGAGCACCGCGCCCAGGTGGGCGCCCACGACCACGATGCGAGACCTCTGGTCGAGAAATGACGACAGCCACTGGATGTCGCTCCAGTCATACGAGCCTCGCGAGAGAAGGCTCCTCGACACCCCGAAGTCGCACGGATCGACGACGAGGAGACCGTTTCTGGTCTGCGCCGCCACCCCAAGACCGTAGTTCGAAAGCTTCCGAGACCACAATTTACCCCGGATGGTGCGGGAAAGCCGCTTCCGCCACGAGATGTACATCGCCGCTGCATTGAAAAACCTACGTACATCGAATACGACGGTCGAGGCCCGTGAAACTGGACAGGTGTGCACCGGCCTCCGACTCAAACCACCGGCGGATTAAGCCGCGCAAATCCCTCCTGGATCCGATATGGAGAATAGGGGTAGGGCGGCATCGTCGTGCTCGCCGCGTCGAGACGCCCGATTTGTTCTGCCGTGAGCGCGCAATCGACAGCACCGAGATTGTCGCGGAGCTGGGTTTCGTTGCGAGCTCCGATGATGACTGATGAGATCGTAGGCCGGGTCAGTAACCAGGCAATCGCGATCTGAGGCACGGTCTTTCCCGTCTCGCGAGACAACGCTTCCAGTGCGTCAGTCACGCTATAGAGCCGCTCGTCATCGACCGCCGGGCCCAACTGCGCCGTCGCGTGCAGACGGCTCTCCTTGGGCAACGGTTGCCCACGATGGACTTTGCCGGTGAGCCGTCCCCAACCGAGAGGGCTCCAGACGAGGGCGCCAACGTGTTGATCGATGCCAAGAGGCATCAGCTCCCATTCGTAGTCCCTGCCGATAAGCGAGTAATAGACCTGGTGCGCGACATGCCGCGGCCAACCGTTCTGATCGGCAATTGCCAGGGATTTCATCAGCTGCCAGCCCGAAAAGTTGGATGCGCCGACATAGCGCACTTTGCCGAGCCTCACGAGCACATCGAGGGTGTACAGCGTCTCTTCGACCGGCGCAAAGGCGTCGAAGGCGTGGAGCTGGAGCAAGTCGATGTAGTCGGTCTCGAGTCGCCTCAACGCGGCATCGACGGCTCCGAGTAGCCGATGGCGTGAGGTGCCCGCTTCGTTGGGCCCCTGGCCGGTCGGTAGACCAACCTTGGTCGAGATGAGGACCTTCTCCCGACGACCCTTGACCGCCGCGCCCAGGATTTCCTCGGCCGCACCATTCGAGTAGACATCAGCGCTGTCGAAGAGATTGGCGCCGGCTTCGAGACAGATGTCGACGAGCCGTCGCGCTTCCTCCACCCCGCTTCTGCCCCAGGCGGAAAAGAACGGGCCCTCTCCGCCAAACGTGGCGGTGCCAAAACTCAGGACGGGAACCCTCAGACCCGAGTTGCCGAGATTTCGATATTGCATGGCTTGTGCTCCTCGCAGTGGTCGACGGCCGTGGCCGCTTTACTGTGGATCCTGAGCGCTTTCGGCTCGGAGATAAACTACCTATGATTCGCAATAGTTAGTACCACGAGTTCTCAATGTCTTATGGACCGCTTACTGAGCATGGAGGTCTTCGTCGCTACAGTGGACCGGGGTAGCTTCACGGCCGCCGCACGTGCATTTCGCATCACTCCCACCATGGTGGGCAAACACATCCGCGCGCTCGAGGAGCGGCTGCAGGCGCGCCTCCTCACGCGCACTACGCGCCGGCAGAGCCTGACCGAAATCGGCCGTAGTTATTACGATCGGTGCCGGCGAATCCTCGAGGAGGTGCATGACGCAGAAACCGATGCTGAAGCCATGCGGGTCGCACCGCGGGGCGAATTGCGGGTCACGGCGCCAATCTCGTTCGGCACGTTGCGGCTCGCGCCTGCGCTTGCTGAGTATCTGACGGCCTACCCGGAAGTCGGCGTAGAACTTGACCTCACTGATGATCCGGTCGACGTTGTCAAGGAGGGCTTCGACGCAGCGATACGAGTGGGACCTCTCGCCGACTCGGCGCTCGTTGCGAGACGCCTGGAGCCGTATCGCATGATGATCTGCGCCGCCCCCAGTTACCTCGCGCGGGCGGGCGTGCCAGAAACGCCCGCGGACTTGGCGCGGCACACCTGCCTGGCGTTCACGCTCTGGCGCAACTACAGCGGTTGGTCGCTCGGGCGCGCCGAGCGAGCGCCGATCAAACTCCCGATCTGCCGTCTGCGATCGAACAATGCGCTGGCCCTTCGCGCCGCCGCGCTGCAGGGCGTCGGCCTCATCTTGCAACCCGAAGTCGTGCTCGCCGACGACGTGGCCGCCGGCCGCCTCGTGCCGGTGTTACGGAAGTTCGTACCGCCGCCGCGCCCCATGAACCTGCTCTATCCTAGGGATCGAAGGCCGACATCGAAGATGACCACATTCATCGATTTCGTGCTGCGGCGATTCGGCGCGGGCTCACGTCGTTAAGTTACTCGGCAGACGCCTTTGCCGCCCGTTCGATCAAACGCGCCACTTCGTTTGGCCTGGAAAGGTAGACGGCGTGGCTGGCGGGAACTTCGATCGTTTCGCTACCGGCCCGCTTGGCCATGCGGCGCTCGAGATCGGGATTGATGTTGTGGTCGCGAGTGGCGACCAGCGCCCAGCTCTTTTTCTGGTGCCAGGCGGCCGTCGTCACCGACGCGCCCCCGCCGGCCTTGGCCGCCAGCATCGGTTGCGAATGTGCCATGAAGTTCGCCAGGGCAGGTGGGACGTCAGCCGCGAAATCGGCGGCGAAGGCGGCTGGGTCAAGGTACAGGAAATCGTCCTTGGTGGCGCGGGTGTCATTGTTTGCGGCGGGCATCTGCGCGAGCAGGCTGAGTGCACTCTCACCTTGGTCGGGAATGAAAGCGGCGATGTACACGAGGCCTATGACATTCGGCGCCTTGCCCGCTTCGGTGATGACCACCCCGCCATAGCTGTGGCCGACCAGAAGTGTGGCGCCCTGTTGCAGATCCAACACTCTTTTGGTCGCCGCGACGTCATCGGCAAGTGATGTCAGCGGCTCCTGCACCACAGTGACCGTATAGCCGTCTTTACCGAGAATATCAGCGACGCGCTGCCATCCGGAACCGTCGGCGAAGGCCCCGTGGACGATGACGATGTTCTTGACCGGCTCGGCCCACGCCGGGACGAGGGCAGCTGACAGAAGTGCAACGGCAGCGGCGGCGACGGCTTTACCTGGCATCGAGCTCTCCTTCATGCATAACCAGCCACGTGAAACCTATTGGTTGAATAAAACATCAACTTGGCAGATTGTCAACCTCTGGGTAGAATATCCACAGAATCGAGAGTCGAGTGGGCAGACCGCCATGACTGAGATCGAAGCCCGGAAGGAGGCGGCTGCGCGCGCCACGCGCCTCAACGCGGTATTCGCCGCGTTAGCCGATCCGACGCGGCGGGCAATTATTGAACGACTCTCGCGCAGTGAGGCGCGCGTGACTGAGGTCGCCGAACCCTTCCATATGTCTTTGAACGCGGTGTCGAAACACATCCGCGTGCTGGAAGCGAGCGGCTTGGTCGAGCGGCACAGGAAAGGGCGCGAGCACATTCTCTCCATCAATACTCGTTCGCTGGACGAGGTCGATAGCTGGATTGAGCGGACGCGTCGCTATTGGGAGGAGCGGCTAAACGCCATGGAGCACCTGCTGCACGAGCTCAAGACAGACCACAAGTTGGGGCCAAAGGATCGCAAGCATGGCTCGCGATGACACGACGGGCCCGAGCGTGCAGATACGTCGCCGCGTGAGGGGCACGGCGGAGCAGATCTTCGACCTGTGGACCAAACCCGAGCTGATGGCTCGGTGGATGAGCCCCTATCCGGGGGCGGTTGATTGCAAGGCGAGCTGTGACCCGCGCCCTGGCGGCACCTTCAGCCTCGTCATGTCATCGAAAGAATCAAGCCGCGAAGTATCGGGCACCTATCTTCAAATCGACCGGCCACACAAGCTGGTGTTCACGTGGACAGGCCCGCTGACGAATGATGTGAATACGTTGGTAACCGTCGAGCTCCATCCGCGCGGGGATGAAACCGAGCTCGTGCTAACCCACGAGCGCCTGCCGACAGCGACAATTCGTGAGGGTCACACGAGGGGCTGGGGGAACATATTGGACCACCTGTCGGATGCGGTCGCAAAAGACTCTCAGTTGTAGGGTGAGCGAAGGCCCAACGCGACGCACCAACGTCTTCTCTCGGCGGCAAGCAAATGGACGCTTCTGGTTATCTCTACACCATCGCGACGGTCGGCATGAGCTTCGCGGGTCTGTCTGTCCTGACAATGATCCTGCGGCAATTGCTGGGCGGACAAATCACCAAGTTTGACAACTTTGTGACGCGCACTTGGGTTCAACTGGGATTTATGACAGCGTTCGGCTCAATACTACCGCTGCTGCTGATATTGTTTGGAGCGCCGGCGCCGATCACTTGGCGTATTTCGAGCGGCGTCATCGCTGTTATTCTCGGGAGCTGGGCGCTGACATTTCCGCGCCGTCGGCACGCTGCAAATCCGACGCGTTTGCCGGTACAGGTGGTGACGTTCTTGCTGGCGATGGATATTGCTGCGCTGGCTCTGGCGGCGAATGCAATTATCATCCCTGGCAAGCTATTGGCGGCCGTTTATGCCGCGGCAGTGACCGCGATACTGATCGGTGCCGGGATGTTGTTCCTGTTCACGATCGCGCATTGGTATGACGCAACAGTCGGACACGAGCAGCCGAAACCGTAGGCGGAGGGCTCGAGGTACTCACGTCACGGGAAATCGATTCCCTCCACTGGCTCCTGGTCGAACCGGTGCATCAATGCTACCAGCTCCTCGCGGGAGGGCTGGCGGCCGTCCTTCGTGAGCTCGGCAAGGCCCTGGAAGTATCGTTCTCTCGTGTCCGCCGGACAGAACATGATCAGCAACGTCGCAGGCATGCGGCCGGTATTCGCGAATCCGTGGACGGCGTCCGGAGGCACCAGGAGCAAGGTCCCGGAGGTGCCGGCAACGCGTTCCTCCCCGGCGAGCAACTGGACTTCGCCGCGCACGACGTAGAAGATCTCAGTCAGGTGATGGTGGGTATGGGGCCGCGCCCCCATCGCACCGGGATCCATTTCGAACTCAAACAAGCCAAAGTGATTGGCGGTATCGCGACCCGTCACCTTGAAGGTGCAACGCGTGTTGCCGCCGATCACCACATATTCGCCCTCGTGGGGATGCAATACCACGGGGTGGACGTGAGCTGGAAATGTCATTGTGATATTCCTCCGCCTCCTCAGCCACGGCCAACAAGCGGGCCGTACCATCTTAATATGCGCACGACCCGACGGTTCCCTGATGACGTAAGCATCCAATTGCGTCACGGACGCGTGCCGTGGCGTGGCTGTCATAATCCGCTGCGCGCTCCCTGCAGTGCTTCATCAAGAGCATCCGCGGCCGGCACCTTGACGTCGGGCTCGACTCCGCTGCCATAAAGCGGCCGAACGGCGCTCAAACGAAGAAATGGCCATCGATCCGGTGGGACACATCGACTAAACTCCTTTTCGGGCGGGCAGGACTCTCTGGCACGGCGACATGATTTTCATTCTGGGCATCATTTTCTTCGTCGGTGTGGTTGGCGCGATCGATACTCGGCTCCCATGGCCTGACCCGCCATCGTCCGGTCACGATAGATGATTGCGGGGCACTTCGGATTCGCAGCCCTGGTCAAATCGCGCGAACGCCAGGCGCCTCTGTGGGCGCTGATGTTGGCGACGGTGTGGTTAGACATCGTCTTCGTGCCCTTATTTCTTGCGGGCGTCGAGACCATCGAACCTATTGCTGGGGCCCGCGGCACCTATGGTACGGGCATCATCCACGCTGATTACACTCACTCCCTCGTTGGTGCAGCATTGCTATCTGGGCTGCTCGACGTCCCCGCAGCGGCGCGTTGGGGACGACGCACCGGAGTAGTGATAGGACTCGTCGCGTTCTCGCACTGGGTGCTCGATTTGGTAGTGCATCGCGCCGACATGCCGCTGCTACCCACCAACCTCGGAGGTTTACCGAGGCTTGGCTTTGGCTTGTGGCGATTTCCGGTGGCCTCGGCGACCGTGGAGTTCGCGCTGGTTGTAGTTGGTGCTTGGACATACTGGCAGGCGGCGCGCGAGGTCACGCTCGCAGCCGGTTACGGACAGCGCCGCGGAGCCGCCGTGGCCATCCTGATCCTGATCGGTGGAACACTGCTGCTCGCCCTGGATTTCACCGGCGTTGGCAGCTGACCGGCAACACGAGCCCTCCTCAGGGCCGCCGGACTCCATAGGAGCCGAGTCCCTGCGAGAGCAGATCGAATCCTTCATGGATCGAGGCGATGATGCTCCCATAATTCCAGCGCTTTGCCTCACCTCCCACGACCCCAAAGGCGAGTCGGGTCAACACACCCAGAACACTGGCGACCGTTCGCGCAATGGAGTCCGTGGCCGGTTTCCCGGTCTCCGCCGCGAGGATGCGCGCGAGCTCGTCCTCAGTGTGAGCCGACAATTCCCGCATACGCAGGTGTACGCTCGGCACATTCGCAACGAGCCTGCGAAACGCATTTCTTCGCTCAGCCGGAAGCAGGTTCATGCGCTCGGCTACAACAAGTGTGTGTCGGCGCACGGTTTCCACGACGGGCTCCCCTGGTGGGCGGGCACGCACGGCGCGTAACAACTCATCCTCCACCTCGCGTCGGCCGTCGAGGACGAGGTCTTCCTTGGTCGCAAAATAGTTGAATACGGTCTTCGCGGAAACGTGACCCGCCGTTGCGATGTCCGCAATCGTGACCGACTCGAAGCCACGCTCGTCGAATAGACGCGTTGCCACCTCCGCAAGCAAACGCCGCGTCTCCCGCTTCTTTCGTTCGCGCAACCCCAGCTCGTCGTTCATACGTATAATTACATTGACCGTAAATTTTTATTGACTATAATTATAACATGATCAGCTCGCGACGCGAATTCGCGGTGCACGCGAGCACCTGGACCGCTTCGCTGCAGCCTATGGGAGCATTCATGTTATGAGTCGAGCGCTGGTCTTTGAGGAGTATGGCGGTCCCGAGGTGCTCAGGATAATCGACGTGGTCACTCCGCCCGTGACGCCGGGCCGAATCAGAGTGGCTGTCAAGGCGGCGGGGATCCAACCGTTCGACTGTCTCTTTCGCAGTGGCGCCGCGCGTCAGTGGCTACCGGCGAGCTTTCCGCAGCGGATAGGGAATGAGTTTGCAGGCATTGTCGAGGCAGTTGGCGCAGGGACTGAGCTCGCACCCGGCGACGAGGTGCTCGGCTGGGCAATGCTCGAGTCCACCGCGGAACACGTTGTTGTGCCGCCGACGGATGTAATCGCCAAGCCAGCGACACTGTCCTGGCCCGAAGCAGGTGTCCTGTCCGCCTCGGGCCAGACGGCGTCGACGGCCCTCGAGCACTTGCGGGTCGGGCCGGGTGAGACGCTATTGATTCACGCCGCCGCAGGTGGAGTTGGCAGCATCGCTGTGCAGATCGCGCAAACCCTTGGCGCGCGGGTGATCGGGACCGCGAGTCTCAGGAACCACGACTATCTGCGTGAGCTAGGGGCGACCCCAGTTGTATACGGCGACGGTCTGATTGAACGGCTGCGCGCGGCAGCCACGGATGGCATTGACGCGGCACTCATCGCAGTTGGTTCCGAGGAGGCTTTGCACGCGTCTCTGGCCCTGGTGCGCGATCGAACGAGGATTGGGACGGTCGCATTTCAGCCGCTCGCCGCAAAGCTGGGTATTGGCCGGATCGGCACCCAGCGGTCAAAGTCGCGGTTGGCCGAGCTGACCAGGCTCCATACGGAGGGCAAGCTGCGCATCTCCATTCAAAAGACATATCGGCTGGAGGATGCCGCGCAGGCTCATCAAGTGATGGAAGCGGGCCACGTGCGTGGCAAGATCGCGTTCGTCCTTTAGCATGCCGGCCTAACTGAAGCATCAACGCCGTCTCCAGATCGAGCTCGACTTCGCCAGCGGCAGGTTGCAGCGGCTCACGGACTTGAAGTGTTGTGATCGGCTACCTTGCGCAGCATGCGGTCCAACTCGGCGCGCGGCAGATAGCGCCCCCGCACAATTACTGCTGCGATCTTGCGGGTGTTGGAAACATTCTCCAGCGGGTCCGCGTCCAGTAGCAAAAGATCCGCGCTCTTGCCTGGTTCGACGGTACCTCGATCGCCATCGACACCAAGCCACTGGCAAGCCAGACGCGTCGCTCCCTCGAGCACCTGCACATTGCTCAACCCCGCGGACGCCATTGCCTCCAATTCATCATGCAGCGCGAAGCCGGGCACGATGCCTGGAATCATCGAGTCCGTACCGGCCAACACCGGAATGCCGGCGGCCGCGAACGCCCGAACGAGATCGCCATTGAACTCGATGATTTGCCGGATGTATTGGGTGTAGCCGGGACTCGCCGCGGCCACATAGGGATTGTGATCGACCCAGGCCTCCCGGATCTGCCGGGGAATCAAGCGTAGCTCAGATCGGCTATGCAACGTTTCGGGATGGGTCGTTTGCTCCAGGATCCTGTCATCCACCGTGAGAGTAGCGATGAGCCACGTCCCATTGCGCTTGGCCATGTCGACATAGCGGGGAATGGCTTCGGGTGCGGGTGGGTTGGTTTGCTGCGCGAATTCCTCGGCGTGTGCCACCAGGTCATATCCAGGCTGAAAGAACTTTTCCGTGATCCCCTTACCACGCTGTGGAATATGCCCAACCACGCGCAGCTTCAGCCGTCGCGCTTCGTTTACGATCGCGCTGAAAGTCTCGAGGTCGAGGCGGCTGTACACCTTGATGAAGTCATAGCCTTCCGCGGCCGCATCCCGCACGGCTTGCCGCCCGTCTTCCGGTGTAGCGGCGACGCGTGTCATCCCAACCGGAAATATCGGTGGCGAGCCGTCGATCATTGCAGCCAGCGCCATATGGGGTCCGAGTATGCGCCCAGATTCGATGTCGACGCGCTGGCCGACGGTTTCGGACATCGATTGCAGATCCAGGATCTGCAGGACGCCGTTCACGATATAAAGCGCAAAGATGTCCTCGCTGCGCAACGTCCCGTCACGGAGGCTTGGGTCCTTGAAATAAAGACGTCCAGACCGATCATTCGGAGTGTGAACGTGCATGTCGACGAGGCCCGGCATGAGCCATTTGCCGCGGCCGCCGATGCGTTGGACGCCATTGGGAATGGCTGCTTCGGCTGCCGGGGTGACGGAAACGATGCGACCCGCGCGAATGAGGACGGTGACGTCGCTGAGCTTCTGAGAGCCAGATGTGCTCATCGGCAGTACCGTAACATGCTCGATGGCGATTGGCGGGGACTCGTTGCTCGTTGCAGGACTATCCGTTGCTGCCAGGGCGCTGGCCGCGGCGGTCAAACACCAGAGCGCAGCCACTCCGATCTGGAGGAACTGACGGCGGATCATGGTTGAGCTGACAGGGTACATGAGTATCTATCCTTGTGCGGACCTTGTTGTGAACTTTTTCGCCTCGCCTGGATCCGACGTGGTCAACCTCTCAGGCCCTGTAAAGTTCTTTGCAACGATGCAATGTAGAACTCGCGAAACTTTCGGGCGGAATAACTGAATCGTCCCGCACGGTAAAGACAAATGAGGCCGTGCGCATGCGCCCAGAGCGTCATGGTGACGTCCCAAACGTCGTCGCGCCGGAAATACCCCGTACTCATCGCCTCCTCGACGACGTCCGCGGTCAGGTTGGCAGTCGGAGAGCGCCGAGCGCGGAAATCCTCCGGAAACCGGCGCGCATCTTCGCGGCTGCTCCCGTACATGTAGTCGAACGTGTGTGGGTGATCGAGGGCGAAATCGAGGTAGAGATTGCACAGGTCAATCAGCTTCGCCGCGACGTCGCCGCTGCTCGAACGTTGTACCCAATGCGCCGAGCTCCGCGCGAAGCTTTCGTCCACGACGCGATGAAGGAGTCCTTCCCGGTTCGGGAAGTGACGATAGATGGCCATTGCCGAGACGCCCACGGCCCGCGCAACCCGTCGCATGGTGACTTTCGCTGCACCCTCCCGTTCGAGGACTTTGGTGGCTGCCGCGACAATGCGCTCGGTGGTGGTGCGGTTGGTCATGCGATGTGTTTACAGTGTAAACGTAACTGGCGGATTTCTGCAAGAGTCACGGCTGACGCCGGACGGACTGCCGCGATTCCTGGGATTCAGCTCGCGCAATAGGCGGGCTGGGCGGTATACTGGAGTGGGTGAATTCGGGAGCCGGTGCATCGATCTTGACCGCAACTCAAATCAACATCGAAGATCCTGACCAGCCGGAAACCCTCGCGCTACTTGAAGCGAGCTCCGCGTACATGGCCGCTCTTTACCCGGCGGAAAGCAATCACCTGCTCGACATCGATGCCCTGCGGCGGCCAAATGTCACGTTTGTCGTGATGCGCGTCGACGGCCAGGCGGTCGGTTGTGGCGCTCTGGTGACGACTGCAGGGAGTTGGACTGAGCTAAAACGGATGTTCGTCTCACCAGCGGCCCGAGGCAGGAAGCTGGGGAGGCGGCTATTGCAGCACCTCGAAGCGATCGCAGCTCGCAAGGGTGCTACCGTGTTGCGTCTGGAAACAGGCGTAAAGCAATACGAGGCACTTTCTCTGTATCGCTCGGCAGGGTTCGTCGAGATTGGTCCATTTGGTCAATATCACGCCGACCCGCTCAGCGTGTTCATGGAGAAGGCGATCCAACCCGAGGCTCGTTGAGCGCGCGGTGAGCCTTGCGCCTCGCCCTACGGCCATGGGTTACACTGCATCCAGGCGGAGATCTACTTCGGAGAAGAACATGGAAACCGTTTCTCGATGGCTCAGGCGCGTCCGTATCCGGTACGCCTGCGAGCTCTTGTTGAGCGCTACTCTCGCGAGCTCCGTACTGCTTGCCGGCGAGCCACCCTCGAAGCCCTCGAATCTTCTCAGCGGTATGGACACAGCGATCCGGCCCGGCGACGATTTCTTCGGCTATGCGAATGGTGGGTGGGTCCAGAACACCCCAATTCCAGCGGATCGGTCCTCGTTCGGGGTGTTCCAGGAATTGGTGGAGCTCACCGATAAGCGTCTCGCCGACCTCATTCGAGATGCTGCTGCCTCGTCTCCAGCAGCAGGCACGGTGACGCGGCGGATCGCCGAATACTACAACAGCGTGATGGATGAGCCCGGGATCGAGAGTAGGGGACTCGCGCCGCTGCAACCGACGCTACACCGCATCGAGGCGATCAAGAACCGGTCAATGCTGGCGCATTTTCTCGGTACGACGCTACGCGCTGACATTGACATCCTGAATTCCACGCAGCTTTATACCGATCATCTCTTCGGCCTCTGGGTGGCGCAGGATCTCGATGACCCGTCCCACTATGCGCCGTTCCTGGTACAGGGCGGTCTCGGCATGCCGGATCGCGAAAACTACCTCACCGATTCGCCGCATGATCGCGAGCTGCAAAGTCAATATCGCGCCTACATTGTCTCATTGTTGCGGTTGAGCGGGGTCGCGGCTCCTGACGCTGAGGCGCAGTCGGCGCGCATCTATGATCTGGAACATCGCATCGCCGAAGTCCATGTCAGCCGCAGCGACTCGGAGGATGTCCAACGCGGTCACAATCATTGGACGCGGCAAGAATTGTCCAGTCGCGCGCCGGGACTCGATTGGGAGGCGTTCTTCGCCGGCGCGCAGCTCGCGAAGCAGCCGACGTTCGTGGTCTGGCAGCCCTCGGCGGCGAAGGGCATCGCAACGTTGATCACCAGCGTGCCGCTGTCGACGTGGAAGGAGTATCTACGCTTCCACGCCGTTGATCATTTCGCGGCGCTGTTGCCCAAGGCCTTCGTGGACGCGCACTTTGCGTTTTATGGGAAGGCACTGTCGGGCACTCCGCAATTGCCCGAGCGTTGGAAGCGCGCCGTGGAACATACCAACGAAGCGCTCGGCGATGCCGTCGGGCAACTCTACGCGGAGCGCTATTTCTCACCACAGGCCAAGCAGCGCATCGAGCAGCTCGTGCAGAATCTGATCGCCGCATTCGCCGCTCACATCGATGCGCTCGAATGGATGGCGCCCGAAACCCGGATGCAAGCCCGTGCCAAGCTGGCTTCGCTCAAAGTCGGCGTCGGCTATCCAGATCATTGGCGCGACTACTCTGGTCTGAAGGTCGTGGCGGGGGACGCCCTTGGCAACGCCGTGCGAGCGGAAGAGTTCAACTATCAATACAACCTCGGCAAGCTCGCACGCGCGAAAGTTGATCGCTCCGAGTGGGCAATGACGCCGCAGGAGGTCAATGCCGTCAATCTTCCGGCCATGAATGCGCTCAATTTCCCAGCCGCCATGCTACAACCGCCGTTTTTCGATCCAGACCGCCCGGCCGTGCTCAATTACGGCTCCATCGGTACCGTCATCGGCCATGAGATCAGCCATAGTTTCGACGACCAGGGCGCGCAGTTCGATGCCACGGGCAAGCTGCATGACTGGTGGACGCCGCAAGACTACGCGCACTTCAAGGCGTCCTCGGCGCAGTTGGTCAAACAGTTCGATGCCTATAAACCCTTCCCCGACCTGGCTGTCAACGGTAAGCAGACACTCAGTGAGAACATCGCCGATCTGGCAGGGTTGGCGGTTTCCTACAGTGCCTACAGAGCCTCACTCGGTGGCAGGGAGGCTGCAGCGTTGGACGGCTTCAGCGGCGATCAGCAGTTCTTCATCAGCTTTGGCGAAGCCTGGCGCGGGAAATTTCGCGATCCGGCCTTGCGTCAGATCGTCATCAGCAACGGTCATGCTCCTAACCGCTATCGTGCCTCCACGGTGCGCAATCTCGATGTCTGGTACAAAGCGTTCAACGTGCAGCCCGGTGAAGCGCTATACCTGCCGCCAGCCGAGCGCGTCCACATGTGGTGATTCATCCCGCGATCTCATCGTAGCCGCGCCCGGTCGTAGCCGCGAAGTTGCCCTGCGGCACTCGAGGCGGCAGTGCCAGCTGCCTTGACGAGCAGATAAATCGGCGCGGGACCCCCTAACATCTCGACGCCGCTTGCGCCGAAGTGACGACCCACTTTCAGTCCAAACGCAGCTCGGTAGAAGTCGACGGCCTTTTCGAGGTCGTCGACGTCGATCCGGGAGCAGCGCTCCACTGGACCGACCAGAGCGACTTTCCCCTGGATTGGAATGGCCCTACCCACAGGCCGTTCGATCCATTTGCGGCGGAATCCAAGGCGCGCCCCGTCATTGAGCTCCTGGAACGAGTGGTCCGCCGCTCACCGCAACGAATTGCGCTTTTGGGTCCTGAAGGCTCGGTCACCTACGCCGAGCTCTGGCGCGTTTTGAGCGGCTATGCCGAGCAGATCGCTGGCGCCACCGCACCGGGCGACCTGGTCGCCATCCTGGCGCCTGTTTCGCCGCAATTGCCCATTGCGATGCTCGCCTGTCTGGCCGCGGGACGTGCATTCGTTACGCTAGATTCAAATTATCCGTCCGAATGGATTGCGCAGGTCTTGGACGACTCACGTCCAGTCCTGCTTTTGGTGTCAGAACGGAACCCTGGCGCCGCCGCGCCAGCCATCCCCGCTGCCGTCCGCACTCTCAATCTCGAGAAGGCGATCCGAGATGCTTCTCCGGGTTGGCGGCCGGCACGTCTGGGTCCGGACGAAGTCGCGTGCGTCTTGTTCACCTCCGGAAGCACTGGCCAACCGCAGGGCATCGTCAACTCGCAACGAAACCTGCTCCAGCGGGTCAGTCAGTCTATCAACGCGGCGCATATCAACAGCGATGATCGATTCCTGACACTGACATCTCTGTGCACTATTGTGGCCTTGCGTGACTTGATCACGTGCTTACTCGCGGGAGCGTCCTTCTATCTCATCGATACCCAAAATGCAGGCGCGCGGGAGATTCATGGGGTTATCCGCGATTTCCAGATCTCCATTCTGTTTTCTTTTCCGGCGTTGCTGCGATCCGTAGTTGCAAGCAGCC
>CAYNTW010000014.1:5377-72428 GCA_964400085.1 uncultured Steroidobacteraceae bacterium | reverse complement strand
GGTGGCGGACTGCGTCAGGCGGGTTACTCTTCGTTGTTGGACGAGATTATTGATGAGCTCCGGCCAGCCGGGTTGGTGCTCGACTTCATTGGCGGTCAGGTAGGTTAGCCAGGATAGGGCGTCGTGTAGCTCATCGGCGTTGGTGGCGTCGGGCCAGGCTTCCGCGCGTACCCGTTGGATTGCGTCGGCGTCGAGTTTGCCGATGTCGGATGCGCTTTGAGGATCCAGCCACCGGCGACTCATGACGGCTAAGGTGCGGCGCTCCTCGATAGGCGCGTCATCCAAGTAGGCGTACGGGCGTGCCGAGAGGACTTCCAGGGCGAGCGGAGAGGGCTCGGTCAGATCGCGCGCGATGACGTGAATAGCGCCACTCTCGAGGCCGCGCAGGAGCTGCTCGAAGCCTTCTACGTCCATGGCCTCTTCCAGGCAGTCGCGGATGGCCTGGCGCACGAGTGGATGATCGGGGATTTCCAACTCGCCCGGCAGGTTCTCGGCGCAGGCGACCTGGTCTGGAAATACTGATGCGAGCAGGTCTTCGGCTGCCATCCGCGCTAGCTGTGGGGCGACCTTCTTTCCGCCGCGAAAGCGAGGGAGGGCCAGCGCGATGGTCGCGCTCCAGCGCCAGCGTGCGGGAAACATTGGCGCCGCGCACAGCGCCTGCACGAGGAGGGGGCGCGCGGTGTTGGAGTGGAGGTAGCGTGCGACGTCCGCGAGCTCGAAGCTGTGCGCGGTCGTCAGCGAGAGGATGATGGTGTCTTCAGTTGCCGCCGCCTGCAGCTCGAAGTTGAAAGAGCGGCAGAATCGCTTGCGCAGCGCCAGTCCCCAGGCGCGGTTGATCCGGCTGCCGAAAGGGGAGTGGATGACGAGTTGCATGCCGCCTGCTTCATCGAAGAAGCGTTCGAAGACGATGGTCTCGCGTGTGGGAAGTGCGCCGAGCGCCGTACGTGCGGCGGAGAGATAGCTGACGAGTTGCACTGCCGCGGCGGCCTGGAGGCCGACTTCGTCGACCAGCCAGCGCACCGCCGGTTCCGTTGCGCTCGCGGGCGGCGCCAGTGCGGCTGTTGGGGCCGACAAGCTTGCGGGCGGCGCTAGTGCGGCTGTCGCGGCCGATATGCGTGCCGGTGGCGCCAGTGGGGCTGCCGGGACCGATGTGCTTGTGGATGACGCCGCCGCAGCTGCCGGGACCGATGCGCCCACGGCCGCGGCCAGCGCCGCTGGCGAACTCGGTGCGCCTGCGGACGGATCCAGTGCTCGCGCGGAAGTCGACGTACAGGCCACTGGGTTGTCGCTCGCGGCGGCCTCGGCTCGGCGCGCTGGGTCTGCTGTCGTGACCGATGCGGTCGCAGTCAGTGCGGCAGCGGCGTCAGGGATGGACAGGGACAGGCGGTCGTCCAGCTCTTTGCGCAGGCGCGAAACACTAATGGACAACTCGTCGGAGCGGCCTGGCGCTTCGCCGAGCCAGAAGGGAATGGTTGGGGGCTGGCCATGCGCGTCTTCGACGCGGACTCGGCCGCGCTCGACTCGGAGGATGCGATAGGAGACGTTGCCGAGTTGGAAGATGTCGCCCTGGAGGCTCTCCATGGCGAAGTCTTCGTTGACCGTCCCGACGACAGTGGCCTGCGGCTCGAGAACGACCTGGAAGTCGGCGTTGTCAGGAATCGTGCCGCCAGAGGTGAGCGCGGTAAGGCGTGCGCCGCGGCGCCCTCGAAGCTGATGGTTTACGGCGTCATGGTAGATCAAAGCGCCGTGACGACCGCGGCGGGTGGTGAAACCTTCAGCCAACATCCGGACCACTTCGTCGAATTCCACCTGTTCCAGTGTGCGATAGGGATATGCGCCACGAAGCAGCTCGAGCAGACCCGCTTCAACCCATTCTCGCGCGGCGACCTCCGCCACAATCTGCTGTGCAAGGACGTCAAGCGGCTTCTGCGGAATGCTGAGGCGGTCGAGCTCGCCCCGGCGGACCGAATCCAACAGCGCCGTGCATTCGACGAGGTCATCCCGCGAGAGCGGGAAGAGTCTACCCTTGGGCGTGCCGCCAACAGAGTGACCGGAACGGCCGACCCGCTGCAGGAACGCCGCGATCGAGCGGGGCGATCCTATCTGACAGACCAGGTCCACATCGCCGATGTCGATGCCCAGCTCGAGTGATGCGGTCGCGACGAGGGCCTTGAGTTGGCCGTTCTTCAGTCGACTCTCAGCGTCGAAGCGCAGCTCCTTTGCCATGCTACCGTGGTGCGCGGTCACCGCGTCCTCACCCACGCGCTCGGAGAGATGGCGCGCAATGCGCTCCGCATGTCGGCGGGTGTTGACAAAGATCAGGGTGGTGCGGTGCTCTGCAACCAACTCGGCGAGCCGGTCGTAGACCTGCGTCCAGACCTCTCCCGACATCACCGCTTCCAGCGGTGCGGGGGGAATCTCGATTTGCAGATCGCGATCGCGAACGTGCCCGGAGTCGATGATGATGCAGTCGGCGCGACCGGAGCTGTCGATCTGGCGCGTGCCAACCAGGAAGCGGGCGACTTCCTCGATCGGCTTCTGGGTGGCGGATAATCCAACACGCGTCAGCTTTCGTCCCGCGAGCGCTTCGAGGCGCTCCAGCGATAGCGCGAGGTGCAGGCCGCGCTTGGTGCCGACCATCGCGTGGATTTCGTCTACGATCACCGTGCGGGTGGTGGCCAGCATCTTCCGGCCGGACTCGGAGCCGAGCAGGATGTAGAGAGATTCAGGCGTCGTGACCACAATGTGTGGCGGACGCTTTCTCATGGCGGTTCGCTCGTTTTGAGGCGTGTCGCCCGTGCGAACGAACGTGCGAATGTCGACATCAGGCAGACCGAGCGCTTGGAGTTCCTCGCGAATTCCCGCGAGCGGTGCTTCGAGATTGCGACGGATGTCGTTTGAAAGGGCCTTCAGGGGGGAGACATAAACAATATGCGTTTCGTCAGCGAGGCCGCCGCCTTCCACACCTTCACGAACGAGCTGTTCGATTGCGGCGAGGAAAGCCGCCAGGGTCTTGCCGGAGCCGGTGGGCGCGGCAATCAAGACGTGTTTCTGTGCCCGAATGGCGGGCCACGCCTGCTCTTGCGATGGGGTGGGCGCGTCGAAGGTTCGGTTGAACCAGTTGGCAACGGCTGGATGGAAAGAGGAAAGAATGGCCACGTTAGCGTTCCTGGCGAGTGTGGCGGGGCGCGTGCTTATCGACGTCGCACCGCGTACGCCCGCCGATTGAAACACAGCGGAGGCCGGGGAGATACCCCTCGCAGGCGGTCCTCGGGCGAGCTATACAGCGGGGGCGCGGAGCCCGGACTGTATGAGGGCGCGGCGGGAGGAAATCAACACGGCGGCAGAGTGAAATAGAACGCCGCGCCGCAGTCGACCGCGGATTCGGCCCAGATCTCGCCACCGTGGCGATGGATGATCCGCTGGACAATGGCCAGCCCGATCCCGGTGCCGGGGAACTGGGTTTCGGGGTGGAGCCGCTGAAAGGGGCTGAAGAGTTTGCCCGCGTAGCGCGGATCGAACCCGGCGCCATTGTCGCGAACGTAATAGACCGTACGACCGGTGCGATCCACGCTCGAGCCGAATTCGATGTGCGCAAGCTCCTTTCGCGAGGTGAACTTCCAGGCGTTCGATATCAGGTTCTCGAGCGCGGTGCGTAGCAACGCGGGATCGCCTCTGACCGTGAGCCCTTCGGCGACGACGAAGTCCGCCGCCCGGTTCGGGGCACTCTCGCGCAGTCGTTTCTGAATCTCCCGCGCCAACGCCGACAGGTCGACGGCGCCGGTCTGCATCGGGGCACGCACGACCTTGGCCAAACCGAGCAGATCGTTGATCAAGCGGTGCATACGCCGCACCGCCGTCGAGATGCGCTCGAGGTGTTGCCTGTTGGGCTCGTCGAGCTGGTCCGCCGTGTTTTCGAGCAATACTTGCGCGAAGCCGTCGATGGTGATGAGCGGCGATCGCAGGTCGTGCGCCACGGAATACGAGAACGCCTCGAGCTCCTTGTTCAACAGCTCGAGTTGAATATGGCAACGCTCGACCTCGGCGGTGCGCTCCGCGAGCTGGTGCTCGAGACTCGTGCACAGCTCCACACTCGATCTGACGTCGGACGGATCGGCCGCCTCAACCAGGATCCGGCGCAGCGTCGGGCCGAGGCGATGGATTTCGGACTTTGGCACTTGCGCCGTAACCGCGCTCCGTGTTGACTGTTTGTTGTCCTCGGCGCCTACGGCTGCGGAGACGACGATGAAAGGGATTCCGGGGAAGCGCTGGCGCGCATCCGACAGCGCTTCCTTGCCGTCATAGCCGAGTACGCTGCTGTCCGAGAGTACCGCATCGAAATGGGACTGTTGGAGTGCTGCCTGGTAAGCGGCGCGGGTCTCGACGGCGAGTACCTCGCACTCGAGACCGTCGCGGGCGAGCGTGTTGCGCACCAACTCGATGTCGTCCACGTTGTCTTCCAGATGCAGGAGTCGCAGCTTCATGCGCGCGTGCCCTCGTGGCGGATCAGCGGGAGAATAGTATCCGCGAGACCTCTGGAGCGGAACCGAAACCGGTGATAAATCAAGATGATGCAACGCAATTCTAATGCGTGGGCGTGGCAGTGCGTGCGCCCGCACCGAGCTCCTGTGCTGTCAACCTCCAGGTCGGGGTGGCGTTGGCTGGACCTGGAGTTTGGCGACCGCGCGTCAAACCGGAGTAGAGTAACCGCGGGATTGCGGTTTATTGATAGGTGAAGGATGTGGAATAAAGCGACGGATGCCGAAGAGTCCTTCCGGAACAAGGCGATCTGGTGGTCCACGGCCGCTGTGGTCGTGGTCGTCGCGGGTATCGGTGTCTACTACCGCTACTACGCGCAGTCGGGAGCCCCCGAGAAGGTGCAGCCGAGTCGTCCGGCGCCCCCGCCCGCTGAGAGCGCGGAGAACACCGGCATTCAGCATCCGGTACCCGCCACCGCTGATTCGGCGTCCCTGCCGCCACTGAATCAAAGCGACCAGGTGGTCCGCGATTCCCTGGCGGGTCTGCTCGGCCAGCAGTCGGTCCAGCAGTTCCTGGTGCCCGAGAATATCGTCCGGCACATTGTTGTGACCGTGGACAACCTGCCACGCAAGAAGGTTGCCGTGGATTTGCGCCCGATCAAACCGACCCCGGGCGAAGCGGTCGTCTCGCAAGGCGACACGATTACCTTGAGCTCGGCCAACTATGCGCGCTACGCCCCTTTCGTGCGCCTGGTGGAGTCCGCCGATCCAAAAACACTTGCAACGGTGTACTTCCGTCTGTATCCGTTGTTTCAGCAGGCCTATGAGGATCTCGGTTACCCGGGGAGGTTCTTCAACGATCGGTTGATCGAGGTGATCGATCACCTGCTGGCCGCACCGGAGCCGCAGGGTCCGATCCCCCTCGTGCAGCCCAAGGTCTTCTATCAATTCGCCGATCCACGGCTCGAGGACCTCTCGGCAGGACAGAAGCTGTTGATCCGCATGGGGCCGGCGAACGAGCGCAGCCTGAAGGCCAAGTTGCGTGATTTGCGGGCGGAACTGGTTCACTCGGACCTCCCTGGCGCGACGCCGAACGCGGGCGGCGCGGCAACTCCGGGCCCGCGGCAGAAGTAGAAACAACATCGCAGGTGAAGGGCATGAACGCATTCAGTGAATCCGAGCCGGGACTGGCGCGGCCGCTCGAGCACTTGAGGTCGATCCTGATTCCGAGCGAAACACTCGAGGCTTGGGCGATTCAGCGTCGCATCTTCGCGCTCAACCATCGTCGGTTGCTGGTGGCTGCCACGAGCGGGCGGCTCATTCTGCTCACCCGCAAGCTCCTCGGCGGTTTCGATGTGTCGGATATCCGCTGGCAAGACCTGGAGGAAGTTACGTTGCATGTCGGTATGCTGGGAGCCGATCTCCTCGTCCGAGCAGGACGGCCCACCGACTTCGCCTCGCAAGGCAGCCAGGCCTCGCAACGACTCGAGTTCCGGGGCTTGCGCAAAGAGCAGGCGCAGGCGGTCTATCGCATCTGCCAGGCACAAGATCAGGCGTGGCGCGAGAAGCGGCGGGTGCGCGAGTTGGAAGAGCTTAGGGCACGTTCCGGCGGCATCCAGGTCACCTCAGGAACCGGTTACCCCGCTGCCGGCGCCGGGGCGCAATCGGACGCGGTACGTCGGCTACAGGAAGCGAAGCAGATGCTGGACGGAAAACTCATCACTGACGCGGAATACGAGGCGATCAAGGCGAAGATCGTTTCCTCGTGAGCACCGCGCCAGGGGAACTCGAGGGCGTCGAGTGAACCGACGCGTGTTCGTGCTGATCATCGCGGTTGGCGCGCTGGTTGGATGTAGCCAGAGCGAGCCGGAGCCCCCCAGGAGTTGGGTCCTGCACTCGCGCATTCAGTTTTTCTCTCCCGATCTGCAGGTCGCCCGCGAGCCGCCGCCCCGTAACACATTCCGACTGTTTTTCCGCTACATCTCCGGGGATCTTTACGGCACCGCTACCACGGGCGATCTCATCCGCCCCGACATCAAGCCCGATCTGAGCTTTGATATCGACTTCGGTCGCGTGCAGCCTGACCTGACACGCTCCCTGCAGCCGACCGACTTCAGCCTCGATTATCTGAAGATCGATCCTCCGGATGCGCGAATCGCGCGACTCGCGCCCGTAGCGCTGCAGCCTGACGGAATCGAGCAGGTCGCCACCACCGAGTGGATTGACGCGAGCACGCATGAGCGCCTGATGCTCGTCTACGTGGATCGCCCCGCCCGGATCACGGGTGCGCTGGCGCGGAACGATTACACCATCCGCTATAACATCCGGGCCACCGCGCCCGGTTACATTTGGATCGCGCGACGCCCGACAGAGGACGGCGAGCAGATGTACACGGAAGTGCGCCAGCCGCAGTCCGTGGTGCTGGCGCTCATACCTCCGCCAGCCACACCCGCTCCCACTCCTGTGCCTAACGGCCCCCAGAGAGTTGCTTTACCAGCTGGTATAAGTACTCCTGCCCCGTAAAAAAGGCCTGAACGCCGAGCGCGGGCAGCGCCATGGCCGTGGCGAGCACGCTGTCGATGATTGTCAATCTCGACATGAGACCCTTTCCCTTGCGGTCGGTAAAAAGTCCAATTATGCACAAGTAATCCACAGGCGTTCCACAGCCGAGGCGCGTTATGCTCGTGTCATGGCTTTGAGATTTCCGAGACGAGGGAGTCCCCGCGGCGAGACGGCCGTGCTGGGGACCTACACCTTCCCCAGTCGTACGGTGCAGATCCTGCAGACGCAGGACGAGCGCGTCCAATGGACTTGCGATTGCGAGAAGTTTCGCCGCCAGACGCCCCATCGTGAGCCACTATGGTGCAAGCACATCGCGAAAGCGGCCGCGCGGCGCTCCATTGAGCGCCTCACACGGCGGGTAGGAGTCCCGCGAAGCGCGGATCGTCAGGAGGTCTAATCCCCGGTTACGTGCCGCGCGGCAATACCCGGATCAGCGCTTCGCGCTCCCGCTCGTGCCGCATCATGTTGGATCGAACCCGCAGGAGATCGCGGCGGGCGACGAGCCCGACGAGCGCTCCGGATTGGCGACTCAGAATGGGCACGCGGCCGATGTCCGTGGCCGCCATCCGATCCGCCAGGTGTCCGGCCAACTCGTCGTCATATCCCACGACCAACTCTTGTCCCGTGACCTGATCGCGCAACACCTTCTCCTGCGCGTCGGTGTCCCCGAGCCAACGCAATGCGTCGGCACGGGAAACCATGCCGATCACTTTGTTGGCCGCATCCACGACGGGATAGCTCTTGTGACGGCGCGGCGCATCGGGCGCCGTGAAGAACGTCAATGTCTGCGCGACTGTCCACGCGGCCGGGAGTGATTCCGCCGGTCGCGCCATGATGTCGACTACCCGAATGGTCTCGAACGGATCGATGACGTACTCGCGGGTAATGTGATGTCCGCGCCGTGCCACCTTTTCCGTGAGAATCGAGCGCTTGAGCAACAGCACGGTGGTGGCATGCGCCGCCGCGCACCCGATGGCCAGAGGAAGCATCGCGTTCAGGTCGTGCGTGAGCTCGAGGCCAAACATCATCGACGTGAGGGGCGCGCGCATGGTCCCACCCATCATGGCGGCCATTCCGACCAGCGCCCACATGCCGGTCTCGCCCGGCGACACAACCGTGCCGAACAGCGAGCCAACCACGCCGCCCATGATGAGGAGCGGGGCAAGAACACCGCCGGAAGTGCCGGAGCCGAGCGCGACGGACCAGATGAGACCCTTGACGATCAACAGGCGTAGTGCGGGGCCAGCTGCGAGGCTGCCATTCAACAGCGCCGCGATGTCGTCATAACCAACACCGAGCGCGTGCGGCTCGAACAGTCCGCCGATCCCGACGACCGCGCCACCGATCAGCGGCCACCACATCCAGTGTATCGGCAGGCGTTGAAACAAGTCCTCCGTCCCGTAAACCAACGCGGTCAGCCCTCCGGAGGCCAAGCCGGCGAGGATGCCCAGGCCCACGCACAGGAGCAGGCTCGTTTGCGGAAATGCGGTCGTCGCGGCCAGTGGAAACAAGGGTCCGGTTCCCAGCGCCCAGGAGCGCCAGGTGGCGGCGACCACACTGGCCACCGCGACCGGCACGAAACTGCGGGGCTTCCATTCGAACAGCAGCAACTCCACCGCCAACAGGATCGCTGCGATAGGCGTGCCGAACGTGGCGCTCATGCCCGCCGCCGCACCCGCCACGAGCAGCGTCTTGCGCTCGGCGTTGGAGAGGTGAAAGAGCTGTGCGAACAACGAGCCAAGCGCCCCACCGGTCATGATGATCGGGCCCTCCGCGCCGAAGGGACCACCAGTGCCGATGGAAATCGCCGAAGACAAGGGTTTCAGCACGGCCACGCGCGGCTGGATCCGGCTGCGCCCGATCAGAATCGCCTCGATGGCTTCCGGAATGCCGTGGCCACGGATCTTTTCCGAGCCGTAACGCGCCATGAGGCCGATAATGAGACAGCCGCCGACCGGCACCAGCGCCGCGGCCAGGCCGAGCGGGTTGTGCGTGATGACCGCCGGCGCCGCGCTGAGCGCGCCGAAGTAGGCGAGATTCGTGACCAGGTTGATCAAGCGCTGCAGAACCCACGCGGCCGCGGCTCCCGCGCTGCCCACGACGAGAGCCATCGCGGCAAGTATCAACAGGCGGCGATCGGCGGTGAAATCGCGCAGATGGTGTTGCATGATCAGGGACGGATTCCTTCGGTTCGGGAGAAACGCGGGAGCGTAATGTCCCGCGAAGTGGGCCACGATTATATCGTAGTGCGATACTTAGGAGTGAGACCTGATTTGCGGCGCGCGCTGGCCAAACCGGATTACGAAACCCTGGCGGAGTTTCGTTACCTACTGAGGCAGTTCGGCGCCTTCAGCGAGGATGCGGCGCGCCAGGCGGGCCTTACCGCCCAGCAGCACCAAGCCTTGCTCGCCGTGAAGGGCTTCCCCGGCCGCGAGGAGGTCACGATCGGTGAGCTGGCCCAACGGCTCAATCTCAAACACCATAGCGTTGTAGGACTGGTGAACCGCCTATTGGGGCGCGGTCTGATACACCGACGCCACGACGAGGAGGATCGTCGCAAGGTGCTCCTGGCGCTCACGCCGAAGGCGGAGGAGCGGCTTCTTGCGCTGTCGCTGGCGCATCGAGGCGAGCTGAGGCGGCTGGCGCCGCTGCTACGGGAATTGTTGAAGAAGTTGGATCAGGCGGAGCGCTGAGCCACCGCATGGGTGGCTGGCGCCATCAGTATTCGGTGTACTTCTTCGAGCTGCCGCGCGCTTTTTCCACCGGGTAGCGACGCTCGTTTTCAACGAGTTTAGCCTCGGCGGCCGCCACCAGGTCGAAACCCAACCGCTCCGCGAGCCGGACCAGGTAAATCAACACGTCGGCGGACTCCGCGCGGATGCGCGCCAGTTGCTCGGCGTTGGGTGCGGCGCTTTGCGCCGCGGTAAGCCACTGAAATTCCGCCGCCAGTTCGCCGGCCTCGGCGACGAGGGCCATGGCGAGATTTTTCGGTGTGTGGAACTGGTCCCAGTCGCGCTCCGCGGCGAACTGCCGTACCTGTTGCGTCAAGTCATCCAACGGCCTTGCTGTCATGGTTTCCCCGGGGTTGAAAGGGTCGCGTAAGCATACCTGCAACCGCCCGCCGTCAGTTCAGGCGAGGTTCAGTTTTCCGGTCCGTAAATTGCGACGCCTCGGTATATGATCGACGACGAGGAGGAGCCAGTGATTCAACTGCGGTTCAATTCGTTGGCCGGGACGGACCCCGGGACGGTGGGGCCGGCCCCGTTCTTCAGAATCGAGGGGCCGCTGTTGCAACAGGGAACGCGGCGCGAGGTTGTCGGCCGCTACTCCGATCATTACTGGGAGATCGCCGGCCGCTTCGTTTCCAGCTATGAATGCGTGCAACCCGTGGCCCTTTACTTCGAGGGGCCCGCCGGCGAGACCTCCAGAACCTACGGTCCGTTCGAACAGGTTCGCTTTCCCAACGGATCGTGTTATGCCGACCGCGCGCTGTTCGCGGAGCTGGTGGATGGGCACGGTGCGGGGACCGGACGTAGCGCCCAGGTCGGCCTTCAATGGCTGCACCGTGAGGATCTGACACGTTGGTCTGCGTTGGTCATCCGACCGGTTTGACGTCGTCGCTCACGCCTCGATGAGGCCGTGGCGGATGGCCAGCAAGGTGAGCTCGGATTGGTTGGATACCCCGAGCTTTTGCTTGATGTTGTAAAGATGGGTGCCGACGGTGGAGGCCGAGAGCTTCAAGTCATCGGCAATGCGCTGCACGGTGGCGCCGCCGGCCAGGCGGACGAACACCTCGAACTCGCGCTCCGACAGACGCTCGATGGGGGATTTCGCGGCACCTTCGATTTCCGCCAGCGCGAGTTTCTGCGCCAGGCTGACATCGATGTAACGGCGGCCGGCCGCCACTGCGGTGACGGCTTCCAGCAGGGCTTCGGGGGCGCCGCGCTTGGAAAGGAATCCGAGCGCGCCCTCACGAAACGCGCGCCGCGCGTGCATCGGATCGTCATGGGCCGATAATGCCAGGACCCGCGCCTGTGGATGGTGCGCACGCACGCGCTTCAACGCCTCCAGGCCACCCATCCCCGGCATGGCGATATCCATTACCAACACGTCGGGTGTCAGCTCGTCATAGCGCTGACAGGCCGCTTCGCCCGAGTCGGCCTCACCGATCACCTGGACCTCCGCGTGCGATTGCAGCAGGAGGCGAAATCCCGTACGCACGACGGCATGGTCGTCGACCAACAGTACGCGAATCATGGCGCCACCGCCGTGGCGATCCGCATGGTCGTCAGCGGGATGATCGCGGTAAGACAGACCCCGTGAGGGTCCCGATTCTGGACAGTCAAACGCCCCCCGAGATGCTCGACCCGTTCGGTCAAGCCCCGCAGGCCGAAGTGACCGGGGCGTGACCAGCTCGAGGATAGGCCAACACCGTCGTCGGCGACCGTGATGATCATCCGGTCGGTCTGACCCTCGAGGTTGATCTCAACCCGGGAGGCTTGTGCATGGCGCAGCGCGTTGATCAATCCTTCCTGTACCACGCGATAGGCGGCCAGGGTGACACTCGGTCCCAGGTCCGCAGGAAGCTCGTGGCGTAGCGACAGCGTGATCGCGGGGTTGCGCCGCTGCCAGTCCCGCACGAGATTCTCGAGGGTCTCGGCAAGTCCGAGCGTATCGAGTGAAACGGGTATCAGGCGTGGGATGAGCCCGTGCATGGCGTCGTAAAGACGCGCTGCTTCTTCCGAGATCAGTCGCGCCGCATCCCGCATGGGCGGCTCGTTGGATTGCGTTGCGATCGCCAATGCGAGGCTGCGGATGGCCGTCACCGATTGTCCGAACTCGTCGTGCAACTCGTGCGCGATCAGGCGCCGCTCTTCCTCCACGCGCTGCTCCACCAACAACGACATCTCGCGCCGCTCTTCGAGTCGGGTCTCGGCTTCGCGAGCCTTACGTTCCGCCTGGACATTGTCTTCGACCGCTTGCGCCATGTGGTTGAACGCCGTGCCGATCGCGCTGGCCTCGGTCCCCGGGAGCGGCGGGAGGCGAAAGGTCAGCTCGCCCCGTTGGATGCGCTGCAGACCGTTGGCGATCGCGGGGAAGGGGGCCAGTGCGCGATCGACCAGCCAGAATGCGAGACCATTCACCAATACCAACATGATCACCGCGACCCAAAGCAGCTCAGTGATGTCGTCCCAGGCATCGAGAATGGCCCGGGAGGGTTGCGCCTGGATAAGGAGTTGCGCCCCGCCGGGCAACGGAAACGTGTGCCTCGCGGTGTGCGGCGCGATCAAGTGGGCGAACCATTCTGGAGCCTCGTGGCCGGCTTTGTAGGTCGCCGGCGGGGAGGTGTAGAGGATCTCTCCGGCGGGAGTACGCAGAATGATGTCGTTCGCGCGGATGTGACCCAACTGCTGCAGGAATTCCAGCACGACCTGCGTGCCACCCGTGCGGGAGTAGATGACGGCCAGACGCCCAAGGAGTTGCGAAGCGACTCCGTTCGCCGCCTCGATCTCCTCGCGCACCGAAGAGCGGGTGTTTTGGATCTCCTCCCCGAGGAGCACGGCCACGAATACGGCGGTCAAGCCGGTCACCACGAGGTTTAGACGAGTCCGCAGCTTCATGGCGCGATGGTAGCAGCGGGGCGCCAGGGACCGCGCGGGTTCGGCTCGCTGCGCCCAATCGCCTAATGATATTCATGAGGCCAGTTTCATGATCGGCCGGATTCGCCCCTCGCCAGCGGTGCGGAAGGATGGGGGGGACTCAAGACAGGAGCTTTCGACATGAAATGGGAAACACCACAGGCGACTGATTTCCGCTTTGGCATGGAAATCACGATGTACATCGCCAAGCGCTGATCGCGCAGGGGTGACCGGTTCCGGCCCAGGACCCCACGGCTCCTGGGCCGGGCCCCCTGACGGGGCGCCCCCACGGCCGAGCGTTTTGATTCGAGATGAAAATCCGCGTGCTAGGTTCGGCGGCCGGTGGCGGTTTCCCGCAGTGGAACTGCAATTGTAGCAACTGCGCCGGTGTGCGCACTGGGGCCCCCCACACGCGTGCCCGCACGCAATCCTCGATCGCCGTCACCGGTAAGACACCCGACGCCTGGGCGCTCGTGAACGCCTCCCCCGATATCCTGAGCCAGCTTCAGACGAACCCCGTTCTACAGCCTGCCCGCGCCATTCGTGATACCGCCATTGCCGCCATCGTGCTCGTGGACGGGCAGATCGATCACACCACGGGACTACTCATGCTAAGGGAGGCGACCCGTCCGTGGCCCCTCTGGTGCACTGATAGTGTGTATGCGGACCTGACGCGCGGTAATCCAATTCTCGAGGTCTTATCGCATTACTGCGGGATCGACCGCCATCGGATCGATGTCGACGGGGATGGATTCAGCGTCGACGGCGTCGCGGGCGTGCGGTGGCGCGGCTTTCCTGTCGCGAGCAAGCCTGCTCCATATTCGCCGAACCGCGAGGCGCCGGTCCCCGGTGACAACGTCGCGCTACAGATCACCTCCGAGGACAGCGGTAAGTCAGCGTTGTACGCCCCGGGGTTGGGCGCGATGGAAGATCACGTCTGGAAGGCGATGCAAGAGGTCGATTGCGTGTTGGTGGACGGGACGTTCTGGACCGATGACGAGATGATCCGGCTCGGGCTCTCCTCCAAGCGGGCGCGCCAGATCGGCCACCTGCCCCAGAGCGGACCGGGAGGCATGCTCGAGTGGCTCGAGCGACTGCCGCGCGCCACGCGCAAGGTTTTGATTCATATCAACAACACCAATCCCATTCTCGAGGAGAGCTCGCCCGAGCGCGCGCAGCTGCGCCGTCTCGGAATCGAGGTTGCCTGGGACGGCATGGAGGTCGTCCTATGACGCAAGATCACGGCACGGGTGCGCCGCTGGCCGGTTCCGCGCAGGCGCCCTGGTCGGCGCGGGAATTCGAGGCTCGCCTGCGAGCCAAGGGCCAGGCGTACCACATCCACCATCCGTTCAACGTGATGTTGAATTCCGGGCAGGCAAGCCCAGCCCAGATCCGCGGCTGGGTGGCGAATCGCTTCTACTACCAGATCAGTATTCCAGTGAAGGACGCGGCGATCCTCGCCAACTGCGAGGATCGGGCAGTGCGCCGTAACTGGGTGCAGCGCATTCTCGATCATGACGGCCACGGCGACGATCCGGGTGGCATCGAGTCCTGGCTGCGTCTCGCCGAGGCGGTCGGACTCGAGCGGCAACAGGTAGAGAGTTTGTCAGAAGTGCTTCCCGGCGTGCGCTTCGCCGTCGATGCGTATGTCAACTTCGCGCGGCGCGCGCCTTGGCCCGAGGCGGTGTGCTCCTCGCTGACGGAGTTGTTTGCGCCGGAGATCCACAAGCAGCGCCTGGCCGGGTGGCCGGAGCATTATCCCTGGATCGATCGCGGAGGGCTGCATTACTTCCAGAGTCGCGTGAGTCTTGCGCGCCGCGATGTCGAGTTTGGGCTGGCGGTGACATTGGAGCGCTTCAAGACGCGTGAACAGCAGGAGCGCGCACTGCAGATTCTGCAATTCAAGCTGGATGTGTTGTGGCAGATGAACGATGCCATGGCACTGCGGTACGGGGTACAGGCGTGAGCGGAGTGAGTGAGAGCGCCAGGCCGGTCGTTGGGAGAGGTTTTCGCCTGCAGTGGGAGCCTGCCCAGGAGGCGCACGTGCTGCTCTACCCGGAAGGGATGGTGAAACTCAACAGCAGCGCCGCCGCGATCATGACACGTTGCGACGGGGTCAGGACGGTCGCGGACATTGTGGCCGATCTCGAGCAATCCTATGGGCTCACTGGCTTGGCGGCTGATGTGCAGGCGTTTGTCGCCATGGCGCGGGAAAAGAATTGGTTGGAGATGCGCGAGTGAGCGACGCAGAGGCACTCCCGATGGGCGCCGCTTCGGAGTCGGCTGTTGAGCCGGTCGCCGCGGCCGAGTGCCAGCCGGATGCGGCACCGCGGCCGGGCCCACCACTGTGGTTGCTCCTCGAGCTGACCTATCGCTGTCCGTTGCATTGTGTCTTCTGCTACAACCCGACCGATTTCGACTCCGTCGGCGCGGAGCTGGCGACCGAGGACTGGCTGCGGGTGCTGCGGGAAGCACGCAAGCTGGGAGCTGTGCAGCTCGGCTTGTCAGGAGGTGAGCCGCTCGCGCGCGATGATCTCGAGCTCATCGTGGGAGAGGCCCATTTGCTCGGCTTCTACACCAATCTCATCACCTCGGGCGTCGGCATGACCGAGACGCGCATCGCCGAGCTCAAGCGCGCAGGGCTGGATCACATTCAGCTCTCGTTCCAGGACAGCTCGCGGGAGATGAATGACTTCTTGAGCAGCACGCGCACCTTCGAGCTGAAAGCGAAGGTCGCCGCGCTCATCAAGAAATACGAGTATCCGATGGTGCTCAACGTGGTGTTGCATCGGTTGAACATCGATCACGTCGCGGAGATCCTCGAGCTCGCCGAGCGCATCGGCGCTGAATATGTCGAGCTCGCGAATACCCAGTACTATGGCTGGGCGTGGCTCAACCGCGCGCTGCTCATGCCCAGTCGTGAGCAGCTCGCCCGGGCGGAAGGTGTGCTGGAGCGGTTCCGGGCGCGCAACGGTGAGAAGATGAAGGTCTTCTTTGTCGTGCCGGACTATTACGAGACGCGCCCGAAAGCGTGCATGAATGGGCTTGGCTCGGTGTTCCTGACAGTGACTCCGGATGGCACCGCTCTGCCGTGCCACGCCGCACGAATGTTGCCAGGCTTCACCTTCCCCAACGTGCGCTCCGAGTCCATCAAGACCATTTGGTACGACTCGCCTGCATTCAATCACTTCCGTGGGACCGGTTGGATGCGCGAGCCGTGCCGCAGTTGTCCGGAGAAGACGAAGGATTTCGGGGGCTGCCGTTGCCAGGCGTATCTGCTCACCGGCGATGCAGCGAATGCCGACCCCGTGTGCGACCGCTCCCCCTACCACGACCTGGTCACGGAGGCCGTGGAGGTGGCTAACGCACCGCGTAACAGCAACGCTGAGCCGGTAAACAAGGGATTGATTTTCCGCGACCATCGCCTCTCGATTCCGGTCATCGTGGAACACGGTGGCCGCCGGAGATCGCGGGCGGGTATATGAGTTGCTGAACCCGGTTGGTAGCTCCACGCTTCGGTGGCAAGCGGTGAAACCGCGTCACGATATGCTGCATAGGCAGCGACAAAACAACTGTAGTCTGGAAAGAGGCGGGCGCCGCGAGGACGAGGACCTGCCCCAGCGCAAGGTCGTGCAAGACCGAGCGGTCAGGAAGGGAATCCCCAGCGGGGAAGACCGGCGCGCGCAGGCGAACAACCCACTGCGTGAAACTGATAGGGACAATACCGAGCGCCGGGGCCGAGCTGGTGCTGCGCCGGCGCGCGACCAGGTTGAAGGCCCTGGCGACCAGCAGGAAGACCCTCACGGACGTACTGCGCGAAAACCGAAGGACATTCCAACGCGCGGCTGGCGAGATATTGCCGGACGCGTCTGGCAGAACCTCGGCCGCGACAATGCCTCACTCGTGGCCGCCGGTATCGGGCTGAACGCGTTGCTGGCCGTGTTTCCTGGGCTGGCGGTGATCGTGTCGGTTTACGGTATGTTTTCTTCACCGCAGGATGTGATGAACGATTTGCGCCCGTTCCTCGGCGTCTTGCCTGGAGATGCCGCGAAGGTGCTCCTCGATCAACTGCAGAATCTCGCGGCGCCGACGAATCGCACGCTGGGCTTCGGCGCCGTCTTCGGGGCCATCGTGGCGTTGTGGAACTCGCGGCAGGGAATGTCCGCGCTGATGACCGCGACCAACATCGCGTACAACCAACCGGAGCGCCGCGGCTTTGTGCGCCAGACCGCGATCGCTCTCGCGTTCACCGTTGGGGCGATGCTGATCTTCGCCGTGATGTTGGCGATCGGTGTGGCTGTGCCAGTGCTGCTACAGATGTTTCCGCTCGGGCATGGGGTAACGGTCGCGGTACTGGTGGTACGTTGGCTGCTTTTGTTCGGGTTCGCGGTGTTGGGTTTCTCCCTGGCCTATCACTACGCGCCGGATCGGCAGCCCCCGAAGTGGCGTTGGGTAACTTGGGGCTCGGCGATAGCCGCTATCGTGTGGATCCTGGGAAGCCTTGGGTTCGCCGCCTATGCGCAGAACTTCGGCAGCTATGGGAAGACCTACGGCGCTCTCGGCGGGGTTATCGTGCTGCTGATGTGGTTCTACCTGATGGGATTTACCATAGTGCTCGGGGCCGAAATCAACGCGGAAATGGAGCATCAGACCGCTGAGGATACGACCGAGGGTCCACCGGCGCCCATGGGTAAACGAGGCGCATACGTCGCCGACACGCTTGGCCGCACGACGTAAGCGACCGCGATTTAGTGGAGCGCGGCGCGGGGAAAGGCTCGATAATCCCCTTCGGAAGGACTTCCCCTGTCACCGTTGAGCTTGTCCCAGTGAGCGAATTTCCCGCCGTTTCCGTCCCGTCCGTTGACTCTTCCACGGTCGCCAGCTTTCGTGAGCTGGGGCTCGATACCGGCGTGTTACAGGCGCTCTCGGAGGTGGGCTACGAGGTGCCGACGCCCATTCAAGCGGCGACGATTCCCGCTCTGCTCGCCGGATCCGATGTACTCGGCCAGGCGCAGACCGGGACGGGCAAAACAGCGGCTTTCGCCCTACCGGTGCTGTCGCGGATCGATGTGAAACGGGCGCAACCGCAGGCCCTGGTACTCGTGCCCACGCGCGAGCTGGCTTTGCAGGTGGCCGAAGCCTTCCAGAAGTATGCAAGCCACCTCGAGTCGTTCCACGTGCTGCCCATCTATGGAGGGCAGAGCTATACCCCGCAGATGAAAGGTTTGAAACGGGGAGCGCACGTGGTCGTCGGTACGCCCGGGCGCATCATGGACCACATGAAGCGCGGTACCTTGGATCTGGCGGCGCTGAGCGTCCTGGTGCTCGATGAGGCCGACGAGATGCTCCAGATGGGCTTCGTCGATGATATCGAGTGGATTCTCGAGCAGACTCCCGCAGGGCGACAAGTGGCGCTGTTTTCCGCAACGTTGCCCGCGGCAATCCGCCGTATCGCTCAACGGCACTTGCGCGCGCCCGTCGAGATCACGATCCAAAGCAAAACCAGCACGGCCGCGAACATTCGGCAGCGCTACTGGCTGGTGAGCGGGGTGCACAAGCTCGATGCGCTCACACGCATTCTGGAGGCGGAAGTCTTCGACGGAATGTTGATTTTCGTGCGCACCAAGCTCGAGACGGTTGACTTGGCGGAGCGGCTGCAGGCGCGTGGCTTCGATGCGGCCGCTCTGAATGGCGATATTCACCAGCAGCAACGGGAGCGCACGGTCAACGCGCTCAAGGCGGGCGATGTCGACATCGTGGTAGCGACTGATGTCGCAGCTCGTGGGTTGGATGTCGAGCGCATCTCGCACGTTGTGAATTACGACATCCCTTACGACAGCGAATCATACATACACCGCATCGGGCGTACGGGACGAGCGGGGCGCAAAGGCGAGGCGATCCTGTTTGTCGCGCCTCGTGAGCGCAACATGTTGCGGATCATCGAGAAAGCGACGCGGCAGCGGATTTCGCAGATGGACTTGCCTTCGATCGCGGCTGTGAACGAGCAGCGGGTTGCGCGCTTCAAACAGCGGCTCGGCGCGGCGGTCACGGCTGGAGAGGGCGCGGTTTTTCGGGAGCTCATCGAGGAGTTCGAGCGCGAGCAGAACGTGCCGGCGGTCGATATCGCGGCGGCGCTCGCGAGCTTGTTGCATGGGAGCACGCCGCTCTTGTTGCCTGAGAAAGCGGAGGAAGGGGCACCGAAGGCCGCTCACGGTGGAGTCCCGCGCACAGAGCCCGAAGGTGACCGCCGGGGTCGCGTGGAGCATGAGTCTCGGCGGCGCCGCGATCAGAGCGATGCGCCTGGGGGTCGTAAGCGCCGGCGCGACGGTGATGTGACCTACGAGCGATACCGGGTGGAGGTGGGCCATGTGCATGGCGTGAAGCCCGGCAACATTGTTGGCGCGATCGCCAATGAGGCGGGACTCGAAGGCCGCTACATCGGACAGGTCGATATCCGGGAGGATCACAGCTTTGTCGATCTCCCCGAGGGCATGCCCAAGGAGATTTTCCGTAGCCTGAAGAAAGTTCGCGTGGTGGGACGAGAGTTGCGGATTGCCCGCGCCAGGTCGTAAGCGCCATGCAGATCTGGGTGGATGCCGATGCTTGCCCAACAGTGATCCGGGACATTCTGTTCCGGGCGGCGGAGCGTACCGGCGTCCGTATGACTCTGGTCGCGAACAAACCATTGCGGTTACCCTTGGCGCAGAATCTGCGCTCCTTGCAGGTCCCCAAGAGCTTCGACGCGGCTGACAAGCGCATCGTCGAATTGATGCAACCCGGTGACCTGGTCGTGACGGCGGATGTGCCGCTCGCCGCGGCGGCGATCGAGAAAGGTGGCACGGCGCTCAATCCACGCGGCGAGCTCTATACGAAGGAGAATGTGCGCGAGCGCCTCTCGGTGCGTAATTTTCTGGACGAATTGCGCGGTGGCGGCGTGAACACGGGCGGTCCGCCGGCGCTGAGCCAAAGAGAGCGGCAGTTGTTCGCCAACCAGTTGGACACGTGGCTGGCGAAGCGCGCGAAGATAGTTGGAGAGTCATGATCAAGCCAGTACTGAAAATGGGGACGCCGCTGCTGAAACAAGTGGCACTCCCGGTCGCGAAATTCGACGCCAATCTGGCCGCACTCGTGGCTGATATGGATGACACCATGCGCGCTCTGAATGGAGCAGGCATAGCGGCGCCGCAGATCGGGGTCAGTCAGCGCGTGGTCATCTTCGAGCTGCGCGAGAATCCGCGTTACCCGCATGTCTCTCCCGTGCCGTACACGGTGTTGGTGAACCCTGTCATCACAACACTTGGCACTGAAGAGGAGGAGGGTTGGGAAGGATGCCTGTCAGTACCGGGATTGCGTGGCCTGGTGCCCCGCTTCAGACGCGTGCGGTACCAGGGTTTCGATCAGCACGGCACACCGATCGATCGGACCGTGGAGGGGTTTCATGCTCGTGTGGTCCAGCATGAGGTCGACCACCTCGACGGAATATTGTTTCCGCAGCGGGTACGCGATCTGCGTAATTTCGGATTCGAGGACGCGCTGATAGGACAGATGACGCCGATGCCCGACTGAGCCAGTCTCTGGATTGCTCAGCTTACGGTGCAGGTTGCTGCCTGAGGTCGGGAACTGTGCCGCTGCCCGTGCGAACGTCGCGCGCCATGCGAATGGCGGGCTCTACGCCCTGGTAATAACCCGGCACACGCCCCAGCTCTCGATAACCCAGTACCGAGTAGAACGCGAACGCCGCTTCATTCGTGGCCCTGAGCTCGAGACCAATTATGAAAGTGCCCGCGGTGAAAGCCGTTTCTTCCAGCCACTTCATCAAGCGCCGCGCGACACCGCGGCGACGATGCGCGGGATCGACGGCGAGTAGATTGAGGTGCGCTACATCATCGGCATACCGCATGATCGCGAAGCCCGCTACGACGTCGGCCCTGCGTGCGGTCAACACGATGCTTTCTGGATGGCGGATGTGCCATGTGATGCGCGACGAGGACCAAGCAGGCTTGAGTCCTGTTTCCACATAGTCGTGCGACATCGCAGCGAGCCGAGTAGCGTCCGCTAAACGGGCCGGTTCAAGTTTGTAGTCGTCACGGTATTCTTCCACGGCCCCAAGCATACCGCGTCTTTTGCCTTACGCCCAATGTCGTTGCCACGTGGAGTCAGGATGTCGCGCACGCGAGACAAGTTGACGCCCTAAGCAAACTTGCTCACCGCGACGCTCGTTCCGCCATCGCAGCCAACACTGCGAAGCGCATCACAGTTGGAGAAATTGATCGAAATGGAATGGGTCGCTGGGCGCGGACTCAAGCGAGCGTGTGGAACACTTTTTGGACGTCTTCGTCCTGTTCGAGTTTGTCGATCACGCTGAGCACTTCGGTCGCCTGCTCTTCCGGCAGCTCGGTCGGCACGGTGCAGATGTACTCGTGCTCGGCGGAAATCGGGGCAATGCCGCGGGCTTCGAGCGCTTCCTGGAGTTTGCCGAAATCGGCAAAGGCACAGCGGATGACGAGCTGTGGCTCTCCTTTCTCGTCGGTGCTCTCGCCCATCTCTTCCAGGCCGTGGTCGATCAGGTAAAGCTCCAGATCGTCCTGGTCAATGCCGGCGGGGTTCAGCCGGAACACACCCATCTTCTTGAAAAGGAAGCTGACACTGCCACTGGTGGCGAGATTGCCGCCACCTTTGGTAATGACGTTGCGCACCTGGGCGACGGTGCGCGTGGGGTTATCGGTGGCGGTCTCTACGAGGAGAGCCACGCCATGCGGTGCGTATCCTTCGTAGATGACCTGGTGGTAATTGGTGGCGTCACGCCCGGAAGCGCGCTTGATCGCGGCTTCGATTTTGTCCTTGGGCATGTTCACGGCGCGCGCGTTTTGAATCACACGCCGCAGCGCGGGGTTCGAGGTGGGGTCCGAGCCGCCAGCCTTGACCGCCATGGTGATGTCCTTCGCGATCCGTGCGAATTGCTTCGCCATGCGGTTCCAGCGCGCGAACATCGTGTGTTTTCTGACTTCAAAGATTCTTCCCATGCGGTAATGGTGCCTCACTGAGGGCTAAAAACGAAGAGGGCCCCATCTGGGGCCCTCTGGCGAACGCTTGATCTTCAGGGACTTACGCTAGGCGAGCTGCGCGTGCAGGACCCGCATCCGACGCCGTTGCAAGTGCAGACGGCGCTCGATCTCCCGCAGTCGCTTCTGAAAGTTCGCATGCTCCCAGTGCTGGATCACCGCGCGGGCTTTTTCTTCGAGCCACTGCTCTTTCACGCGCGCCCATTCGGCTATAGCGGCGTGGAAGGTCTCGTACTCGTGGGCGATACGTTGCCGTACCAGGTCGATTTGCGATTGGCCGGCGGCCGGGAGCCTCGCAAGCTTCTCTTGCGCTCGCTTGAACTGCATGGCCAGGAGCGCGCGCTGGATCTGGAAATCCGGGGTCCGCTTCAGGCGGCGGGTCAAGCCCACGAACTGCAGGCCTGCGATCAGCCACTTGGTCGGGTCCCACTGCCACCAGCGAACGCCGTTGCGATAGTCGTGGGCAAAAATGTGGTGGTAGTTGTGGTAGCCCTCACCGTACGTGATGACCGCCAGGATTGGGTTGTCGCGCGCCGTGTTCTCATCGGTATAGGGCCGGGTTCCCCAGAAGTGCGCGAGCGAGTTGATGAAGAAGGTGACGTGGTGCTGCCATACCAGCCGCAGAACGCCAGCCAGCATGAACGTGCCCCAGAGATCGCCAACGAGCCAGCCGGCGAGGAGGGGGAAACCGATATTTGTGGCGAGCGCGAGCGGGACGTAGAAGCGGTGCTGGAACTGCAGCATCGGGTCGCGGCGCAGGTCGGGGATGTTCGTCAATTCGGTGGCGCCACTGGGGTAGTTCCGGAGCATCCAACCGATATGGGAAAACCAGAAACCGCGTTTCGCGGAGTAGGGATCCCGGTCGTAGTCATCCACGTGCAGGTGATGTGTGCGGTGGTTGCTCGCCCACTGGAACACGCTGTTTTGCAGCGACATCGTGCCGAACACCATATATAAGAGGCGCACCAACCAGTGGGCCTCGTACGTCTTGTGAGCCCAGAGGCGGTGGTAGCCGCCCGTGATGGCCATGCCATTGGCGCCCGTGAAGAGAACGAAAAAGACCCAAGCACCCACAGAGAATCCGTGCGTTAGCCCCCAATAGGGCACCACGGTGATCGCAGCAACGAAGGAAAGTGAGAGCACGAGGGTGGCTGGCCAATTGATCGGCGCCCGCGGCTCGACGGAAGTACTCTGTGACATGCTTTACCTTAAGTAGAACGGAAGCGCCCGTAACGTAGCACGTCCGCTGGGTAGTTGCGGGACTTGCGTCGGATTTGCCATCCCGTGGGCGACATTGGTGTCGCGAAACGCCGATTACAAGCGAAGCAGGGTCAATGAGAGTGAGTCTAAGCGAATGCAGGTGACTGATAAGGTAGTGGTGATTACCGGCGCAGGGCGCGGAATCGGCCGTGCTATGGCAGAGCGGTTCGGGCGTGATGGCGCGCGGCTCGCGCTGCTCGACGTGAATGCCGACGATCTGGCGACAACGCGGTCCGCGCTCGAGGCTACCGGCGTGGTGGCTCGCAGCTACGAAGTGAACGTCGCGCTCGAAGAAGCAGTGATCGCCACGATGGATCACATCGTCGCGGACTTCGGGCGGCTGGACGTCATGATCAACAATGCGGGGATTCTCCGCGACGCGCTGCTCGTCAAGGCCAAAGAGGGCGCGATCGTGAGCAAGATGTCGCTCGCGCAATGGCAGGCCGTGATCGACGTGAATCTGACAGGCGTGTTCCTGTGTGGGCGTGAAGCGGCCGAGCGAATGATCCGGCTCGGCTCGGGCGGTGTCATTATCAACATCTCGAGCGTCTCGAGGCATGGCAACGCTGGCCAGAGCAACTATAGCGCCGCGAAAGCCGCGGTCGCGGCGCTGACGGTCGTCTGGGCGAAAGAGCTCGCCCGCTACGGAATTCGCACCGGGACCATCTCCCCGGGGGGAACCCGCACCGACATCCTGTCCTCGATGCGGCCCGATATGTTGGCCAAGCTGTTGGCGCCCGTGCCGCTGCGGCGGTTCGCGGAGCCCGAAGAGATCGCCGCGGCCGCCGCTTTCATCGTGAGCAACGATTACTTCAGCGGCCGCGGTATCGATTTGGATGGCGGGTTCAGGATCTGAGGCGCGCGGGGCTTCACACGGGATCGTGCTTCTCGTAACCCACTGCGCCGCTGTTGTCGTTGCATGACACTTCGACGCGCTCGCTGCGCGTTGCGCTGTAGGCCATCTGCAGAAGCTGGTCGGCGGGCACCTGGGCACTCTTGTCGAACCGCAACAATGTGCCATCCGGCATCGTCATATAGACAGCCACGATGAGGTTGCATTGCGTTACAACCACCGAAGTCAGCGGATGGCCGGGGATACTCGGGGCGTCTTTTTCGACCGGCACTTCGGTTCGCTGTGCGACACGCAGCACTTCCGCGGCGCACTGCGGTCCGACGCAGGAGTTGGATCCAACAGCACTGTCGGGCACCGCGGTGACTGTGGCATGTGTTGGGTTTGAAGTGGCGCATCCCTGCGCGAAGGAAGCGGTGACCAGGACCGCGAGGGACGACATCAGCCTGTTCATGAAAGAAGGAACCTCTTGAGAATGGGAAGTCCGGGCAAGACCCAAGGCCCCGGCCCGTGCTGGCTTTCCATGGTTTGCAAGGGTGATGCCAGAAAAATGGGGCCAAAGTCGTGCGCCTCGTCACACAACCTCCTGATTTCAAAGGAGACGCTCCGCAGGATGAGCCCCAGCACGCACCGCTTGCGCCAGCCTTGCACCGATTTGGTGCGCCGCACTGAAGGCGTGGAGCTCAAAACCAGGATTGCGCCATGGATGGACTCGAGTTCACCGTCAGTTGATTCGGGTGAGCCTGGCATCCGCTGCGCACCCGAAGCGCGTGTTCATCACATGGAACACAACGCGCCGTCTCTGGAACAGCAAGCAAACCGCGTCGGGGAGTGTGTCAATATCGGTGGCGGAAATCCTTCGCTGCTTGGATATCGTGCCGCCCATGCGCTATCTCGCCTCGTTTCTGTCCACCGCAATCGCCTCCGTGCTCCTGACCTTTCCGTCGCCGACTCTTGCGGCGACTCGTGCTTACGTCTCGAACGAAGATGGCGAGACGGTCTCGGTTCTCGATACGCACAAGAACGAGGTGGTCGCCACCATCGCCGTCGGTAAGCGCCCTCGCGGACTCAAACTCAATCGAGACGGCTCTCTTCTGTACGTTGCGGTAAGCGGCCTGCCGAAGTGCCCGCCCTCGGTGCCCGACGAGGAATGCGCCAAGCTGAAACGCGACCTGAGCGCGGACGGCATCGCGACCATCGATACGAGGACCTTGAAGGTCACTGGACTGCTCAAGTCGGGCTCCGACCCGGAGCAGTTCGACTTGAGTCGTGACGGCAAGCGGCTCTACATCTCGAACGAGGATTCGGCGCAAGTCTCGGTACTGAACACAGTCACGGGCGCCATCATCACGACGATCCCGATCGGACACGAGCCGGAAGGCGTCCGGGTGTCACCGAACGGCAAGTGGGTGATCGTGACGAGCGAGACCGATAGCACCATCGCGATCGTCGCTACCGGCTCACTCCAGGTGTTGAAAACGGTGAAGGTTGGCATGCGTCCGCGCGATGTTGCGTTCACTCCCGACAGCAAGGCTGTTTACGTCTCAGGAGAAGGTGACGCTTCGTTGTCGCGGGTAGAAATCCCCGCCGGTGAGCCTGTTTCCCGGGTCCTGGAGATGCGCAAGGAGGCGCGGCCCATGGGTGTTGTGTTCGATGCGGCGCGGCGCCGGATCTATGTCAGCACCGGTCGGGGCGGCACGATAGCTGTCGTGCAGCAAGACGGGACCGCTGGTGGAAAGTTGATCAAGGAGATCCCCGTTGGCGCGCGGCCCTGGGGAATTGCGCTGAGCCAAGACGGTCGGCGGCTTTATACCGCGAATGGGTCTTCGAACGACATCACTGTAGTGGATACCTCGAGCTTGAGCGTGCTCGAGAAGGTGCCTGTCGGTAAGGGACCGTGGGGAATCGTGCTCAGTCCCTGAGCTCGCAACCTTTCAGTTTGAGTTAGCGCGTGCCGGTCTTCAGCCCACAAGCGCGATACGCCGCGCTTTCCAGGTTCCGGTACAGCTTCGCCTGCTCCTTCGCACGGTCCGGATCACGGAATTCTCCGCCACCTTCGCCGGGCAGTGTCGCATAGCGGGCAAACGTCCCCGCTTCGACGAAATCGTCATACGTCAGGTGGTCCGCCATCCAGTCGATCGCGCACGAGCACTTGTAGAGGTCGGCCAGGTTGCCGCCGTTCTTCGCGATGCATTCCTGGACGTACTCGACCCGCGCGGTCGTTGGGTAGTCGTTCCGGGGAGCATGGCGCGGCTCCTGCGCTAGCGGTGCGCGGGTGCACCAACAAAGCGCCACCGCTGCGACTACCGTCGAGGCTCGAGCTCGGGACTGCGCGAATACCGGGACCATAACGTTCCATCCGTGACACACCGTAGTACACGTATCGACGATCCTACGCCGGTGTGCCTCATTGCTCCAATGTTTGCGGTTGCAGGTAGGTGACAGCGGGTGTATTGATAACCCCCGCAAAACAAAGCGTGCCAGACATGCGAGATGTCGTCTTGTCCGGTCACGGAGGGGCCTGCTTCACGACAACTTGTTGCAAAGATGCATAGCGCAGGAAGCGGTCGTATTTCCGAGAATCAAGAAGCTGGAGGAGATATGAGCTACGAGTACCGATCAGTGTTGATGAGGGGAGCCGTACTTGCCGCTGCAGCGGTAATATCGACCTCCGCCCTGGCAGATGCCGACCTCGACGCAAGGATTGCCGATCCCGCGAACTGGGCCGCTCAGGCCGGCGACTATTCCAATCACAGGCACAGTCAACTCAAGCAGATCAACGACAGCAATGCGGGCAAACTGCAGGTTGCCTGGACCATGTCGACCGGTGTGTTGCGAGGCCACGAGGGCTCGCCCCTGGTGATCGGCGACACGATGTACATCCATACGCCGTTTCCCAACAACGTGTACGCGGTCAACCTGAAGGACCAGACGTTCCGTTGGAAGTACGAGCCGAAGCAGGATGCCGATGTCGTTCCCGTCATGTGTTGCGATACGGTAAACCGTGGTCTCGCGTATGGCGACGGCAAGATCTTCCTGCAACAGGCTGACACCACGCTGGTGGCGCTCGATGCGAAAACCGGCAAGGTCGTCTGGACCGTGAAGAACGGCAACCCGAAGATCGGTGAAACCAACACCAACGCCCCGCACGTCTTCAAGGACAAGGTGCTGACGGGCATTTCCGGTGGTGAGTTCGGCGTGCGCGGCCGCGTCAACGCGTACGACATCAAGACCGGCAGGCGGGTGTGGACCGGCTGGAGCACCGGCCCGGACAACGAGATGCTGATGGATCCGGCCAAGACCATGACCTGGAACAACGGCAAGATGGCCCCGGTCGGGAAGGACTCCTCGCTGAAGAGCTGGCAAGGCGACCAGTGGAAGCTGGGTGGCGGCACGACCTGGGGCTGGTACGCGTATGACCCGAAGTTGAACCTGGTCTACTACGGCAGCGGCAATCCGGGCACCTGGAACCCGTCGCAGCGGCCCGGGGACAATAAGTGGTCCATGACCATCTGGGCGCGCGACCTGGACACTGGCATGGCGAAGTGGGTGTTCCAGATGACCCCGCACGATGAGTGGGACTTTGACGGCGTGAACGAGATGGTGCTGCTCGATGTCAAGCGCAACGGCAAGGATGTTCCGGCGCTGGCGCACTTCGATCGCAATGGCTTCGGCTACACGCTCAATCGTCAGACCGGCGAGCTGTTGGTGGCTGAGAAGTATGATCCAGCGGTGAACTGGGCGACCAAGGTCGACATGAAGACAGGCCGTCCGATCGTCGACAAGAAGTACTCCCCCGGCACGACCGGCCCGGATGTCGACGTGAAGGGAATCTGCCCCGCCGCGCTGGGCTCGAAGGACGAGCAGCCCTCGAGCTACGACCCGTCGACCGGTTACGTGCTGGTTCCGACCAACCACGTTTGCATGACGTATGAGCCGTTCCAGGTGGAGTACACCGCGGGACAGCCATATGTCGGCGCGACGCTGACCATGTTTCCGGCGCCGGGTGGCAAGGACATGGGCAACTTCATCGCGTGGGATGCCGCGCAGGGCAAGATCGTGTGGACCAAGCCAGAGCGCTTCTCGGTGTGGTCCGGTGCGCTCTCGACCGATGGCAACGTAACTTTCTACGGGACGCTCGAAGGCTACATCAAGGCGGTCAGCACGAAGGACGGACGCGACCTGTGGAAGTTCAAGATGCCCTCGGGAATCATCGGCAACGTGTTTACGTACGAATATAGCGGTAAGCAGTACGTCGGCGTGTACTCGGGTATCGGTGGTTGGGCGGGCATCGGCATGGCGGCCGGGCTTACCGAGAACACCGCTGGCTTGGGTGCGGTCGGTGGCTACAAGGACCTGGCTCGGTTCACTACCTTGGGCGGAACTCTGTTCGTGTTTGACTTGCCTGAGACTTAGAGACCAGGCATGGACCTTGCCGCGCTGCGTCATGCACAGCGCGGCAATGCCAGCAGGGCTTTTCAGCTGCGCCACGCCGCGCAAGCGGCGTGGCGCTCGCGTCTTGGCGCCTTGCTGCATCCAGGCAACGCTCTCATTGACGGGTATGCGAGGGGTAATGCGGATGAGGTATGTGTTTTCTGTTGTGTTGATTTCGCTCGTGGCGCTTTTGGCCAGCGCGGTCGTCGATGCGGCTCTCGCCCAGCAGGCGCAGCCACCGCCGCCGGGGTGGGAGAACAAGTCGGCCTCCACGCCGCTGTATACCGTCAAGGAGGGCAACCAGGTGGATCCGAAGACGCTGCAGGGTTGGAAGACCTGGCGGGCGATGGCATGCGAGCGCTGCCACGGCGCCTCGCAGGAGGGACTGGTGGGACCTGCCCTCGTGAACTCCCTGAAAGTCTTGACCAAGGAGCAGTTTCACACCACGGTCACCCAGGGGCGCCTCGAGAAGGGCATGCCGAACTTCGGCGGCGTGAAGCTGGTCCAGGACAACTGGGAAAATCTTTACGCCTACCTGAAAGGTCGCTCGGACGGTAACATCGCGCCGGGTCACCTGTATCCCATTCAGTCGGATCAGAAGTCCGCCAAGAAATAGGCTTCTCGACATGAGGACGCGATTTCTTTGGAGTCTAGCCGCGACGCTGGCGTGCACGGGCGGCGCGTTCGCGCAGGGGAGTGGCGCTGCCTTGCGAGTGTGCGCCGATCCCCACGGCATGCCGCAATCGAATGATCGCGGCGAAGGTTACGAGAATAAGATCGCCGAGGCGCTGGCGCACGATCTCGGCAAGAAAGTCGAGTACACCTACTTCCCACAACGTATGGGGTTCGTTCGCAACACGCTGCGCGCGCGCGACGAGCAAACCCAACAGTACAAGTGCGATGTGATCATCGGTGTGCCGAAGGGATACGAGCTCACCGCGACGACACAACCGTACATGCACTCGATCTATGCGTTGGTGTTACCCGCGCGTGAGGACTTCAAGGACCTGAAGAGCGCTGCAGACCTGCTGAAACTGCCGCCCGCGAAGCTGCATGCGCTACGGATCGGGCTGTTCGCGCAGACTCCTGCCGCCGATTGGGTGTTGAAGAACGGGCTGATCGAGCGTGCGGTGATGTACGCCGCGCAAAGTGGCGATCCCAAGGAGACCCCGGATACGATCATCGAGCGCGATCTGGCCGCCGGGAAGATCGATGTCGCGGTCGTGTGGGGCCCCATCGCCGGATTCCTGGTCAGTCGCCATACCGGGGCGCAGCAGTGGCTGGCGGTGCCGTTCAAACCGGACCCGGCGATCCGATTCGACTATGAGATCTCGATGGGATTGCGGCAAGGGGAAAAGGACTGGCAGAACACCCTCGACCAGTGGATCGCCGGGCACCACGCCGAGATCACACAGATCCTGACCGCCTATCACATACCACTGGTCGAAGAGACTCCCTCACCGCGCGGGTGAGGGAGTCAGTCGTGGACAGATTTTCGGTTTAGAACTTGTAGAGACCTTGCAGCGCGATACCGGTCTGATGGTCGACCTGTGTTGGGCTGCCGTTTACCGTGGTCACGAAGCTGTCCTTGTCGGACCAGTCGTAGCGGCCTTCCAAACGGAACTCGAAGCTCTTCACCGGTGAATAGCCGAGCGTGACGGTGCCTTCCTTGATCTTTTCGATCGGGCCGAGTGTTCCGTTCGAGGCGCCGATGAGTCCCTCCTTGTCGTCGAGGTACTCCCAGCGCACGGACACGCGCCATTGATCGTTCAAGGCGTAGTTCCCGTAGAGAGCGAACGTGTACCAGTCGAGATTCGGAAGATTGGATCCGGCTACGGGCTGTTGGTCCTGCTTGCCCCAGTTGACGTTGGCTCCCACCGAAATGGCTGAGGTGATGTTGTAGGTGACCACACCGTCGATGAGTGTGCGAGTGGCGTTGAAGGTCGGGTCTTTGCCGACATAAGCCTGCAGAGTGACCGCGAGGATCTTGTTCGGCGTATAGGCGAGCCCGACCTCGGCGGTCTTCGAGCCGAAGGAGGTGGAGGTCGTGTTCCAGCCGTTGTTGACCCCGACGATGACGTTGAGGGTGTCATTCACTGCATAGGTGGCGCGGACGCCCGTGTGCGTCAGTGGCTCCGAAAAGAACAGAAGCGAGCGCGAGAACTGTGTGTTCTTCGTCGGGTCAATGACTTCAGCGCCCGCCAGGGTCACGAATTTTCCTGCGATCACGGTGAGCGGGCCGGTTGCGTATTGCAGGTACGCCTGCGTCGCATTGAAGGTACTGTTTGTCCCGTTCTCCGCTCCGTTGAGCACTCGCGCATCCTCGCCCGCGATGAGGTTCACCAGGGCGCCGAATCCCTCCTTGGGCTGATACGCAACGGTGATGCCGGCTTGATCGAGCTGAAACGTATCGTGCTCGATATCGAACTGGTGGAACGTGCTCAGACCCGTGGAGTGGTAGTACGAGGCCGAAACGTAGCCCGTGACGCTTACGCCGACGGCATCTAGAAGCTGGGAGAGCTTGTTTCCCGCAGGGGCGGCATCCGCCGGCGCGTCCGCGGCAAGAACGTATCCCGGCGCGACGCCGGCAACTGCCACAGCAGAGCAGGCCATGTAGATTTTCCGCAACACATTCTTCGTCATTAGACCCCCCGTGATAGGCGACAAGTTATTGGTGCGCAGGTGCCGAGCATTAACTGTGCCAGGGCAATTTTTCGTTAATAATCCGTGCTCTGTGGGTGGGATGAAAGCGGAGTCGCTGCGAATGGCACCACAATGGGGCACACTTTGTGGTTTGGTGCTCACAGATGGTGCGTACGGTAAGCGACGCTTGTGGCTTGCACCGTCCATGCATCGGGCGTGGTGCAATGCGGATTCTCATCAATCAAATCGACGTAGGGTCATTGCTATGCAACGTCGTTGCGTTTTCACGTCGTTGGAGGTTCTTGATGGCTCGGCGCGCCCGCCGGTTAAAATATGCGGCTGCGGCAAAGCTGGAGCTCGGGCGGCGGCCCCGACCGGCCCCCCGGGCAGCGATCGGGCAGAACCATCGCTCCGGTCGGACCGCTTGGGGCCGACACTGCTTGTACAGGCAGCCACGCCTCAAATCGTGTAAGAAACTGTCTGACATTGTTTTAGGACACGATCCGGGTGGCGCGCTGAGACAATCGGCGCGGGTCTTGTATCCGCGGGCTACTTTGTCGCCGAATGGCGACGAAGCGGCCGTGTTTGTGTCTGAAAAGCCCCGCGCTCGAACCGCGCACGAGGACAAATTCTCTTGAGACGACCGCAGCTCCTTCGGGTGTTTTTGATCTCGGCCGCGCTTTGGGTTCCCTCATGGCTTGCGACGGCGCAGGCGCCGGCGAACCCATCCCCGACTGAGCAGATCCAGCCGGCGGCCACGCCCGTGCATTCGAACCAGCCTCCCCCGGCGAGCACGCCGCCACCACCGCCGGACGATCGCTCGCAGATTCCGGATCAGACACCTGCTCAGCCGACGCAGCCACCGCAGGGAGCGCCCGCGCCTCCGGGAGCGCAGGGGTCGGGCGGCCAGAAACCAGCCCAGGACCTTGCGCCGGCGCCTGGCCCATCGGCCGCGCAAGGGCAGCCAAGTGGGGGTAACCAAACGGAGGCGGCGAAGCCTGAGGGTGATGCATCGAGCGCGCGGCCGGGGGGGACGCAAGCGGAGGGTGCAAGGTCCAGTGGTGAGGCGGCGAAGTCGGAGGCCGCACGTGGCGAGGGCGCGCGGGCGGCGGGGACCCAGCCGGAGGGCGCCAGGTCAACGGGTGAGGCCTCGAAGTCGGAGGCGGCGCGGAGCGAAGGTGCGCGGGCGGAGGGCGGTAGGGCGGGCGGCGACGCGTCGAAATCCGAGACGGCACGCGGCGAAGGTGCGCGGGCGGAGGGGAAGACTGAGGGCGCCAGGGCTGGAGCAGCCGAGGCGGCGAAGGGTGAAGCGCCCAGGGGGGAGGGAGCTCGTGCGACGCAAGCCAAAGCCCAGGCGGAGGGTGAGCAGGGGGCGCAGGGCGGAGGACAGACTGGCGCGGCGGCGAAACGTGTGCGCGGCGGAGAGGCGCAGGGTCAGCAGAGCGAGTCTTCTGGCGGAGCGCAGGCCAACGGCACTGCACAAGGAACCCAGGCAAACGGCGCACAAGGTACCCAAGCAAACGGGGCACAAGAAGCCGCGGGGCGAGCGGCGGCCGCGAGGCCCGTGGCGCCGCGGCAGCCGGCGCCGCCGTTCTCATTTGCGATGGTGGAGAAGCTCGCTCAGGATCGCGCGAGCAAGCCCTACCGGAATCGATCGACGAAGCTTCCGGAGTCGATTGCGAAGCTCACCTACGATCAGTACCGGGACATTCGCTTTCAGCGCACGAGCGCACTCTGGTACAACCGCGCGCTCTTCGAGGTCCAGTTCTTCCACCGTGGCTTCAACTTCGACCGCCGCGTCAACATCTCTGAGGTCAGTGACGGCGTGGCCCGGCCGGTGCTCTACAACCCGGCGATGTTTGACTTTGGCCCCCGCATGCCCAGGCCGGCGGACTTGCCGCCTGACCTGGGCTTTGCCGGCTTTCGCATTCACTACCCGCTCAACACGCCAGCGTACAAGGACGAGCTCATTGTCTTTCTCGGCGCGTCCTATTTTCGGGTGTTGGGACGCAACCAGGTTTACGGGCTGTCCGCGCGCGGACTCGCGATCGATACCGGAGCGGCTTCAGGCGAGGAGTTTCCCTACTTCACCGATTTCTGGCTGGTGAAGCCTGAGCCGACGGCGCGCACCATGACCGTGTACGCGCTGCTCGACAGCCCAGGCATCGCCGGGGCGTACCAGTTTGAAGTTCGACCCGGCACGACGACCCAGGTGCAGGTGACGGAAGAGCTTTACCCGCGTCGCCAGATTGGCAAGCTCGGGATTGCCCCGCTGACCTCCATGTTTCTTTACGGCGAGAACTCCGCGAATCGCCGCTTTGATGATTTTCGTCCGGAGGTCCACGATAGCGACGGTCTCATGACCGAGAGAGGCACTGGCGAGTGGATGTGGCGGCCGCTGGTGAATCCCAAGGAGTTGCGGGTGAATCGCTTCATGGATGAACACCCGCGTGCGTTCGCCCTTGTGCAGCGCGACCGTGACTTCAATCACTACCAGGACAACGAGGCGCGCTATGAGCGGCGCCCAAGCTACCGTGTCGAGCCGCTCGGGGACTGGGGTAAAGGCGGGGTCGAGTTGGTGGAAATCCCCTCGGACGAGGAAATCCATGACAATATCGTTTCCTTCTGGGTGCCGGATGCGCCGGTGCAACCGCAAAAGCCCATGACGTTCTCCTATCTGCTTTCGGCCTACACGGGCTCGACCCAGTGGCCCCCGGGAGGAAAGGTTATTGCTACGCATTTTTCCCGGATCGTGAACGGCACGAACGTGGTTCCGGGAATGCGTCGGGTCATTGTTGATTTTGCCGGCGGCGATCTCGACAGCCTGGCCGGAGCGCAGCCCGTGCAGGCGGCCGCGAGCGCCACGGGCGGGGAGATCGATGACATCACGGTGGAGCGGCTTGCTGCCGATGGTGTTTGGCGTGTATCGATGCGACTCAAAAGTGGTGACAAGCCCGTCGACCTGCGCTGTTATCTAACACTGTACGGGGAAGCGTTGAGCGAAACTTGGACTTACCTTTGGGCTCCGGGAACCTAACCATGGCACGCGATCGCCTGCGGTGGCCCGCAATCTGGCGTCGGACGCTGTTCTTTGGTCTGACGTTCCTCACCTCGTTGTCGGCCAGTGCCCTGATGATGGATATCCTGCGCACCAACGGCTTCACGCCGTGGGAGAAGGCTAGCCTCATCGTCTTTTTCATTCTGTTCACCTGGATCACGGGCGCGTTCTGGACGGCGGTGGCCGGCTTCATTGTGCAGCTCGTGGGCCGTGATCGGGCCGTGATTCATTCCTCCGAGGGCGAGGGCAGGCCTTTGCAGGGTCGAACCGCCGTGATCATGCCCATCTATAACGAGGACACGACACGTGTATTCGCTGGCCTCGAGGTCATCTGGTCTTCCCTCAAGGCACGGCCGGAGCAGGCCGCGTTCGACCTCTTCGTGCTCTCGGATACCCGCAAGCCCGAGATCGCGGCCGCTGAAGAGCTCGCGTGGGCGCGTCTCGTGGAGCGTCACGACGCGGTAGGCCGCGTGTTCTATCGGCGTCGGAAGGAAAATCTGCAACGCAAGGCGGGCAACATCGCTGACTTCGTGCGCTCCTGGGGTGGAGCGTATGACTATGCCGTCGTCCTCGATGCCGACAGCATCATGTCGGGGCACGCCCTGGTCACGCTCGCGCAGATGATGGATGCGCATCCGGAAGCGGGAATCATTCAGGCGTTGCCGACGCCCGCGGGGCGCGAGACGCTCTTCGCGCGCCTCATCCAGTTCGCGGCCCGACTGAACAGCCTCATGTTGGCCAGTGGCTTGGCGTTCTGGCAGCTTGGTGAAGGCAACTACTGGGGACACAACGCGATCCTGCGCTTGCGCGAGTTCGCCGCGTACTGCGATCTACCGAAACTCCCCGGGAAGCCGCCGTTGGGTGGCGAGATCCTCAGTCACGATTTCGTCGAAGCGGCGTTCATGCGCCGCGCCGGGTTCAAAGTGTGGCTTCTGACCGATCTTGGAGGGAGCTTCGAGGAGATCCCTTCCAATGTGGTCGACTTCGCGGCGCGGGATCGTCGGTGGGCGCAAGGAAACCTGCAGCACCTGGGGCTGTTGCCGATGCGCGGCCTGCATTGGCTGAGTCGGCTACATCTCATCACTGGCGTGTTGTCCTATGCCAGCTCACCGCTGTGGCTGGCGGCGCTGCTACTGAGCTCGATTGCCGTCTGCCTGGATGCGATCAATGGCTACCAGTATTTCCCGCCAGGATCGTATTCCCTGTTCCCAACCTGGCCGCAGTATCGGGACAGCGAAATTGCCTTGTTGTTGTCCGGCACCATTGTGGTGCTGTTGATGCCGAAGGTGCTTGGCGCCACGCTCGCGCTCTTGAAGAAGGATCTGCGGCGAAGCTTCGGCGGCGCGCGGAGCCTGCTGAGCAGCCTGTTGCTCGAGCAACTGTTCAGCACATTGCTCGCCCCTTCGATGATGTTGTTTCACACGTCGTTCGTGATCACGACCCTGGCGGGTCATCCCGTGACCTGGAACGCCCAGGATCGTGGCGATCGCGGCATCACTTTCCGGGAAGCGTTCTCGCGCCATAAGTGGCACGTCGCCATCGGGCTCGTGTGGGGCGCTATCATTTTGATCATCGCGCCACGCTACATCTGGTGGATGTCGCCCATCCTGTTGGGGCTGTTGCTGTCGGTGCCTCTGACCATGTTGACGAGCCTCACCAGCGCGGGACTCTGGGCGCGCAAGCACGGTCTGCTGCTGACTCCTGAGGAGACGGAGCCACCGCCGGAGTTGGCGGCGCTCGAGCAGCTCATGGCTTCAGGCGGGATCATGGCTGCACCGCCGGGCGGGCCTGGCGACAGTCTGGGATCGCTCACCGAGCACACCAACACGATTCGGGTGAGCCCAGCGCACAGCGTGCCGGAACGCGAGCCCTTGTCCATGGAAGTAGCGGTCGTCAAGTACCTGCGTGCGCGCGATGCCCTGGCGATCTTTCATCGCGTGGAGAGCTCCTCGACAACGACTCCCTAGAACGCGGTTCGCGCCCATGGATGGCGGGCGAGGAGTGTGGGCTCCAGGGACGGATTACTTGCGTGTCGGCTTGCGCAGCGGCCGGCTGGGTTGCGGCTCCAGGGACGGTACAGGGAGTTGGTCGCTAAAATCCGCGATGCATGCCCCCCGCGAGGGGGTCACGGCGAGCATGCACCGCGTTGCTAGCAACCTTGGGGGCCGTTGAGCCGCTCCCAGTCTAGATAAAGCAAATACGATGCCAGCCGCCCAATCCCCCCGCGCGCCGCGTAAGTCATTGATTGTTGGTTCTGAGGGCAGGGTTGCGTCCATGACCACGCACCATGATCGACCAACATTGGGTCTCCCGAACCGAAAGAGGGCGCGCGAGCCGTGGCGTCGGGTGGTCCGAGATAGGCCGTGTTCGCTGGTTGGCGGCTCCGTGCTAAGTTCCGAACCCTTTTTTTCGTCACGAAGGGTGTCCAGTGATTGCAATTCGCAAGGCACGGAAGCGAGTCCGCGCAATGGCAGCCGCTGTGGCGAGTGCGGCCGTGTGTTCGTCGGCCCTGGCGGCTCCCGTCGCGGCTCCCGTTCCTCCGGCGGTCGAGCAGGCCGGGCGCACGTACATCACGCGCAATACGCTGGAAGCGCCGATCCGTTTTCTGTCCTCCGATGCGCTCGAAGGCAGGGGGCCGGCGACCCGCGGTGACCAACTCGCGCGGTTGTACCTCGCCACGCAGCTCGAAGGGCTCGGTTTCCAGCCCGGCGGCCCCAACGGCCAGTGGCAGCAGCCGTTTGATGTCGTGGCGCTCAAGGGGCAGTTTCCGAAAACCTGGAGCTTCCAAGGCAAGAGCGGTCGCGTTGACCTGGCCTGGCGCGACGATTACATCGCCATGAGCGGACTGCAACGCGAGAGCGTCTCGATCGACGACGCCGAGCTCGTCTTTGTCGGTTACGGCATCCAGGCCCCGGAGTACAAGTGGGATGATTTCAAAGGAGTGAGCCTCAAGGGCAAGGTGCTCGTGATGCTCAACAACGATCCGGACTGGGATCCGCAGTTGTTCGCGGGCAAGCGCCGGTTGTACTACGGCCGCTGGATCTACAAGTACGAGAGCGCCGCCCGGCAAGGCGCGGCGGGCGCGATCATCATCCATACCAACGAGTCCGCCGGATATCCGTGGCAGGTGGTGCAAAGCTCGTGGGGCAATGAGCAGTTCGAGTTGCCGGCCGAGGGCGAGCCGCGCATCCAACTCAAGGGATGGGCGACCGAGGCGGCGACACGTCGTCTGTTGAAATCGAGCGGCTTCGATCTTGATAAGCTGGTGGCGGCGGCACGATCGCGCTCTTTCGAGCCGGTACCGCTGGGGATCCGGACGTCGATTGCTTTCACCAACAAGCTGGCGCGCGTGCAAACGGCGAATGTCGCCGGGTTCATGCGGGGGAGCGATCCCAAGCTCGCGAATCAGATCGTGGTGATCTCGGCGCATCACGATCACCTGGGCATCGGGGAGCCGGATGCCAGCGGCGATCGGATCTACCACGGAGCGGTCGACAACGCTTCAGGCTGTGCGCAGGCGCTGGCGCTCGCGCGCAGCTTCGCCGCGCTCCCGGAACGGCCGCGCCGCTCGGTGTTGATATTGTTCGTTGCGGGTGAGGAGCGCGGCCTGCTGGGCTCGATGTACTACGCTCTGCACCCCACCGTACCGGCCGGCAGGATTGCCGCCGATATCAACTTCGACGGTGGCAATATTTTCGGCCGCACGCGCGACCTCACGCTCGTGAGCCAGGGCAAGTCGGGGGTGTTGGATCAGATCGCTGCGGACGTGGCGAAATCGCAAGGGCGCATCATCAAGCCGGATCAATTCCCTGACCGAGGCTACTACTATCGCTCCGATCAGTTCTCGTTCGCGAAGATCGGGGTACCGGCGCTCTTTTTTCATGATGGCACCGATTTCATCGGGCGCCCACCGGAGTGGGGTCGGCAGCAGATCGAGGCGTGGGAGGCGAAGAAGTATCACCAGCCGGGCGACAAGCTCGATGACTCGTGGAATTTCGATGGGATGGTAGAGGACGCGCAGTTGGCGTTCGACGCGGCTTGGATTATCGCGCAGGCGGACGCCATGCCAACGTGGAATCCCGGAGACGAGTTCGAAGCCGCTAGGAAGAAGGCCTTGGCGGCCCTGGCGCCGTAGGCAGAAGCCTATCTGGCTGCAACTGGCGTGCCGCCAGGAATGGCTGCTTGCCCGGCTGTTTCGGCTGGCGCGGACGCGGGCGTGCCGGGAGTTGTCGGGCCGCGGTTCGGACTAACGACATTGGGAGGGAGTGCGTTGGGAGCAACGCCGGAGGCGTCGGCTCCGATGACGTTCATTTCGCTTGGCGGCGCTGGAGTCGTCGTGGCGACGTCGGTCTTGAGCGCCTCCTCCTCGGCTTGCTTGGTCATGATCACGATGCTGATGCGCCGATTGATCGCGTTCTGGGGGTCGGCGCGATTGAAGAGAACGGAGGAGGCGAGGCCGACGACGCGAGCGATCTTTTCGTCCGGCAGACCGGCCCCAACGAGGGCGCGGCGAGCGGCGTTGGCTCGATCGGCGGAAAGCTCCCAGTTTGAATAGCCGCCCTGGCCGGGATAGGCGCGGATGTCCGTATGGCCGGTGATGCTGATGCGGTTGGGCACCGATGTCAGATACGGGGCGAGCTCGCGCAAAATGGCCTGCGTGTAGTCGCGCAGCCGCGCGCTCCCAATGTCGAACATCGGGCGATTCTGCGCATCGACGATCTGGATGCGGATACCTTCAGGGGTGATGTCGAGCAGGAGTTGGTCTTTGAAGGGCTCGAGCGCCTGGCTCTTGCTCACCGCTTCCTTCAATTCCACCATGAGCGTCTCGAGCTTCTTGTGCTCGGCCTCGCGCACCTGCTCGCGCGCTTCCGCTTCCGTTTGCTCCCGCGTCTTCTTTTTCTTGGCGTCCGCGGTTTCCTCGTGACGCACGAGCGCCGCGGTGGCGCCGATGTCAGTTACTTTGCTGACCCGGGAGCGCAGTGAGTCGAGACCGCCCCCGAGATTGATCGGGCTCGTACTCGCGCCGCCCGGACCCATCTGTCCTGGCGCGGCCTTGATGCTCTTGCCGCTCTCCATGCTGGGATTCTTGAAGTATTCGAAAATGGCCGCGCGTTGCTCCTTCGATACGGCCGTGACGAGCCACATGACGAGAAAGAACGCCATCATGGCGGTGACGAAGTCCGCGTAGGCGACTTTCCAGGCGCCCCCGTGGTGTTCCGCGGCGCCCTTCTTCTTGCGCTTGACGATGATGATGGGGCGCGCGTTTTTTCCCGGCGTGGACATTGCCGTGCGGGCCTTAAGCGACTGCCCTGGGCTTCTGCTTCAGTTGCGCTTCGAGATCGCTGAAGGAAGGACGCAGATCGCTCATGAGGAGCTTGCGCGCGAACTCGATAGCAATCGCAGGCACGTAACCCCGGACGCTGGCCACCAGCGCCATTTTGACGACCTCGAAGGCTCGACCTTCCTCGTTGGCCGAGTGGCTCATCGAGGCGGCCACGGGACCGACGAAGCCGTAGCTCACGAGAATGCCAAGGAAGGTACCCACGAGAGCCGATCCGACTTTGTGACCGATGGTGGCCGTATCGGCGCCCTCGAGGCTCGCCATGGTGTTCACGATGCCGAGCACGGCCGCGACGATACCGAAGCCGGGCAGTGCGTCAGCGACCTTCTGCACGGCGTGCGCCGGCTCGTGGGCCGCCTGGTGGTGCGTCTCCAGCTCCATCTCCAGAAGACTTTCGAGCTCGTGCGGGTCGAGGCTGCCGCCGACCATCAAACGTAGACAGTCGGTGATGAATTCCATCAAGTGGTGATCGGCCACGATCTGGGGGTAGTTTTTGAACAGCGTGCCTCCGTCCTTGGCGTCCAGGTCCGCCTCGATGGCCATCAGTCCGTCCTTGCGGATCTTCATGAGCACTTCGTACAGGAGCTTGAGGAGCTGCACGTAGTCCTCGCGCTTGTAGCGCGGTCCTTTCACTACATCCAGCGCACCCTTGAAAGATGCTTTGACGATCTTTGTTGGATTACTGGTGAGGAATGCTCCCAGCGCGGACCCCACAATGATCAGAATCTCGGTGGGATGCCAGAGCGCGAGGATCTTGCCGCCCTCGAGGAGGAAGCCCCCGAACACGCAGACGAGGACGACGATGGAGCCGATGATTTGGATCACGGGAAAATGGCGGCGCATACGCATTTAACAGGTGCACGGTCCATCGCACTCTCGTTTGCCTTTATCGGCTTGGGGGCAGTGCAGCTTTAGTCTCATGCGGGTCAAATTCGGGGCCAAAAATGTGACGTCGTCGAGCGCTGCACCCCAGGGGAGCGGCGGCCGGCGCGGCTGCACCAAGCTCGCTCCATACCGGTGCGCTTGCGTTGCTCTTCGTGAGGTCCTATCGCTACTTTGGCCTTGGCACGCCCGTTGCTTGGATCTTCCATGGAGGACCTATGACAGGCTCAAAACCAATTACTCGAAATGCCGTTATTGACGCCGCCGCCAGAGTGGTCGCACGCCGTGCCGACCACCGGATGCGTTGGTCCGCGATTGCCGTCGAGACGGGTGATGAGCAAGCCACGATCGCGGCGAGCTGGTTTGAGGATAACTGGGCCCTCATCGATGAATGTTATGCGCGCACCGCCCAGGCCTTCGCGGAAGCGCTGCTCCGCGGGGAAACCACGCCAGGCACGGCGCTCGACAAGATCGCGGCCTTCCTGGTCGCGGCGCTCGAGTTGCGGCGCGAGCGCGGGTCACTCCTGTCATTCAGGAGAGGCCGCGATCTTCCGACACACCTGCAGCGGCGGCTCCATGAATGGGACCAGATGGTGCGCGCGCGTTTGAAGCGGCTGCTCGTCAAGGGCAGGCGTGACGGCTCGCTCGCGCTGCGTAACCTCGACAGCGCGTGCGAGATGATTCTGGCGAATCTACAAGTCCCGGATGTTGCTATTGATGGTCCAGAGCAACGGATGTGGGACGCCGAGATGGTGGAGCTCCTGCTCGCCGCGCTGTCGGAACCCCATCCTCCAGAGGGAGCGCTCCGCAAGAGCGTCTCTGTCATGAAGGGTTCATGTCTGTGCGCAACGGTTCGCTACGAAATGGAGGGGCCGTTCGAGGTCCTGTCACATTGTCAGTGCTCCATGTGCCGCCGACATCACGGGGCGGCATTCGCGACCTTCGTGACCGTTCCCTTGGGCGGTTTCCGTTGGGTGGCCGGCGAGGAAGCGTTGTCCACGTATCAGTCGTCGGCCTACGGCAAACGAACCTTTTGCAGCAAATGTGGCTCTGTAATGCCGGTGGTGGAGCCCGAGACGGGTATCGCTTTCTGTCCGGCGGGGAACCTGGACGGGGAGCACGGCATCCAATCGCACAATCTGCGTTTCGCGGGATCGAGAGCTTCTCGGCACGTGGATGTGTTTCCCGAGCACGAGGAAGCTTGATGTGACAGCGCGCAGAGTCTCGCCGGCGGCAAGGTCCCGTACCTCGGGATCGAAACAGTCCACCACGGGCGCTTCCCAGAAAATGGCCCAGAAAATGGCCAAGGGTAGTTGCCTCTGCGGTGAAGTCGCGTTCGAGCTGGTGCGTTCGGCCGGACGCGTGATGAGCTGTCAATGCGCCAGTTGCCGTCGCGGGCAGGGTGCTGCGCATACGGCGAATATTTTCGTGGATTCCGCCAAGTTCCGCTGGCTGCGCGGGGAGTCTCAAATCTCGAATTACGGTCCGCCGAAGGACTGGCACTTCGGAACGGCCTTCTGTCGGCAATGCGGCAGCACACTTCCAAGGGTCGTTCGCTCAGTGGGTATTGTCGTGGTTCCGACGGGGACCCTGGATAGCAGCGGCTCCAGCCCGCGCTCGGCGCAGGTTGCCCGGACGAATGCAAAGGGTGAATGGCTCCCGCCGAAGGCCGGCGACCGGCGTCGGTTCGTTCAGGACGGCTCCAGGCGGCCTCAGTAGGCGAGCATTACTCAGGCAGGCTCCTGGCCAATCGAGCGGTTAAACTTAGGTGCTCCGCGCATCCGACGCGCGGTGTGTGGAGACCTAAGCGATGCTCGAGCGCCTCGAACGCCTGTCCCCCGATCCGATTCTCGGCCTCATGGCCGCCTTTCGTGCGGATACCGACCCTCACAAGGTCGATCTGGGCGTGGGGGTCTATCGCGATGATCACGGCGATACACCTGTCCTGAAAGCCGTCCGTCAGGCGGAGCAGTCAGTCCTGGCGCGCCAGAATACGAAATCCTACGTCGCGGCTGCCGGTAACCCAGGATTCAATCAGGCGATGGAGCGGCTGGTTTTTGGCGCCGATCACCCGGCGCTGATCAGCGGGCGTGTTCGAACAATCCAGGCGCCAGGCGGTTGCGGTGCCCTGCGGCTCGGCGCGGAGCTCATCCGCGCGGCCTCGCCAGACTCCGTCGTGCACGTGAGCACACCGACATGGGCGAACCATATTCCGCTGATCTCTGGCTGTGGGCTCAAGCTGGAGCGCTATCCGTATTTCGATCCCGCCACCGGCGGGGTGAATTTTGACTCGATGCGTGCCGCTCTCGAACGCCTTCCAGCGCGCGCGGTGGTGTTGCTGCATGCGTCCTGCCACAACCCCACCGGTGCCGATCTCAACGAGGCGCAGTGGCGCGAGCTCCTGGGCATCTTCAAGAGTCGTGACCTCCTGCCGTTCATCGATATGGCCTACCAGGGTTTAGGGACCGGCGTGGTGGAGGATGCGTTCGGCATCCGTCTCTTTTGCTCCGAGTTGCCCGAAGTGACAGTCGCGGTCTCGTGCTCCAAGAACTTCGGGCTCTATCGTGAGCGCACCGGATCGTTGCACGTGGTGACAAAGACGCCAACCGCCGCGGAAGCCGTGTTGACACAGTTGGTCCGCATCGCGCGTAGCATCTACTCGATGCCGCCGGATCACGGGGCCGCCATTGTCCTGGAGATTCTGGATAACAGCGTATTGCGTCACTCCTGGGAGGACGAAGTCGGAGCCATGCGCAAGCGTATCCAGGGGCTGCGTCACGAAGCCGTGCAACAGCTTCGGAAATTATGTCCGCAGCGGGACTTCGGCTTCATCGAAGCCCAGCACGGGATGTTCTCCTATCTGGGGGTCACGGTGGAACAGGTACGTGAGCTGCAGAGCCGCCACCACGTTTACATGACGGATGACAGCCGCATCAACGTGGCGGGGCTGCGTAGAGAGAATCTGGAGTATTTCGCGCAAGCCGTCGCGAAGGTACTGACAACGCGATGAGGCAAGCGGGCGTCGTCGCGCTCGTCGCGGCAATGGTGGGGGTCGCCAGTTCTGTCGCTCGCGCTGTCGAGATCCCGCCCGCGGAGGGTCCGGCCCCACAGGACACGCCTTATGCCGGCGCGATCACGCTGAAGGTCGATGCCACCGATATCGAGCGGCATATCTTCGCCGTTCACGAGAATATTCCAGTCCAGCCAGGCGCGTTGACGCTCCTTTATCCGCAGTGGCTGCCCGGCAATCACGCGCCTCGCGGACCCATCGATGGGCTTACCGGGCTCACGATGAGTAGCAACGGACGGCAGGTCGATTGGGCCCGTGATCCAGTCAACATCTATGCGTTTCACGTGCAGGTGCCCGCGGGCGCCGATCGTCTCGATCTCGAGTTCCAGTACGCCGCGCCCCTGGTCCCTGGCGAAGGGCGGATCATCATGGTTACGCCCGAGATGCTGGCCCTGGAGTGGAACACGGTGGTGTTATATCCGGCGGGCTATTATGCGAGCCGGATCGACGTGGCTCCCCAGCTCACGCTGCCCGCAGGCTGGCAACTCGGTACCGCGCTGGAGATCGAGAGCCGTAGCGCCAACACAGTCTCTTTCAAACACACCTCGCTCGAGATGTTGGTGGACTCGCCGGTGTTCGCGGGGCGTTATTTCCGGAGCATCGCTCTCGATCCGGCCGTGCGGCTGGACATCGTCGCGGACAGCCCCGCCAGTTACGAGACCATCAGGCCCGAGCAGATCGCCGTGCACCGCAAGCTGGTCCAGGAGGCGTACGCGCTGTTTGGCGGGCGCCATTTCGATCACTACGATCTGCTGTTGGCCTTGAGCGATCATTTTGGGGACCTTGGCCTGGAGCATCATCGCTCGAGCGAGAACCGGCGCTTGCCCGGGTATTTTTTCGATTGGGATCGCGAGGCGGTCGGGCGCACGCTGCTACCGCACGAATTCTCTCATTCCTGGAACGGCAAGTTCCGTCGACCCGCCGGGCTCGCCACGGCGAATTTCAACGTCCCGATGCGCAACGAGTTGTTGTGGGTCTACGAGGGACTCACGACTTATCTCGAGGGCGTGTTGGCTGCCCGCTCCGGGTTGTGGAGTGCCGAGATGACGCGCCAGGATTGGGCGTACATGGCGGCCAACATGGACCACAATCGCCCCGGCCGCGCGTGGCGCGACGTTGAGGATACGACCTACCAGCCGATCGTGACCGCGCGGCGGGCGCTCTCCTGGCTCTCGTGGGAGCGCGCGGAGGACTACTATCCGGAAGGCGCTCTCATCTGGCTCGACGTTGATACGAACATTCGGGAGCTGAGCGGTGACAGGCGCTCATTGGATGATTTCACACGTGTGTTTTTCGGCGGCGCGGACGGCACTCTGGGGCCGGTGACGTACCAATTTGCCGATGTCGTGCACGCACTGAATGGTGTCGTTGCGTACGACTGGGAGAAGTTCTTAACACAGCGTCTGCACTCGCACGGGCCGGGGGCACCGATCGAAGGGCTCGCGCGCGGAGGTTGGAAGCTCGTCTATACGGATGTTGAGACGGAGTATCTGCGGGGGCTCGAGGACCAACGGAAGGCGGTGGATTTCATGTTCTCGCTCGGGTTCGACGTATCCATACGCGAGTACGGTCAGCTCACCGAGGTGCTGTGGGGCGGACCGGGGTACGACGCGGGGCTCACGGCCGGGATGATCCTGATTGCCGTCAATGGGCGCGAGTATCGGCCGGAGCGGCTGCGGGAGGCCATCGTCACGGCGCGCAACTCGCACACGCCGATCGAGTTGATCGTGAAGAATCTCGATCGGTATCGGGTGGTGCATATCCCCTACTACGACGGGTTGAAATACCCTCGCCTGGAGCGAGTGGAGAAGACCGAGGATCGCCTGTCGGCGATCATGAAGCCGCGGACGAAACCGTAACCGGCTCAGGATGCGCTCGGCGCGCGCCGCAAACGGCGCGCGCCAGCCATGACCGCGGTCGGCCACAGAAAATTCTCAAGGGAGTGCCTTGAGTCCGCCGCCGGTCAACAAGTACGCGGGTGCCACATTGGCAGCATCCTCCTTCACCAATTGCACCAGGGAGCTGCCGGCAATCTCGGGAGTCACCAGTGGGCCACTCGTCTGGACGAACGACCGGAGGTACTCCTCTACTGTTTGACCGGCCCGAGCCGCGTAGGCCTGGATGGCGGGTCGGCCGACGCCAGTTTCTGGGGAGAATCGCGGCAGCACCGCAGTGAAGGTGATTCCCAGGCCGGCACGCTTCGCCTCGTCTTGCGCGTACGCGGTGATGAAGCGCTGAGTGGCCTTGGCGCCAGCGTATCCGCCGCTGAGGGGTGAGCCTGCCAGCGCGGCACCGCTGCTGAACACGACCACTCTGCTGCCGGCCCGCAGTGGCTTCAGCAGAATCTCGCGTAGCCAGTGAAACGTCATCCGGACATCGGTGTCCCAGTTGGCGGAGAACGTCTCCCACGTTTGCTGCTGCAGGGGGCGCATATGTGGGCTTGCGCCGGCCACCAGAATGATGATCTCCGGTTCATGGCGGTCGAGAAGGCTTGCCGGGACAGTGGCGTCCGTAGCATCCGCAACCTCGTGTTGGATCGTTCGCGTTCCCTTGGGCTCGGGTGCCGAGCGAGATACGGTTATTACCCGTGCGCCGGCGTCGGCAAACGTCGTGGCGATGCCGAGGCCGATTCCGCGGCTCGCGCCCACAACGATCGCGGTCCTGCCGGACAGATCGGTTGATGCGTTCATTGAGCACCTCCATCACGTGACATGTAATATGGTTTCATCGATATCTCCTGGTGTGGCCGGCGATCGTGCCGGGGGTTCGCTGCAAGAGACGAAACCAGGGGACGGAAAGGATTCGATCGCCGGGTGCGAAAATTTTTTGTGGGCGGCGAATCCTCGTTGGGCTCGGCGACGTCTTGGGAAGATGGCTCACATGACACATCCGAACGATGCCAATGACGGCACTTCAATCGGCTCGGGCTCGGTGACCGCGCAAGGCAAATTACCGCTCGATGCGGCGGCATTCGAGCGTCTGCTCGGGGAACTGCGGCCCAAGCTCCATCGCTATTGCGCGCGCATGACCGGCTCCGTCATCGACGGTGAGGATGTTCTGCAGGAGACCCTGATCAAGGCGTTCGAGGCATTTCCAACCGCAGGCCCCATCGACAACCCCGAAGGGTGGATTTTTCGCATTGCGCACAATGCGGCACTCGACTTCCTGCGCAGCCGGGCGCGACGCAAGTCCACTCATTCCGACGAGGACGTGACCATGCTCGCCGATCCCGATGTTGGTCAGGACGAGCGCTTGGCGGCCGCGGCGAGTCTGCGCACCTTCATGCACTTGCCGGTCTCGCAGCGCGGCACTGTTATTTTGAAGGACGTCCTGGGTTATTCGCTCGAAGAGATCGCTACGGTCCTCGATGAGGCGACCGTGGCTTCCGTCAAGTCGGCGCTGCACCGGGGTCGGGAGCGATTGCGCGAGCTCTCGGCTGAGCCGGATATGCCAAGCGCACCCGTGTTGACCGAAGGGGAGCACGACTTGCTCGCGGCTTACATCGAGCGCTTCAATGCTCGGGATTTCGATGCGCTGCGTGACATGCTGGCCGACGAAGTGCGGCTCGACCTCGTCGCCAGATCACGTGTGAGCGGACGCGCGGAAGTCAGCAAGTATTACGGCTATTACGAGAAGCTCCAGGACTGGCGCTTTGTGCTGGGCGCGGTCGAGGGTCGGCCCGCGTTGCTGGCGTTCGATCCGCGGGGAGCGTCGGCTCAGCCCGTCTACTTCGTATTGCTGGGTTGGGAGGGCGACAAGCTGATCAAGATCCGCGATTTCCGCTACGCGCGTTATGCCGTTGAGGGCGCGGAGTTCGTCACCCTGGAGTGAGCACTGCAGTCATTCCGGCACCACGATCTTCTGCGTCGACTTCACCTCTTCCATCACGAAATAGGTGTGCGTCTGCTGCACGCCGCGCACTGAGGCGAGGCGGTCGCCGAGAAAGCGGCGATAGCTTTCCATGTCGGTGACCCGGATCTTCAACAGGTAATCGAAGCCGCCGGCGACCATGTGGCATTCCATGACTTCGTCGTGGGCGAGGGCGACCTGTTTGAAACGCTCGAACGCGTCCGGGGTGGTGCGGTCGAGAGAGACCTCCACATAGGCCAGAAGTCCCAGGCCGAGCTTCCCGGGATTCAACCGGGCGAAGTAACCCTCGATATAGCCACCCGATTCCAGGCGTCGTACACGCTCCAGCGTCGGCGTGACAGTGAGATTCACTTCTCGGGCGAGTTGCGAGACCGGTGTGCGGCCGTCTTGCTGAAGCCTGGCCAGAAGCCTGCGATCGATGCGGTCCAGTTCCCGGTCGGCGCCGATCACAGAGCGGGCGGGCGCGGTTTTTGGGCTCATGCCAGTGAAATCGACTTTCTAGAGGGCCAAAACGAGAAAATATGCTCTGTCGAGAACGATATCATAAGCACAATTCACTATGGTCCGCTCAGCGGCGGCCGAGGGCAAAGGGTATGGCGAGCAGCGGTGCGGCGAAGCGAATTCGGGAGCCGCCGGAGACAAGTCGACTGGAGGCGCTACGTGAAGCGTTGCGCGCGGCGACGTTGCGCGCCGAGCCGGACGCGATCGATGAAATGATCGATTCGCTCGAGCTGGTCGGACGGCGGCTCGAAAACGCCAAGGCCAGTGCGACCCGTTGGGTAGAGGCCGCCCGCGCGGACCGGCGCGCCCGCCCCCTGGTCGATTCGATGCTGGAGCAGTTTCCGCTCGACAGCGCCCCGGGCAAGGCGCTCATGAGTCTCGCGGAGGCATTGCTGCGAACCCCTGACCCGAAGCGCGCCGACCAATTGATTGCCGAGCGACTGGCCGCGATCCGCGCGGCCGGAGTTCCGGGAAGCGATGATCTTCTCCTGCGCACAGCGTTCGCCCTGTTGGGTTCCGCGAGCCGGCTGCTGCCGGAAGTGGTCAGCGAGCTCTACGGTCGATTCTCGCTCGCTTCAGTCACCAAGCCGCTGGTCGCTCCCGTGGTCCGCAGGGCCTTACGTGGGGCGATGCAGATGTTGGGAGAGGCATTCATCGTCGGTGAGACGATCGAGTCGGCGCTCGCGCGCGGGAAGTCCCATCCTGGATTGACGTTGTGCTCGTTCGACGTGCTGGGTGAGGGCGCTCGTACCGAAGCAGATGCACAGCGCTACACGGATGCGTATTCGAGGGCGATCGATGTCCTGGGCACACAGCCCGCGGGCACCGTCCACAGCCGATCGAGTATCTCGGTAAAACTCTCGGCATTGGAGCCGCGTTATACCCTGTTGCAAAGCGCTCGCGTCGCCGAGCGCCTCATTCCGCGTATGTTGGATTTGGCGCGGCGGGCGGCTCGCACCGGAATCGGCTTCACGATTGACGCGGAAGAAGCGGATCGGCTCGATCTCTCACTCGATATCATCGAAGCCCTCGCTCGCGACAGCGAGACCCGCGGTTGGGAAGGGCTTGGGCTTGCCGTGCAGGCGTATGGTCGCCGAGCACCCCTCGTGGTGGATTGGGTCGCCGAGCTTGCACGTGATACTGGCCGACGGATGACGGTGCGCCTGGTGAAAGGCGCGTATTGGGACAGCGAGATCAAGCGCGCGCAGGAGCGGGGCTTGCCGAGCTTTCCGGTCTACACGTCGAAGGCGGCCACTGACGCAAGTTACCTCGTCTGTGCGCAGCGCCTCTTCGCCGCGAGCGACGCGATCTATCCGCAGTTCGCAACCCATAACGCGTTCACCATTGCGGCAGTGCTCGATCTGGCGCCGCCCGGCTCGGCCTACGAGTTCCAGCGACTGCATGGCATGGGCGAATTACTCTACGAGGCCGTGCGTGCTGAAGTGACGAGTTTCCCGGCAATCCGCGTCTATGCCCCTGTGGGTACCCACGAGGACCTGCTGCCCTACCTCGTGCGTCGGCTGCTCGAAAACGGCGCCAACACCTCCTTTGTACATCAGTTTCTCAACCCGCAGATTCCCGTGGAGCAGGTCGTGAGCGATCCCATTTCGTCCCTCAACCGGTCCGCGGAGAAAGCGGCTCCGAGCCGCATCCGGGAGCCGCTGGCGCTCTATGGCTCGGAGCGGCCCAACTCCGAGGGCGCGGACTGGGGCGACCCGGTCGGTATCGCGGAGCTCGAAGCCGAATTGCGCACTCCGAGCGCGGCGGCTTCGATGGGCGGCCCGATCATCGGCGGCAAGGTGGTCGATGATGCGCAAGCGCCGGTACTCTCGCCAGCTGACTTACGCGAAACCGTGGGCATGTCACGCGATGCGACGGATGCGCAGATCACGCTGGCAATGGATCTCGCCTCGCAAGCGCAGCCGGCGTGGGATGCAACCCCCGCGGCGGCACGCGCGGCATGTCTTGACCGTGCGGCGCAATTGCTCGAGGAGCAGCGTGGCGTTTTCTTGAGATTGTTGGTGAAAGAGGCTGGGAAGACACTGCCGGACGCCGTAGCCGAGTTGCGCGAGGCGATCGATTTCTGCCGATACTACGCCGCGCGTGGCCGTGAGTTGTTCGGAGAGCCGCGGCAGCTTCAGGGTCCCACAGGCGAGCGCAATCTGTTGTCGCTGAACGGGCGCGGCGTGTTTGTCTGTATCAGTCCCTGGAATTTTCCTCTGGCGATCTTCACTGGCCAGGTGGTCGCGGCCCTCATGGCCGGCAATGCTGTGATTGCCAAGCCCGCTCCCGCGACTCCGCTGATCGCTCACGCCATGACGCGCTTGCTACACGAGGCGGGCGTGCCCGTGAACGCGTTGCATCTCACCCCCGCTGACGGCCCTGCATTCGGTAACGTTGCATTCAAACACCCCGCCCTGGCCGGGGTGGCCTTCACCGGCTCGACCGCGACAGCCACCCACATCAACCGTGCATTGGCCAACCGCGACGGCGCGATCGTGCCGCTCATCGCGGAGACGGGCGGCGTCAACGCGATGGTGATCGACGCGACCGCTCTGCCAGAGCAGGTGGTCGACGATGCAATCACTTCCGCCTTCACCAGCGCAGGCCAACGCTGCTCGGCATTGCGAGTACTCTACGTGCAGGAGGAGATTGCTGATCGCGTCATCGACATGCTCGTCGGGGCCATGAAGTGCCTGACAATTGGGAATCCGGCGGAGCTGTCGACGGACATCGGGCCGGTCATCTCCGAGGTAGCGATGCTGCGTCTTCGCAAGTACGCCGCGCGGATGCGCGGCGAAGCCAAACTCCTGTATGCCTGTGAGCTGGGTCCCCAGCACGAACACGGATACTTTTTCGCGCCGCACCTGTTCGAGCTGCGCGCGTTGGACCAGGTGAAGACTGAAGAATTCGGGCCCATCCTCCACGTCGCGCGCTACCGCGCCGACCAACTTCCCGAGGTGATCGAAGCCATTCGCGGCACCGGCTTCGGACTCACGCTCGGCGTGCACAGTCGTCTCGAAAGTGTCGCTGAATACGTGTATCGCTCGCTTCCAGTCGGCAACACCTATGTCAATCGGAACATGATCGGCGCGGTGGTGGGCGTGCAGCCCTTCGGCGGCCAGGGACTGTCGGGAACCGGTCCCAAGGCCGGGGGTCCGCACTACCTGTTGCGTTTTGCGACTGAGCGCACTTTGACCATCAACACCGTGGCGATCGGGGGGAACGTGGAGTTGCTGTCGTAACGGATCACCAAACTGGCGCTACCTGTTATCCCCAGTCGCCAATTCCACACACGCGGTGCAGTGCCCGGCCGACCTCATGGCCCCTAAAATGGGGCCATGATGGAGAACGGACTCATGAGGCAACTGCGAACCGCTGTAGAAGCGTCCCCGGTCGAGGAGATTCTCGGTCGGCTGGGTGAGCTCGCGCCGCTCATCCGGCAAAGCGCTGCCGAAGCCGAGCGGCTCGCGCGGCTACCCAAGCCAATGGCAAGAGCGCTGCTGCGCTACGGGCTCTTCAGGCTCTGGGTGCCCAAGAAGTGCGCGGGCTTCGAGCTGGAGCTGCCGGAAGCGCTGGAAATCTTCGCGGCGGCGGCCCGACTGGACGGCTCGACCGGTTGGGCGGTGATGATCGGCTGTTGTGGTGGGTTGCTCGCTTCGCACGTCGATGCGGTCACCGCAACTTCGGTATTCGCGCGGCCTGAAACAGTTGTCGCCAGCGGGATGGCGCCTGAAGGGCGCGCTGTGCGGGTCGCTGGTGGGTATCGGGTAACGGGCTGCTGGCACTACGTCACCGGCGCTCCCTATGCCACCACCTTTCTGGCCAACTGTATCGTCATGGATAGCGGAACCCTCGCCCTTGGCGAGAATGGCCGTCCTCTCACGCGCGCGGTGCTCCTGGACGCCTCGCAAGTCTCGATCGTGCCCGCCTGGGACGCGAGCGGACTGCGCGGCACGGGAAGTGATGACTTCGAGGTGCGCGATGTGTTCATCCCGGAGCAGCGCACCTTTTCGCTGACCAACACCACACAGCGCGAGTCCGGCGCGCTGTACCGACTGCCGCTCGGTAGCGTGACCGAGCTCTCCATCACTGCGGTCGCCCTGGGCATCGTGCAGCACGCGCTGGACGACTTTGCGGTCCTGACACGCACGCAGACTGTTGGAGCCCCGCTCACCGATGATCCTGGCGTACAGGCTCGCTATGCGGAGGCAAGGGCCACCTGGGGACTCATCAAGGCTGGCATGGACGCACTCGCCCGACGGGTGTGGCGCGACGCCCTCGCAAACCGTAGCCCTTCACAGGTCGAGTCGAGCGAAGTGACGGCGAGCTGCACCCTGTCGGTGGCGAAGCTGCGCGGGGCTGTAAGTGAGTTGATCGCGTTGGCCGGAATGCACGTCCTGCAACCTGACAGCGACCTCGCCCGCGCCTGGCGCGATCTGCAAGCCTTGGCGGCGCATGCGGCCGTCTCGCCCAGGAATCTCACGAGGATCGGGGCGACGCTCCTTGCCGCAAGTGGTTCGCCAGGGCGCTGAAGGATTCGAGCGGAGCGGAGCAAACGTTGCCTTCGCACACGTAGGCCACGGCACCGCCACGTGTTGGCTTGTCGGCAAGCGACGACGGTAGATCGCGAGCGTCTCCCGGAATGGCGAGTACGATTCGGCGTGGCGCGTAGATCCTGGCTAGCTCACTTTGCCAGGGCTCGATCTCCTCGAGCGCGCCGCGCAGGATGACAATTTCCGGGGGATGCAACAGTTCCTCGAGGGCGAGAGCCAGGCTGATGTGCGCTTGTGGATACTTTTCGATTACGGCCCAGGCAGCTTTCAAGGTCTGTTCAGCTACGGCCAGATAGCGTGTCTCACCCAGGAGGTGTCCCATGCGTTGGAGTACGAACGCGGCTATGCCGTTGCCGGCCGGCGTGGCGTCATCGCCGAATGATTTCGAGCGATGGATGAGTGCCTCGTGATCGTCCGAAGTGAAGAAAAATCCGCCGTCGGGATCGTTGAAGCGCGCGAGCACGACTTCCAGCAAATCACGTGCGAATGCCAGCTCGTCAGCTCGGAACCGCACCTGCTGCAGCTCGAGGATAGCGTCGACGAGGTAGACGTAATCGTCCAGATAAGCGTTGAGATGCGCGTGGCCGTCTTTGTATGTGGCGAGTAGCCGGCCCTCGCGCCAGAGCGTGCCGCGGATGAAGTCCAGGGCCTTCGTTGCCGAGGCGGCTAGCTCCGGCCGGTTCAGTGCGCGCGCGGCAATCGCCATGCCCCGGATCAGCAGCGCGTTCCAGGAGGTCAGGATCTTGTCATCGCGCCCGGGCCAGACTCTGGTTGCGCGGATGGCTCGTAATCGGTTCCGTGCCGAATCCAGCAACGCCGTGGTCCGTGCCTCGGAGTGCCCGAGGGCGCGCGCGATATCCTCAATCGATTGAAATACGTGCAGATGCCAATGACCTTCGAAGTTGGGCGGTCGATCCAGCCCGAATCGAGGGGCGAACACGGCATATTCCTCGGGTGTCAGCGCCTGTTGGACAGCCTCTTTGTCCCAGACGTAAAACCTTCCTTCGTGACCTTCGGAGTCCGCGTCATAGCTGGAGTAGTAACCGCCTTCAGGAGCCTGCATTTCACGGATCGCCCAGGCCGCGGTCTCGGAGGCGATCTGTCCGTAGAAGGTGTCGCCGGTGGCGACCATCGCATCCGCGTAGACGGCGAGCAAAGCGCCGTTGTCATAAAGCATTTTCTCGAAGTGCGGAATCATCCAGTACTCGTCCACCGAGTAGCGCGAGAAGCCGCCGCCCAATTGATCGTAGATGCCTCCTTCGCCCATGCGCTTCAAGGTGAGGGTCGCCATATAGAGGGCGTGCAGATCCGGCTCGGGCGCGTTCGCGCTCGCATGCCAGTCCCGCAGCAGTCGCTCCAGTGTCTTCGGATTCGGGAACTTCGGCGCGCCGCCAAATCCTCCACTGCGCGCATCGAAGGTCTTGGCGAGCAGGGCGCGCGCGGCGCGCAACGGCGCTTCCGTGAGTTGGATGTCGCCCGCCGGCGGCGGCGGATTCAGCTCGGAGAAGGCCGACATCAGCGCCTCGTTCTGCGACCGCAGCTCCTGCTCGTGCTGTCGATAGTATTCGGACACGCGCTTCAGCAGATCACGGAACGAGGGTAGACCGAAGCGCGCCTCACGCGGAAAATAAGTGCCTCCGAAGAACGGTCGCTGGTCGTCGTGTGTCAGGAACATCGTCAGCGGCCAACCCCCGGAGCGCTGGGTCAACATCTGCTGCGCGATCTGGTAGATGCGGTCGATGTCGGGGCGCTCCTCGCGATCGACTTTGATGTTGACGAACCGCTCGTTCATCAAGCGCGCCGTGTCCGGATCCTCGAACGATTCATGCGCCATCACGTGGCACCAGTGGCAGGCGGAGTAACCTACGGACAACAGTATCGGCTTGCGCTCCACGCGTGCCTTTTCGAGGGCTTCCGCGCCCCACGGATACCAATCGACGGGATTGTGCGCGTGCTGGCGCAGATACGGGCTCGTTTCCTGCGACAGACGGTTGCCTACGGCGGTTGTTCCACTGGGGTCCATAAGGCACTCGGGCTGGTTTCGAGTAGAATGCGACCCCACTATACCGCCTGTCAGCCGCTCGAGCGGTGAGGGCTTTCCACCTGACGCATGTCAACCGATGTTTCCATTTTGAAGCTGAAGCGCGGCGAGGATCGCCGTATCCGCTCCGGACATCTCTGGATCTTCAGCAATGAGATCGACAATGCGGCGACGCCGTTGACGGGTTTCGCCGCAGGCGCACGCGCGCGTGTGCTGTCCGATCGCGATCAGTTTCTCGGCCACGCTTATGTCAATCCGCACGCATTGATCTGCGCGCGCATCGTCGGGCGCGATGCGGCCCAACCGCTGGATCGCGCCTTGATCGAGCAGCGGCTCAAGGTGGCGCTCGCGTTGCGTGAGCGCTTGAGTCGCGCGCCGTATTACCGGTTGGTATTTGGCGAATCGGACCAGCTTCCGGGCCTGGTGCTCGACCGTTATGGCGATGTGCTCGTCGGACAGATTGCAACCGCGGGTATGGAGGCGCTGAAGAGCGATGTCGAGGCCGCTGTGCGGGAAGTGCTGCGCCCCGCAACTCTGTTCTGGAAAAATGACTCGGGCGCCCGCGACCTGGAGCACCTGCGACCCTCCACCGAAGTTGCCTTCGGCAGCGTTCCGGATGAGATCGAGGTCATCGAAGCGGGATTGCGCTTGCGCGCGCCGCTGGCGGCAGGGCAGAAGACCGGTTGGTTTTACGACCAGACGGCCAACCGACAGCGCTTGTTGCGGTTTTTGCCCCCAGGCGCGCGCGTGCTGGATGTGTGCAGCTACGTGGGCGCATGGGCGGTAACCGCGCTTCGCAATGGTGCGTCGTCGGCGTGCTGCATCGACTCATCGCCACTCGCCTTGGATATCGCCCAACGCAACGCCGCTGAGAACGGCGTTTCGGTGGATACATTGCGGGAGGATGCTTTCGATGCCCTGAAGGCATTGCACGCCCAGGGAGCGCGCTTTGACGTCGTGATCCTCGATCCGCCCGCTTTCATCAAACGCAAGAAGGATATCCCGCAGGGGCAGGCGGCTTATCGCAAGCTCAATCAGCTCGCGCTGGATCTGATCGACAGCGACGGGCTGCTGGTCTCCTGCTCGTGCTCTTATCACCTGGCGCCGGATGACCTGCTCAGCGCTATACAGTCGGCCGCGCGGCACACCGGCCGCTTCGTGCAGGTCCTGGAGTCCGGCGGACAGTCTCCCGACCATCCCATCCATCCGGCGATTCCTGAAACGCGCTACCTCAAGGCGTTCTTCTGCCGCGTGACCCGCGAGCTCGGCTAAACTTCGCGGCTATGCTGCAGTATCCCGGTTTCAACCCGATAGCCATCGAGCTCGGCCCGGTGAAGGTCCACTGGTACGGGATCATGTACCTGATTGGTTTTGCCGGCGCGTGGTGGCTGGCACGTCTGCGCGCCGCGCGCCCAGGCTCGACCTGGAAAGCGAGCGATGTCGACGATCTCATCTTTTACGACATGCTCGGGGTCATTCTCGGCGGCCGTATCGGCTACGTGCTCTTCTACGGGCTCGGGTTCTGGGCCAGGGATGTGTGGTACCCGTTCAAGATCTGGGAGGGCGGAATGTCCTTCCACGGCGGCTTGCTCGGCGTGATCGTCGCGATGACGCTGTATGCCTGGAGGCGGCAGCGCAATGTAGCGGACGTCTACGACTTCACCGCGCCACTGCCTGCATTCGGGCTGTTCTTCGGCCGGATCGGCAATTTCATCAACGGTGAGCTGTGGGGGAAGCCGACCACCGTACCTTGGGGCTTCAATGTGAACGGTGTGGTGCGTCATCCCTCACAGCTTTACGAGGCTTGTCTCGAAGGCATCCTGTTGTTCACCGTGCTGTGGTGGTTTTCCTCGAAGCCGCGGCCCAGATTGGCCATCTCCGGTTTGTTTCTGCTCATCTACGGCTTGTCACGCTTCGTGCTCGAATTCGTGCGCTTGCCGGATGAGCATATCGGCTATCTATGGGAAGGCTGGCTGACCATGGGCCAGGTGCTGTCGTTTCCCATGATCATTACCGGAATCATTTTCCTCCTGTACGCCTATCGGGTGCGTCGACCCTCGGGCAACTTCGCCGTCGCGCAATGAAGCAGTACCTGGACCTCATGCGCCAGATCCGACAGCACGGCGCGCGCAAGGAGGATCGTACCGGGACGGGGACTCTCTCCGTCTTCGGGCCACAGTTGCGTTTCGATCTGCGGGAGGGATTCCCGCTGGTCACCACGAAAAAGATCCACCTCAAATCGGTCGTCTACGAGCTGTTGTGGTTTCTGCGGGGCGATACCAACGTGGCCTGGCTACGGGACCATGGCGTTACCATCTGGGACGAATGGGCGGACGGGCAGGGCGAGCTCGGCCCCGTCTATGGCAAACAGTGGCGCTCGTGGCTGGCGGCCGATGGACACACCATCGATCAAATTTCGCAGGCGGTGGAACAACTGCGCCGTAATCCGGATTCACGTCGGATCATGGTGAGCGCCTGGAATGTCGGGGAGCTGGAGCGCATGAAGCTCATGCCCTGTCACGCCCTGTTCCAGTTCTATGTGGCGGACGGGCGGCTCTCCTTGCAGCTCTACCAGCGCAGTGCCGATGTGTTTCTTGGAGTGCCTTTCAACATCGCCAGCTACGCTCTGTTGACCCACATGTTCGCGCAGCAGTGCGAGCTGGAGCCGGGCGAGCTGATCTGGACCGGTGGCGATACGCATCTCTACCTGAACCACCTCGGGCAGGCGGACGAGCAGCTCGCGCGCGCGCCGTTACCGCTGCCTCAGCTACGGATCCGCCGACGGCCCACCACGATCTTCGAATACGAGTACGAGGACTTTGAATTCGTGAATTACCAACATCATGCGGCGATCAAGGCGCCGGTGGCGGTTTAACGCATGGCAGACGTCAGTGAAGTTTCCTCCCCACCGATCGAGGTGCGCGGCTCCAACGTCCACGGCCGCGGCGTGTTCGCGACGCGGCGTATCGAGAAGGGCGAGCGCATCATCGAGTATCTGGGCGAGCGCGTCTCCCACGAGGAAGCCGATCGGCGCTATGAGTCCAAGGACGCGAATGACAGTCATACGTTCCTCTTCATTGTCGACTCGAAGACGGTCATCGATGCCGGCGTGAACGGCAATGACGCGCGCTTCTTCAACCACTCGTGCAATCCCAACTGCGAGTCGGTCGTGGAGAAGCGCCGGGTGTTCATCGAGGCGGTGCGCGCGATCGAGGCCGGTGAGGAGATGACGTATGACTACCAGATCTACAAAGAAGAAGGTGATCCGGAGAACATAGACGAGGTGTTCGCCTGTCACTGCGGATTCGAGCAGTGTCGCGGCACCATGTTGTGGCCACCGGAGCCGAAAAAGAAGCGCTCGCGGGCCAAGAAGAAGGCCATGCCGGTCAAGCGCTCGGCGGCGGGCAAGGAATCCAAGCGCGGCGTCAAGGGCGGCCGGAATACCGTCCTGCGCGGCAAAGCTGGCCACGAGCGTCGGTCGGCGGCTCAGGATCGGGCGGGCCGGCGAGGCAAGGTTGGAAAGTCGACGGCGCGGTCGGACGGACGATCGCGGTCGGCGGCCCGTGCCGCCGGGGCCGCCAGCAACCGGTCGAGTGTCAGGGTGGCAAAAAAGAAGGCGCGGCGTCGTTAAGAAGCCGTAAGCACCGTCAGTATGAGCAACCAGCACCGCTGGAGCGCCGCAACTGTCATCAGCGCTACCGGGATCGTCTACGGCGATATCGGTACGAGCCCGTTGTATGCATTGGAGCAGTCGCTCGGCGCCTCGGGACAATTCGATAGCGAGGCGGTGTTGGGTGTGCTGTCGCTCATCTTCTGGGCGCTCGCCATCTCGGTGACGTTGAAGTACGTAACGATCATCATGCGCGCCGACAACGACGGTGAAGGCGGCATTCTCGCCCTGTTCGCCCTGGCGAAACGCAAGCTCGTCGGCGGTGGGCCGTGGGTCAAGACGGTGATCGCGCTGGCTCTCGCCGGGACTGCGTTTTTCTTTTGTGACGCCTTGATCACTCCGGCGATCTCGGTCTTGAGCGCCGTGGAGGGCTTGGAGGTGCTCAATCCCGATTTCGCGAAGTACGTGATCGGGGTGACCATCGCGGTGTTGTTTGTTTTGTTCTTTTATCAGCGTCGTGGCACCGCGCGGGTGGCGACCCTGTTTGGACCGGTCATGATCGTGTGGTTCGCGGTGCTGGCCGTCACCGGGTGCCTGGCGATCAGCCGCGCTCCGCAAGTGCTTCTGGCGTCCAACCCGTTCTACGGCGTGAGTTTGCTCGCGCACCGGCCTGGTTTCGCGCTCGCCATCGTCGGAGCGGTGTTTCTGGCAGTCACTGGCGGTGAGGCCCTGTACGCCGACATGGGACATTTCGGTAGGGCTCCGGTGCGCATCGCCTGGTTCCTGATCGTGTGGCCGGCCCTCATCGTCAACTATTTCGGGCAGGGCGCGCTGCTCCTGCAAACAGGTCATCCGACCACGCACATTCTCTACACGATGGTGCCCCAGTCGGCGTTGCCCTGGATGGTGATTCTCGCGACCGCGGCCACGGTGATCGCTTCACAGGCGACGATTTCCGGAGCCTTCTCCATGGCGCGACAGGCGGTGCAACTCGATCTGCTGCCGCGCATTCGCGTGTTGCAAACCTCCGCGCAGGAGCAAGGTCAGATCTACGTGCCGGTCGTCAATTGGTTGGTGTTCGTCGCGGTCGTTGCTTTCGTGGTGGGTTTCGGCTCCTCGGACGCACTCGGCGGCGCGTACGGAGCGGCGGTGGTGGGCACGATGCTGATCACCACGATTCTCGGCTCGTTCGTTGCCGCGACCCAGTGGGGATGGCCGAAGCCGGTGGTCACGATTCTGTTCGGCCTGATGTTTCTGGTGGATGCGGTGTTTGTCGCGGGTAACCTCACCAAGGTGCCCAATGGTGGTTGGATTCCGCTCGCCTTGAGCGTCATGCTGTTCATGGTCTTCATGACCTGGCGCAACGGGCGATTGGAGTTGCGCGCCGCGTTGGCGAAGCTGGCGGTCCCCCGCAGCGAGCTGCCGAAGCTCATCGCGGGCGCGCACCGGGTGCCCGGGACCGGAGTGTTTCTGGCCAGCGATCCTGGGCTGGTGCCTTCGGCTCTCATCCGCAATATCGAGCACAACGGGGTGGTGCACGAGCGCGTCATCATTCTGCAGATCGAGATCGCCCATACGCCCCGGTTGGATCCGGTGCGACGGGTGAGCATCGAGGAGATCCTGCCCGGGGTGTATTCGATCACCGCGCGTTTCGGATTCATGGAGACGCCCGACGTGAGCGAGGCGCTGAAATCGTGTCGGACCCGGGGCTTGCGAGTGTTCACGGAGGACAGCTCGTTTTTTGTCGGACGGCACATTGTGCGCGCCCGGCCCCTGCCGGGCTTCAAGGGGATCCAGCGGCGGTTGTTCGCCCGGATGCAGCAGCACAGCACGCAGGCGGCGGAGTTCTTTCGGATGCCATTCCGGGGTGTGGTGGTGCTGAATACGGCTGTGGAGATCTGACCCATTGTCTTCAGGGGCGCACAATTCGCAAAGCCGGGCGAGCATGGCGTAATCTGCAACGCGGGCGCCTTGCACTTTGGGAGGGAGCGATGAGAGCCATTGTCGCGGCCATGACGGCCGCCGCACTCGCGATGGCTATGCTTGTGCTGACAAGCCGGGCGCAAGCCACTGGTGCGCTGATCGGCATGACGCCGAGCACCGCCGCGGCTCCCCTACAAGACAAAAACAGCACAGCGGCTCTGAAGCAGCTTCTGCTCGAGACCAAGACCGGAGTCGGGGCCAGGCTGGGCCCGCATCTGCAGATCTTGCAGAAGGCGTATGGGGCGCAACCCTTGTGGCGCGACGGAGGCTTGCGGGCGAAACTGCCTGTGCTACGCATGCAGGACGGCTACGTCCGCATCAGCGCTTATGGGGACGACGTCGCAGCGCTCCGAACCCAGCTCGTTGGGCAGGGTATGCTGGATGCGAGGACGCATGAGCATTCGGTTTCCGGTCGGGTTCCGATCGCGGCTTTGAGCGATATCGCCGGGATCTCGGGATTACGATTCGTCAAGCCGGTGTTGGCCACCACACGGGTCGGATTGACGACCTCGCAGGGCGATCATTCCTTGCATAGCGATTTGGCGCGTTCCCGGTTCGGCGTGGACGGAACGGGCGTGCGAGTCGGTGTGCTTTCGGACAGTTTCGACTGCGCGCCGGGGCCGTTCGCGAGTGGGCAGAGCTTCACACGCGCTGGGCAGGACGCGGTGGATGGTGATCTGCCGTTAGGCGTTCGCGTCCTCGCGGATCTGCATACCGTGCCGGACAGCGAATGCACCGACGAAGGGCGCGCGATGATGCAGATTGTGCATGATGTTGCCCCTGGCGCCTCGCTCTCATTCAACACCGCCTTGACCAGCGAGGAGGATTTCGCCGAAGGCATTGTTGCCCTGGCGAACGACGGCGCCAAGGTGATTGTCGATGACGTGGAGTACTTCGACGAGCCGATGTTCGAGGATGGCGTCGTCGCCAATGCCATCGACCAGGTTGTCGCGCGGGGTGTCGCTTATTTTTCCGCGGCCGGAAACGAAGGCCGGCAGTCGTACCAATCCGCGTTTCGCTCATCTGGTCGCAAAGGTCTGGCCGGGATTCGGCACGACTTTGATCCCGGTCCTGGCGTGGCCGATCTGCAGCGCCTGGTCGCGCCTCCCGGAACCACCACGATGTTGGCCGTGCAATGGGATCAACCCTTCTTCTCCGCCAACGGCTCGCGGGGCTCGCAGAGTGACCTCGACGCCATCTTTTACAACATGGACGGCACGCCGGTGGCGCTGTGCACGGACAGCATTGCGCAGCTCGTTTGCCAGGAGCCGGGCGTCGCCAACAACATCGGCGGGGATGCCGTCGAGCTGCCTGTCATTGTCAACCTATCCAAACAGGAGCTGCCGGTGCAGCTCGGAATCGAGCTGGTATCGGGGCCCGCGCCTGGGCTGGTCAAGTATGTCTGGTATGACCTCGGGGCCGCGGCGCTCGTGGTCGACACATTCGACACCGCGGATTCGACTATCGTGGGTCATGCGAACGCGGCCGGTGCGGAAGCGGTTGGCGCGGCGGCCTGGTACCAGACCGCGGCCTGGGGTAGCCCATTGCGCCCGCAGTGCGTGCCCGCTTGCCTCGACAGTTTTTCCTCGGCTGGGGGTACGCCCATTCTGTTCGACCGAGCCGGCCGCCGGCTCGACTCGGCGCTGCTGCGCGCGAAGCCAGGGGTCATTGGGCCCGATGCGGGTAACACCAGCTTTTTTTATTTCAAGCTGGGATTCAACGTGCCGGGTAGCTCCGAGGATGATCTTTACCCGAACTTCTCCGGAACATCCGCCGCCGCCCCGCACGTCGCGGGTGTCGCCGCTTTGCTTCTGGACAAACGTGCACGGGACGTCGCGGCTCATCGCCAGGGCCATACACTCACGCCGGCGGCGCTATATAACGTAATCCGGCGGGGCGCCAGCGATATGCGCCTCAGAAACGTCGGGGGCAATCTGGGCCCGCAGCCTGTGGGGGTGGGCGAGGAAGGGTTTGACTATGACACGGGCTATGGCCTGGTCGATGCGGTGGGAGCACTGGCGATCGCGGCCGAATGACGGGACCACACGCCTGGAGGGGCGAGCAGTACTTCCGATAGGTGAGCGGAGTGCTTAACGCAGCCTGCCTTGCGATAATAGGGATATGGCTCATCCCCTCGTCTCCATGATTGTTGCGATGGCGCAAAACGGTGTCATCGGTCGTGACAACACCCTGCCCTGGCGGCTTCCCGAGGATCTGCGGCGCTTCAAGGCGATCACGCTCGGCAAGTCCATTCTGATGGGTCGCAAGACCTTTGAGTCCATTGGTAAGCCGCTACCGGGACGCTTGAATTTTGTGCTGACGCGCAATCCGGATTGGCGCGCTGATGGGGTGATTGTCGTGAACTCGGTCGAGCAGGCGCTACGCCAGGTGCGCGACACCGACGAGGTCATCGCTATCGGCGGCGCGGAGATCTATCGGCTGTTCATGCCGTTCGCCCGTCGCATCTATCTGACCCAGGTGCACGCCGAGGTGCCGGGCGACACGATTTTCCCGGACTTCGACCCTACGCAGTGGGTGGATGCCGAGTACAGCGAGCACCCGGCGGATGAGAAGAACGCCTACGATGTGACGTTCGTGACGTTGGAGCGGAAGAACGCGCCGTTGTCGCCGCGGTCGCATTAGCATTGTTTGATTGGCCCGAGGCGCTCTTTTACCAACTGCTGGGCGAGGGCCAAATCTACACCGCCAGAGGCGGCGCGGCGCGAATCCAACTCGATGAGAATCTGCGCTTGCACCGCCCCGCGGCGCTGCGCCTCGGCATAGGGGATTTCGGGGTGAAACATCACCATGGAATAACGGGGGATGAAACGATCGGGAAAGCGCCGCTCGAGCTCCATCGCGATGGCCTTCCGCCGTACAAACGCGGGCTCCAGGACCGTGTCGCGCATCTCCGTGTAATTCTCCAACGCCATTTCGGCAATGGCGGCCGTGTTGGGCTGTCGGGCGCGGGCCAGCCCGGCGAACAGCGACTCCCACGTGCCATGTTGGTCGAGGAGCGAATCGAGCACGGCGCAGTCTTCGAAGGCTGCGTTCATTCCCTGGCCGTGAAATGGCACGATCGCATGCGCCGCATCCCCTAGCAGGAGGACGCTGCCGCCGATATGCCAGGGGCTCAGGTGTACGGTGCCGAGTTGTCCCTGTGGGTGGGAAAGGAACTCGCTCGTGAGATCCGGCATCAGCGGTACGGCATCCGGAAATTCGCGCCGGAAGAAGTCTTCCACCGCGCTGGTTGTGTTGAGAGAGGCGAAGCTGTTTGGGCCTGTGCGGGCGAGGAATAAGGTCGCGGTGAAGCTGCCGTCGGTGTTCGGCAGGGCGATGAGCATAAAACCGCCGCGCGGCCAGATGTGCAAGGAGTTCGCATCCAACACCCTATTGGGCGCGATGGTCAGCTCCTTGTAATCGTGGTCGAGCCATTCCTCCCGGACGCGCACGCGCTGTGCAGCGGCGAGGCTCATACGAACCGCAGAGCCGGCACCGTCGGTGGCGATGGTGGGCGTGAGTGCGATTTCGTGGTCGCGAAACCGGAGCGCATCCCGCTCCGGATCGGCGCCGATACACATTTGCTCGAAACGCATCTCGACGGTCGGGTGACGCGAGGCCTCCTCGATGAGTACACGGTTGAGTGCGGCCCGCCCGACGGAGTAGATGACCTCGTCTTCTCTCTGCCCGTACGGCTGTAGGCTCAGTGAGCCGGACAAGTCGTGGACCATGCGGCCACGCATCGGGATGAGTAGCGGCCGAACACACTCCATGGCTCCTGCTCGCTCGAGGGCACGCATGCCGCGCGCCGCGAGCGCCAGGTTGATGGATCGCCCACCTTCCGCGCGCGCGTGGCGCGGATCCGGACGGCGATCATAGAGCGCGATCTTGAAGCCACGCCGTGCGAGCAGGAGGGCCAGTAGCGCACCCGCCAAGCCCGCGCCGACTATATTGATGGGCTGCGGTTGATCGGTAGGTTTCACCGGGTTTCCCGTAACACGGCCTGGAGCTGTTCGCTGAAGCGGAATACTTCTTCGAACGTGTTGTAGAGCGGCACTGGCGCTACGCGAATCACGTTCGGATCACGCCAGTCGCAGATGACGCCGCGCTCGAGCAGCGTTTCGAATACTCGGCGCCCACGTTGGGAGGAGGTGCCGCCGCCGATTCTGATTGAGATTTGCGCCCCGCGAGCGTCCGTTTTGCGTGGGGTGATGAACTGCGCATCGGGGCCCAGCCGGTCGATCAGGAATTCGAGCCAGCCGGTGAGCTCGATCGACTTGGACCGCAGGCGCTCGATGCGAGCTTCCTGGAAGATCTGGAGCGAGGCGATCAGGGGTGCGCTGGCCAGTATCGGAGGGTTGCTGATCTGCCAGGCCGTGATACCAACACCCGGCCGGAAGGTGGGCTCCATACGAAACCGACTCGACTCTTCGTGACCCCACCACCCTTTCAAGTGAGGGTTGGTGAAATGCCGCTCGTGGACGAAGCAGCCGCCGATCGCGCCGGGGCCGCCGTTGAGATATTTGTAGCTGCACCACACCGCGAAATCCGTCTCGTAATCATGCAGCGCCAGGGGCATGTTGCCTATGGAATGCGCCAGGTCAAAGCCAACAGTGCAGCCGGCTTTGCGGCCGGCGCGCGCGATGCGCGGCAGGTCGAAAGCCTGCCCCGTGCGGAACTGCACTCCAGGCCATAACAGCAACGCGATGTCGGCGCCTTGCTCGGCTAGACAGGACTCGATGGCCTCTTCCGGAATGCAGTCGCTACCGGGCGGGGGCGTGAGCTCGATCAAGTGCTTGTCCGGGTCGAGGCCGTGCCACTGCAGTTGCGAGCTCACGGCGTGGCGGTCGGAGGAGAATGCGCCGCTCTCGATGAGGATTTTGGTTCTGCGGCCGGCGGGACGGAAGAAGCTCGCCAACATCAGGTGAAGGTTCACCGTCAGGGAGTTCATGGCGATGACTTCGGAGGGGCGGGCGCCCGTGAGGTGGGTCAGGCCGGCGGTGAGGTTCTCGTGATACGGGATCCAGGGGCGGCGCGCGTGCTCGTGGCCGAGTACGGCCAGGCGGGCCCAGTCGTCGAGCTCTTCGGAGACGAGCTCGCGGGCCGCGAGCGGCATCAATCCGAGCGAATGCCCGCAGAGGAATAGTGTTGGTTGGCCGTGCTCGTCGCGAGGTAAGGCGAAACGCGGTCGAAAAGCACGCAGTGGGTCGGCTTCATCGCGGCGGCGCGCGTGCTCTAGAGTGGGTTCGTAGGTCATGATCGGTGTGGCCGCGCTAGAGCAGGCGGTACAGCAGCGGGCGACTGGGTACGGCATCGCCACCCAGCGCAGGCACCTGTAGCTCCAGGAGATACGGGCCGTCGAGAGCGATGTCCGGAATGTAGGCGAGCTCGGTAATCGTTGCGCGAGCGCGGGCGGCTTGCGCGAGCTTGGTCGAGCCTGGCGGCAGGCCGAAGAATAAGCGATGCGCGGTGAGGCGCCCTTCGTCGTGCGCGCGATCGATCGAGGGCAAGTCGACGACCAGGTGCTCGATATTACGCTCGACCAGCAAAGCCGCGGCCTCGCGGGACAGATAGGGAGGTGTGCTCTCGCTGTAGTCCCGGTACTGTTTGTCAGGTTGGTTCGGCAGTGTACGCACCACCAGCGCTCGGGGCTCGAAGGGCAGAGAACGCGGCCACGTTTTTTCGAGGGCGCGGCGGGTAATCAGGCGATCGCCCGTTTGTGGAGGTGGTGTGGTTGATTCATCCACTGCTTGCGTGATCTCGACGGGCGCCACGCTTACCACGAGAGCGGCGATCAATCCGGAGGGAGCTACCCGGTGCGCGTCAACGGGCTCGCGGGTCAGGTGTCCGACGCATTCGGTGTGTGTGCCGTTGCAGTGTGGAATCAGCGAGAGCGCCTGGCAATTGCAACTCGCACCTGTAGCAACGGAGCCGGAGAACCCTGGGACCGAGAACGGTTGCGAGCGGGCCGCCGGTGCGCCGAAGTGGCGGGGTTGTGCTGCCGCCAGAAAATCCAAAGGGATCGCGAGGCTAACGGGGTCCGAGAGGTCGACGCGGACCTCGCGATTTCCTATCTCGATCTGAGCTTTCAACCCTTGCGCTCCATCACCGTGCCGCAGCGCTTGCAGGTGCGTCGCTCGAGGCTCGAGTAGAAGCGCTCGAACAGCGGAGGAAACTGTGTCTCGATGTCCGTGAGCTCGAAGAATTCCTCGTAGAGAAGATTGCCGCAGTTCTCGCAGTACCATTGGAAGCCGTCGCGCTCGCCGGGGCGTCGTTGCCGCTCAATGACAAGGCCAACCGTATTGGCGAAACGCTGCGGGGAGTGTGGGACGTTGGCGGGCAGGAGCAACAGCTCACCCGCGCGGATCGGTACATCGACCGGCTTGCCGTCCTGAATGGTCTTCAAGACCATGTCGCCTTCGAGCTGGTAGAAAAATTCCTGCCCCGGGTCGACGTGGTAGTCCTTGCGAGCGTTCGGGCCGCCCACCACCATGATGACGAAGTCGCCATCGCGAAAGACGCGCTTGTTACCCACGGGGGGCTTCAACAGGTGGCGATTTTCGTCGATCCAGCGCTTGAAATCGAGAGCTTGCAACGGTTCCATACGATGTGTCCTCACCCGGCCTGCCTTGAGGCCGGGGGGCCTGTCTTCGGGCCGGGGGTCTGTCTTCAGGCCGGAGGGGCTGTCTGATAGGCTGGGCTGACCCCGTATGGTACGCGGGTCGGATCAGCCGGAGTACGCGATGCTCGAAAAACGTATCCTGACGAGGCCTGCCGCGATCGCCGCGGCGCTTGGCGCCGCCCTGTCGCTGTCTGGCTGCAGTCACTTTCCGAGCATGCATTGGCCCTGGCATCACAAGCCCGCGCCGCCGCCACCCGAGGTTCACGAACTGGTCGAGACCAGTGAGAGTGGAGCGTCGGTGTCGTTTCCGCAGTACTGGGTCCGGAATACCCTCGTCGTGGATCTACAGGGCGCGAGTGGCTCTGGCAGCGTGGTTCTGACACCGCGCGAGGGGACGACGTGGCCTGTGCGGATTGCCTTCAAAGTGACGCCCGGTGCGATTGGAGAGCTCGAGATCAACGCTGCGCAGCGTACGGTGTTGCCAATCACGCCTACGGGCACCAAACCGGTTTACCTCGAGTTGTCACCGGGAATCTACGTGGCGAAGACGCCAAAGATCACGGCGTCTTGGGCGCCGAACCCAACGCCG
>CAYNTW010000014.1:0-5277 GCA_964400085.1 uncultured Steroidobacteraceae bacterium | reverse complement strand
ACTCCGAATCGGGGGCTTGGTAGCCGGCGCACGGGACTGCCACGGGCGGCCGCTCGCTGTCGAGGTCCAGCGCGGTCAAGGCGCCACCCCAGACACAACCTGAGTCGAGTCCAACGACATCCCGCCGCACGATGAGCCCCAACGCGGACCAGTGACCGAAGATCACGCGGGTGTCGGCGCTGCGGCGCGTGTCAATATCGAACCAGGGTCGCAGCTTCGAGTGTCCACGGGGTGGCTTGCCTTTCATCTTCAAATCAACTTCACCATCACGCGTGCAAACACGCAGTCTCGTGAGCACGTTGATCGCGAAGCGCAGCCTCTCCATTCCGAGGAGCATCTCGCTCCAGCGCGTGGGCTCATCGCCGTACATGTTCTCAAACAGTGCGCGCGGATCGGTACTCAGCGCGGATTCAACTTCGCGCGCCAGCGCGAGCGCCGTGGCGATCGTCCATTGCGGGACGAGCCCGGCGTGCACCATCAGGTCGCCGTGCTCGTAGTGGGCCAGCGGCCGCGCCATCAGCCAACCCAGGAGATCGTCGCGGTCTGGGGCGGCAAAGATCTCCTCGAGTGTGTCGGATTTGCGGTTGCGGTGACTGCCGCAGGCCACTGCAAGCAGGTGCAGATCGTGATTGCCGAGAACCGTTACCGCGTTCTCGCCCAGGGCATGGACAAATCGCAGCACTTCCAGCGACTGCGGACCGCGGTTCACGAGGTCGCCGACGAACCAGAGCTGATCGCGGTCGGACGAGAACTTCAGTTCCGCGAGCAGGGCGCGCAATTCGGTATAACAGCCCTGCACATCCCCGATCGCATAACGGCTCACTGCAAGATTCCGGGCATGGCCAACCGGAACGGCCGGATGGGCACTTTGAACCGCTGACCCCTGTCATCGATCATCTCGTAGCTGCCCTGCATCGCTCCTACCGGGGTCTCGAGCACGGCTCCGCTGGAGTAGCGGAAGCCTTGCCCGGGCTTGAGGTGCGGCTGCTCGCCGACTACGCCGTCACCGCGGACTTCTTCCACCTTCCCGCTGGCGTGCGTGATGATCCAATGGCGGGTCAACAGTCGGGCCGGTACAGCCCCCTCGTTGCGGATCGTGATGGTGTAAGAGAAGACGTACCGACGCTCGTTGGGGTCGGACTGCTCGTCAACGTAGCTCGTCTCGACCTCGACGCTGATCTTGTTTGCGGGAGAGGACATTGTCTGATTGTACGCGGTCGCGGGAGTTAGCTGCGTCCCACACGCACAGCGAGTACGTCACACGGCGCGGCGTGCAGGACCGTATCTTCGGTGAAATTCACGAGTATCGACAGCCCATGGCGCTCCCGGCTGCCCAGGACGATGAGGTCCACATGCTGCTCCCGAGCGATGCGCACGATCTCGGACTTTACATTACCCGATTCCACGCGGGCGGCTGAGCTTGGCAGGCCCAGTTCGGCGGCCAATGTCGCAAGCCGCTGACGCGCTCGGTCGATCAACTCGTCCTCGATCTGCACGGAAGGCATCAGGGTCTCGCCCATCGGCTCGACCGGCACGAACTCGACAACGTGCAGCAACTCCATTTCGGCGCCAAGCGCGCTGGCCAATGCTTGCGCGCGGCGCCCAATCACCAGGCTGTGTTCCGTTAAATCGACGACCACCAGGATGCGACGATACACCGGCATGTCTGTCGTCCTCGCGCCCAACACCCCTGATTCGAGGCTACCTGAGCCTACGCGTCGGTCGCTCGGGTGTCACTGTCGGGCCCCCCGCCGAGGGTTCTTTCGCCCCGCTGGGGGTTCCCTCGCTAGCCGCCCTGTCGGAGGACCCGTCGGCCAGCGTTTTGGCGAGATCGTTGAATGCTTTCGGGGCCAATGTCTCAGGGCGCACTCCGGAGTCCAGGCCACAGCGCTCGATCTGCTCCAGGCTGACGACGCCGCGTAGCGCATTGCGCAGGGTTTTGCGGCGATGGGAGAAAGCGGCCGCGACAACGCGTCCGAAGTGCGGGCTGATATTGAACGCCGGCTCCGGTCGCACCGTGAGGCGTACAACCGCGGACCACACGCGAGGTGGCGGTGAGAACGCGCCTGGGCCGACATCGAACAGGCGCTCGACAGTGACCCAAGGAGCGAGCATCACGGTCAGGCGTCCATAGTCGTCGTCGTTGGGCTGCGCGGCCATTCGGGCGACCACCTCTTTCTGCAGCATCACGTGCACGTCCTCGATAGCGCCGGTGTGCTCGAGAAGATGGAAAAGGAGGGGAGTGGAAATGTTGTAGGGCAGATTGCCTACAACACGCAGTCGGCCACCGCGCTGCGCCGCCAGACGGGTGAAGTCAAATTCCAGCGCATCCACCTCGTGAAGGGCGAAGCGCGGATAGGCGGCGGATGGGATCTCGCTGTGTAGGAATGCGATCAGGTCGCGATCGATCTCGATCGCATCCAGCGTGGCTTTCCCGGCGCCCGCTTGCAATCTCGTCGCTAGCAACCGAGTGAGGGCGCCGCGGCCCGGGCCGATCTCCACGAGCCGATCGTCCGCGCCCGGATTGATCTCGTCGACGATCCGCTCGAGGACTGTCGGGTCGTGGAGGAAGTGTTGCCCGAAGCGCTTCCGCGGACGAGGATACGAGGTCACGGGTATCGCCTAGAGGCGGCTCGAAAGCTCAATAGCCAACCCAACGGCGGAGGCCAGGCTGCTGGGGTCCGCTCGTCCCGTGCCGGCCAGATCGAGCGCCGTGCCGTGATCGACCGAGGTGCGCAGTATCGGCAGGCCAAGTGTGATGTTGACGGCGGTGTCGAAGCCCGCGTGTTTGATAACCGGCAAACCCTGATCGTGGTACATCGCGAGCACCGCGTCGAAATCAGCCAGGATTCGCGGCACGAAAGCGGTGTCGGCTGGTAGGGGGCCCGTGACGTGGAGGCCGGCTTTCTTCAGCTGCTCGATTGCGGGGCCGATGACGCGGATTTCCTCATCCCCCAGGTGACCGGCTTCTCCAGCGTGGGGATTGAGGCCGCAGACCGCGATGCGGGGCTGCGGGATGCGCCACCATCGTGTCAGGTCGTGATGGACGATCGTGACAACCTGGCACAGCGATTCAATCGTGATCGCGGCGCTCACGTCCTTGAGGGGCAGGTGGGTCGTCGCCAGCGCCACGCGCATGGCTTTCGAGGCCAACATCATCACGGGCAGCGGTGCATGAGTGCGCGCGGCCAGATACTCGGTGTGGCCGGTGAAAGGGACGCCGGCGTCGTTGATGATGCTTTTGTGCACTGGCGCGGTGACGATTGCCGCGAATTCTCCGGTCGTGGCGCCCTCGATCGCACGGTCGAGGAGGTCGAGCACATAGCGGGCGTTCGCCGTGTTCAGCTGGCCCGGAGTGCTCCTGCTTGCGAGTGCAAGATGCTCAACCGTCAGAGTGCCGGGCTCGTGGGCGCGTGCGGTTCCGTCGTAGGTGCGCAGTTCGGTGCGCCATCCGAGAGCCCGGGCGCGCTCGCTCAGGAGGTCACGGTCCCCCAAGCAGACGAGCTCACATGGGAGCTCGCGACTGGCGATAGCAAGGCACAACTCCGGCCCAATGCCGGCGGGCTCACCGGAGGTCAGCGCGATGCGAGGCTGGCCCATGGGTCTTTTGACCGAGCGGTCAGCGAGGGAATCCCCAGCGGGGACGGGCTGGCCCATGGGTCTCGCGGCCGCATGAGGCTCAGGACTTGTATTCCACGTAGGCGTCGTCACGCAGCCGGCGCAGCCAGAGCTCGGTCTCCTCGTCAGACTTGCTCGCTCGGATGGCCTCGATAGCCTGGCGGCGCCTGAGCTCGTCGGTGTTGTCGAATTCACGTCGGCCCAGCACCTGGGCGATGTGCCAGCCGTACTGCGTGTGGAAGGGCTCGCTGATTTCGCCGTCCTTGAGAGAAGCGATGGCGGCCTCGAATTCGGGAACGAAGGTCCCCGGGCCGCTCCAGCCCAGGTCGCCGCCCTGGGAACCCGAACCTGGGTCCTCCGAGTTCGTCTGCGCGAGCACCGCGAAATCCGCGCCCTTGAGGATCTGGTCCCGCAGCGCTTCGAGCTTCTGCTTCACGGTCGCATCGTCCGCCAGCTCGGTGGTTTTCATCAGGATGTGGCGGACGTGGACCTGATTTTCGATCCCTTTATGGTCCGTCCCCCGGATTTCGTTCAAGCGGACGATGTGAAAGCCGGTCGGCGTCCGCAGCGGCTCACTGACCTCGCCCGGCTTGAGTTTCGCGACGACGTCGGTCAGGAAGGTCGGCAGTTCCCCGCCCTTGCGCCAACCGAGGGCGCCGCCTTCCAAGGCGGTCTGGCTCTTGGAATAGGCCAAGGCGAGCTTCGCGAAGTCCTCGCCGCCTTTCGCCCGGGTGTACACCTCCTGGGCGCGCTTTGCGGCTTCCTCGAGTTGCGCGGGAGTAGCCTCTTGCGGGACCGCGATCAGGATGTGGGAAACGTTGTACTCCTGGTCCGCGGACGGGGTTTTCGCCTGCTTTTCGAGATACTGGTCGATTTCCCGGGGAGTGATGCTGATACGCTGCAGGACGTCGCGCTGGCGGAGCAGGCCCAGGGTGAGCTCCTTGCGCATCTCCTCACGGTAAGCGGAGTAGTCGATTCCTTGGCTCTGCAGGGCTTCAGGAAGCTGTGAGAGGGGGATGCCATTGCGCTGCGCGACATCCGTGAGAGCCGCGTTCAGTGTCTCGTCCGGAACCTTCAGGCCAGCCTTGTTGGCGCGTTGCGCCTGAATTTCCTGCAATACCAGGCGTTCCAAGACCTGCTGGCGCAGCACATTCTGGGGCGGAAGCTCGAGCTTCTGCGCACGCAGCCGCTCGCTCACGATCGCAATCTGGTCCTCCAGCTCACTGTTGAGCACCACGCCGTCGTTGACCACAGCGGCGACTCGATCCAGCAGCTGCCCCTTGGTGGCCAGCTCGCGTGTCTGAGCTACGGCTACGCTGCTCAAGAGCACGGCGGCGCACGCGCAGGAGAGCGCGGCAATGAATGAGGGCAGAATACGGCGCATGGACGTGCTTTCCTTCAGGGGCCTTTGAACGGTTTCTGCGAGTTTACTTCCGAGGGCGAATAGCCACGGATCTCGTCTATTAAGAATGTATCCGACGCTGATCCGACACTCGCCAGACCTGTGAGTTCCAGTTGCAACCAGGCCGCGGTGTCCTTGGGGCCGGCTTCCGCGGTGGTCTGGGGGCCGGCTTGTGTGCTTTGCAGGGTCAATGGGCGGCGACTGATGTAGCGGCGCGCCCCGAAGCGCACCCGCCAGCAGCACGAACCGTACTCGAA
>CAYNTW010000013.1:31968-76902 GCA_964400085.1 uncultured Steroidobacteraceae bacterium | reverse complement strand
CCATCAAGACGGTGGACGCCGATGGTAATCCGGTCGGTGAGCGCAAGTCCTCCGACGATGAGCCGTTCTCCGCGCTGGCGTTCAAGGTGATCAACGACAACTACGGCGCGCTCACCTTCGTCCGCGTCTACTCGGGTGTGTTGACCCGCGGCGCCTCGGTGATGAACACGACTCGCGGCAAGCGCGAGAAGATCGGCCGCATGGTCGAGATGTTCGCCAAGGAAGCCAATCCGATCGAGGAGGCGCGCGCCGGTGACATCATCGCGCTCGTGTCCCTCGCGGAAACCGAGACCGGCGACACCCTGTGTGATGCGAATAGTCCGGTGATCCTGGAGCGCATGCGTTTCCCGGACCCCGTGATCAGCGTGTCGGTCAAACCAAAGGTCAAGGGCGAGCTGGACAAGTTCAGCAACGCGCTCGGCAAGATGGTTCGTGCCGACCCCTCCTTGCGTCTGGAAACGGATCATGAGACCGGACAGACCATCCTTCGCGGTATGGGTGAGCTACACCTCGAGGTGACGCTCGACCGTATGCGCACCGAGTTTGGTGTGGAAGGCATCATGGGTGAGCCCCGCGTCGCGTACCGCGAGACCATTACCCGAACCGTGAACGAGCAGTACGTCCACAAGAAGCAGACTGGCGGCGCCGGTCAGTTCGCCGAGGTCTGGATCACTTTCGAGCCGCTCGAGCGCGGCAAAGGCTTCGAGTTTGTCGACAAGACCGTCGGTGGCTCGGTGCCGCGCGAGTACGTGCCGTCGGTGGAGAAAGGCCTGAAGGTGCAGAAGGAAGACGGGGTACTCGCTCACTATCCGACGGTCGATTTCAGAGCGACCCTCACGGACGGCAGCTACCACGATGTCGACTCGAACGCGCTGACGTTCGAAATCGCCGCCAAGGCGTGCTTCCGTGAAGCCATCCGCAAGGCCGGCCCCATCCTGCTCGAGCCAGTCATGAAGGTCGAGACGGTCACCCCGGGTGACTACCTGGGCGACGTCATCGGCGATATCAATCGTCGCCGCGGAATGATCCAGGAGCAGCTCGAGCGCGGGACCAATATCGCGGTGGTATCCACCGTGCCGCTCTCGGAGATGTTCGGCTACATCGGGCAGTTGCGCGGCATGACCAGCGGCCGCGCCTCCTACACGATGGAGTTCTCGCACTACGATCCGGTGCCGAAGCAGGTGGCCGACGAGGTCATTGCCGAGGTGACCAAGCAGAAGATGGCGGCGAACGCCTGAGCGTCAACGGGAGGTGAGCCCCGCTCACCTCCCGTCATCTTAGACAGCCAGGCCGACCACCAGAGCCGCCAGCAGACCGGTGGCGAGGCTCACGCGATCGCGCATGGCGAACACGACCGGATCGTCGTGCATCTTGCCACGATGGGTCTTCATCCAGATCCGGGTAATCCAATACAACAGCAACACACACAGAGGCCACAGCGCCTTCGGGTGTTTGTAGAGCGGCAGCGTGGCGGGCGAGTTGATATAGAGCGCCAGCACCAACACGCTGAGGTAGCCCGCCGAAATGCCAACCGACTCGAGCATCGGCAAATCGTTCACGTCGTAGTCACGCCCGGCAGCCTGCAGTTGCCCGCGACGGCGCAACGCGTCCAGCTCGGCGTAACGCTTCACAATGGCAAGGCTCAGGAACAGAAAGACGGAGAAGAGCAGCAGCCAGAAGGACACGGGTACATCCACGGCGGCAGCGCCCGCGATGATGCGTAGCGTGTACAGCCCTGCCAGAGCGATGGCATCGATGAAAATCATGCCTTTGAGCACCAGCGAATACGCCGTGGTGAGAATGCAGTAACCCACGAGCACCAGGAGAAAGTGCGCGGACAAGAACGCAGCCACGAGCACGGCCGTCAGCAGCAGTACCGGTACCAGAATGAAACCTGCCGCGAGCGGCAAATCGCCTGCGGCAAACGGCCGCCGTGATTTGCGCGCATGGGCGCGGTCGGCCTGCAGGTCGAGCATGTCGTTGAGCACGTAGACGGAGGAGGCGCAAAGGCAGAACGCCACGAAAGCCACTACGGCCGCGGTTACTGCCGCGGAATCCGCTGCCCGATGCGCCGCCAGCAGCGGCACAAACAGCAACACATTCTTCGCCCATTGATGGGGCCGTAAGGCTCGCAAGGCCGCCCGCAGGCGGTCACCTCCCGCTGGGAAGGTCTGAAGCAGCGGCACTCGGTTGGCCACGCGCATGCCGAGCGCCGAGCCATGACTGACCACCACGGCGCCGCTCGAGCAGGACCAGATCGCCAGATCGCGCCGCTCGTTGCCGCAATAGTCGAACTCCCGGAAGCCGAAGGAGCGGACCAGGCGCTCGGCCTTGAGCCGGCCGGTCAGGTTATGAGTCGCATCGCTCGCGATCACCCCGGCGAAAATGCCCAGATGCCTGGCAATGGCCCCTGCCAGCCTCTCGTTCGCGCCAGTACACAGCCACAGCGGCCGACCGCGCGCGTGCTCGTTTCGCAGCCAGCACAGCAATTGTGTGTTGTACGGCAGCGCGGTGGGATCGAGCTGCACTCGCCTGGCGACCTCAGCTTTCAACACCGCCCGGCCACGCACTAGCCAGACGATCGCCAGCAACAGGTACACGGGGTTGCGCTTGATCAACATCAGCAGGCACTCGAGCAGCAGGTCGGTACGAATCACACTGCCGTCGAGATCGACGCACAACGGGCGCATCAGGAAAGATTCAGTTACTGCCAAGAACCACCTCCGCCGCGGGTCGGCGCACACGTAACGCAAGAATCGCGGCCCAGCCCAGTCCCACCGCGAACCACAATGTAACCAGCCGGCACGCGACCGTGAGCAGCACGGCCGCCGCCACCGGGTAACCCTGAGATACCAACAGCGCGGTCATCACCGCCTCGGTCCCGCCCAGCCCACCGGGCAGCATCGCGGCCGCACCGGCCAGCACGGCGACGGCATAGATTCCTACAGCGACCGGCAGACCCAGGTGTACTGTTGGAAACATGAGACTGAGGACGTATAGCCCTACAGCCTCCAACGCCCATGCGAGCAAGCCCAGACTCATGCCAACAAACAGCGCGCGCGGAAATAGCAACGGCCGAGTAGCCTGTAACACGTCCGTTACACCTTTCCGTATCCTTACAAGCACCGGGAATGCCGCCGCCGCGCTCCAGATCGCCCCCGGATGGCGCGGCAACACCGGTAGAACGCACAGCGCGAGTGCAACTACCGCGGCCACGTCCATGATTCGCTCCAGACAAAACGCCGCAGTGATATTCCTCAGCGGTACGCCGCTGTAATACCTCGCACGTGCCACCTCACCTAGTTTTCCCGGGGAAAGAGTGAATGCAAATCCTGCACAGTACGTGAGCAAGGCGTATTCAAACGACAGCACGTGCCCGAGCCTCGCCAGGTACCAGCGCCAGCGAATCGCACGCAACGTGTAGTTGAATAGCGACAGGAGCGCCGCGACCAGCACGAGGCTCCATGAATGCCACACCGGTGCGAGTGAAATTGTTGCAAGTTCGGACCGCAGCTTGAGCGCGCACCAGAGTGCGAATGCCGTGATCGATGCGGTAATGAAAACACGTGTGGCCTTGTGCATGACGGAGTGCGCAACGAGAAAGGGTGCGCGCGAGTTCCGTGCAGGCGACGTGCCACGAGGCACGCGCAAAAAATAATTTCATCCAAGTTGGTCGACGACCCGTGCCCGGTCCATCGGGTCGCCATCTTGCTAGCACGTCGGCGTTTCAGGGAGTTTCTCGATGTATTCCCCTTCCCAGAATTCCGATGTCCTCGCCCTCCCGACGCTCACGCTTGGGAAGACCGCCCAGCTCGAGAGAGTGTTCTGGGGAGTTGCTCTGTTCGCGTGGCTGGTTTACGTGGTCTACTTCGCGCAGCTCACGTCATTTCCCTTCCAGGACTACCCGAATCACCTCACGCGCGCCACCGTCCTCGCGGACCTGATCTTTCACGGCGGGCATCGGTTCGGCGACCTGTTTGCATTCCACCTTTCCATCTCGCCCTACGTTCTCCACGACACATTGTTGACATTGCTGGTCGCCGTGTTTGGCACAGTCGTGGGCGGGGCGATGTTCATGACGCTGGTCCTGGTGTCGCTTCCCTGCGCGCTGCTCTATTACATGCGCGTGAATGATCTTGCCCCCCGGGCACAGCCATTCGTGTTGATCGTCAGCCTTTATCTCGCGACGGACTGGTTTTTCCTCATGGGCTTCACGGCCTTTCGCCTGGCGCTCGCCTCGATCCTCGTATCCCTCGCGCTAACGGACAAGCTACGGGGGCAGTGGTCGCGCGCTACGTTCACGGCCTACACGGTGCTGTTGATCCTCGGTTACCTGACACACCTCACCGCGCTGGTATTCTTTGCCCCCGTGCTCGCGATCACCGGCGCGGTGCGCCTCTGGTTCGGCAGGACGAGCATACAGCGGGAGTTGCTGCTGTGGATTCCGGTGGCCTGCTTGTTGGTCGCTCATTTCGGCTTCATCGCTCTGCCGCACGACGCCGCCCATCCGCCGGCCTATAGCTATTACTGGGGTAGCGTTCACGACAAGCTGAGGCGCTTGAATTGGGAGTTCGAGCGCTTCGACGGGCGACCGAGTCCCATCATGATGGGTACCCTGATCGCTTGCGTTGCCTGGGCGGTGCGTCGACATCTAACCCCGCGCGCCCTCGTGCGCCCGCAAGTGCTCGAGCAACTCGGCGTGGCCGCGACGTTCCTGCTCATTTACGTGATTCTGCCCAGCGCCTATGAGGACTCCACCTACGTGGACGTGCGCGCGATGTGCCTGGTCGCGCTGTTTCTACTCCTTGCGGCCTTGCATCTACCACCCCGAGCCGAGGCAGGCAGCTCATTCAGCACACGGCCGCTCCTTGCGGTCGCCTTGTTGCTCGGCTGTGTGAACTTCGCGTACCTGGTGTTGCATATGGGACGGAACGAGGCGTGGCTCACACGCTACCGCCAGGTTGTGGCCGCGATCCCCGCCGGGTCCAAGGTGCTGCCCGTCTACACCCAGCACTCGCAAATGGACGTTGCCCCCTTCCTCCACGCGGCCTCTTACGTTGCGCTCGACAGGGGCGCGGTCATTCCGTACTTGTTCAGCGGCGACCGGGGCGATCTGATGACGTACTTCACGTACAAACACCGCCCCTACACGCCGGATGAGTCCTGGTACAAATCGCTGGAATACTGGAACACCCTTCCGGAGGCCACCTACGAGATGGGAGGGCACCGTTACACCTGGCGCTTCTATTATTTTCGTCCCGATCGCGAGTGGAAAATGGCCGACCTCGTCCCGGTCGACTGGAACCGCGTGGCTTGCGAATACGATTACCTGCTCGTGATGGTGCCGTTCCGCGAGCCCTTCCTGGAAGTACCCACCACGGCCGTCAAATACAACGAGACGGCTGCATTGTTAGCTGTCGACAAACACGCCTGCCGGCCCGGCGTGCGGGAAACACGCAGGGTACGCCTACCGCTCGAGCGCTAGAGCTCGTCAGGCCGACCCCTGGTGATGGTGGGTACTCTCGAATAGGCGGCAGTAGATGCAATGCGCGTCTCCCTTGAGCTCCACCCATAGATGGCTGATCCAGGGCTGATCGTGCTTGGCAGCCGCATGCTCCAGGGCTTGGTTGTCGAGATCGCGACGGGTGAGCTCCGCCGGCCCAGCGTGCTCGAGAATTTGCGCGGCGCGGCGGGTCTCGATGGGACCGCGCGGATGCACGGTAATGGCCGCAGCGCCACTATCCACGCGCTCGGCCAAGCGCTCGACATACTCCCGATCGGCGTCGGACTTCAACAGCGTGCGGAAATACTGGACAAATTTCCCCCGCGGCAGCTCGGCGGGCTCGCAGCCGGCGCGCCCCAACTCGCTGGCGGCGGTCAATTCGACCCGATCGGTGGGAAATCCGTCGCGCACCAGCTCGATCCTGGCGCGGTCGGCGGTCTCATAGTCGTTGAACACGGCGAGTAGGACAGCGCTCATGCCTTCCTCCGTTTGCGCGGGCATTGCCCGCTCATCGTCGGTCCAGGGCGCCCCTCGCGGGACGCCCGTGCGACGCATGCGTCGCACCCGTTTACCGACTCGAAGCGAGACGAAGCCAGTCTACGCCGCGCCGGCGGGAACACCAACTTGGGGAAACACGGTATGATGGTCGGCACCCCTTAAGCTTGGGCTTTGCGTCCCCGGAACATGTCCAAAATCCAGGAAGCCGCCCTCAAGGACCTGCATCCGACCCAGCTCACCATCGGCTTTATTGTTGTGCAGGACAAGAAGAAGCGCCTGGCGGCTCTCGGCGCCGCGGAGCAGCGCAGTTTCATGAAGGACCATCCCATGCCGGCGGTGGTCGGACCTCAAGGCCGCCTCTACATCACCGATCACCACCACCTGGGGCGGGCCGCGCTCGAGGCGGGAGTCAGCACCGGATTTTTTCTCGTCGAGGCGGACCTCTCGAAGTGCAGCCTGGAGGCTTTCTGGAAAGAGATGCACGAGAACCAATGGGTCCATCCGCTGGATGAGAACGGGGTCCGACATCTCTACTCGATGATTCCCCCCCGCCTGGACAAGCTGGTGGACGATGTCTACCGCTCGTTGGCCGGGTACGTGCGCGATGCGCGGGGCTATGACAAAACACCGACCGCGTTCGCGGAATTCATCTGGGCTGACTTCTTTCGCCGGAACATCCCGATCGAAACCGTGCGCGAGGATTTCCACACTGCGGTCCAAGCCGGCATTTCTCTGGCGCAGAGCCGCTGGGCCAAACACATACCGGGGTACAATGCCAAGTAGACGAGCCGCCCGGGGGCGTAAGGGACATGCTCAAACACTCGACATTTGGAGCATTGGCGATCACCTGCCTGCTCGCGGGCCGATTGCCGGCCGCGACTGACGGCGCGAATAACCCCCCGCCGACGGATCCGCGCGACTTCTCCGGTGTCTGGTGGACACGAGGATACGACCGAACCTTTCGCCCGGTGACGGACCCGCCCCTGCCGCCCGCGCAAGCGGCCAAGCTCCTGCCGTTCACTCCGATCGAGGCGGCTAGCTGGCAACACCACCTCGACATGGAGAAGGCCGGCACCCCGATCGCCGACGCACCGACCCAGTGTTTTCCGCACGGAGTACCCCGGCTGATCGCCTCGCCGTATCCGGTGCAGTTTGTCTACTCTCCGGGATTGATCACCATCCTGCACGAAACGGCGCACAACGTTCGTTTCATCCACATGGATGGCAAGCTCGCGCCGCCACACACGCCGCGCACGTTTCTGGGCTACTCCGTGGGCCACTGGGAAGGCAATACGCTGGTGGTGTTCACGGACCATTTCAACAATCGGACCCAGATCGACGAGGAGGGCCTGTCGCACGGGCTCAAGTTGACCGTCACCGAGCGAATCACCAAGGAAACCAACAAGGCCGGCCAGGTCGAGCTGCGCAACCGGATCACCGTCGACGATCCGGATCATTTCACCCGCCCCTGGACGGCCGAGCGGCGGTTCGCGTGGCGCGGCGACGTGCGAATCGCCGAATATTCGTGCGAGGAGAACAATCGCAACGCCCCGAAGAATGGGATCACGGTGGCGAAATGACTGCGCGCTCATCAAACAAGGGCCGTTGCGCGACCCTACTGCTCACTGCGCTGCTCACACTCACGGGAGGCGCTGCGAACGCAGCACCAACAGCCGCGCCGCTATTCGAGCAACCCCCACCGGATACGCCGAACCTGACCGGCAAATGGCGGATGCCCAAGCCGGTCACCCACTTGCTCACCGCGGACGGCAAGGAGCCGCCGCTCAATGCAGCCGGCAAAGCCGAGTACGACCGCCGCCGGGCGGCGTTGCGAGCCGGCGATCGCAACATCGATCCGATCAACTCGTGTCTCATGCACGGCACACCGCGGCTGTTGTACGCGCCGTATCCGTTCCTGATCCTACAGACGACGCGGAGCGTGAACTTCGTCCACGAGGTGAACCACACTTTCCGGATCATCTATTGGGATAAGACACCGCCCGAGGACCCGGATCCGGACTATCTTGGCTATTCCATCGCCCGCTTCGAGGGACGGACCCTCGTGATCGATACCATAGGCCAGAACGACAAGACCTGGCTCGACTATTCGGGCCTGCCCCACGGTGAGCAGCTCAAGGTCGAGGAACGGTATACGTTGACGAGCCCCAACACCATCCAGGGCTCGATCACCCTCACCGACCCGCAGTTCTACACAGCGCCCTGGACGACCAACTTTGTGCTGCAGAAACAACCTGGCATGGACATCGAGGAGAATGTCTGTACGGACACCCACCGCATGTGAAAATGAACACCAGATCCGGTGTTGCTTGACACCCCCCTGCTGACGGGTTCATATGCCTCCACGTAGCTTGAGGGGAGCTATCGAGCCGTGAAAGCCATACGCATTGTCACTACCGCGTTCCTCTGTGTCCTGGCCGGTGGTACAGCGGGCGCCCACCACTCCTTCGCGACATTCGATCAGACGCAGGAGAAAACCCTGGTGGGAACGATCAAGGAAGTCCAATGGACCAATCCCCATATCTGGGTCCAGGTCCTGGTCAAGAACGCCAGCACCGGTGACGTGGTGGAATGGTCGATCGAAGGCGGCAGCCCGAACGGGCTGAGCCGGCAAGGTTGGAAACGCTCCAGCCTCAATGCCGGGGACCCCGTCGAAATGGTGATTCATCCGCTGAAGGACGGCTCGAACGGCGGCAGCCTGGTGCGAGTCTCCGTGAACGGAAAGCTCGTGGGAACGCCGCGCCCGGCGCCCCCACCGGAGGCCGCGCCAACCGCCGAGCGCTAAAGCCCCTTCAAACTCCCGCAAGTCGGCCCGTACTGTCGCCAAAGCTGTCGGCGCGCACGTCGAACATATCCAGAATGCTGAGTAGCAGATTTCCGGTCGGCACCGTACGGCTCGCGTAGGCCAGGTGCCGATCTCCCTTCAGCTTTCCGGACGCGCCACCCACCAGGACGTGGGGAACATCATAGTGCAGATGCTGGTTGGAATTGCCCATGTTGGAGCCGTACAGAACGAGTGAATGATCGAGCAGCGAGCCGCCGTTTTCGGGGGAGTCGGCCAGCTTCTTGATGAGATAACCCAGCATCTGCACGTGATAACGGTTCAGCTTTGCGAATTTCGCGATACGGCCTGGATCCTCGGCATGGTGCGATCCCCCGTGGAAGCTGATATCCGTGCCGCTTTCCGGATAAACACGCCCTGTCAGGTCGCGTGCGTAGAGAACCGTGGCGACTCGAGTGATATCGGCTTGAAAGGCGAGGGTGAGCAGATCGAACTGGATCTGGATGTGCTCGTGAAACGACTCCGGTACGCCATAAGGTACCGCGATGTTGGGTACCTCGGTGGAGGCCTTCGCGGCGATTTGCAGACGCCGCTCGATCTCGCGCACGTCATCGGTGTACTGCTCCAGGCGCACGCGGTCCGCGTGGGACACTTGCGGCATGAGATCCGCGAGACTGCCGGTCACGGAGTCGAGAATGCTCGCCTCACGCTCGCGCCGCATGCTGCGCAATTCCGGCGAGGCGCCATCGCCGAACATTCGCTCGAACACCACCTGCGGATTGATTTCCATCGGCAGCGGCCGAGTAGGCGACTGCCACGAGATGGTGTTGGTATAAACGCAGCTATACCCCTCCCCACAGTTGGTGGAGTTGGCTCCCGGATCCTCCAGGCCGAGCTGCAGTGAGGGCAACAACGTCTCCGTGCCGATCTGGCGTGCGATGACCTGATCGAGAGAGATGCCGGCCTGGATATCCGCGCCGGTCGTCTTTTTCGGCTTGACCGCGCTCAGGTAGGCAGCCGCCACGAAATGGTCCGCGCCTGTGACGCCGGGAGGATTCTCCGACGATTGCGACCACAGGCCGCTCGTCAGCACGACGTGCTTGCGGAACGGCTCCAACGGCTCATAGACATAAGGGAATGCAAACCCCGGCGTGCCGGTCTGCGCAATCCAATATCCAGGCGCCACGCCGTGAGGCACGAACACGCCGACGAAGCGGGTCGGCACGATCTTCTTCGCCTGGGCGCGCGCGCCCACGGCGGGCAACATCGATTCCAGTAATGGCAGCGCGAGCGTGGTGCCAAGTCCCCGCAGGAAAGTCCTCCGCGGCAGTGTCCTGTTCGTCAAGAAAGGCATTCCTACTCTCCCGTGATCGACGGCGTCGGCGGCCCGGCCGCGGCAGTCTTGGTCGGAGCCGGCGGCTCGTGGTCGCCCGCGGAGACGACATTCATACGGAAGTTGTCGCTCAACACCACCGCCATAATCAGGCTCTTCAGGCGATAATTGTCGGCTGCGGCGGCGTGCAGAATCCCACGCACGGCCGGCATATCGTCGTACTCCACGCCTCGCCCCAACGCATAGGTCACGAGGTTCTGGGTGACATTGCGCAGGTACTGATCCTGGTGCCTCAAAAGGAATGTCCGTACCCCGTCAGGGCCATCGACCGGCGTACCGTCATACATCTGGCTGTGCGTGTCGATAGGATTGCCAGCATCCTGTGACCGCCACTGTCCGATCGCATCGAACGGCTCGAGCGCGAACCCGATGGGGTCCATGAGTTTGTGGCAGCCCTGACAGCGTGGATCGCTACGGTGTTGCTCCATCTGCTCGCGCATGGTGGGGATCTTTGCGTTCCCCGCTGCATCTCCCATGTGTACCGGCAGCGCGGGCACGTTCGCGGGCGGATCAGGTGCGGGCACGCCGATGATGTTTCTCAAAACCCAGTTGCCACGAATGACCGGGGAGGTGCGTCCCGGCTGCGACGAGATGGTCAGAATCGCTCCCTTGCCGAGCAACCCCCAGCGCGAGCTCTGATTCTGCTCGAGCCGCACGCGACGGAAGTAGCTTCCCTTCACTCCCGGGATGCCATAGAAACGCGCCAGGCGCCCATTCACAAATGTATAGTCCGCCGTGAGCAGATCGAGAACACTACGGTCCTCCACCAGCAGGCTGTTGAACAACAGCTCCACTTCGCGACGAAACGCCTGTCTCAGGTTATCGTCGAAATCCGGGAATTGATCCACCACGGGCGCGTGCGCCGCCAGGTTGCGCAACCCCAGCCACTGGCCGGCGAAATTGGCGGTCAGCGCCGCCGAGCGCGGATCGCTCAACATGCGCGCGACCTGTTGCCGCAATACAGGCGGCTGGCTCAGCTGCCCCGAGCGCGCCAGGGCGAGCAGAGTGTCATCCGGAATGCTGCTCCAGAGGAAGAACGACAAGCGGGAAGCCAGGTCGAGGTCGCTGACGGGGTAGGCGGTGCCGGGAGTGAGGCCCGGCGGCGTCGCTTCGATGCGATAGACGAACTTCGGGTCTGACAACACTCGTTGGACGATCGCCTCGATACCGCTATCGAAGGAGCCCCCGTGTCGCGCGGACGCATAAAAGGTCATCAAAGTGTCCACATCCTTGGCGGTCGCATAGCCTCGATAGGCACGACGCGCCAGGGTGGTGGCGATCTCACGCGCGCACGATTGCTCTGCACTCGCCTCAGCAGGACGGCAACTCAGGATGCGTGCGCGGCTGGGCGAGTCGCTCGCCACGACGCCGTTGGCAGGGCCGTCGATTCGTACACTGCCAACGTGCGGATAGAACGTGAAGCCTGGCAGACCACCGGTCTCGATCGTGCTGCGATCGAATGCGCGGTTGAGGTCGAGACCGGGGGCATAGTTGGTTGCGAGAAAGGTAACACCAATGTGGTGTAGCCCGGCGGTCATCCGGTGCTTGACGTCGATGGTGTGCAGGTGACCCGCGGCCTCTTCGTCATAGCGGCGGTTCACTTCCAACGCCTGGTCCCAATCGACCTGCGCAATCCTCTGACCGTCGACATAGACCAGGAGCTGCTCGCCACGGATCTCGCCAAAGGGTCGGAAATTACCCATATTACCCAGGTTGACCGAAAAGACTTTGAACGTGTATTCGCCGTCAGCCGGGAATGTGTGGTTGATCGCGAGACCGCCGCGAGTGCCGAAGGGCAGTCCCTCGACGTGATAGTTCTGCGTCGTATCTTCCGGCACACGATAAGTCACCTGCGTGGGCGCCGTGGCGGTACCCATGGCGATACGGCTGATCCGTGCCGCGGCCGAGAGATAGCCTTCCAACAGGGCCGGTGACAGCGTCAACGTGCCGGCCTGATTGTCGAAGCCACGGCTCGCATCGTCGGTCGGGAGAAACTTGCTCGAATCGATCTCGAGGTCGAGCAGGTCGCGCACGGTGTTGGCGTATTCCGCGCGATTCAGGCGATGCAACTTGGGCGCCTGCAGGTCTGGTTTGGCGTGCGCGTCCACCTCCGTCTCGAGCGCGGTGGCAAACGCCTGCACCGTAGCGAAGTCGGGGCGCGGCTTGCCGGCGGGAGGCATCATTCCGGCACGCAGCTTCCGCAACATCCTCTCGGTGATCTTGGCATCCTCGTGCGCATTGCCCGGATCGAAAATCTCGAACTCGACGCCACCGGCGTAGTCACTGTAGTTGTGGCAATCCATGCAGTATTTGTCGATCAGCGCGCGCTGAGCGGCCGGCGGCATGGGCGTGTTGTCCGCGGCGACTGCCGCGGCCGCGCCGCTCAATAGGATCAAACCAAAATACCGGCTCGCGAGTTGCTTCACTTGCATAGATCCGTCACGCAAATGGAGGCCAACGTGCGGCCTTCTGGCGGCACGGGTAGACCGCGCTCCTTCATCAGCCGACGTAACAATGCAGCCGTGGTGGGATGCGGAATCGCGGATTGCACGCCGACTCGCACCAGGCCATCGGCGTAGTCGATCGCTTGCCAGGAGACGCCCGCGAGCGCGTTGACGCTGTCACGGCTGCCGAGATCGTGCGCGGCTAGATCGGCCCCATGCTGGACCAACAGCTCGATGACGTCATTGCGGCCTTTGTGGGCCGCTCCCATGAGGGCCGTGCGCCTATCCAGTGTATCCTGGGCGTTGACATCCGCGCCGAGATCGAGCAGGAACTTCACGGTGTCGTAGGTCTGTTGCGGGGACCACTCGTACGTAACACCCTCCACCCACCCTATCCCGCACGCGACCATCAGCGGCGTCACGTTGTAGTCGGTCGCGATGGAGGGATCCGCTCCGTGCTCCAGTAGGAGCTTCATCAGGACCAGGTCGCCGGATTGCGCCGCACGCAGGAACGGTGTCGCCCCCTCCTCGTTCAACCATTGGTGCGTGAACACGGTGCGTGTCTCAGTACTGGAGCTCATCCGCAAGTTTGGCTTCGCGCCGGCGGCCAACAGCCGCTTGATGTACTCGAGATGATCCATGTCCGGCTTGCGCGTCGGGTAGTCGCCGCCTTCGATGTTCCGGTTGTCCGTGGCAATATACAGCGGGCTCCAGCCACCTTCGTTGGCGATGTTCGGGTCGGCGCCGTGCTCCAGCAGGTAGAGACCCATTTTGTAATAGCGATTCTGGGTGGCCACCAACAGGGCGGTCCAGCCGAACTCGCTGGTCTGGTTCACGTCAGCTCCGGCTTGCAGCAGCGCCGCGACGGTCTCGAGATTCCCTTCACGGGCCGCGAACAACAGCGGGGTGAGCCCACCCCACTGTTTGCTGGAGTGTCGTACGGCGGGAGGCTTCGGGTATTTCGCGATCACCGCCTTGGCGGCCAACTTCTCCGCCTCGAGTTTTTGATGCGCGGCCGCCCGGGACGGGTCGGTTTGCGCTGGCTCACCCGATGGGTCCGTGCTGGGCGCCGCACTGTCGGCATCCTCGAGAGCGGAAGCCAAGCCCACACCAGTAATGAATTCGTTGATTCGTTCGCGGCCGGAGGGCGCCAGATACGGAGCGCGTCCCGGTTTTGTGGTGGCGGAGCGCGCACTGACATCAGCGCCCTTCGCCACCAGGAAGCGCACGGCCTCCGTGTTGGAGCCCGCCGCCGCCCACATCAGCGCTGTCGTTCCCCGCAGCGCCTCGCGAGCGTCGATCTTCGCACCCCGTGCAAGCAACAGCTTCAGGACGGGAACGCTGCCCGTCCGGGCAGCCATCATCAAAGGAGTCTCACCGTGGCTCAGTGTTTGGTTTGGGTCAGCACCGGCTTTCAACAGCAGATTCACCACGTCCGCGTTGCCCGACTCGCATGCGAGTGTGAGCGGTGTTACGCCCGTATCCGTGCGGGCGTTTGGATTCGCGTGGGCCCTGAGTAACACCGAGGTAGCATGGGCATCGCCATGATAGGCCGCCCAATGCAGGGCCGTGCTCCCGTCGGCTTGGGGGGCATTGACATCAGCCTTCGCCCCCAGGAGGTGCTGGAGCTGACCATCGTCCCGTTTCATGACGGCATCCGCCACGTCGCTGGTTGCCGCAGCGATGCGGCAAAGCGAGCAAGCTAGTATTACCAGCGTCAGCTTCACCTTGAAGCGGCCCGCGCTCGCAGTAACCCTGTCGATCGCTGTCCCCCTGGGCAGCGAAGCCACCCATTACATCGATCACTCCTACCTCATCGTAGCCTCAGGCAGCAGGGGGTGAAAGGCAGACCTCACCTGTGGTCCGACAGGTGAATTTCCGCGAGCGGCTCAGGCGGCTTCCATACCGAAACGGCTCTTGATTTGAGTGACCGAGGGGGAGGCGAAGTAGCTCAGCAACGCCCGGGCCGGCTCGGGACGAGTGCAGCCACTTGAGATTCCTCCAGAAAAGACGGTGATTGTTTGGATAGCCGCCGGCAGCGGCCCGATCACTTCGATGCCGGGCAACGTCATCAGCTCGCTCAGTTGCTGAAAACCCAGCTCAACCGTCCCGTTGGCAATCAGGGAACCTACGGGAACGCCTGGCGGTGGAACTACGATATGACCGCGGATCTGCTCGAGGATGCCCCACCGCTCGAACAGCTTTTCCAGGTAGACCCCACTCGGACCGGTCGAATAGCTCAATGTCCGGGCAGCCAACACCGCCCTCCGTACGGCCTCCGGCGAGCTCACGTCGGGCCGCGCGGCGCCGGCGCGCACAGCGATCGATACACCCGACCTGACGAGGTCGATGCGGCTGTCCGGCAAAAGACTGCCCGCGGCAATGAGACTATCAATCGCTGTGCTCGACAGCACCACCACATCCACGGCTTCCCCCGCTCGCACCCGCTTGGCGACGTCCACTCCCCCTGCCGCCTCGCTGATCACCGACTCGCCGGTCGAGCGCTGGTATTGCGCGACGAGCTCGTTCAGCAACTCGCGGGTCGCCATGGACGAGAGCAGTTTGAGCGGACTGGAAGACATGCGGGAGACCCGTGCAACGATGGAAGAACGGGAACAAGCTTAGCATGCACTGCCCAGCTGTGCTGCTCGAGCCAAGCCTGGCTTCGCGCTCACCTTCCCGGCTCACGATCCAGCGAGTTGTGTTCCGACAGCGCCCGCGCTCGAGCCAGCTCGGCGCACATTGTTGGAACAGGGCCGCTCCTGAGGCGTTCCAACGACGGCATTGCTTACGATCCAATCATGAGCACCATCAGGCGACGCGATCTTCTCAAGGGCACGGGACTCGTGCTGGCGGGAAGCGCCGCGGCACGCGCCGGGATCATCTCAGGAGAGCTTCCTTGGCGCCCCAATGCGGCGGATCCACCGCGATTCGCGCAGCCTGGACCGTGGTTGTTCTTCAGCGAGGCCGAAGCGGCGGCGGTCGAGGCCGCTACGGACCGGATCATTCCTCCAGACCCGCAGACGCCAGGCGGCAAGGACGCCGGTTGCGCGGTGTTCATCGACCGCCAGCTAGCAGGCCCGTACGGCAGCAGTGAAGGCCTGTACACCAGTGGACCATTCTCACGCGGCACAAAACAACAGGGGCCGCAGTCCCAGATGACACCCGCGGTGCTCTATCGCAAGGCTCTCGCATCTCTCGATCAACACTGTCGTTCGGCGCAGGGCGGAATGAGCTTCGACCAACTCGCGCCGGAGCGGCAGGACCAGATTCTCAACGACCTCGACAGCGGCAAGCTCAGTCTCGAGGGTGTCGATGGCAAGCAATTCTTCGAAACACTGTTGAAGAACACCCAGACCGGGTTCTTCTCCGATCCCATCTACGGCGCCAACCGCGACATGTGCGCCTGGAAAATGATCGGTTTTCCTGGCGCGCGCTATGACTATCGCGACTGGGTGAGCCGTCACAACGAGCGGTACCCGCATCCGCCCGTCAGCATCGGGGGTCGGCCGCAGTGGACTCCCGGGCGCTGAATCAACCATGCCGCGCAGACTGCCGCCGAAGGATGCTGTGATTGTCGGTCTCGGTTGGACCGGATCGATCCTGGCGCACGAGCTCACCGAGGCAGGCCTCGATGTGATTGCTGTCGAGCGGGGGCCATGGCGCAACACCGCCACAAATTACCCGCCCAACTACGCGCAGGATGAGCTGCGTTACCGTGTCCGGCACGAGCTGTTTCTACGGCCGGCGCAGACGACATTCACGTTCCGCAACAACATGAGCCAGACGGCGCTACCGCTGCGCACCTGGGGATCGTTCATGCCACCCAACGGTGTGGGTGGGGGCGGCGTGCACTGGAATGCGGAAATGTGGAGGTTTTTACCTTCGGATTTCGTGCTCCGCACCCACCTGACCCAACGGTACGGCGCCCGATTCCTGCCTTCCGACATGACCATCCAGGACTGGGGTGTGACCTACGACGACCTCGAGCCACACTACGATGCGTTCGAGTACCTGTGCGGCACTTCCGGCCAGGCTGGAAATCTCAAAGGTCAGATCCAGGACGGCGGCAATCCTTTCGAAGGCCCACGCTCACGCCCATACCCGAATCCGCCACAGGCGCAACCATTCAGCCACACGCTGTTTGCCAAGGCGGCCCGGGAGCTGGGGTACAAACCCTTCCCGCAGCCCTCAGGCAACATGTCGCGAGAGTATGTGAACCCGCTGGGAGTGCGGCTCGGCCCCTGTACCTATTGTGGTTTCTGCGAATGGTTCGGCTGCGGCAACTACTCGAAAGCCAGCCCGCAAACGACCCTCCTCCCGGTGCTCGTGCGCAAGCCCAACTTCACGGCTCGCGACCAGTGCGAGGTGACGCGAATCAACACGGACCCCTCGGGTCGGCGCGCGACCGGCGTCACTTTCGTCGATACCAGCGGCGCGGAGTGGGAGCAGCCCGCGGAGCTGGTGATCCTGTCGGCCTACACCATATTCAACGTTCAGCTCTTGCTGTTGTCCGGTATCGGCCAGGCGTACGACCCGGTCGCCAATCGCGGTGTGATCGGCAGGAACTTCTCGCACCAGACCATCTCGGATGTCGTCAGCTTTTTCGACAAGTCGAAGTTTGTGTTCAACCCCTTCATTGCCTCCGGCTCGATCGGCATGTGCATCGACGAATTCAATGGGGATAACTTCGATCATGGGCCCCATGGCTTTGTCGGCGGTGGCTACATGGGGCAGGTACAAACCAACGGCCGCCCGATCGAGACCACGCCCGTGCCTCCCGGCACACCGCGCTGGGGCGCGCAATGGAAGGCGGCCGTGCGCGACAACTACCAGAGCTCTCTCAAGCCCGGCACGGGCGTACACGGCAGTATGTACAGCTACCGGGATGTCTACCTGGACCTGGACCCCACCTATCGGGACCGTTTTGGGCGTCCGCTCGTGCGCATCACCATGGACTTCCACGAGAACGAGCTCAAGCAAAATCAGTTTTTGACCGACAAGTTCGCCGACATTTTCCGCGCCATGGGCGCGAACCAGGTGATGAAGGAATATCGCAAGGCGCCCTACGACGCAACCACCTACCAGACCACGCACCTGTGCGGAGGCGCGATCATGGGAACCGACCCCAAGACCAGCGCGATCAACCGCTACCTCCAGAGTTGGGACGTGCCGAACTTGTTCATCATGGGCGCGAGCGCCTTCCCGCAGAATGCGGGCTACAATCCAACCGGCACGCTGGCCGCCCTGGCGTACTGGTCGGCGGCGGCCATCCGCTCTCAGTACCTGAAGAATCCGGGCCCGCTCGTCCATGCATAGGCAGATGTCTGTGCGACAAGTGACCGCGACCATCGCGCTGGCGACACTGCTTGCGGGCTGCGTCCGACCGATGACCGCCCCAGCTCAGGTGACACCCTCCGAGCAGGACTTTCAGGAAATCGAGCGCGGACGGTATCTCACGGTGGTGGCTGACTGTGCGGCCTGCCATACGGCCCGGAAGGACGAGCCATTCGCCGGCGGCCGTCCGATCGCCACTCCGTTCGGGACTCTCATTTCCCCTAACATCACACCGGATGAGGCGACCGGAATCGGGCGGTGGACGGCAACGCAATTCGACAATGCACTGCGACACGGCAGGATGCCCGACGGCAAGCGCCTGTATCCGGCCATGCCGTACCCTTACTACACCCACATGTCGGCCGGGGATGTACGAGCAATATGGGCTTATCTTCGGACCGTCCGCGCCGTACACAATCCGGTGGTTTCCAATCAACTCCCCTTTCCTTTCCGGATCCGCGCCAGCCTGTGGTTCTGGAACCTGCTGTACTTCAAACCGGGGGAGCTCCAGAGCGACCCCAAGCGCTCGGCAGCCTGGAATCGTGGCGCGTATCTGACAGAAGGCCCGGCACATTGCGGCGCCTGCCATACACCGAAGACATTTCTCGGCGGTGACCAAGCCGGTCACGCTCTGCAGGGATATTCACTGCAAGGCTGGTTCGCGCCCAACATCACGAACGATACGGCGCGCGGCCTGTCGGGATGGTCCGACAAGGACATAGTGGAGTATCTGCAGAAGGGACATAACCGCTTCGCCGGCGCATCCGGTCCGATGGCGGAGGAAGTGGCGGATTCGAGCTCCAAAATCGATAGTGCGGACCTGGAGGCGATCGCCACGTATCTGAAAGATCATGCCGCCCAGGACAATCAGGCGCAGCCGGTGCGCGGTGATGATCCTGCCATGAAAGCCGGCGCAGCCATCTACCAGGACCTGTGCTCCGCCTGCCACAAAGGGGACGGCACGGGCGTCCCCTATCTCATCCCGAGCCTAGTCGACTCTCCTGCGGTGGCTGGGCGGGATCCAACAACACTGCTGCAGGTCGTGCTTCGCGGGGCGCAAACTGTCTCGACCAAAGATGAACCCACGGGTCCTGCCATGCCATCGTATGGATGGCAGCTTACGGATGAGCAGATCGCGGCCGTAACGACTTACGTGCGCAACTCCTGGCGGCACGCCGCCGGCGCGGTCACTGCGGACGAAGTGCGCAAGTCCCGCAGACAACTCAACAGCGGCTGAAGAACAGTATCGCGCTAGTCGAGCTCCGTCTGATCGCTCACTGCCGATAGCGCACTCCCACCTTCCACATGCGACCCACTGGGTCGAACAGCACGCTGTTACCGGTCCCGTTGGCGCCTGGGACACGCGGCGGGTCCACGTTCGTCAGGTTGTCCACCCCGGCATAAACCGTGAAAGCGCTTTGGCTGGACCGGCCTGAAAACTCGTACTGAGCGATGAGATCGAGGTAGAGCGCGGACTTGACGTGATTGTTGTTCGAGCTCGCGGGATTGGTGATGCTATACCCCGGCTGATCGGGGCCAATGAACGCGACGTTATAGGTGCCATCCGGAATGAATCGCGTGTGCAGTGAAGTGTTGAAGCCCCCGTCCACCCAGTTGACGAACCCGTCGAGGGTATAGCGCGGAATTCCGGGAATGGTGCCGCCGCGCAAGCCGGTCTGGCCGGCTCGGTCGAGAGCGCCCGCCGAATCGATCGTAATGAGATTGGCCACGTAGTTGGCGAGCAGTCGGAAATCGGTGTTGCCGAGGCGGCCCATGGGTTGTCGGTACGCGAGCTCCAGGTCCACACCACGAGTGATCTGTTCGTTCACATTGCGCAGCACGTCGTTGATCTGTGTGATAACACCCGTCGCGTCGCGTGTGATGAGCGAGCAGAACTCGGTCGCCCCTTGGTAACAACGGGTCGCGATGGTCTGCGCGCCAAGGGAGGCGATCACGTTCTTGAGATCGATATCGTAGTAGTCCGCCGACATCTGCAGCCGGCCAAGCCACCCGTCGGTGGCGGGCTGCACCACGAAGCCCGCGGTCCACGTGTCGGCGACCTCGGGGACGAGCTGGCCATTGGAGCCTGAGCGCACGACCGGGTTGGTCTGCAAGCCGCCGCGCGCGGGGTCGTTCAGAATGCCGAAGCCCGTTGTGTTGGGTCCGTAAAGCTCACTGACGTTCGGCGCCCGGATGTCACGCGAGCGGGTACCGCGGATCCGGAACGAGTCGACGAGCTGCCAAGTCAAACCGAGCTTCCAGGTCGTAGTGCTCACGGTGGACGAGCCGGCCGCGGGGCTGCTGCGATCGTAGTGGGTCCGGCGTACCGCACCGTTAAAGTCCACATGGCGAGCGAGCGGCAGATCCTTCAACAAGGGAACGAGGGATTCCGCGTATGCCTCCGCCACGTTCACCTTGCCGTTGATGTTGGCCGCGTTGTTGACAAAGAAGCCGAGATTCTGCGAGATGGGATCGGCACTGCCGTCGATCTTGTCGCTGCGATATTCGACGCCGCCGGCAAGGGAGACAGCCCCAGCCCAGGTGGAGAAGGGCTCGCCTTGCACATTGCCGGCAACCACATGCTCGGTGGTGAGATCCGTCTGCACGGACGTGCCCGTGACATACGCGTGCGCAGCCGGGCTCACCTGGTTACCAAATGGGTTCAATGGCACGCAACCGGGCTTCGTTACAGCGGCCTGGTTGGCACGGCAAACGATCTGGCCGCTCGCGTTTCTGACCGCATCGAGTGCGCTCGTGATATTTGCGTTGATGACGTCGTTGTCCGCGTCGAGCTCGAACCTGTTGTGACCGTATTGGTAGTAGGCATCCCAGGTCCAGCTCCCAGCGATTTTACCCTTCAAGGAGAATACCGCCCGCAACAGGTTGTTCGTGGAGCGCAGCAAGGGATTGCCGATATCCGCGAAATTGCGACCGAGGTTGAACGAGGTGATGCCTGGGTTGTTGGCCAGGATGGTGGGTATGTCCAAAGCTGGATTCGTGGAGCTGGGAATGAACGGATTGGTCCGCTGGATCGGGATGGCCACGCTGCGATATTGCGTGCCATCACCGTGCGCCAGCAGGTGACCGAACGAGACGTCCAGGGCGCCCTGCAGGTCATCCGTGAAGTTGTAATTCGTGCGGGTGTAAGCGAGGTAACGCTGGTTGGGCGCGACGATGGGGAGTCCTTGGAAGTAGCCGTCCTGCCCGTGACCCTCGCCGCCGACCATATACAACGAATTCACGAGCGAGCCGTACACGAACGGCCGGGGAGTTCCGTCGGGATTGAACGTGATGCCGTGGAGGGCGCTGGGAGAATTGATGACTCCGGTCGGCGAGATCGTCGAAGGATTGACATTCGGCAGAATATTGTTGGCCGGGAGGCCGTGAGTACCGGCGGGCGCGTTGCCGAAATTCAGCCAGCCTTCCGAGCACCACAGACGCGCCTCGCAGTCACCCACTCCGCGATCGTCCTCGAACTCGAGCGCGCCAATAAAATGGCCGCGCCCGGCAAAGAGCGTGGTGCCTCCCGCAAGGCTCCCCGTCGCGGTCTTGTTGTCGCCCCGACTGGAAATGCCGTACTCGAGCGCGCTGCGGATCCCGTCAAGCCTTTGGTTCAGAATGAAATTGACCACGCCCGCGACGGCATCCGAACCATAGGCCGCCGACGCACCGCCCGTCACGACCTCGGCGCGATCCAGTAGAGACAATGGGATCATGTTGGTATCAACGGTCGCCTGCGTCGTGGAAGGCGTAAAGCGCTTGCCGTCCACGAGCACGAGGGTGCGGACCGCGCCCATGCCGCGCAGATCCAATATCCTGCCGCCAACGTAGTTTGCGGCCGCCCCGAGCCCCGTGGACGCCGGCGTATTGGTGGGCCTGAATGCCGGCAGTTGATTCACCAGATCGCCGATGTTGGTCGTAGCGAGCTCCTGCGCGCGATCCGCGCCAACCACGCTCACCGGGGTCGGCGCTTCGAAACCGCCCCGTGCGATGCGCGTACCCGTGACGACGACGCTCTCGAGCTGCTCCGATGTTGGCTGATCAGCCGGTGGCTCGGCAACGCTCTGCGCCGGTCCCGCACTCTGACCGAGCGCCAACGTGGTTTGCGCGAGCAGCGCCAGCCCACCAGCAAACGTCATCCCGACAAAACGCAGCACGCGCCGGGCGCGCCCTTCCCTCACGCGCGGCGTGATTCGCTTCAGCATGGATTTCCCCCTTCCCCTGAAAACCTAGCATGCTAACCATCCAAATCAATGTCAAGGCGATGCCGACGATGGTCGTGGCGCCGACCGCCTCTCGGACCGCCGCGCGTGGCTTGGCGCCGACACGCAAGCATCGATAGGTTGGCCTCGACGGAACTTCCGCCTGCTCCGCCCGTCTTACAATCGGTAACAAATCGTCGCCGGGGAGGCGAATGTGGCGCGACTACTGGCTTTGGCGGCGGGTTTGGCTACCGCCCTGCTCGGCCTGAGCGGCTGCGGCGGGGGAGATGGCGGTTCGAGCGGCCCTCAGCAGGTCGTCACGCATATTCTCAGCGACCCGCAATTCGACGGCGACATCGAGCAGACCGCCCCCGGTGCGTACACCGTGACACAAGGCATGTCCGCGAATGTTCAGACTACTTTTGCCGGCATCGATCCCAATGCCGGCACGGAGTTCAGGACCTTCCTGGATTTTCCGTTGACGGGACCCAACGGTGTGCCGGGCAATGCCGTGATCGATTCCGCTTTTCTGGAGTTCTACGTGGACAACATCGAGCCGACCAATGGCCAGGTGCCCATCCGGGTCGAGCTCGTCTCGTTTCAACCGCCCAACCTGATCGGGACTGACTTCGATCGAAATATCCAGCCTCCCCTAGGCGCAGTGATCGTCTCGGGAGATGTCAATCCACAGGACGTCCGTCAGTTCGTGTCCGTCGACGTCACGTCGCTGATGATCCAGGCTCAGCGGATGGGCCTGGTCGACTTTCAAGTCCGCGTAATGGAAGATCTCGGGCCCGCGATAGAGACGCTGATCGAGATCGACGACTCGACCGCGTCGAACCGCTCACAAACCGCGCCGCTGTTGACGGTCACTTATCACTGAGCGCTCACATTTGTTTGAATAGACCCGTGAATGTGCGGCTCACGGGCAGCACGTCGGCATGATCCTTGAGGTGCACCAGACATCGCCCGAGCACGTCGCGCTCGACACGCTCTATCGCGCTCAGGTTGACGACAGTCCCGCGATGGATCTGGGCGAACTCCCGCGGATCGAGGCTTTCGAGAAGCTCCTTGAGCGGCGTGCGGATCAGATGTCGCTCGTGCGCCGTGACGACTTCGGTGTATTTCTCCGTCGACTGGAAGTAGAGAACCGATTTCACCGCGATGAGCCGGGTGGTATTGGCGAGTCCCGCGGTGACCCAGGAGAGGTACTCGCGCTGGGGGGTCGCCAGCGTCGCGATCAGCTTGGCGATATCGACGGGCGGACTCGCCTCTCGCTGTAAGCGCGCTACACATTGCGCCAGGCGCGCATCGCTCACGGGCTTCAAAAGATAATCCGCCGCGGCGGCCTCGAACGCGGCCACCGCATATTCATCGTAGGCCGTCACGAACACGACGCGCGTGCCCGCCGCCGCGCGGGCCGCCTCGAGCCCGCTCAGCCCGGGCATACGGATGTCGAGGAATGCGTACTGCGGGCGCAGCCGGTTGAGATCGGCCACCGCCTGCAGCCCGTTGGGCGCGATGGCCACGATCTCGAGCTCACTCCAGAGCTGGCGCAAGCGCCGCGCAAGATCCTCGGCGAGCTTCGGCTCATCATCGGCAATGAGCGCGGTCACGAGCGCCATCACACTCCCCGCAAAGGCATGGTGATTTCGGCGACCACGCCGTGTGGATCGTGATCGTACAGTGCAAGCCGGCCGCGCTTGCCATAGAGACTGCTGAGGCGCGCGCGTACATTCGCAAGACCAACACCCTCGGGCGAGCTCGCGTCCAGGCCGACTCCCGTATCTGTCACGCGCAGGACGAGCGAGTCGCTCTCGGTTCGAGCCTCGATTCGAATCTCACCGCCGCTCACGGCCGGCTCGACACCATGTTTCAGGGCGTTCTCGACGAGCGGTTGCAATAGCAGTGGTGGCAGCTCTGCTGCCTTGAGCGCCTCGGGAACCTGGATGCAATAGCGCAGGCGATCTCCCAACCTGAGCGCGGAAATCGCGAGCAATGCGCTCACCAGGTTGATCTCATCGCCCAGGGTCGAGGAGCTTCGCCGCGTGCGCCCCAGGCTCACGCGCAAGTACTGGTTGAGGTGCTCGAGGATCGATTTCGCGACCTTCGGGTCCGACTCGATCACACTTTGCGCATTGGCCAGGGTGTTGAACAGAAAATGCGGCTCGATCTGCGCCTGCAGCAAAGCGAGCTTCGCCAAGGTTTCCGCCTGCAGCGCCTCGGCCGCGCGGCGCCGCTCACTCTGAAGGTCGGCGCGATAGCGTTCCGCGCGGTAGTAGGCAATGAAAAACAGGCTCGCGCAGATCGCAACCAGGAGGCTACCCACCAGCACCCGCCACTGGTGGGTCGGGTCCCGCGTGACGGCGGCGATCAGGTCGGTGGCCCCCGCCATGGCGGCCAACTTGCTGCCCACCACGAAACCGACCGGCACGCCAATCGGCGCCACGATCAGCACGGACGCCTGCTGGCCGAGCAGGCGCCTGACCAACTGGAACGCGCCCCAGGTGCTGAACCCGATCGCGTTGCAGATCTTGTAGGTATCCACGAAGTTGTTGGCGGCACCCGTCATCACCAACATCAGGGCAATCACGAAATTGGCGGTGATCGTGAGCGCAACCCCACGTCCGAGGTTAGATCTCAGGACCTGACTGATGCGTGTCCACACCGGGGAGGCGGTCTCTTGCGCGACGCTAGGCATGGCGGTCTAAAAGTAATAGTCGATCAGGGCGACCCAGGACTGATGCGTCGGCCAGGACACGAAATCGCTCCTGGCATCCCCAGAGCTATGTTGCCATTGCACGGCGACGCCGGCGTGCTCCCAATGATACCGCGCCTCCGCCCAGATCACGCGACTGTGATCGTACGGATCGAAGCGCGCGAAAGCAGTCAGTCCCATGTGATTGAAACCCACATCATCCCAGTGCGCATAGCCGAACACGTTCTGGCGGGTCGCCAATTCACCCGCCGCCCCGGCTTGCTGTCGATACCGCACGTAAGACGGTATGGGGCCGCGGCGTATCGCGGCCCACTCACCTTTGCCCGGCGCCGCTTCGTCGTATTCGTATTCCAACGTGAGGGAAAGCTTATATGGAGTCGTGTACGTAATACCTGTGCTGACACGCGAACGGAAAGCAGCCTCATCCCGCCCACCCGACCATTCGAGGTAAGCCACCGTCGCACGATTGACGAGATGGGTCAGATTGAGTCCGGCCTGTGGAGACTCATTCTCGGCGCCGGTCACGCCGATCTGCGGCTGAAAGTCCTGGAACCAGCGCTGACTCCAGGTGAGCAGCCAGCGGCTCCTGCCATTGGTGGCGCCAAAATCCGGATTGAGCGCGGAATCCGTGGGCCGAGCGGCCACGCGCGGAGCAAAAATGCCGGTCAAAGAGCCGCTGGGCCACAGGACCTGCAAGCGCCCCATCAAAGTCCCCATGCGCTCCTCGCGCAGGGTCTCCGGATCGATCGAGATGAGCGCCCGGACCGCATTGGCTCTGAAGTAGTCCGTGGGGTTGTACGCGAGCCCCACGCCCTGCCTGACATTGATGCGGCCCGCATCCACCAGGAACGGTCCATTGGGCCGGAAACTCACGTAAGCCTCTTTCAGAGTATTGACGGAAGTCGCGGAAATACCGCGCCCCCAAAACTCATCGAAGCGGTCCGAGAGCACGCCCCGCCAGCCACGCGCGAACTCTCCATCGCAGCGGATGTTGGCGGAAGCCCGTCCGCCCGTTCGCGAGGGACTCCCGTCACTGTGAGTCGTGTCCGTCGCGGCGGCCTCCGCATACTCGACACAGGCGCGCCGCGCTGTCGGTTCCGAGCTCGTCCGATCGGCTATCGCCAGCGCCGCTTCGTCGCTCTCCTGCGCAGCCGCCAGTCTACTGAGCGCAACGGCGAACAATGACAGCCAGGCGACACGCATCGCTCACTCGGGCCGGAAACGGGGAAGATAGTCCCGCTGCAGCCAACTCTCGGGAATGTCGCGCCATGCATAGTTTGCATAGCGCAAGACCGTCACCCAGCTCGGTGTCAGCCCGTCGATGATGACAATCTCGGTCGGGCGCTCGCGACCGAGCTCGCTCTGAAAGTGCCGGTAATAGGCCGTCTTCAACAGGCGATCACTGTCGGAGTAGAATTTCCCTTTCACCGGTCGACCGCTGGACTGCTCCACCCACAGCTCGATGCGATGATAGGTTGCCTCCGCCACGGCCGCCTCGACCTCCAGCCGGTAGCAATGGCGCTGGCTCCGATCCCCGTCGGTTATATCTTCGGGTGTAGCCTTCACGGCACGGTAGTCGTGCGCAAAATTCACGGTGACGACATCGCCGGTGGAGGCCTGGCCCAGCAATCGCTGCTGCGGCGATATGCGGATGCTGGCTGCGCTCGAAGGATCGTAGAACCACATTTCCGTCCCGTTCTCGAGGACGAGCTTGCCCGCTTCCCGCGCAGGCCCGACATAGCTGACCAGCGTGCGGTAGCGACCGCTCGCTTCGTCGAGCTTCGAGTAGATCGCCAGAGAGCTCGAATCGACTTGTTGGGCGCTGCGATATTCCGTGAGCACGAGGGACACGCTGAAGGGCTGCGCGGGATTGCGGACCGCATCACTCGCCGCCAGGATCTCCTGGGCATTCAACGAGCCGGTGCTCGAGCTCTCGGCCGTAAAACCGGGCGTCGCCACCGCGTAACTCACCGCAACCAGGAGCGCGAAGTTGGTAAGAGTCCACTGCATGAAATCACGCATGCCTCAAGGCCCTGACGATGTTGATACGCGCCCCACGACGTGCGGGGATCCAGGAAGATACGAGTGTCACGCAAGTCAGCGCGATCACCACCCCGACCATTGGGGCGGGCTCACCCCAGACACGAACGGTCAACGGCACAGGGTCCACGCGGCCAGGTGGCGTCCAGGTGATCCCGCCGTGATTGATCAGGAAAGCGAGTCCCAGTGCAACGACGATGCCGAGCAAGGAGCCGGCAAGGCCAAGCAACATGCCTTCGATCATGAACATCTTGCGGATGCCCGAACGGCGGACGCCGATCGCGCGCAAGGTCCCGATCTCCGGTGTTCGCTCCACGACGGCCATGCTCATCGTGTTCCCGACCGTAAAGAGAACGATGACGCCGATGAGGATGGCAATGAAACCGAAGATCGCGGCGAAGAAACCGATCGTCTGGCCGTAATACGGATTCAATGTCTCGTAGTCATGAACCTCCAGCGGCTGGTCTTTGAGAGTCGTGGCCAGAATCTGTTGGAGGCGTGCGCGTGCCGCCGGGATCTGCGCGGTGTGATGGAGCTGCACGATAATCGCGGTCACCTGCGGCGGATCGCCGCCATAGATCAGCCGCTGAGCCTGGGAAAGGTGGAGAGCGACGTAGATATCATCGAGATCCTTCACAGCTTGACTCTCTGCCTTGACGACGGAGAGGCTCGCCACGTTCGGCGCACCTCGAGCCGTCGCGGCGAGCAGCTCGATCCTGACGTCCCGCGCGTGCGGACTGGTAGCGGCCTCGGTGTTGGAAAGCTCAGCGAGATCAAGCGGGAGGGCGTTACTCACGGACACATTACCCCGGGATGCCACCCCGGCCCGGGCTTGTGTTGGGGTTGGCGTCGGCGTCGCGCAGTGCGGAACGTGCAACGGTCCGCAAAGCTGCAGCACCCGAGCGACACCCTCGCCAACAACCGCCGCATTCGCGGCAGTGCCCGTAAGCGGCAGCGGCGACGGCGTGCCTCCAAAGCCAAAGTCGTTCCACTTGCGCAGCTCGTTCTGCCCGGCCACGTCGGTACCCGTTGCAATCACTGTCCGGGATACGCCCGCGGCGAAATTTCCTGCGATCCCTCCTAGCTGTAGTGTCGGTGTCACGACTGTCAGCATCGGCGCCAGGACCGGATCGTGGCGGACGACATCCATGACATGCTGGTAGTCGGCGATACCGTACGCGGCTGGATCGCCGCTACCGTATAGAAAGTAGTCCTTGTGTTGGATCTGCAGATGGCCGCTCGAGCGGACGAAGCCCATCTGCAGGCCATATTTGATATTGCGCGTGTAACCCCCGAACAGGAGGATGGCGACTGCTCCGACCACGATCGCCGCGAGCGTTGTGAGCGAGCGCCGCCGATTGCGCTCCAGATTCCGGACAGCGAGAGCGAAAGTCATGCTGCGGCACTCCGTTGCACCGACTCGACCCGCCCATCACGAATGAAGATCGCGTCATCGGTCGCCGCGATCACCTGTGGATCATGTGAGCAGATCACGATCGACACCCCGTGCTCGCGTTGCATCTGCCGCATCAACTCGATGATGGCCGCGCCGGTATGGCTGTCGAGATTGGCGGTGGGCTCATCGGCCAGGATCACTCGCGGCGCGGCTGCGAGCGCGCGCGCGATCGCAACACGCTGCTGCTGCCCGCCGGAAAGTTGGCCGGGACGGTGGCGCGCATGCGCGCTCAAACCGACAGCGTCCAACATGGCAAGCACGCGCTCCCGGCGCTTCGGCGCGGGCACGCCGGTGAGCCGCAGCGGATACTCAATGTTCTCGTACGCCGTGAGCACCGGAATCAGATTGAAGCTCTGGAAAATGAACCCCAGGCGCGCGGCACGAAAATCGCTCAGCGCATCATCAGCAAGCTCGTTCACCGGCGTACCGTCTACGGTGAGCTCCCCGCGGTCAGCTCGATCGATACAACCCATGACATTCAGCAGGGTCGTCTTGCCACTGCCGGAAGGACCGGCGATGGCCGTCAGACAACGACTGCGAATCTCGAGATCGACTCCCCGAAGCGCCTGGACTTCGACGGACTCCACGCGATAACTCTTCACGACCTGTTTCAGGACGATGGCACTCATCTGGCGCCTCACCTCGAAAGCCCTGCGGGCGATGGGTCGCAAGAGTGCGGGAGGGCGAGTGTCGGTGCGGGGGCATGCGACGAAGCGCTTCGCCTGAGGACGAAGGGTCAGTATTGGCGATGGACGGCAGCACAGCTTGCGAACCGCCACGTCTTGCCGTATATGAGACACACGGTCCTATTCTTGGACTACCCATAAAGGCTCCCGGTCCGTAGGGACACAGCCGGGCGTGTCGTCAGAACAATAGGGGAGAAACGCCCACATGAATCCCGTTCGTATTGCATTACCGTGCCTGCTTGCAGGCGCTTGCCTGGTCGCTTCCGCGCAGGCAGCCCCAGCCGCCACCGCCGTACTGCGTGGAAGCGCGCCGCCATGGGCGACTGCTTCGAACTTCGTGTCCGCAACCGATAGCAACACCGATGTCGGCTTTCGCGTGTATCTGGGATGGACGGATCCGGCCGGGGCGGCTGCCCTGGCCGCAGCCGTATCCGACCCGCGGAGTGCCTCCTACGGTCATTACCTCACGCCACAACAGTTCAGAAAGCAGTTCGCGCCCGCTCCAGCCACCGTGGCGCAGGTCCAGAATTGGCTCAAATCACAGGGTTTCAGCCTGACCTACACGCCCAAGAACGGCCACTACGTGTCCGCCGAGGGCAGCGTGGCGCAACTGCAGGCGGCATTCGGAGTGAGCTTCGGGAATTATCGGGTGCACGGCCAAGTGGTGCGCGCTCCCTCTTCCGACGTGTCCGTACCTGCGTCACTAGCCAACATCGTGCGGGGCGTGGTCGGTTTGGATGAGAGCTACCAGTTCGTACAGACCCAACACCGGGTTGATGCCAACGCGCCACCATCGGCCGGCTTCCGGAACGCGCCACCATTGTCGGCCTATTGGGCGCAGCTCCTGTCACCTTACGCGTTTCCTTCGGGATTCACCGATGTCGCACTTCCCACGGCGCCCTGGGCGATCAAGGGCGCCACACCTGACCAGATCAAAGGCGCATACGGAATCTCCGGATACGACGGTAGCGGACAGACCGTCGCCATTATCGACGCCTACGCTTCGCCCACCATTCTCCAGGACGTCAACCAGTGGTCCACGAATCGCGGGTTGCCCACCATGAATCCCTCGCAGTTGGTGCAAGTGGTGCCCCCCGGCGTGTACAACCGCCCGCAGAATCCGAAACAGGATCCCCAGGGCTGGTACGGCGAGGAGACCTTGGATGTGGAGTCGGTGCATGGGATGGCTCCAGGGGCAAAGATCGTGTACGTCGGCGCCCCGAACAGCTATCAGGATCTCGACGCCGCGATGAATCACGTGGTGGACGAGCACCTCGCGCAAATCGTCACCAACTCCTATGGCTTCAACACGGAGCTGCTCGCTCCCGGTTTCATCAAGCCGTTCGAGGACACCCTGATTCAGGCGGCGGTCGAAGGCATTGGCGTGTACTTCTCCTCGGGTGACAACGGGGACGAGACCTCGACGGAAGGCTATGCGACTGTTGACTGGCCTGCTTCCAGCCCCTGGGTAACGGCCGTCGGCGGCACTGCCCTCGGAGTCAGCGCAAGCAACACGCGCGCTTTGGAAACCGGCTGGGGGACGAGCAGCTATGCGTGCAACATGACGACGCAGGTTTGCACGCGAAGGGCTTGGTTGTACGGCGCGGGCGGCGGTGTCAGCGTGCTCTTTGCAGAGCCGGCGTATCAGAGCAATGCCGGGCTGAATCTCACCGGGCGAGGCGTTCCGGACGTCGCAGCCCTCGCGGATCCCCAGACCGGATTGCTCGTAGGACAGACACAGACCTTTCCCAACGGCACCTACTATGACGAGTACCGTATTGGCGGAACGAGCCTTTCGAGCCCGATTTTCGCCGGCTTGATGGCGTTGGCGGACCAGAAGGCCAAGCACGCGCATGGCTTCGCCAACCCGCTCTTCTATGCCAATCCGAGCGCCTTCTATGATGTGGTCAGCGTGAAGACCGCGGTCACCCGGCGCAATTTCGTGAACGGCGTCGATGCAAGCGACGGGGTTGCCGATTTCCTGCGCACGTTCGATGACTATTCGGGATCACCCACCCAGCACACGAGCCCGGGGTGGGACAACGTAACCGGCCTCGGCTCCCCGGGCGCGGCGTTCCTGGACTTGATCGGCCATTAACCACGGCCCTGTGGCGTCGAGACCTTCCTCTGTTCTCGACGCCCGCCGCGGCGCGTGGGTCGCTCGGAAATTTTCGCGCGGCAATGTCGATTCGCGAAGCGCGCGCGCGTCTTTCAAACAGGAGACACACCGAACCTGGAGAGGACGATGAACGCCGGTGCCGAAGCCGCCCTGACCGCCAACCGTGAGCTCGCGCAGAGCGGTATGGGATGGCTCGCCAGAATGGGCCGCCTCGTGTCGGGATTGCGGGAGCTCGCGCCGTATGCGCTCATCGAGATCGTGTTGCCGGGAGGCTCCCTGATTGCCCTCTCGCTATGGCTCTACCGGCGATACACCACACAGCGTCCTGGTCGAGCGGCCGCTCAAGGCGTCTTGGCGCTCAGCAACGCATGTAGCGCATCCACGTCCACCGGCTTCGTCAAATGATGGTCGAAACCCGCCTCGAGCGCGTCCAACTTGTCCGCGGGTCGTGCCCAGCCACTGAGTGCGATGAGTTTCGCTTTGCGTGAGCCGAGTCCGTTCGCGCGCACCTGGCGCGCGACATCGTAACCACTCATGTTGGGCATCGCGAGATCGAGGACGAGTGCGTCAGGACTGCGCTCATTGGCAATCTCGAGCGCCCTCACGCCGTCGGTGGCAAGGTAGACCGTATAGCCCTCGATCCGCAGCAGCGCCGCAAGGACCTCGAGCGCATCGCGATCATCATCCGCAAGCAAAATACTCGAGGAGACCGGGCGTGTCTGGACCGAGGCTTCGGTCACGGCGGCACTCTCATTGCCGGTGATTCCCGTGGGAAGTCTGACCGTAAACGTGCTGCCGCGATTCTCCCCTTCACTGTAGGCCTGCACGGTACCCCCGTGCAGCTCCACGATTCCCCGCACCAATGACAGCCCGATCCCCAGTCCACCCTTGGAGCGCGGCAGCGCCGCTCGAAGTTGCGTGAACATCCCAAACACCTCTTTGAGAGACTCCGGCGGCATACCGATACCGTTGTCACGGACTTCGATGACGGCCTCCTCCCCTTCGCGCCGGACCGTGAGCATGATCCGCCCGTTTCGGTCCGTGTATTTCGCGGCGTTGGCCAGGAGATTGGAGATCACCTGCGAGATCCGCGAAGGATCCACAACGATCGCAATGTCCTGCGCGGGCAACTCGACGCTCAGCTCGTGCCCCTTGGCATCCATCAAAGGCTGGGTGGCTTCCACCGCGGAGCGCACGATTGGGCCCAGCAGGGCACTTTCTTTTCGTAGTTCCAGGCGATTGAGCCGCAGACGCGCAACATCGAGCAGGTCCTCGAGGAGCCGGGTCATCTGGGCAACTTGCCGCCGCATTACATCCCCGGCGAGCTTGAGAGTGGCCGCGGTCGCCTTGTCCGAATGCACCAGCCTGGAGGCGGTTTCGAGCGCGTTCAAGGGATTGCGCAGCTCGTGGACCAGAGTCGCGAACAGCTCATCTTTCGCGCGCAGCGCCTCGGTCAGCTCGCGATTCGCGCGGCTGATCCGGATCAACCGGTCCTGCACGGTGTATTGACGCTGGCGTCTGCGCAGCGCCGTGCGGACCACCGCGAGCAACGCCCGATCAGTCAGCGCAGGCTCCAGAAGGACAGTGTTCGAGAGGGCGCCCAGAGGTAGCCAACCTGACTTCCGGGCGACACGCGAGAACGCGACCAGCGGCAGGTCCGACCATTCCGGCTGCGAGGAGAGAACCTGTTGCAAAGCCCAGGACGTTTCGGCCCACTCCAGGCCTTCGGAGGTCAATACCACCACCGCGGCGCCGTTGAGAATCTCCGTGACCAGCTCCGGGATCTGGCTACAGGACACGCAGCGTATTTGCGCCGCCTCCAGCACCCGCAGGGCTCGGTCTGCCGTCCCCCGCAGGGGCGCGAAAATGAGGACTCGATGCCGACCGGCACTGAGCTCGGCTGACATCAACACCACTGCACTACGACACCTCGGACGGGTGCGCGGCGCCATCGCGCCGGCTGGCCGCAAGGCTGTTGCCGATCTTGCTGAGCACGCCGGCCGCGACGGCCGCGATGTGTGGATGCGCCTGGTCTCTCACCTGGGATTTCTTCGCCTCGATCGCGGTTTCCACCGCGTCCACGAGCACATCCAGCGGCACGATTTTCCGCTCTATCAGCACGAGCATCAAAGATTCCAGCAACATGATGGCGGCTTCCGCATAAGCCAGGTGCAGTCGGGTCTCATGGGAGTCGCTCGCACCCTCTGCGATTGCACCCTCTGGCTGCTGAGCTTCATTCACGGTGACTGCCCCTGTGACCCACATACTCCGGCGTCTGGCGCTCGTAGGCGTCCAGAAGTGGGTAAGCCAGACGCGTAAGCTCCTCGAGGTTCGCGATCACGACCTCTCCGTCGCGCACAGTGGCGATGCCGCTCTCGCGGAAGGTCTTGAGAATACGATTCACGTGCACGGGCGTGATCCCGAGGTGATCCGCAAGTTGTGTCTGCGTGAGTGGCATGCGATAGGCCAGCGCGTCGCGCGCAATCGTGTTGGACAGGGCAAGGCGGCCGCGGAAATCGATCAAAAGCAGCGCCAAGCGCTCTTCGGCGCTACCCTGACCGAGACCAAAGACCCAGCTGTGCAGGCGTCGCTCCTCCTCCACGACCTGCCAGATACACCGATTGGCGATGTCCGCATCGGCGACGAAGCGCTGGTGCAGGTCGCGGCGGTGCATGCGCTGCACGACCGAATCGTCCAGCAACCTGACATTGTCGAAGTGACATGACATGAACATACTCTTGACGGCAAACAACTCCCCCGGCAGGAAAACCAGGATGAGCTGATCGCGCCCGTCGGCAAGGCCGCGGGCCCTGCAGGCCCAGCCCGATACCAGTCGATAGACGAATTCGTGGTCCGTCCCGGAGCGAATCAACGTCTTGCCCGCCGACCACTCCTGCTCCGAGCCCTGCATCAACTCCTGCAGCTTGCGCTCGCCGGCCAGCAGCGAGCGCTCGAGCTCGGGTCGATGGTGTGCAAAACGCACCGGGTCGGCCATGTTCCTCTCCCCAGTTCGCGCTCACCTGCAGCAAGCGCCGTCATGGGAGCATAACGTGACTGGGCGACACCCGGGTGACCAGGTCACCAACATAGGTTAAGCAGCGCCCTTGGTTCAAGCTGGCGCTTGACAGTGGTGAATCAACGCCGATCGCCGAATCGCCAGATGAACCCGACATCGAACGCACGGGAAAACCAGGTGTTCGGCTGGGTGATGGCGGGATCCGTGTCCTGCGCGGGGAGGAACCGGGTGCAGCAAGGGTTGCGGCGATTGGTGGTGTTGGTCAACTCCGCCCAGAGGGAGAGCTCGGTACCCGCGATGGGGATCGACCAGGAGGAGCGCAGATCGAGCGTGAAGAAGTTGCCCCAACGGCTCGAATTGCGAGCGGCCAGGTCCAGTTGCGGTGGCGAGCGGTCAATCTGCGGGACGTACCTGAACGCGGTGCGCGGCCAACCGCGGTGCCAGCCGACCACGGCTTCGGTAGCCCAACGTCCGGCGGTCCAAGTCACGCCCGACGTGAGCGCGTGCGGCTGATCCCAGCCGCGCAGTACTCTCGAGCCGGGAAAATCATCCACCACGCGCGACCAGCTATAGGCGGCCCAGCCCTCCAGGGAAGTCGAGAACGCGCGATGGGCACTGAGCTCGACACCCGAGGACTCGGAATCGATCGGCGCGATGCGCACCCGGTCCGGTAGGAGATCGGGCACCAGAGTGATTTTGACGAGTGTGTTGTCGTAGTAGGGACTGACATTCGTCCATCGCTTGCGATAGACCTCGAGTGCGAAACGGCTTTCCCGGGAGCTTTGGTAGGCAACTCCGAGGGTGCTGTGAATCGCCAGCTCGGGAACGTCCGGGGCTCCCTGGGCCTCCTCGACGCGCCACTCCTCGGGCCGTTGCGCCTGGGTAAAGTGGCCCCATGAACCATACAGGTGCCAGCGCGGAGTGACGTCATAACGCAGATTCAGGCGCGGGCTCCACTGCTGCCGGACTCGAAAGCGCTCGTACGACTGGCCATCGAAGCGCACTCCGAGCTCGGCTTCGAGCGACGCCCAACGGCGGCGCACCGCGGCCCAGCTCGCGTAAGCCACTTCCTCCGGTGCGATGTTTGCGCGCAAAGAGTTGTCCGCCGGTCGACCGAACGCTCGAGCAATGAACGCCTGCAGATATTCGACGCGATCGTAGCGCAGCCGGGCATTGCTCTCACTCGCCTCCAAGCCGTAGTCGAAGGCAAGTCGCAGTGAGGGTGTATAGCTCCAATCGCTGCGCAGCTCCGCTCGCGAGAAACTGCGATCATCACCTACATGGCCCCATCCAAGGTCGCCGACCTGCAGCGCACCGGAGCGCGTACGACTCGCGTCCGAGAGAGCCAACACCGTGTGTGAATGCACACTGTCCGCCCTACCCCAATCGAACGCCGTCCAGACAAACTCATCCCGATAGCGCGCCGTCGATGTTTCTTCGGCATGGCTCGTTGCGAGTGAGGTTCGGTCGTCGAGAAGCAGCCAACCGAGGGTCCAGGCGGAGTCCACTCCCGGATGCCACCGCACCCGTCCCACGGATTCGGTGAACTGCGGGGCTCCGAGCGTCCGGCCGTTCCCGGGTGTTTCGGCGACCTCGGGCATGCTGTTACGGAAGGTGGCGAGCCAGTCTATGGGCCATCGCCCCGCCTGGCCGACGGTGCTCAATTCATAACTCAGGCGACTCGCCCCGACCGAGCATTCATAGCCGGAGCTCAACGTGCGCGGTGTGATGTCGATGACCGCGCCCGAGCGCGTGCCGTATCGAACTGGAAAACCGGCGCTGTAGAGATCCATCCGGCTGATCGCCGCGGTGTCGAAGGCGCTCAGCAAACTTTGAAAATCCCTCATGTGAAAAGGATCGGAGAGCGCGACACCATCGAACTCGATCAACACATCATCGAGCGAGGAGCCCCTGATATACGCGCGCGATGACCCGCTGCTCGCCACACCCGGCAGTAAGCGGGTGGCACGCAGCGCGTTGTCCTGATCCCCGGGTATCCGATCGATCTCGACGCTGGAAAAGCTCTTAGGCTCTCCCGTCGACGCCTCACCTAGGGTGTACTGACTCGCATAGACGGAGATCTCCTCGAGAGTAGCGGCACGGTCGGGCGAAACGGTTGCTGCCGCTGTTGACGGCACCGGAGTCGCAGCGGCCGTGTTCGGCGCACGAGTGACAACATACCGGTTTGTACCGACGCTCTGAAGAACGAGTCCATAGGGCGCCAGCGCTTCCCGCGCGCGGTCCAGAGGAGTCAAGGACCGTAATGGCGTGGTAAGCGGCATGGCCGGCGTGACGAGATCGCTGCTGTAGATCACATCGACACCGCTCTGCCTGAGCGCCGCGAGGATGTCTACGATTGAACCTATTGTGGGTTGTGCCCTGGCGGCAGCTAGCCAGAGGCACAGGACAGCGGCACCCGCGATCCGTATGGGGAGTGAAAACGTCGCCACGAGCCGACAAGGGTCTCAAGCGCAAATGCGCGGTTCAACCTCCGGAGCTTACCCTGATCAGATCGTCTTCCAAGTCATATCTGAGCGAAGTCGTGGCGAACACCGTTTGCAACGCATCACCCGGTCGCATGCCGCTGATCGTGCCATGCAAAAGAGTACGCTCGGCGAGCTCTCGGGCGCGCTCATCAGCGAAACTCACGCGTCGCCCGGTTTCGCGGGCGGCCCATTGCAGAAAGTCAATGAGCTTGCGGTCCTCGATGACATACTCCGGCTCCAACCCCTCCACCCAAGCCCAGTCGGGGCCGTGCGTGGCAATAGAGCGTTTGGCTGTTGGGCCGGTGGAGGATACGAGCAGCTCTGTACCCGCCGCGGCCGTTTCCGTCTCTGCACCGCGACGCAAACGTATACTCCCTTCACGCACGCGGATCCGAAGGCTCTGCCCCACCGTCACATCGAATTGTGTCCCCAGATGCTCGACCCAGCCGAGCGATGTGCGCACGACGAATGTCGATGCGTGGGGTGAAGCAGGCGGGAGGTCCACATAGACCTCTCCTTGTTCCAAAGCGACCTCGTCGGGGGTAAGCGCTTGGAGCCGCGTGCCCGCCGGCATCCGCAGGGTACCGCCACCGGCCAATTCCACGAGTACGGGACCGCGCGCCAGCAACGCTTCGCCGGCGTGCAGCACAGCTCCCGCGAGCCGTCGCTCATCCGGCAAAAGCTGACGTCGGGAGACGAGTCCGCCGTTTGCCGCGCGAGCAACGACTCCGATGGAGGGCGCCTTGGCGAATGGGTGTACTAGAAACACGGCGACGAGGATCACAGCGGCGAGCCCCGCCGCGACCGCACTCCAGCGCATTGGACTCCAGCGCGGTGCGCTCCAGCGTGATCGGGGACGAACGGTTTCCCGCCACTCGGCTGCAACCGATGCGCGGATACGCGCATAGGCCGCTTCCGTCAGGGGAGCTCGGCGTAGCCCCGTCTCGAGCGTGTGCTCCAACAGATCATCTTCTTCCGGCGAGCCTGGCTCGGTCACGGTGAGTGCTCCTGAAGCCAGACGTCCTTGAATTCCTTGCGCGCGCGGGCAAGCAGGGATTGCGCCGCGATCGTCGTGAGCCCGAGCATTCCAGCAATCTCTTCCACCGAGAAACCATCGCCATACTTCCACTCCAGCACGCGCGCGTACTTCTCGGGGAGTGAGTTGAGCGCTTTGGCCACCGCCGCTCGATGCGCCTCGAGCTCCAGCTCGTGGGGCGGCTCGTGGTCGGAGGGCACGCGCAATTCGAGCAGCGTGTCGCGAATCGCGCGGTCGCCGTCGGCGCTCTCATGAACCGGTTGGCGCTCTACCTTGCGACGCAAGCTCGCCATCTCGTGGCGGCAAATCGCGCACATCCAGGTGAAGAGCGACGCCTCACCGCGAAAGCTCTCGAGATTGCGGATCGCCTTGATCAAACTAGCTTGCACCATGTCTTCGACGCCTGCGGGATCCAACGAGGACCGCCGCGAGACAAACGCGGTGATCCTCGGCGCATACGCCGCGAAAAAAGCGTCAAATGCGGACTGCTCACCAGCACGCATGCGCTCGACCAATCTACGGTCGGCTTCGCTCACTCCGCGGCCCGGGCGTCGCCGTGGCGGCGCCTGTCTCCTTTAGACGTCATCAGCTATCGCAATCAATCGAGGGCTCGCAGGCTCGAGGCGGTTCCGGCCCCCTTTGTGATTTTGTGACGCAATGTTAAGGAGCCGACGATTGGTTTACCAGCCAGGCGGCATCTAAGAAGGGGCCACCGAGGGGGTCGGCGCGAGCGGTGATTTGCCGAAGATGACGTCTTTCACAGGGTTCGTATACCGACATTGGTCTCGTGCGTTCATTTTCGCGATACCCGCCGCCTACGGGGTGGCCCTGGTCCTTGGCGCCCAGCGGGTCGGGCCCGCCGACTACGACCAGTTCCTGGTTTTTCACGAGCTCCAATATTGGAACGCCATGCTGTTCGGGCTCGCCAAGCAATGGGCCCCCGTCATGTGCTCTGGGCTGTCGCTCGCTGGTGAGCCACAAGTTCCGTTTGCTTCGCTGCCGATGTTGCTGGGTTATGCATTGGGTCCACTGGCGGGCATCGTGGTGGGCAATGCTGTCTACCTAGGCCTGGGTTGGGTTGGCGGCTATCTCTACAGCGGCCTGTGGTTTGCAGAACGCGGGCGCCGCGCGCTGGCGGCTTCGCTGTTCATCGGCAACGGTTTCTTCATCTGTCGGCTGGTGCATGGGCACCTGGATTTCATTCCGTTCCTGGCGCTGCCGCTCGCCCTGTGGACCCTTCATCGTGTCACCGATGACGCAGAACAGCATGAGTTCGGCAGCCGATCGGCTCTATCCATCCTGCTGCTCGGGTGTCTGTTCACCCTGGTCATCGACGGCTCACCCGTTGCGATCATCCATTGGCTCTTCTGGATCGGAGCTTACTGCGCGACTCTGAGCTACGTGCGCCGCTCGCTGCTGCCGTTGTTCGCATTTTGCGCGGCTAGCGCGCTCACGTGCATTCTGGATGCCGGTTACCTGTGGCCGATGCTCAGCGCACAATCCGATTTTCAGCGGCTGACACCTGACACGTTCACCGGCCCGTGGTCGCTGCCGTGGTTCATGTTGATTCCAATGCGCGGCAAGGTGCTGCCCGCCAACGGCACCGGCATCGAGCTGAGCGTATTCATCGGGCCGGTGTTGTTCTACCTGATCTGGCGTTATCGACACACGCTCCTCACGCAACTGCCGCGCGAGCTGCGCTTGCCCCTGCTGGTCGTGAGTGGGATATCGATCTGGCTGGGCATGGGAAGCCTGCGCCTGGCTCACGTGCCGATCTGGCTCAGTCCCTTTGATTGGCTGCGGCCGCTGCCTGGATTCAGGTCCATCAATGTCACAGGACGATACTGGGGGTTTCTTGCGCTGCCGTTGAGCCTGCTGGCGACCGCGGCGCTGTGGCGCTATGCGACGCACGAGCGGCCAACGCAACGCGCGGCGATGTTGATCACGTGCGCGTTTCTGATCCAGATGGGATTCCAGGGGGAGTCGCTGCTCGCGGCCTGGTGGCCGTCACGGGTTCACCAGGAGGTGTCGCTGGCGGGCATGTTCAGCGGGCACCTCGAGCGCATTACCGCGCTCCAGAATCCGAGTACGGATACCAACCCCCATCAGCAGGGTGAGTACATCTCACCGGTGCGCGCGGTGGTCAACTGTTATGATATGGACAGCTTCACGCGCGCCGAGGTGCGCACGGGGACCCAACTCGTCAAGAGCGTGCGGATCGACGGGACCGCGACGCCGCTCAACACCGCTCTTGAAGCCGGGTTCATGACCTGGAACCGGGTGCGCATTTTGCCATCCACCAGCGCGAGCCCGTTCCACACCATCTCGCAACGCGACTCCGTGCTCCACATCGAGTTGAATCATGCCTATCACACGGGGTGGAGCTCGCCCCATTGCGCGCTCACGCGCGGCGCGCACGACAATCTCGTGGCGAACTGTCCGGCGCGGGATCTCCAAGCCGGTCCGATCGACCTGGTGTTCTTCGATCCCATCAGCGAGATTGGCAAGCAGGTCTCGATCCGCGCCGCGGTTGCGGTAGGGATCGCGGTGGGCCTGCTGGCGCTGCTCGGCTTGATGCCGAAGCGACGCACCGCCCCCGAGCCGAGCATCGGCTGAGCGGGCGAAAGCCAACCGCTGCTAATCGGGCAGAACGGCCGCACTCGCGAGGTGAAAGGTCGTGCGGGTTCCGGGCGGCTGCGTCAAGCCGGCACGCGGGTGCGGCTGTCCTCCACCGACCCACACGTCGACCTCTCCCGGCACGATCCTGCGCACACCGGCTGCATCGACCGTACTGACATCGCGGCTGCTCAACTCGAACTGAACTGTCCTGGTTGTGTGCGCTTCGAGGTGAACGCGCTTGAATCCCTTCAGCTCACGCAGCGCAGCCGATTCGACCCCCCGGTGAGAGAGATAGAGCTGCGCCACCTCGTCAGACCCCACGTCGCCTGAGTTGGTGACTCCAACGGAAACACGAACGCTGCCATCGGCTGCCAATGTCGCGCGCGCGTCCGAATAGGCAAAGGTCGTATAACCCAGACCATAACCAAACGGATAAAGCGTCTCGCCCGCGAAGTACCGATAGGTCCTCCCCTGCATCGCATAGTTTTCAAACGGAGGCAGGTCGTCGACGGACTTGTAGAAGGTGATAGGCAAGCGTCCGGCGGGGCTGAAGTCGCCCGCCAAAGCGCCGGCGACCGCGGCGCCTCCAGACTCTCCCGGATACCACGCCTGGAGGATTGCGGGCACGTGTTCGTCGGCCCAATTCACCGCGAGCGCGCTGCCACTCGTCAGCACCAGCACGATCGGCTTGCCGGTCGCGGCCACAGCCTCGAGCAAGCGCTCTTGCGGCGCCGGCAGATCGAGCGATGTCCGGTCGCCACCGGCGAATCCCTCCGCCTGGACCTTCATCTGCTCGCCTTCGATCCGTGCTGAGAGGCCCAACACCATCACCACCAGATCGGACGCGCGGGCCCGGTCCACCGCCATCCGCTCCTCGCGGCCTGGGATGCCCCATACCAACTTCGCCTCCGCGCCACGCACGGTCTGGAAATACTCGATCTTCAGGGCATAGGTTTTCCCCCGCTCCAGGTGGATGGCTCGGGTGAGTGTGGTCGCTGGGCGATGGCGACTCCAATCCTCCACGAGCAACTGCCCGTCGACCCACAATCGGTAGCCATCCTGCCCGGTGAAGCCGAGCACATAGTCCGCGCTTGCCGCGGGAGCGAGCACCCCCGTCCATCGCACCGAATAGTTCTGCCTCAACCGGGGCGACACACCGTTGAATCCCCAACTGAAATCGACGCTCCGGTCGACGCGTCGCAGCGCGGGCTCGCCCGTCAGATCGGGATTGGCAAAGTATTCGCCCTGCAATCCATGCACCGTCCTGGTTGTGCCGGTGTAGAGCTGGGCCGCGGGTACGGGTCGAACGACGGTGCCGACCAGTCCTGTGCCTTCCACAAAACTCACCTTCGACTGCGGGAAGCGCGCACGGATGCCCGCGAGAATCGTCACCGGCGCGGAGGGTGTGCCGTTGTAATTGCCTTCGAGCGCATCGAGACTGTCCGCGTTCGGGCCGATCACGAGGATCTTTTCGTACGCTCTCTTCAGCGGCAACAAGTGATTCTCATTCTTCAGCAGCACCAACGACTCCTGGGCCGTTTTGAGCGCGAGCTGCCGGTGCGCGGGCGTATCGTTCGCCGCGGCCCCGAGTCTGGCCCAGGGCACCCGCGCCGGCGGATCGAACATTCCGAGCCTGAAGCGCGCGGTCAGAAGGCGTATCACAGCGCGATCTATATCAGCCTCCGAGAGCAGCCCGCGTCGTACCGCGCTCAATGCCGCCGTACGCTCCAGGCGCACCCGATCCTGCGGGGGCTCTCCACAGATCAAGTCGGTGCCAGCCTTCAAGGCCGCGGCGACACCCTCCTCCATCGTCGGCTCGAAGTGATGATGAGCGCTGATGTCCTCGATCGCGCCACAATCGGAAACGACATAGCCGCCAAAGCGCCAGGCCCCACGCAACTGCTCATCCAACAAAACGTGGTTCGCGCACGCCGGCTCGCCATCCAGGGAGTTGTAGGCGCACATTACCGAGGCGGCGTGCCCCTCCGTCACCGTGGCGCGGAACGCCGGCAAATAGGTATCGACCAGGTCGTGGCGGGAGACCTCGACGTCGACTTCGTGCCGCGTCGCCTCGGGTCCACTGTGTACCGCATAGTGCTTTGGCGTTGCCACAACCTTCAGGTAGTGGGGATCATCGCCCTGCAATCCCAACACGAATGCGACGCCCAACCGTGCTGTCAGGTAGGGGTCCTCGCCGTAGGTCTCCTGGCCACGACCCCAGCGAGGGTCGCGAAAGATGTTGATATTGGGTGACCAGGCGGTGAGACCGTGATACCAGTCACTGGCCCCATCGGGAGCGCGGCTCACGTTGTACTTCGCACGAAACTCGGTGCCGATGATCTCGGCATCACGGCGTACCAATGAATCGTCAAAAGTCGCAGCCAGACCGATCGCCTGTGGAAATACGGTCGCAATGCCCGCGCGTGCCACCCCATGCAGCCCTTCGTTCCACCAGTTGTAGGCAGGAATGCCGAGCCTCTCGACGGCATCCGAGGTATGACCCAATTGGGAGACCTTCTCTTCCAACGTCAGACGCGCGACGAGATCGCGAGCCCGCTCCTGAGGCGATAGGGCGGGATTACGGAACGGCTCAGTTTCCTGAGCGTATACGCCGGTGGTGCTGAGAATCACCCCTACAGCGAGTGCGAGCCGCAGCGGCGCCGGTCCGTGGCTCAACATGATCTACTCCAGTCCCGTGGGGCGAGGGCAGCGGGTCACCCGGACGCAACGCGACCCCCGGCGCTACGCCTTGCCTCGCGTAGCGAGGCATGGACGAGCAAGATACTGATCCAGACCGCGACGCTGAAGTAGAGTGTCATCCAAGCAATCTCGCTCGTCCAATCCTGCCAACGATGGGAGACCACCCGGTGGTGGGAGATATCGAGCAGACCTTGCGCGATGCTGAGGTAGTGACGCCCCTTGGCTTCATCGCTGACCCATCGCGACCAGTACATGGGCACGTCGTGGAAGAACATGAAGGCGACGTAGCCAATTCCGGCGAAGGACCACGCAATGAGCATTTGGCGCCGTGCCCCCGTAAAGCTCGACCGCATGAGCACCATGCCCGCGACCGCCAAGGCCGCGGAAGCTCCCCAGATGGTCTCTTCCACCACATGGCCGGCATTGGACGTCGTGATCACCGCGTACCAGGAGCAGATTTCCGCGATCGCAATCAACAAGACGATGGCCACGGGAATGAGCTTTGCCGTCGCCCGCGAGCTGGCGCCCGCGCACTGGCGCAACATCAGCGCCCATTGCGTCACGAAGCTCAGCTCCGCCACCGTCGCCACGGAGCGTCCGACGACTACACTGGAAAGCCAGCCATTGAACAGGCACAGGCGAGGTATGTCATAGACCGGATGCGCCGAGCGGAACGCGCAGCCGAACACGTAGATGGCGGAGAGCAGGAGCTGCCGGCGGCAAACCAGGTAGGCCTCTGGAGAGAGCGTCGGCTGGCGATGCTTGAGAGCCGCGGCCGACAGCACCCACGCGAGCGCATTGAAGGTCGCTATCCCGCAGAGACAATACCACCAGAACGTGACGCTGAATGAACTCATACCGCCCTCGATCGAGGGTAACAAGTTTCATGCCACGGTACGCGCCCGGGGGAGCAAGCCGGCAGCCCCTCGACCGCGGACCCGAAGGTCGGCCGTGGCCATTTTCTTGGAAACGCTGTAGCATTTTCCACGGTTTCCTTCAACTCCCTACGCGCGAGGTCGAGAGAACTATGACTGTTCCAACACAAATCTCGGCTGGCTCATCCGCGCGTTTCGAGCTGCCGCACGCGTAGCTTGCCTTAGGCTCGCTTGTCTCATTGAGGCTGCGCCGCTCGCGCGGCCGAAGGCTCACGCCTGCCCTCGCGCTCCTCCCGCGCCACGAGACCAGTCCCGGTCCGGCCTGCCGCGTCATCGCGGCGCCGGGATGCTTGCGACGAATCGCGCAACTTGCAGCAATGAACAGTGAGACATATTCCCTCGCCCAGCTGGGCTGGCGGCCGTTCTATTCTCAACAACTGACCCTGGAGGACCTCGATCACGCCTTTCCCGCGCGGATTGCAACCGTGCAGCGCGGTCTGCTGGTCGTGTTAGCCGCATCCGGGGCGCACCGGGTCACATTGCCGCAGCGACTGCGGCCGGAGGGGGCCATGCCGAGCCTCACCGTTGGCGACTGGGTCCTGGTGCTGAACGAGACTTCCCAGGTCGTTCGTCTGTTGGAGCGTCAGTCCTTGATCATGCGGATGGCCGCGGGCACCGCACAGGCTCCGCAGTCGATCGCCGTCGCCAAGGACACAACGGTGTTGACACTCAACGCGACAGACAGGGCACTGTCGCTCGCCTCCCTCGCCCCTTGGTTGGAGGCGGGGCAAACAGTGGCCTTCGTGGGATCTTCCGGCGTCGGCAAATCCACCCTGATCAACTCCTTGCTGGGCGTGAACAGCCAGGAGACTCGAGCGATCCGCGACGCTGACAGCAAGGGCCGCCACACGACGACGGCTCGGTATTTCCTGCAGGCTCCCTGCGGTGCATGGTTGATTGACACGCCCGGAATGCGCGAGTTGAAGATCGGCGCGGCGGCAATGG
>CAYNTW010000013.1:0-31868 GCA_964400085.1 uncultured Steroidobacteraceae bacterium | reverse complement strand
TGGAGACGGCATCAGCAAAGTCGTCAGGGCGGCAGGCTGGCCCGAGCAGCGCAGCAGCGGCGCAGACGGGACAAAGGCCGCGAGTAAGCCACCTGGGATGTCCAGTCAACACGTTGCGCCGCTATACCCCTTGAGCTTTAAAATGTTCAGATGCGAAATAAATTCACCTGGGAACTCCCATCCATCCTCGCCTACGCAACTCTCGCGACCAGCGCCAGTCTCGCGGCGAGCCACCAGTCCAACCCCCCGTCGGCCAATCAGCCCCTGCTCGGGCAACTCACCACCGAGCTGAAATGGCGGATGATCGGCCCCTTTCGGGGCGGCCGCACGCGCGCCGTGGCGGGCGTTCCCTCACGGCCCAATGTCTTCTACATTGGCGCCGTTGACGGCGGCATCTGGAAAACGGACGACGCGGGTCGGACCTGGGACCCGATCTTCGACGATCAGCCGACGCAATCCATCGGAGCGATCGCGGTCGCCCCTTCGGATCCGGATATCATTTACGCGGGCAGCGGTGAAGGACTGCACCGGCCCGACCTGTCGGTGGGCGATGGGATCTACCGGTCCGCGGACGCGGGCCGAACCTGGACTCATCTGGGACTTCGCGACGGGCAGCAGATCCCCGATCTGGCAGTCGATCCGCGGGATCCGAACCGGGTCTTCGCAGCCGTGCTCGGACACCCATACGGGCCCAACGCCGAGCGCGGAATCTATCGCTCTCTCGACGGCGGCAAGAGCTGGCAGCAGGTCCTGTTCAAGGACAATGACACCGGCGGCTCCTCGGTCGTGATCGATCCAAGCCGTCCCCAGGTGGTGTACGCCGCTCTGTGGCAGGACCGACTGGGCCCTTGGGAGGATCGGAACCAGTTCCAGGGAACCGGCGGCGGCTTGTTCAAATCCACCGACGGAGGCAATACGTGGCGCAAGCTGACCCACGGACTGCCCGAGGATACCTCGCAGGTCAACCTGACGATCTGCGCCAGCCAGCCCGATCGGATCTACGCGGTCGTGGGAACCAACGAGCCCGGCGAGTACTCGTCGGCTGCCGGACTGGGCGTGTTCCGCTCTGACGATGCAGGCGAGAGCTGGACGCGGATCACCTCCGATCCCCGCGCAAGTCTACGCATCGGAGGCGGCGACCTGCCCGTTCTACGCGCCGACCCGTTGAATGCCGACGTCGTCTACAGCACCGGGTTGGTTACCATGAAATCCGTCGACGGTGGCAAGGAATGGCAACCGATGCGCGGCGCGCCCGGTGGCGATGACTATCAGAATCTTTGGATCAATCCCGTCAAGCCGGACATCATCGCGCTCGTGAGCGACCAAGGCGCCGTGGTAACGCTCAATGGCGGGAGGACCTGGAGCTCGTGGTTCAATCAACCCACGGCACAACTTTACCATGTCAGCACCTCCCCTACATTTCCCTACCGGGTGTGCGCCGGCCAGCAGGAAAGCGGCTCGGTGTGCATCGCCAGCCGTGGCAATGACGGCTCGGTGACCTCGCGCGACTGGCATCCGGTCGGTGTGATCGAATATGGCTACGTCGCTCCCGACCCCCTGGACCCCGATCTGATCTACGGTGCGGGTCGCACGAATGTCTCAAAATTCCACTGGGCGACGGGCCAGGTGCAAGACGTAACGCCGATTCCCGTCAAGGGTGCGGACGATCGAGTGGATCGAACCGAGCCTCTGATGTTCTCTCCGACAGATCCGCACACCCTGTACTACGCGGCCAACAAGGTTTATCGGACCCGCGATGGCGGGATGAGCTGGGAAACGGTCAGTCCGGATCTCACGCGCGAGAACCCAGGCATTCCAACGAGCGTCGGGACGATGCACGCCCCAGGCATGGAGCACCAACGCGGCGCCATTTATGCACTAAGCATATCGCCGCGAAACGGTGACATCCTGTGGGCGGGCACGGATGACGGTCTGGTTTGGATGAGCAGCGACGCCGGCAAGCATTGGTCGAATGTCACTCCACCCTCACTGACACCGTGGAGCAAAGTCACTCAAATCGAAGCCTCACATTTCGATGAGAACACGGCGTATGTCTCCGTCAGCCGGATGCGGATCGACGACTTGCGCCCCTATGCGTTCCGAACTCGCGATCGCGGCCAGACGTGGGAATCGATCAGCGCCGGTCTTCCCGATGCGCCCGTGAATGCCGTACGCGAAGACCCGCAGCGCCAGGGAATGCTATTCGCTGCAACAGAAACCGCCGTCTGGGTGTCTCCTGACGACGGCGCTCATTGGGACTCGCTGCAGCTCAATCTGCCCCACACCTCCATGCGCGACCTCGCGATTCGCGGTGATGACCTGATTGTCGCCACGCACGGTCGCTCGATCTGGGTGTTGGACGACTTCTCGCCGCTGCGACAGATGACATCCGCGCGGATCAGAGAGCCCACCCTGTTGCATCCGGCATCCGCCTATCGGATGTCGCAAAGCACCTGGACCGACACTCCTATTCCGCCGGATGAGCCGCTCGGCGCCAACCCACCCGCGGGGGCTGTTATCGACTACTTCCTGCCCCGGGACGCGAAGGGTGTGGTCACCCTCGAAGTGTTCGATGGCAAGGGCAGCCTGGTGCGCCGTTACCGTAGCGACGACCCACCTGACATGAGTGAGGAAGAGCTGGCCCGCGAGTTGATTCCCCGGTACTGGATCGCGATGCCCCGGATTCTCCCGAAGAGTGGTGGAATGCACCGTTGGATCTGGGATTTGCGCTATCCGGCGCCGATCAGCGCCACGCGGGGGTTTCCGATTTCCGCGGTCCCGCATGCGACCCCGCGTGAGCCCCTGGGTCCGATGGCGGTCCCGGGAGACTACCTCGTCCGGCTGACGGTGGACGGGCGGCGCCTGGAGCAACATCTGACCATCCTGCCCGATCCTCGCGTTGCGACTTCGACCCAGGCCCTGCAACAACAGCTCGAGCTCGCCACCCGGGTCGCGGGACTCTTGACGCGGAGCTCCCAGGCATTGCTCGAAGCGCGATCGCAACAGAGCCAGTTGCAGGCCATCAAGGCGAGTGGTGCGGCGGAGCAAGCCGTCAAGGATTACGGCCAGAAGCTATCGCGCATCCTGAAAGCGCCGGCGGCCGACAAGCAGCCTGAGGCGACACCCGCCCAGACGCCCGCGAACGCCGGCAAGGCGGAAGGCCAGATCCTGCTGCCCGACGTGCAGGAAAAGCTCGGCACGCTCTACAAGGTCGTCATGGGTGGAGAGGCGGCGCCGACCGCGGCCGCCCTGGCCGCGGCGGAAGCCGCTGGACAGGAAGTCGAGAAGTTGGAGCAACAATGGCACCAGCTGCAGGCCGCACTGCCGGGGCTCAATCAAACACTACGCAAGGCGGGACTGGCGCCCATCCGCACCGATCTGGCGCCGCCCCGGGATCTCAACGTCGCGGACGAAGACTGAAGATATGAATCGACTCGCAGCACTCGTAACCGTTTTCATGGTTCCTGCCGCCGCACTGGGCTACACCGCCGAGGAGTTGGCGGCCAAGAATATCGAGGCGAAGGGCGGGATCGAGAGCATTCACGCCATCAAGTCATTGCGCCTGACTGGGAGCATGCGCTTGCAGCAGGATACGTTGGAATTGGGACTCGTCACCCTCATCAAGCGACCGGGGTCGATCCGGTACGAGGCCACTTTGCAGGGACTGACACAGGTCCAGGCCTTCGACGGTACGCAGGCGTGGCAGATCAATCCGTTCCGGGGCAGAAAGGATCCCGAGAAGCTCTCGGCCGACGATGCCAAGGGACTGGGCGAGGACGCGGCCGACTTCGCCGGCCCGCTCGTCGACTACAAGGCCAAGGGCTACACGCTCGACTATCTCGGGCGGGAAGACATCGACGGCACGGAAGCCTACAAGTTGCGAGTCAGCCGCGCCAACGGCGATCTCACCACCGTGTATCTCGATCCGGATTATTTCCTGGAGATCCGTACGGTCAATCGCAGGATCGAGCACGGAGTCCCCATCGAGACCGTCGTGGACTACGGCGACTACGAGAAAGTCGCGGGCGTATTTCTACCCTTCTCCCAGGAGTCAGCCACCAAGGGCTCGAACGACCTTCAGAAAGTCCAGTTCGACAAGGGCGAAGCCAACGTGGATGCCGCCGATGGCCTGTTTCAGTTCCCCGTTGCCAAGACAGCCGGCGCCCCTGGCAAGTGATTCGAGGAGCCCTTGATGCGCCCTATCCCTTCCGTATCGTTCGCCGCGCTCACCCTCGCTGCGATTTCGTTCGCGCGCGGCGCGCCGTCCACGCAACCCGAGAGCGCGGTGTTACTCGACTCCGGCGTGATCTCCGGCCTGGGCGCCCGCAACATCGGCTCGGCGGCGATGAGTGGCCGGATTTCCGCGCTCGCCGGATTCAACGACTCGGGCAAGGTCACTCTCTTCGTGGGTTCCGCCAGCGGCGGAGTCTGGAAATCCACTGACGGTGCGACGACATTCAAGCCCGTGTTCGATGATCAGCCGGTGCAATCGATCGGGGCGATCGCCGTCGATCCCTCGAACCACCAGAACGTCTGGGTGGGCACAGGAGAATCCTGGACGCGCAACAGCGTGTCCATCGGCAACGGTGTGTATCGCTCCACGGACGGCGGTGAGACCTGGGTGTATGTCGGACTGCCCGACTCGGAGCGGGTCTCCAGAATCTTGGTCGACCCGCGCGCCTCCGATACGGTGTACGTTTGCGTTCCGGGGAAGTTATGGAGCGACTCCGCCGACCGCGGCCTTTATAAGACCACTGATGGCGGTAAGACGTGGCAACTGGCCCTGAAGGGCGCGAACCTCTCCACTGGCTGCGGCAGTGTGGCCATGGACCCATCCAACCCGGACGTGTTGCTGGCCGGGCTCTGGGATTTTCGTCGCCAGGGTTGGACATTCCGCTCCGGCGGCAACGGTCCCAAGGCGGTATCCGGAAGCGGCCTGTATCGCAGCAACGATGCCGGCAAGACCTGGACAGAGGAAACCCCGGCCGGCAACCAAGGCCTGCCTCCCAAACCCTACGGACGGATCGCCCTCGCTTACGCGCCGAGCGACGCCAAGACCGTCTACGCGTTCGTCGAGTCGACCGACTCCGCCCTGCTGATCTCGCATGATGGGGGCGTGAGCTGGGAGAAGGGTGACAAGAGTCAGTGGATGGTCTGGCGACCGTTCTATTTCGCCAACATCATCGTGGACCCGCGCAACGCTCAGAGAGTCTACAAGACCGACGGCAGCCTCATTCTCAGTGAGGACGGCGGTAAGAGCTTCAGCGCGATCGGCGGCTTCGTCGGGATGCATGGGGACGTGCACGACGTGTTCGTCGATCCCAACAATCCGCAGCACGTATTCGCCGCTGATGATGGCGGACTGTGGATCTCGTTCGACGGCGCGAACAAGTGGTGGAAGACCGACAACCTGCCGATCTCTCAGTTCTATCACGTCAGTGTCGATAATGCGGATCCCTATCACGTCTACGGTGGTCTGCAAGACAACGCGGCCTGGATCGGGGACTCCGCTTATCCGGGCGGCATCACCAGCTCGCGTTGGGAAAACATGTATGGCGGAGACGGCTTCTGGATGTTCCCCGATCCATCCGATCGCGACTATGTCTACACCGAAGCGCAGGGAGGCTCGATCGGGCGCGTGAACGTCCACACTCACGAGACGCGCGACATTCAGCCGAAGCTCGGACCCGAGGATCTCGCGCGCTACACCAAGCTCCGATTCAACTGGAACACACCCATCGCGCTCTCGCCGCACGATCCGGCGACGGTCTACATTGGAGCGCAATTCCTGTTCCGCTCCCGCGATCACGGCCAGAGCTGGCAACGGATCTCCCCGGATCTGACCACCAACGACCCCGGCAAGCAGAAGCAGGAGCAGTCGGGGGGCGTCACGGTCGACAACTCCGTCGCGGAAATGCACACCACGATCTATTCGATCAGCGAATCGCCCCTGGCTGCTGGACAGATCTGGGTCGGAACCGACGACGGCAACCTCCAGCTCACGAGGGATGGCGGCGAGCATTGGACCAACGTGGTCGGCAACGTTCCGGGTTTGCCGAAGAGCTCCTGGGTGAGTTGGGTCCAGGCGAGCTCGTATGCGGCCGGCACGGCGTATGTCGCGTTCGATCGGCATACCTTCGGGGATATGGCGCCTTACCTCTACGTCACGACGGATTTCGGCAAGACCTGGTCACCTTTGGTTACGCCGAAGGATGTCAAAGGTATTCGCGGTTACGCGCATGTCATCAGGGAAGACACGGTCGATCCTGACTTGCTGTTCCTGGGCACCGAGTTCGGATTATGGATCTCCGTGGACAAAGGAGCCCATTGGGCGCAATTCAAGGGAGGCCATATTCCGACGGTTGCCGTGCGCGACCTGGTGATCCAGCCGCGCGACAACGATGTCATCCTGGCGACCCATGGCCGTGGCATCTGGATCGTCGACGACATCACACCCTTGCGACATCTGACACCTGAGCTGCTCTCCAAAGATGCGGCATTCGTCGCCGCCCGTCCGGTCCAGCAACGGATCGAGGCTCAAGGAGGCGCGCCGACAGGAGCAGCCGCGTTCTCCGGAGACAATCCCGCGACCGGCGCCGTTCTGACGTACTACCAGCGGCAACGCCACCTGTTCGGCAGACTGAAAATCGAGATCGTGGACTCCAGTGGTCAAGTCGTCGATGAGCTGCCTGCCAGCACGCGCCGGGGTCTGAATCGTGTGGTCTGGACGATGCATCTCAAACCCCCGCATGTCCCTCCCGCGGTGCAGCTTGCAGGGGCCGGAACACAAGGCCCGCGCGCTTTGCCGGGGACCTACACCGTCCGCCTGGAAAAGAATGGCAAGACGTACGAGACCCAAATCACCGTCGGCCTGGATGGTCGTGTCAAATGGTCGCTGGCGGATCGGCGCGCGCAGTATGAAGCCGCGAGGCAAGTGGCCACTCTCTTCAACGACGAGTCCGTCCTGTTTGCCCGGATCGCGGGCCTGCGCGAGCAGATCGAAACGGCCGACAAGGGGCGCTCCGAACGCGAGGCTGTACACCATCAGCTGGAGGATCTGGACCGCAAATTGGATGGTCTGCGCAAGCAAATCGTGGCAACGACGGAAGGCGGCGCCGTCACCGGTGAAGAGCGCCTGCGCGAGCATACCGATCAGCTCTATGGCGCCATCATCTCCTGGGATGGGCCGCCAACGGCGTACCAACTCGACAACACACGAGCCTTGCGGGCGCAGCTTACGGCTATCGATGCGGAGTTCACCCGCTTGACATCCGCCGAGTTGCCGTCCGTCAACAAGGCTCTGCAAAGCAAAGGCGCCAAGCCCCTCGCCGTACCACCACCTACCGCGTTCGATGACGATAAGGACAGTCACGGCGCCGGTGGCATGCCCAGCGAGCGGATGGACCCGGATGCGCGGGGCGGGATTCAACTTCCCAGGAATCTTCGACTTTGGAATTGACGCGAGGGTGGCCTTCACTTCCCATTCTCGTTGCCTGTCTCGCCTGGCCAGCGGCCTGGGCCCAGACCCCGTCGGACCAGGCAACCGCGGCGGACGACGCGCCGCCGACCAATACGGGCCGGCAGGCCGTGGATGGGACACCCGGCGAAAAGGTGGTGGTCAAGGGGCAGTTCAACCGGGAAACGCGCTACGCGCACTCCCTTCCGGAGGTTGATGGGCCTGCGATCACGGTCACCAAGAAGACTTCCGTGGTGAAGCTGAACGAACAGCCGAGCGTCATTGACAACAACCAACGCGAGATCTTCGATCGCCTGCCGGGGATCGTGCTGGCGGAGCAGCAAAACCCAACCCAGCTCAACCTGACCTATCGGGGGTTGGGCAATCCACAGGAGAGCGAGCTCGTTCTGCTGATGCAGGATGGCATTGCGCTCGAGCTCGATTGGATCGGCTACCCCACGCTCTACTCCCTCCCCGTACCACAGACCGTGAGCTCGGTGCAGATGATTCGCGCCGGCTCTGGGCTGCTCTACGGGCCTGAGCCGCAGCCGGTCATCAATTTTGTGTCCCGCGAGCCCATCGCGGATGCGCCCTTCGGCGGCACCACCGAGCAGGTCGGGGGCTCGGACGATCTGCTCTCGAGCTTCAACTCCATCTCGGGCACCGCCGGCGCACTGGACTATCTCGCCGACTATTCCCACAGGGAGTCGAGTGGCCAGCGGGCGAATGGCGATTATCACGTCGATGCCGGCGATCTGACTCTTGGCTATCGATTCAGCCAGCGACAGCAGCTCACGCTGAAAATTCATGCGTACGCGGTCAGCAGCGGTCTCGCAGGGTTGATGTCCGGCGCGCAATTTCACTCCAACCCCGATCAGACCACTACTCCCGATGACCGGTTATGGACGGACCGCGACAGCATCGTCTTGACGTACGAAAATCATTTCGATGACCACAATTCCCTCGTCCAGAAACTGTGGAACGGCTACTCCGACCTGGTCATCCGCTCCGACGTCTACAGTGCGACGCTGGTTCCAGCGTCCTCTACTCTCGCCGGTCAGCGCTTCCACTACACAGGGCTCGATGGCCGGTTCCTGCATACCTGGGGTCGCGGCAATGCGTTGACGGTGGGGTATACGGCCTATATCTCGCGAAGCCCCTACAACGAATTCACCAGCCCAAATCCCCTTGTCAGCCGGGATGACGAGTCAGGGAAGCTCTTTTACGCGAATGACCGAAAGACGCGCTATGCGGCGATCTTTGCGGAGAATGTCTTCCGTCTGCCCTACTTCCACGTGGTGACTTCCGCGCGGTTCGATCACGAAGAGTTGGGCAGTCACGAAACGGCGGCACCTCACCCTGCGCTGGTGGACCGCACGAATCGCAAGAGCATCCCCTTATTTGGTCTCGGAATCGGCAACGACTTCGGGCGTGGCAACGAAACGTATATTAACGTATCACAAGGCTACCGGCCGCTGCGCTATCTCGATATCGCGAGCCCCTTCAGCAACTTCGCCTCCACCAACAATCCCAATCCGACGAAGTACGTGACCTACGAGCTGGGGGTGCATGGCTGGCCGGTCCTGGGCTTGTACTATGACGTCAGCCTTTTCCAGGTCAACGTCCACGATAGGATCGAATCGCGGCAGCTCAGTCAGACACAGACCGTGGACGCGAACACCGGGAATACCCGCAGCCGTGGCGCCGAGCTCGAGGGCTCTTACGATCTCCTGCGTCTGTGGACCGGGCTGGCGGCGGAGCGGCATCTCAGTCTATTTGCAAACGCCAGCCTGCTGAACGCGCGCTTCACCAGCAGCGCGCTCCCGAACCAAACGGGCAAGACCCCGGCGTATGCTCCCGACTACGTCTTGAAGGCAGGGATGACGTTGCGCAGGGACTTTCATTACAAAGTCAGTCTGATCGTGGACTCGGTTGCCTCACAGTTCTTTCAGGACAACAACGCTGCCATCGCCAGCACTCCCGCTCGCATTCCGACCTACACCGCGGCGGATTTCTCCGGCGAGTACACGGTTCTTGGCGGGCTGCGCGTGCTCGCGGGCATCTCGAATCTCACGAACCGTCGCTATTACTCCCGGGTGTTCATTTCCCGTGGGCAGTTGGAACCCGCGCGGGAACGCACGTTCTACGCGGGGCTGGCTTGCGATTTCTAAGCAATCAACACACCGTTTGGTAAGTCGCTGGCCCAACGTGTAGTGTCCCGGATCTGCTTTGACAACGGGCAGCATCGAAGGACCCCAATGAGTAACACTGATTCCGGGCCCGCGGCGGCGGGCAGTTATTTCCTCTTCCGCCTGGTACCTCCGCGTGCAACGTTCCCGGACGACATCACGACAGAAGAATCGGCCGCCATGGCCCGGCACTTCGCCTATTGGGCCGACCGGGCGCGCGAGCGCCAGGCGGTTGTATATGGACCGGTGAAGGATCCCAAGGGGGTGTGGGGGCTCGCCGTTGTGGAAGCACCTGACGAGCGTGCCGCTTACGGGATTCAGGCCGCCGACCCGATCATTCAGTCTCAACTGGGCTTTCGCTACGAAATATTTCCCATGCTGAATGCGGTGCTACGGACTTGATACACCCCAACATACCGAATGGTGAGTGACGTCCGATCGGGAATGCCTGAAGATCGGGGAGTTGGTTTGCGGATTGGGAAGGGACGTCGTGAAGATCAATAGGAGCGCTTCGGGCAGGGTGGCATTACGCGTCGCGTGCGCCTCGACTTTGGCATATCTTCTAGTCGCCTGTGGTGGGGGTGGCGGGGGCGGTGGTGGCGGAGGTGGTGGCGGCGGCGGAGGCCCACCCCAGATCAACATCTCGGTCAATCCGACATCGATCAAGCTCGGCGACTCCGCGACTCTGACCTGGTCCGCGACCAACACGAGCTTCTGCGAGGCTCGGGATGCCTGGTCGGCAAGCCAGAAATTGAGCGGCACGCAGACCGTCACCCCCGCTGGCCCTGGAACATTTGTCTACAAGCTGGCCTGTACCTCCAATACGGGGGATGGCAGCATGCCCGAGGCCTCGGCGACTCTCTCCGTGAGTGGCGGCACGCCGTATGGGACGAAGGGGTTGGTCTCCGACACATCCGGTGCGGGCGCGGCCACGGTCGATATGCATTTGACGAATCCGTGGGGTATTGCTGCGGGCCCCGGCACCGCGACGTGGGTCGCCCGCAACGGGGATTCCTCGGTAGCGGCTTACGATGGCGCCGGCGCTCCGTATCCAGCCGCTGCTCCCCAGAATATCCACTTACCAACCGGTAGCGTGTTCTCACCCACGGGCGTTGTGTTCAACGGCACGAGCAACTTTGTCATCAGCGCTGGGGGAAAGTCGGCACCCGCGCAATTGATCTTCGTGGGTGAGACCGGCCAGATCGCCGGTTGGTCTCCATCGGTGGACGCCAACAATGCGATCAACGTCTACTCGGACACGGGTGGCGCCGACTATAAGGGAGTCGCGATTGCCACTACCAGTAAAGGCACGTTTCTTTTCGCGACCGACTTCCACAACGGCAAAGTCGATGTCTTCGATGGCAACTTCGTCAAGCAGCCCCCTTCCGGACCGGTGGACTTTGCGTTCACGAATCTGGGATTGCCTTCAGGATATGCGCCTTTCGGCATCCTCGTGCTGAACAACGGGCCGAGCGGTGCGCCCCAGGTCTATCTCAGCTTTGCCCAGCAGGCGGCGCCGGCAAACGCCCAGGCCACCAGCGGGGCCGGCCTCGGTGTGGTCGACTTGTTCGACACCAGCGGAACCCTCGTCCGAACGATTGCCTCCTATGATGGCCCCCTGAATGCGCCGTGGGGCATGGCGCTGGCGCCGGCCGACTTCGGCACGTTCAGCAATGCGCTGCTGGTTGGAAATTTCGGCGACGGCAAGATCAATGCGTTCGATGCGGCGAGCGGCGCCTTTCTCGGCACGCTGACCGACACAAACGGCGCAGCGCTGACTATCCCAGGCCTGTGGGGACTCGGCTTCGGCAACGACGCTGTGAATCAGCCACACAACACGTTGTTCTTCGCCTCCGGCCCCAACAACAAGGCGAACGGCTTATACGGTCGCATTGATCTGTCCACGGCCCCCTAGCCGCGGACCGCTCATTTGCCTCGCGGGCGCGCCCGGTCGAGTGCTTCATCCAGCATCTTGACGAGAGTATCGCGGTCATACGTGAAGCGCTGTCCCTGGTTGAGCTCCACGAGCTTTTCGATCTGCGTAGTGATCGTGATCCGCGCCTGGCGCTCTTCCGGCACCACCATGTAACGGTGCTGCGGGTTTGGCTCGAACAGCGCTCGCTCGACGGTCCTGGCCACCTCGTCCGGGTCCTTTGCGTGTGAGAAATAGTCCATGAGCCGCGCGCCGGTTCCCGAGCGCTGCACCTCGTTCTTGAAGATGTCGGACTTGTAGGATCCGGGCTCCACCACGCTCACCTGGACGCCGAGCGGCGCCATTTCCTGAGCCAGTGAGTCGGTGAAGGCCTCGATGGAATGCTTGCTCATCGAGTAGGCGCTGGTCTGCGCGAAGCTCACGACGCCATTGACGGAGCCGATGTTCGTGATACGTCCCTTGGAGGCGACGATCAGCGGAGCAAAGGCTCTGGTGATGCGCCATGGGCCGTACACGTTGACGGACATCACGAGGTCAAACTCTTCCATCTTCGTATCGGTGATACTGCCAACGGTCACGACGCCAGCGTTGTTCACCAGTCCATACAGGCCCAAGCCGCCTTGCTCGATCAATTTGCGAGCGGCGTCGATCTCGTCGGGCTTGGTCACATCGAGGCGCACCGCCCGGACGTTCTTGATGGCCCCGAGCGCTTGCAGGTCACTCTCCTTTCTAGCACCGGCGTAGACGAAGTAGCCGTCGGCCGCCAGCCGCTCGGTAATGCTTCGACCAATTCCAGTACTGGCGCCCGTGACGAGCACCGCTTTCGTGCTCTTTGCATCGGGCGCTTCGGCGCCGTAGGTCAGGGGGGCCAGACAGAGGAAAACCGCGACGGCAGCGATGATTCGGCTCATGGGGAACTCTCTGATGTTGGTTTGAAATCGGCGCTGGCCGCAATCGAGGCTATTTTGCGGGGAAGCGGCTCGCGAACCGCCGAGCCATCAATGTTCGTCATCACGGCAACGGCGATGTTGTCTTGGGGAAATAGGAACAGCAACGCGGAGGCCCCGCTCTGCCCGCCCGTGTGAAACCACGCCGGCTGCGCGGGACCGGGATCCACCATCACGCCCATCCCATAGTAGTAACCCGCGGTGCCGAATGGATTGGGTGCCGGTGTTCCATCGCTGAGCTTCGGATGTGCGATCATCTGATCCCGCGTAGCGGCGCTCACGAGCTTGCCAGCCTGGAAAGCGACCGCGAATCGTACAAGGTCCTCGGCGGTTGATAGATATCCACCGGCGGGCAGGTTCTCGCTGACGTCGCGGAACGGGGCACGCACCACGCCGCCATCAGGGCCCCGGCTATACCCCGGCACCCGATGCGGAATGATGGCCAACGAGTCGTCCTCCGTGATGCTCGTCATGTCGGATGGATCGAAGATCAGCTCTCGCATGACCTTCCGGTACGGAACCTGAGCGGCACCTTCCAGAACGCATCCCAACACACGATAGCCCAACGAGCTATAGCGCACGTGAGTGCTGGGCTCAAACAGCAACGCATCATTCTTGAAGGTCTCGAGCGGCCGAATGACATCGGTATACCGAACATATTGACCGGCTTGCTCACGCTGTATCCGCTCATCGAGTGCCTGCCGGTCTGCTTCCGTGTCGCGCTTCTCTCCGTTCTGGCCGTAGTTATGACGGATGCCGGACATGTGAGTCAGAAGTTGTCGTGAACTGATGGGCCATTGCTTGGCCGGGAATTGGGGACAGTACCGCTGGATCGGCGCGTCCAGATCCAGCTTCCCTGCTTCAACGAGCCGCAAAGCCGCGGTTGCCGTGAACCATTTCACCACGGAAGCCGCGCGAAACAGGCTTTTGGAGGTGACCGCAACGTCCTGTGACCGCAACGTCCTGTTCCAGGTCTGCCTTACCGAAACCGGCACTCCAGATGTGACCGTCTTTCGCAACCGCGATCGAGAGGCCGGGCAACCCATCGCGGGTCAGCGTTTCGGCGGCGAGCGAGGAGATCTCCTGGATCTGTCGAGCTGAAAGGGTGCCGGCCTTCAAACCTCCCGTCGGCGAAAGCGCCAAGCTCCAACAAAGGAGCATCGCCGAGAGGCGCACAACAGGGAACCGGCACCTCGTCTGCCACATATCGCAGTCCTCCACCACCGAGCCGCCCGCCGGAGTCGGGTAATTCTATACCGTAAGCTCGACATTGCAGGTACCCTGCCTTGACATCGCACGGTTCCCATCTGGCGCCAGAGGCGTAATATCTTCGGGACCGGCCACTGAAGGGGAACGTCGATGACAACGTCAGTCAGTCTAGACAAGCATCAGTTCCTGCATGCAGAGGTCAATCATGTTCCCGTATTGCAATCGCTCGAGTGGTTGCGTCGCGGGTGGGATGACCTGCGGCATTTCGGGTTGGCAAGTCTTGCGCACGGGGCATTGATTTCAGTACTCGGGGCCATCCTTCTCCTCCTCTTCAGCACACATGTTTACCTTATCGCGGCAGCGGTGACGGGCTATCTCCTGATAGGGCCTATCATGACCACGGCGGTATGTGAGTTGTCGAGACGCCGCGAAGCGGCCGAGCCGTTGGGCATATCGGAGCCACAACAAGCGACCATCCGCGATACCAGCAGCGTGTTCCGGTTCGGCGCAATACTCGCTGCCGTCACTTTACTTTGGTTTGTCGCCTCCGCGACTACATTGCAGGCGATCCTACATACATCCACGCCGAGTCTCTCGGTGGCGCTCTGGGGCAGCCTCACAGACGCGGTAAGCCGTCCGGAACTTCTGGGTTACGTCGCGAGCGGCGCGGTTCTTGCCGCCATCGTCTTCACTTTGTCCGTTGTCGCGGTGCCGCTCATCATCGACCGCCACGCCACCGCGACCGAAGCCATGTGGACCAGCGTGAGAGTCACCTTCTCGAACATCCCCGCGATGCTCGTCTGGGCCGCTCTCATCGTTGGCCTGACTGCGCTGGGTTTCGTGACATTGCTGTTCGGGATGGTGGTCGTCGCCCCACTCCTCGGCCACGCGACGTGGCATGCCTATCGCGACCTGGTGCGGTAGGCTTGCGCCCCAGATCCCGCGAGAGTTCCGACTCGATCTCCTCGATAGTAGGAAGGCTGAGATCGAGAGGTTCGGGGAGATTGCGCACGAGATGATACTCGGCCACGCCGATCGGCTTGTTGACACCCGAAAGGGCATACTCTGCGACCAGTCGGTTCTGAGTGCGACACAATAAGAGTCCGATGGTTGGCGCATCGTCGGATAGTTTGATCTGCGCATCGACAACGCTGAGGTAGAAGTTCAATTGCCCGGCGTGCTCCGGCTTGAACGCCTGGGCCTTGATCTCGACGACGACGTAACATTTCAAGCGCGTGTGGTAGAAAAGCAGGTCGATGAAGAACTCGTCGCCGGCCACTTCCAATCGGAACTGACGCCCTACGAAGGCGAATCCGAACCCCAGCTCCAGTAGGAATCGAGTGATATGGCGCATGAGCGCGTTTTCGATGTCGAGCTCGTGAGCTTCATCGCCGAGACCCAGGAAATCGAAGTGGTAGGGATCCTTTAAAATCTGACCGGCGATCCCAGCCTGCTCCGGAGGGAGGCGATGATCGAAGTTTGTGACGGCTGCGCCTTTTCTCTGGTGCAGGCCGTTTCCGATCTGGATGTTGAGCGTCTCGCGAGACCACGATTGCGCGATTGCCTCGCGGGCGTACCACTCTCGCAATGCGGCATCCTGTAGTTTCGTAAGCAGGGTGACGACGTGAAACCAGGGCAATTGGGCAGCAGACTGCTGCCCAAATCGAAGACCAGGACATTCCCCTGCAAAGACTTTCATGTACTTCAGATTTCTGGATGAGAAACCCTTCATGTCGGGGAAAGCCGTGCGCAGATCAGCCGAGAGGCGATCAATAACCCTGGCGCCCCAGCCTTGCTGGCTTTGTCGCTCGAGGATATCGCGGCCAATGTCGTGGTAAAGCCGAATTTGTTCCGCATTGGCCGCGAGCAGCGCTTTTTGTCGCGCGCCTCGAATGCGCTGTTTGAGGCTGGCTAGCCATTGACCGTAGTCAGCAGGCAAAACGAGCGAGTTTGAAGGCATTTCGTCACCTGGATCCGCGATAATCCGAACACCGAGCACATCCCGGGTTGGACGGACGTACGAAATGCTATAAGACGCTCCAACCGCCTCTTGTTGACTTCACCATTGACATTTTAAATGGTGCGCGGAGCGCTACCGCTCGGCGTTTCCTGCAGTGAGTGAAACGGTGAGGCCGCGTGTGGGTAGACGACGCTGGCCCTTACGTCGGCGCTTCACGCCGAGGGTACACGCATTTGCGCGAGAGCGGGGTCAATACTCAAACTGGTACGCCATACCCACGCTGCTGCCAGGATCATTTTCCGGCGTGACGCCCTGGGCAGTGGCGGTTCCGTTGCCGAGTTTGGCTTGCAGCTTCAGGCGTTTCGTCAGGTCCACATCAACGCCGACCTGACTGCCACCGGTGCTGGTCTCCTTCACGCCAACGTAGACACGACTTGACACATAACGACCCGCCTCGACGCTCGTGCCCGAGCCCTGCCCTTGCCCGGAACTGCCGCTGCCCGAGGATCCTCCTCCCACGGAGAGGCGATCGAGCCCGAGAGCCTTTTGAATCTTGGCCACGGGGTTCAAGCTGGGTCCATTGCCGCCGCCGCTCAGACTGGCGAGCGCCGCGCCGGTCTCGACCAGTTGCATCGCGCTCAACTGCGAAGCGCTTTCGCCAAACAACAGCCGGGCGAGGATCTCATCCTGGGGCATCTCCGGGGTACTCGAGAGATCGATCTTCGGAGCGTCCGCAAGTCCAGTGATATGCACGATCGCCGTGATCTCCGCCGCTTTGGTCTGCGCAGTGAAATCCAGTGACGGATCGAGCTTCTGCTGCAACCCCGTCCCGTTGAACGTGACCGTTCCGTTGCTGAACGTCAACTTGCTGCTGGCGAGGGTGAAAAATCCGCGTTGCAACTCGAATCCGCCCTCGACCACCGGCACCTGCTTGGTGCCCCGGATATGCAGCGCGCCTCCCATTTCCGCATCCAGTCCCCGCCCAGTTATCAGAATCCGGCGCGGCGCATCCACAGTGATGTCGAGATTCACAACCAAGGGATTCGAGGGTGGGGGTGGCGGCGCGCTGCCGGCGCGATCCACATCCAACACCGCCACGCTCGGAGGCAGGCCGCCGGGAATGCCGATGTCCGCGCGATTGATGTGAATCTTTCCGGCCACGTCCAGTTTTTTACGCGCGGTACCCGTCACCTTGATGTTTGCATCGAGATTGGCCGTCACGATATTGCTGGCGATCGGCTGGGCATTCTTCGCCTTCAACGTCAGGTCCACGGGCATCTTGGGCTGCAATACCCCAATCGTCCCTTCGATCGCCACATCGCCGGGAGCGGCTCGCGCTGTGAGCTTGTCAATCCGCAACAGACCGTGACTGCCGGTCAGCACACCGGTCATGTCCGACAGGTTCGTTCCTTGTGTGTAGTCCCGGAAGGTGCCCCGCGTGAGTTTGACAGTTCCGGCGATATCCGGTGCGGCAGCACTGCCGCCCACTGTCGTGTCCACTGACAGCATACCCGTTACGTGGCGGCCTCCGGCCTCCAGCAGCGGATTCACGAGCCCCATATCGAGGTTCCCGGCGAGCTTGAGATCCAGCACTCCACCGGCAGCCAGCGGCGCGCGCCCGGTGAGCGCCAACTGCGAGTCACTCCCAGTTGCCAGCCGGGCCTCCAAGCGCGTGGTGTTACCTAGCAACTGTGCGGTCGCGCGCAGATCGGCCGGCGGAATCCCGAGAGCCGCGTCTGTCTTGGCACGCACCCCGAGCGCCTCCACGTGCACGTGACCCATGGGCGCTTTGGGACTACCCTGCACCTGCGCATCCACATTGATCGTCCCGCTGGCGAGCAGGTTGGGCACGAACGCGTTGACCAACTCGGGCTTGACTTGCTTGACAGCCGCGCGGAGGTCCAGGGTGGGTGAAAGTCGTCCGTCGACCTCGACTCGTGCCTCTTGAGCACCGAGCGCCAAGGTATGCACGGCGAGCCCGTTTGCGAACTGGATTCTGGCGGGCGCCAACAATCGGATGTTCTGGTCGTGATACTTCGCCGCGAAACTCACCAATTGCAGGTCCTTCGCCACGACGTTCAAAAGGGCTGCCCCATTCATCTGCGCCGGTTGCCCCCCGACGGAGGGTGACTGCGCATCCACGGTCACATTCAGCGCATCCGTCGGCCCCGTCGCGGTGAGTCGTGCATCGGCCGTAATTCCTCCAGCGACCACATGTTGTGCGGTGAGATCCAACTGTCCCCTGGAGCGTCCGGCGACAGGGGTAAGCGCCACGTGCCCCTCCACCCGGCCCGCGAGTGTGCTCCCCAGCAATCGATTGACATCACCCAGGTTTCCCATGCGCATCAGGGCATGGCCTTTCGCCTTCGCGAGTGTGGTCCCGGTGGTGAAGTCACCCTCTGCGTGCGCACTCTTCCAGTTGGCCTCCCGAATGATCGCGTGATAAAGCTGACCGTTTGCGTGTTCCAACGTCACATTCACTTGCAGAGGCGCTCCATCGAGCATGCCGCGCGCGAGCAGACTGCCCGCGGGGGCGCTGGGTAAACCCTTGGCGTGCACGACAGCTTTGACTGTGCCGCGCGGCGAGCCGTGCGCGGATAGACTCGTGGTCAGCCCAACATCCGCGCTCAGTTGATCGCGCGGGCCCTTCGCCGTACCTGTTACTTTGAGAGCGCCCGTCAAGGCAGGGGAAACTCGGGCCAGGTCAGGTAGGCTGACGTCGAAGCGCGCCTTCAAGTCCTGGGCGTCCGTGCGAGCAATCTTTCCTTCGGCATGCAACGCCAGAGCGCGAGCCGTCAGTTCCAGCTGATCGAGCGACACCACCTTTTCATTCAGCTCACCGGCGGTCCGCAGATGAACAGGCCCACCGCGAACCAGTCCCGCCCACGAGGCCGCGCCGCCATTGAGGTGGGCATCGACATCGGCCTGGAGACGAGTTCCCGAGTTGCCGTGTTGAATTTGCGCCTGCAGGTCCGCATCGCCGCGCACCTTCTGCCCGGTAGCCGCCGCGAAGGGGGCTACATCGGGTAGGTGGAGGTTCAGTTCCACACGCTGCTCACCCGTCGCCGTAGCCGCCCGGGCGTGCAGTGCGAATAGCCGATGTGTGGCCATGAGCTGCACCGGACGCTTGGGATCGGCAAGCCGCATCGACCCTTCCAGCGAGAGCCTCGAATCCTTCAACAGCGTGGGTGCGGGGCCGGGAATCCGCAGCCCATCAATGGCGGCCTGTAGGCGCATGACTCCGGCGGCAGCGCTCAAGTGAGTGTCGAGCACCTCGAGCTGTGCACCCCCGGGGGCCTGCAACGCCTCGATCAAGAGACGACCGTCCGCGCTCGGGTCATTGAAAGGCCCTTGGAAACGACCATTCAGCTCAACGCGTCGCCACCTGAGGCCGGCGTACGGGCTCATCTCAGGCGCCGTGAGCGAATAAGCGAGATTCGCCGCGCGGTGCACGAGATCGAGCGTGCCATCGGCGCGAGCACGCAACGGCCCCGCATCCGCACTGAGCTGCAGCCGTTCTGAATTCCGTGGACCATTCAGTCGCGCCACGACTGAGAGGGCTCCCAGGCCGGGAACCTTCGCGAGGTTTTCCAGCGGACCGTTGGCTGGCTCCATCAACTTCAAGCTTCCATCCATTCGCACGGGATCGAAGTGCACGTCGAGCTCATAGTCCCCATCGCCGCCGGTGCGCTGTGCCACGACGTGCGCTGTTGCATCTTCCAACGAGCTCAGGTGCGCGCGGCCCTTCACTACCAGAGACACCGGCGCGCCAGCCAGCGCAGGCCCCAACTCCAACGAGTCGATCGACAGCTCGCTGAGATCCGAACGAGGTATGGAGGAGCGGCCACTGGCCTGCTGCTCTTTTTTCGGCAGGGGCGAGCGCTCCACGTACAATCGGCTCATGCGGAGCCGGTCCACCTGGAGATGCCGAGCCAGCAACGCGCCCGGTGACCAGCGCAGCGAGATACGCTCTGCCGTGAGCCAGATGCCTCGTGCGTCGCTCAACGTCAATCGGTCCAGGTCCAATGCGGCCGGGAACGATCCGTGCAGGCCGGTGAGTTGGACCTGGCCCTGGGTCAGTTGACGGGTCAGCCGGACCATCAGTGTTCGACCTGGCTCGGTGTTGGCGGCAACGAAGACGGCGCCGATCAACAGCACGAGGAGCCCTACGAGCCCGCCAGCCGTCCACGCAGCGATTTTTACTCCGCGTCTCATCAGAATGCCTGCCCGAGTCCAATATAGACCTCGAAGGCGTCGTCACGACGTTGCCCATTGGTTGCCGTGCGGCGCTTGAGCGGAAACGCAAGATCCAGCCGCAGCGGACCCAGCGGCGTGTAGTAGCGCACACCGGCGCCGGCACCCACTTGATGTGCGCCGTTGAAGGGACTTAGATTTCGGCTGACGTTGCCTTCATCGACGAACACCACCGCACCAAGGCTGGTCCCGAAGCGTTGTCGGAATTCGAGCGTGCCGGCATTGATGGCGGTGCCACCAATGGGATTGCCATCGGGAAAAGGGGGGCCGACCGATTGATAACGATAACCGCGGATGGTTCCACTGCCACCGGCGTAGAAGCGTTGATCCGGCGGCAAGCTGAATTGCGTCGCGCCGGCCGCCAGGCCTGCTAGCGCCCGCACCGCAAGTACGCTGCGTCCCGGATCCTGCGCAAGATGCAAGTGTTGTAAGTCGTAATAAGCTGAACCGCTGATCTGTGTGACGACGAACCGTGCGTTCGGATGCCCGAGCGAGTATGTAGGCGTAATGCCGAGGGCTATCCGCAGCCCCTTACGCGCGTCGGCAAGCGGAGATTCCAACCCCGTCGTGTTGTACATTGCCGTGAGTGGCAGTCCCAGAAGCGTATAATGGTAAGTACAGCGCGGCTCGGTGGTACCGGGTTTTGGCTTGACGACTTGCGTGTTGCATCCCACGGCGGCGCTCTCAGCGGGATCGGGAGGCGACTCCTGGATGATCTGCTCCCGTTCGGCCGTGAATCCCGCGCTGACACTCCAGATGCTGGAGAGATGGCGCCGTACCGTAACGCCGCTCGTCACCGCCCTTTGATCGTATGCATCCAGCGACTGACGTAGCGCACCCAGGCTGACCTGCAAGGTCTGATTGCGCACTTTCCAGTCGGGGATCTGATAGTTGCCATTCAAATCGTAGCCGATGCCGTTGGTTGCCGTGCCTCCGCCCAGGTTGATGACGGAGGCGGACAAGCTCAACGCATCGGCTTTACCGGACATGGAGCGCTGCATCCAGTTGACGCCCGCACTCGTCCCCAGATCGCTCGAATAGGCGGCGGTGAAACCCACTGCATGGGGCCGACGCTCGCGGAATTGAAAGGTCAGGGGCACGCGGCCCTGCGGGTCAGGAGCCGGATCCACGTGAACCGTTACCTGGGAGAAGACGCCGACCGCCAACAGATCGCGCCGCGCGGTCTCAATAGCGGTAGCCTTGTACTGATCGCCAGTATGCACCAACAGGCGTCTGCGAACGAACGACTCGTCAATCGTTTTCAGGCCCGCAATGCGAATATCACCGATCTGCCGGCGCACATCCGTCGTGACTCGGAAAGTGATGTTGAGGACACGGTTTGCCGCGTCCTCGCGCGCGTGCGGTGTATCGACACGGGCATAGGCATAGCCCTCATCCTGCAGCGCGATGCGCAATCGCTCCGCAGCCCCCAACACGTCAGCGGCCACAGCAGGCGCCCCGGAAGCCAGTCTCAATGAAGCAGCGGCTTGCGGCGGTAGATCACCCTGGATATCGATTCGCCCCAGGTGATAAAGCGGCCCGAGATTGAAGGCGATGTTGACTTGGGCGTCCTGGCCCCGCTCCCGCCGTGTCAGTTCCTCGGCCAGTGTGGGATCATCCAACGGCAGGCCGTCGATCGAGATGGAGACGCTGCTCTGATAGTACCCAACGCTCTCCAGCACGGTCTTCAGGCGATCCAGGTCCCCGCGCGCGCGGCCGATCAACCCGAACGGGCTGACGGGCGCACTTTTGCGCAGCGTGAACAGCTCGGACGTGCTCTTCAGTGTCTCATTCAAGGCACTGTCCCGGGTTGAACCCATCTGGACCCGATAGGGCTGCGGGTCCGCTGCCCAGGCGACCGAAAGGCCCAGCAACAGCAAGAGGTGATAACGGGTGACCGCTCGCCGCGGATGCCGAGCTAGCGCTCTCTGGCCGCCATATCTGGCGCTACTACCGTACTCGCCATGCTGGGACCAACGCCGGGGCCAAAGATGAGTTCCACTCTCTCAAGCCCCAGCTGCGACGCTCGCCGCTCCCAAATAGCGCGGTCCCACGGCGGCACTCGCTGAAACGGCCGCCGCTGCTGGCAGCGCCGACGGTGGCGGCGGACCCTGGAGCTTCCGATACGCGCCCCACAAATGAAGCATGCGCATCGACAAGCCGAACATCCGCGCGATGCGGCGACCGCCATCCATCGCGATCTCCCGGAACAAACTCGGCATGCAATTCCCGGTGCGGTCGTGCAGGTCCTGAAGCTCGCTCAGCAATTGGGGCGCGACCCCCGCCAGGTGTTCTCGTAGCGCGTCGTACCCGGGACCGGTTGCCGTCAGCAGTTGTTGAATCGTCTTGCCTTCCATTGAATTCCAGTACAGACGATCGGGTATCAATGCGCCGATGGCGCTCTTTCCGCCGCGGGTGCCACGGAGCTGGCTTCGACCGGATGAGGACACGCAGCGGTGTCCCTGATTCAGAAGGTGCAGTACGGCGCAATCGAACGCGTCCTGATTATTCATGCTCACTCGTCTTTCTATCCTCGCTTATCGGGCTCCACGGAGCCCGGGTTGATTGGCTGCGACTGACGTCCAGTTCCTCCGCCCCAGCGGCGGGGGTGCGCAGCCTCATTGCGTCATGGCGCAATCGTATCTCGTTTGGCGAGCCTTGTGGGCACTTACTTGAACGAAACTCCAGGGCGTGTGGACCGCGCTGAAGTCTCGCGGCGACAGCGCTATATCCCGGGTGCACAATCAGCGGGCAGCCCCAGCGTCGTCTCGCCCGATCTGCCGTCCACGTAGTGCGACTGACGGGACGGCAGCACCGATCCAACTTGCGCCCCGGTCCGCCACTGCGCCAATCAAACACGCCGCGCTCGAGGGCAGGTCATACGACCTCCGAGCGTCCAGACGACCTTGAGCGCAGCCTCGACATATCTTTCCGTTGAGCTGTTGTAATCCGCCAGGTAAGCTGATCTGGAATTCAAATAACATAACGGTTTGGATTCCTGACAGCGACCTTCGCTCGCGTGCCGAACCGTTGGAGGGAGAAGCCATGAGAGCAGCGATTTCTTTCGTGTGCGCAACGCTGTGTCTGGCGTCTGCTGCGGTGGGGGCTGGAACTCCGCCGCCGAGTTACACCAGTATCGAATTGCGCTCTTTGGCCGGAACGACGGGCAACGTCGTCGCAAATGGGATCAATCGCTATGGCGATGTCGTCGGCTCCTCCGGCGGTAAACCCTTCGTCTACTACCACCACAACGGCACCGTCGTGCAGCTGGGAGGTGTGACCGGCAATCTCGCCGCGTTCGCAATCAACGACCACGAGCAGATCGCCGGCGAGGAGAGCGATGCGGTCGGACTCTTTCCGTTGGAGTGGACCCCAAACGGTGGAGTGGTGGTGCTGCCCACCGGAACATTGGGGTATGCGACCGCTATAGGCAACAACGGCGCCATCGCCGGCAACATCGATAATGGTCACCAGGATAATTTGGCCGTCCGGTGGGTCGGCCCGACGCACCAGGAAGATGTGATCGGAGTACTCTGGGAATACCCGTTCCCGCCCGGATACGGCACCAGCACGGCCAACGCGATCAACAATCTCGGTCACGTGACTGGAGTATCGGACGCCGGACGAGGCACCGATCCCAACACCGCGGTGTCATATGGAGTCCACGCATTTCTTTACACCGGCCCGGGTAAGAACCGGGACCTGGGTGCGCTGGCTCTCTCGGGAGACGGATCGGATGACAGCGAAGGCTTCGGGATCAACGACCTCGATGAGGTGGTCGGCATCTCCACTACAGCCATACCCGCGAGGAACAGTTTGAATCAGCCTTGCTCGAATTGCGGCGTCGCCAGTCACGCCTTTCTCTGGCGCGCCGGGAAAATGCAGGACCTCGGCAACCTTGCCGGTATCCCCGGTTGGGACAGCAAAGCGGACGCCATCAACAATCTAGGCGAGATCGTCGGGGAATCCGACTCTATTGTGCATGGCAGCTCGACACACCGCGCGTTTCTCTACGTGAGTGGCCAGATGTTGAACCTCCAGTTCTATGTCCACGAAAGGGATCCGGATGTGCGGTTGACGGAGGCTGTTGGCATCAACTGTGCGGGTTGGATCGTGGCGAACGGCTTCAATGTCCATTCGCCCACTGTAAATCGCGCCTACCTGCTCATTCCGCGCGGTCGCCCGCCGAGCGCGGCGTGCGTGGCGCCGGGGCATTGAGGCTCGTGCGGCTTCCCACGCACTCAACGGAGCCGCGGCACACCCGAGCTTGCGCGGATCACCAGTCGTGTCGGCAATACCATCGAGCCGACCGCCGCCTCACCCGAGATCACCTTGCTAAGCAACATCATGGATTGATATCCGATATCGAAGCGCGGGATATGCACGGTGGATAGCGTGGGAATATAGAATGCCGCGAAATCCTGGTCGTCGAAACCGACTATCGAGACGTCCGCGGGCACTTTCAACCCCCTCGATTTCAAGGCCGCGATAGCCCCAACCGCCATCTCATCGTTGCCGCAAAACACGGCGGTAGGCGCCGACCGGAGTTGCATGAGCGTCTGCATGGCTTTGGTGCCGGAATCGACGGAGAAGTCTCCCCGTTGGACGAGAGCTTCATCGAACGGCAGCCGTGCCGACCGCAACGCCTTGCGGTACCCCAGCAACCGCAGGCGAGCCGACAGGACATGATCGAGTCCCGCGATATGCGCGATGCGTCGGTGTCCGAGATTCACCAGGTGCCTCACAGCCTCCTCGGCCCCCGCGGCGTGATCAACAGTTACAGCCGGTAATTCCGAGTGATCCAGCCGTTCGAGTGCGACGACGAGCGGCGGAGGGCGGTGGGTCGCGGTGGCCGGGCGCGGCGGAGCCGTGCCCGTGAGCAGAATGACTCCGTCCGCCCGACGGCTTGCCACCTGCTCGCAATAGGCCGTCTGCCGATCCGCGCCGCCCCTGGCGTTCGCCATCATGACGATGTAGCCCAACTCGTCGGCGGCCTGTTCGGCTCCGCGGATGACCTCGAGAAAGAAACCACTCGCCTTGGGTACAACGACCAGCACCGTGCGAGTCTGCCCCTGGCGCAGGTCGCGTGCGGCCAGGTTTGGGCGGTAGCCCAGGCGCGCAATCCCCTGGAGCACTCGCATGCGGGTCCGCTCGCTGACCAGCTCGGGGCGCGTCAGCACGCGGGAAATGGTCGCGACCGAAACACCGAGCGCGGCGGCAACTGATTTGCTGGAAGGAGGTGCGGGTTTCTTCACAGTCGGGGGTCATCATAGCGGCTGGAAGCGATCCGACACAGGCCTTGGCTCCGCTTCAATGTTTAGCAGCGCTGGCGAGCTGCCTGGCGTTGCTGAAGCGCTCCACCAGGTCCAGCCGATCCTTCCAGGGATCGGCCCAGACGACGGGACCATCGTTGGTGAAATCCATGAGGATATCCCGATTGGCTTCATAGGCTGGCCAATGCGGTAGTCCCGCCACTTCGGGCTTACCGGTCTTCACGAATGCAGCCCAGTATTTGTGTATCGTCTTCGCGGCTGCCTCGTCCCGGGGCGTCAGGGCAGTGTCGTAGCGGGCCGCCACCGTATCAAACACAAAGGGAATGTCCGATGCGTGCGGCGCCCCCAGCCATTGCTTGCGCATTGATTCGGCGACGTACGAGAAGCGGAACTCGTAGACCAGCTGCCCGCGGGCGGAGAGCATGCGCGCGACGTAGCGAGCGGGCTCCACCATCATTTGATCGCCGCCCATGCGAAAAGCGTCTGCCATCACGTCGTCGTCATCCCTCAGGTGATACGCCGTACGGACCTTCTGAGCGTCGGGCCCGAACTGCGCCAGCAAGTCGTCGATGCTCCTGGAACGCATGAACACGAATCCAATATCCGCGCTGGTCGCACCCACCATCAAGGGTACGCGTGCGCCCCGACCGGCGGCATACAACTGTCCCGGATCGCCAGTCACGATGTCACCATCGATCACGGGGCCTCCCACATACGTGGAATCGGATCCCATGGTCGCCATGTTCAGGTCCTTTGCGACCTCCGTGGCCGGCAGCGCCCGCAGCTTACGCAACGCATCTGGGCCATCGCCCTGAATACCCTTTTTCGCGGCAAACGCGACACCGAGTGCTTCCGCGGAATCCGCGCCACCGGATAATGGGCGCATTCCCAGAGCACCACCGGGCCGCCCGGTCCCGGACTGCACGATCGCCTTTGCGAACAGTCCGCGAGCCGCGCGCGAGGTCATCAGGTGATGAACCGAGATCCCGCCGGCGGACTCCCCGCAGATCGTCACATTCCGCGGATCACCGCCGAAACCGCCAATGTTGCGCTGGACCCATTTCAGGGCGGCGATCTGGTCCATGAGTCCGTAGTTGCCGAGCGGACCGGCGGGCTGCTCAGCGGTGAGCGCCGGATGGGCAAAGAAACCGAATCGCGCCACGCGGTAATTGAAGCTCACGAACACGATGCCATCCTTGGCAAAAGCCCCGCCGTCATACACGGCGGGCGAGCTCCCTCCATTGACGAACCCACCGCCATAGATCCACACCAACACCGGGAGCTTGTGACCGGGGAGGATCTTCGCCGGCCTCCAGACATTCAGATAAAGACAATCCTCCGCGGGTTTTACGCCCAGGGGCGCGGCATCGCTCGGTAACGGGACCTGCATGCAATCCGCGCCGAATTGCGTCGCCTGGCGCAGCCCGCGCCACTTTTGCGGCGGCTGCGGTGGCCGCCATCGCAGCCGCCCAACGGGCGGTGCCGCAAAGGGGATGCCCTTGAAGTACGCCACTTCATCCTGAACCGCCCCCTGCAGCTCGCCACTATCGACCCGGACGTGTGGGGCAGCAATGCGCGCGGCGGCCGCGGTTGTCATACAACAGGCAGCGAACAGCGCGAGGACCCCCGGGATCCACGCCGTCGTTTTTCTGAAAGTCATCACTCCTCCCCCCGCTCAAAACGTCTTGGTGAGACTGACTTGCACCATGCGACCAAACGGATTGGCGTTGTTGGTGTCCATGCCGATATAGTTGTTACCCTGCTGGTAGAGCGCTGCCGGGGGAGTCCGGTCGGCAACATTCTGGATATTGAGCGCCGCGACCAGCCCGCGCAGGGGGAACCAACCCGCCGCTTCGGCAAATTGGTACATCAGACTCAGATCGAGGGTGGTCCAGGACGCCACGCGCTGCGGCGGCAGCGGCTGCCCGTTGCTCCCCGAGCCGGTCAGGTTGTTCGTATAGGCGCCCACATAGTTGAGGAACAGCGTCGCGTTGTAGCCACCACGTGACCAGCCGAAGGACGACCTGGAGCGCAGGCTCACCGGATAGGTGATTGTGCTCAACACGTCCTGCACGGCGGCTCCCGGGACAGGTGTCAGCTCATCCTTGAGAACCTTGGTGATCGCCGTGCTCCAGCCCCAATGCCCGATGGGCGTGTCGAAGAAATAGCTGCCCTGGAAATCGATGCCATCCTGGGTCGTCGTGGCCAGGTTCGCCTCCCGGCCGTCGATCACCACCTGAATGGAGCATTCGCTGCCGACGGTCGACCCATAGACGGCGGGATAGGCGAGGTAAGGCGCGAGCTTCGGGTCGTAGGTGCTCCTGTTGCCTTCCACGCACCCCGTGTTGTTGATCGGAGTGACGTAGCGGGAATAGAGCTGCCGATAAGCCGGGCTGCTGAGAAACAGCCCGGTCGGGGGCGAAAACACGATCTGGTTCGTGTAACGGATGTCGTAGTAGGTTGCCGACAGCTTCAGTCCCTTGAGCGATTGCGGCTCGAAATCCAACCCCGTGCTCCAGGTGGTGGCCGTCTCGGGCTGCAGGTTGGGATTGGCGCCGAACAGAAAGAGCTGGGTGGTAAAGCCGGGGAATGTATTCTTGATGTTCGGATCGCCCGAGTTGTTGGCCGTCGGGAAGACCGCGTGCACCGAAAAGACGTACGGATTCGTGTCGGTGAGCGCCGGCGCGCGGAACGAAGTGCCCCATGAGGCGCGCAAGCTGAGACTGTCGCTCATGACCCAGGTGAGGCCGACCTTCGGGTTGGTGGTGCCGCCGAAATCGGAATACCGGTCATAGCGCACGGCACTGTCGATGTCCAGCGACTTGACCAGCGGCACCTCTTGCGCGGCGCCGACGACCGGTATGTAAAGCTCCGCGAACCCGGAGCGAACCCCACGAGTGGCGGTCGTGATGTTGTCCCAGTTGAAGATGTTCTGGGCGCCACGAGTGGCGCCGTTCTTCAGATGTTGTTTGTTGTAAAGGTATTCCCCGCCGATGGCCGTGCGCACGTCGCCCGCCGGGAGCGCGAACAGCGGTCCGTTCAGGCGCAGCACCGCGTCATCGATGTAGTTCTGGCTCTCCTGGATGTTATCCCCCACGAACGTGTTGACCTGCGCTGGCGTCAGGGGCGAGGAGCTGAACGGGTTGATGTTTCCCTGGTTGACCTGGTACTGGAACGCCGTGTAGTTGATGAGATTGTGATAGTTGCAGATCCCGCAGGCGCGATCCTCGCCGTTCGTGACGTAAACGTCGCCACTCCACTGGCCCCACAGCTTCGCCTTGAGGCCAAGGGTCTGGCTCCACGTCCGGTCTGGATTGTCCGTATAGATGTAGCCGATGTCCTTGTAATAGTTATACGTCACGTTCTCCGCCGCGCCGGGGGCGAGCCCGGGGACGCCACTGATGTAATAGGGGCTCGTGGACGGCACGGTGATGGCATTGGTCCGATTGGTCGGCAGGGAGCGGCTGATGGAGTGCCGGTCGGTCAGGAATCCCTCGTAGTACAGCGACAGCGCGTTGTTGATGTCCTGGTTCACGAACAGGGCCAGCTGGTCGCGCCGCAGGCTGCCGAGATAATCGGTGTAGTCCCCCTGGTCGACGAGGTTTGGAGTTGCCTTGAGATTGGCGAAAGTGAGCCCGGTATTGGGCCCGGACGGCAGCCCGTAGAACGTGTACGTGGCCACCGGGCCGGCATTGTTCTGTACGTAGATATTGCCCGGAATACCCGAAGTCGCGTTGTTGCCGTTGATGCGGTTGTCCCGCCCGCCGATCGAGGTCAGGTTGTCGCGCAGGTACGGGCTCTCGCCCTCGAGCATGGCGCTGCGCCGATCGTGGTCGAAGCTGAAAATGAAGTTGCCCTGGCCCCAGGACCCGAGACTCGACCAGTCGTGGCCGATGGTGGCGTACGCGCCCCATTCGCCGTAGCCGTGGTTCGAAGTGTTGCGGCCGCCGATCTCGACACCGTTGAAGTTCTTGCGCAGCACGTAGTTCACCACGCCACTGATCGCATCGGACCCGTAGATGGCCGAGTTGCCGTCGGTGACGACCTCGATGCGCTGAATGGCCGCGATCGGAACCTGAATCGCATCGGTGAACGTGGTCGCGGTACCGGTGGGCGCCAGCCGGTGCCCGTCCACGAGCGTGAGAGTGGCTGCGGTGCCTATGCCGCGCAGGTTGAGCGCGGTGCCCTGAGTTGGATTGCCGCCGTAAGCCGCAGTCCCGCCCTCGCGATTGCTGCCGATGTTCTGGAACTGCGGCAGCGTGTTGACCACGTCGGCGGGATTGGTCAAGCCCGTCGAGAGAATGTCGTCCCGGTCGAGCGTCACCGTTTCACTGCCGACGGGCTTCACTCCCTGGATGTTGGTACCGGTTGCGGTGACGATGACTTCTTCGAGCACCGCAGGGTCCTGGCTCTTGGCTGGCGCCGCGGGCTTGGGTCCCGCGGCAGCCTCCTGAGCGCACACGAGCCGGCTCGTGCCCACCAGGAGCAACAGCGTCAGGGAGCCGCAGGCTCTGGGCAAGAGTGGTGCTGTGCTCGAAGAGCGCGCGCCTGGCCGCGGCGCGCCCTCCCCTGGCCGAGAAATCCCCGCCGCGAAACCTATCCCGGCCCCGCGGGCCAGCGTGTCATGTCCCATGAATTCCCCCTGTCTACCGCTCGTGATGCGGTCAATTCATTTCTGCAACCGATTGCTGTCCTTGGCAAGACTTTTATGCAATCCATTGCATGAGCGTAGAGGTCGACCAAGGGCTTGTCAACAGCGCCGCCGCAGGGACTGGATTGGCGAATTTTCGTAGCAATGGACAGCCAGCCTCGCGCGAGTGCCGACGGTGCGCGGGCTGAGCCTATAATTGGTGGTTACGAAGGCGCTTTCGCAATGAAAAAGCCGGTCTCCCCCAGCAGCAAGTCGGTCGCTCGCGCACTCGGCGTGTCAGTTGCCACGATTTCGCGCGCGCTCACCCGCCCGGATCTGGTGAACGAGAAAACACGCGAACGCGTTCTGCGGGGAATCGAACGCCTGGGCTATCGGCCGAATCTTGCGGCACGCGATCTGAACCGCCGCCAGACCGGGACTATCCTCGTGGTAGCACCGCAGCTCGGAGTGTTCTTCCTGGACGTCCTCCGCGGCGTCGAGCAGGCGGCGGACGAGCGTGCCTTCACGGTCTTGTTTGCAAACACGCGAGGTGACCTGAATCGCGAGCTGACGCACTTCGATCACGTCATGAGCCACCGTGCCGATGGAGTCATCCTGCTCACCGGTCAGCTCCCTACGACACACTCGCCACACAGCTTGCCCCTGGTTGTAGCCGTCGAGCCGGTGGCGAGTTCCAGGTTGCCGGCCGTTACAGTGGACCACACCGGAGGAGCGGAACAGGCGATACAACACCTGGTTGCTCTAGGCCACCGGCGCATCGCGCACATTGCAGGCCCTGAGGACATTTTTTCCGCTGGCGCACGTCTCGCGGGATACCGCAAGGCCTTGCGGACCGCCCGGATAGCTGCCGATGAATCCCTGGTCCAGCGCGGGCTCTTCACCGTCGACTCAGGCGCGCTCGCGATGCAGAACCTCTTGGGACAACGTCGTTTCCCGACTGCTGTGTTTTGCGCGAATGATGAGATGGCGATCGGCGCGATACGCGCGCTCGAAGCCGTGGGACTGAGGGTGCCGGCGGACATCTCCGTCGTAGGGTTTGACGATCTGGAGCTCGCAAACATCTACGACCCTCCCCTCACGACCGTGCATATCCCACGCTTCGACGCCGGTTATCAAGCCATGATGATGCTTGCGGACATCCTTTGCGGCACGCGCCCGGTACGCTCGTCCACGCTTCCGACGCGGCTCGTCCTTCGTGGCACGACCGCGCCGCCTCGCGACCGCTGATCCATTCACTTCGCTAGTGCGACTGGCGGGGGGACGCGATCACTCGGCGAAGCGTGCGCCACGTGTATCAACAGGTCTCCCGGAATTTGCAAAGGCATGGGCTGCGGCCGGCAGCACCCATCCGATTTCCGGCCGGCCGCCGCGAGTGGCGCCCTCATCTCAGGTGGCTCAGGTGTCGCCCTGCCATTGCGCCAACCAAACACGCCGCGGCTGAGGTCGTACGTCATGCGACCTCCGAGCGTCAAGCGCAGCTCGCGAGCGGGCTCGGCTCGGCGAGGAGTAACGTCGAACCGCAGCAACTCGCGGCGGCGGATCGGGTCGCCGGCAGCGGGATTTCCCAGATTCCCGGCGACTTGGACTTCTCCAAAACCGAGGCCGATTTTTGGCGACGGGACGCCGCTCTCGCGGATACCGATTGGAATACTGAAGTAAAGTGTTACCTCTGGAGATTGGTGCTCTGGCGTGGGACCCATCGCAGGCGCCCCCGATGCGGTTGCCGCCGTTAGTAAGCCGGCTAGCCCCGCCTCCAGTGGCAACGCCGTATGCGTGCGCATGACATCCCTCAAAAGGTTGGGTGTTGCGGCTCGTGCAGGGTCATCGAGCCGTATGCGGCTACTCTGGCGTGACGGCGTGGCGAACGGGTGGCGAGAAAATGGTGATTTGTGGCAAGCCGATACCGTGTCCGATAACTGGTGGGTGGTGAGGGGCTCGAACCCCCGACATTCGCCGTGTAAAGGCGACGCTCTACCAGCTGAGCTAACCACCCATC
>CAYNTW010000012.1:56964-90178 GCA_964400085.1 uncultured Steroidobacteraceae bacterium | reverse complement strand
CCGGCAGCTCCCGGTTTGAGATCGGCACCTTGCGGGTTCTCGCCCGCGCGTTCGCTGGCGGAGAGCGACTCGATGCGCGGCTGGGCACGCGGTTGCAAGTCGGACCCTTCAGCCCGACGACACTGGCCCGTTATCCGGGTAACGAAGCATTTGCAGGACTCTCCAGCGCATTGGTAGGTAGCATCGTGGAGCGGTTCGAGGATGCCATCTTCCGCGACACCGTCAACGACCTACTCGATCTGGCCGGGGCAAATCCCTACTCCGCACTCCTTCGCGGCGCCGTTGGCAGCGCCGATCTGACACGGATGAGCGCCGTGGACCGCGCCCGTTTCCTGGGGATGCTCTCCTTCGCCGCCGGTACAGGCGGGCCGAACCTACCGCAGGCCCAAGCGCTTCTCGCGCAGCTCGCCGCGACCCAGCCTGCCGGCTGGGCGTACGCCGATGCGTTGCAGTGCCGAGGCTCGTTCTCGTACCAGATGACCGGCCCAGGGACGGCGGTCATCGATCTCGGCGACGGTTATACCCTGCGCATCAACCAGGCCAATTCCGAGCTCGACCTGATCGACACCAAGACGGGCCACACCACCACGATCTGGGGCGACCCGCACATGGGCATGGATGGCCACACCACCCAGTTCGAGTTCAAACACGATGTGACCTTGAATCTGCCCGACGGCACGAAGATCACCCTGCAGACTACGCCCTGGCAGAACAATCCGAACGCCTATCTCACACGGAATCTGATCATCACCCGCGGCAACCAGGCGCTCGTGGTGCGCAACATGGATCAGAACAGCGCCGACCTCGGCAAGATGTCGATCCAACAGTACGACGGCCTCGGCCAGCTCGAGCGGCTGCTGAATCCAGACGGCACCGAGCTCTACTTGAATGCGGCCGGCAGCGGTTGGGACGTCCTGCAGGACGGGCTGTTCCTGCGTCCGCTCACCGAACAAGACCTGGTGGAGGGCGATCAGGCACAGGAGAACGGGAGTGCGCAATTCGCGTGGGAATTCGGAGTGTTGACCGCGCTGCTCGCCGAGCTGAGCGGTCTGGACGACGGTGATCCCTGCTGCGCAGCCGGCCGACGGTAACCGTCAAGTCCGCGGCGGCAGGCCCGAATCCGCCGCCGCGGCCGCAACCAGCGCCAGGGGCTGCCCTTGCCGCCAGCCGTCCGCCAGAATCGCGAGCCGCTGGGAAGTTTGACGGGTGAACGCACCTTCGATGCCCGCCAGGTCCGCTTCGATCTTCAGCGGGTAGTATTGCCGCGCGAGCTCGCTGGTGTTGAACAGCTCCAACAGGCGTGTCATCGATTGCCTGTAGGTGCGCTCACTGAGGTAAGGTCGATGGGTACGCTGGCTGAACCAGACAGTAAGGTACGCCAGCGGATCGAGCTGCCGCCGCGGAGCGAGTCCCAGGATATTTCCGGGAAGCATTCCCGCGTGCAACGGCTGCCGTGCCGACCAGAAGCGTGTTGCCCCCCAGGAAGTCAACACTCCGCTCGGAGCATCGCCCCGGCGTAACCCCAGTGCGATCGAGTCGGCCAGGCGGCGCTGCGCTTCGCTCCGATCGCTCTCCGCCACGATCAGCAGCAGCTTCAGGAAGCCCGGGTAACCATGCTCACCGAAGCGCCGGCTCAACTGTTTGAGCGCGGCCAGGCGCAGCTCGGCGTCCCCGACCTGCTCGAGCAGATCCACGAGACGGGCGGCCGATTCCCGCCAGGGCAGGACCAGCCGTTCATCCACGCTCGTCATGATTCACACCAACGGCCTGAAAATATATTCTGCCCACGCCTGGGCTTGCGTCTGGGCGGCCCCGCTCCCACCCGCTCCGCTCCCCGTCGCCGGCGGCCCGGTTCCGGTCGCGACCAACTGCCGCGTGCCCGCGTTCGCACTCCACACGTCCAGGTCCAGCAGCCCTTCCGCAGAGTCGCGTTGCAGCGCGGCATCCGTCTCCCGGGCCGGGGCAACGGAATCGGCGGGCATGTTGGCGGAACCCGTGTCCGGCTCGGTGGACGGTATCTCTTGCAGCCAAACCTCGAGCGCGGAAGGCTGTGCGGGACCTGAGACTTGCATATTCGCGCATCATACGGATGGCGAGCCCAAGCATGCACCAAGGGAAAACCCCAGGCTGCACCCCCCGGTCCGGCCCCGGCATACTCGCTCCATGGCCCGGCAGAAAAGCGGCGATCAGACCGAGAAGCCGACTCCGAAGCGGCTGCGGGACGCCCGCAAGGAAGGCGATGTCGCCAAGAGCCGGGAGCTGACCGCCACGGTCATGGTGTTATGTTGGCTCGCGCTCACGTGGCTGACGGTACCGCTGATCTCGCGACAGCTCCTGCAACTCATGCAGCGGGTGCTGGATACCGTCGGCCAGGTCGGTCACGGCCCCCTGCCGCCGCTGTGGTTCGATGCCGCCAAAGCGCTGCTGCTCATACTGGTTCCCCTTCTCCTGGGCGGGTTGTGTGTCGCGCTCGTGACCGAATTCCTCCAGGTCGGCGGCCTCTTCGTGCCCAAGCGGGTGACACCCAATGCGGCGCGACTGAACCCCATGGAGGGTATGAAGCGCATGTTCTCACAGGACAACCTGGTCGAGGTCCTGAAGTCGGTGTTCAAGACCCTGGCCCTCGTCGTGATCTTCGTCCTGGTCCTGCTGCGCCTCTTGCCCGAGATCCTGCGCCTGCCTCTGGGCAGGCCAGCCGACGTGGCGGCCGCGCACTGGCACGGGCTGATGTGGACGGGCATCTGGACGATCTGCGTATTCTTTCTGCTCGCCGTATTCGACAGCGCCTACCAACGCTACGCGTTTACGCGCAAGCTGCGCATGAGTCGCCGCGAAATCCGCCAGGAGCTGCGCGATACCGAAGGGGATCCTTACATCAAGGGCCACCGCAAACAGGCGCACCAGGACTGGGCCCAGCAGAACATGCTCGAGGCGGTCCGCAAATCCAGCGCGGTGGTCGTCAACCCGGAGCACATCGCGGTCGCTATCCTCTACGAACCGGACAAGACAGCCTTGCCCATCGTCAGCGCCAAGGGCGAGGATTACGAAGCGCAACTGATTCGCGAGGCCGCCGAAGAAGCCGGCGTCCCCATCATGCGCAATGTCGAGCTCGCACGGGGTCTGCACGAACAGATCGGCGTGGACGAATACATCTCTTCGGAATTCTTCCAGGCGATCGCGGAGCTGCTGCGCTGGGCGGAATCTGTCAGAGTGCGGCCGCCGTGAATACGTGTCCCCATTGTGGCAGGCCAGCCATGTCCTTCTGGCGGAAGATCTCGCTCGGCCCGCTGCGGGATGTGCACTGCGCGAGCTGTAAGAACCGCGTTGGCGCGGACGTCGTGAGGGCCCACCTGGCGTTTCTGCCCGCGCTCCTCGTGCTCGCCTGTATTCCTTGGATGCGGCACATCGCGACACTGATTGGAGCCGGCACGGCAGCACTCGCCCTGATGTTTGCCCTGTACTGGTGGTGGGTTCCCCTGAAGAAGCGCGGCTTGACGCTCAACCGCGACGGTGCCGCGGTCAGAGTACGTGACGCAGCATCTCCACGAGCCCGGTGTTCTGCACCAGGCGGTGAGTGATGACCTCGATGAATGTACCCAGGCTGAGCAGAACGATCCACGTGGCCACCCAGGCTTTGATCGGCAGCGTGAGCGCGAACACGTTGAGCTGCTGCGCATAGCGGTTGACCAATCCCAGGCACAGATCGATGAGCGAGAGGACCACGAGTGCCGGCGCCGCGAGCATCAGAGTGAGTGTCAGGAGCGAGCTGAACTCGTTCACGAACAGCTCCCGGCCGGCGGCAGCCAGGGTTGGGAGCATGCGCCGCACCGGCCAGACCGTGTAGCTCGTCATCAACAGCTGCAGGAACACAGTGAAGGCGCCGCTCGCCATGAAGATCCAGGCGGCGAGCTGCGCGAGCAGCTGGCCGCTGAGGGAGGTCTCGTGGCCCTGGATCGGATCCACGACGACCGCGAAATTGGTGCCGACTTTGCTGTCGATCAGGTTGCCGGCCGCGCTGACCGCCCAGAATACCGACCCGAACAGAAAGCCGAGCGCGACCCCGATGAAGAGCTCCTTCAGTACGATGAGCGGCCAGGTCGCCGAGGCGGCCTCAGTGGGCGCCGTGGCGGCCGCGACGGGATAGATGAAGATGGCGAGACTGACGAAGAAGCTGTTGCGCACCAGAGCGGGCATGTTCTCGCCGTTCACCAGCGGCAGCACCATGAACGCCGCCGCGATCCGCGGCACGGTCAGGGCGACAGTGATCAGCGGCGCGCCGATCGCCTGCACCGCGTTCATAGATGCGTCATGAGCGGAAAGTCGGTGAACAGGCGGTCAGCGAAGTGCTGCAGGCTGGTGCCGATGAGGGAAGCCGTGAGCAGTAGAGTGACCGCGATGGTGACGAACTTCAACGTATACGTCAGTGTCTGCTCCTGAAGCTGGGTGGCCGCCTGGAGGAAGGCAACCACCAGGCCCACGATCGAGGCGGCGGCGATCGGTGGCGCTGACAACACCAGCACGAGCCAGAGCGCCTCGCGGGTGAGTTGGATGACATCCGGATTCACTCGTTGGCTCCTCACCGGTAGGTCAGCACCAGTCCATGCACCAGCTTGGCCCAGCCGCTGAGAAACACGAACAGCATCAGTTTGAATGGCAGTGACACGGTCGTGGGCGAGAGCATCATCATCCCCAACGCGAGCAGGATGTTGGACACGATCAGATCGATGACCAGGAACGGCAGAAAGATCAGAAAGCCAATCTGGAATGCCGCGGTCAGCTCGGTCACCGTGAAGGCCGGAACGACCACGATGAAGTCCTCCGCCCCAACTGCACCCTTCTCGGGCGGCAGCAGCTTCTGCGCGGTGCGTAGAAAGAACGCGCGCTCGGAATCACTCGAGTGGCGCACGAGGAACTGCCGCAGCGGCTCCCGTCCACTCTCGGTGAGATCCAGTAGACGTTTGACATCGAATTGACCAGAGGACTGACTCCCGGCGCGCGCATCGACGGCCGCGTAGCTGTCCAGGATCACCGGATACATGATGTAGATGGACAGGATGATCGCCAGTCCATTGACGACGACATTCGGCGGGACCTGTTGTAACCCAAGCGCGTTGCGCAGCAGACTGAGCACGACGACGATCTTGGTGAAGGAAGTCACCATGACCGCCACGAACGGCGCCAGCGCGAGGCTGACGACGGTGACGAGAATCAGCGCCGGGCTCAGGTGGCCGAAGTCCATCGCTCAACGAAGCTCCTCGACGTCCAGAGCCAGCAATTGCACGGCGAGATTGTCGCCCACAGCTACGAGCTCGCCGCGTCCGACGCGGGTGCCGTTGGCCCGGATCAGCACGCGCGCTTCCTCGAGCCGCGCGGGGAGCTGCAAGATATGACCGGGCTTGAGGGTCGCGAGCTCCCCGATCGGTACGCACAGACTTCCCACTTCGAAATCCAATGTTACAGGCACGCTGCCAAGCGCGGCGGACGACTCCGGGTCCAGGTTCGCTCGAGTTTGTGACATCGTCATCTCCATTGGTGGCTCAAACAGACCAGCGGCAATTTCGACCTGCCCTCCGTGATAGCGGGCACTCCAAACCAGGCGCCGATCACGCGCGCAGGGCTCATACGCCAACTGCAGGTTGCTCCAACAGTGTGTCTGTTTTCCCAGCACCAGGACGTCGCCGGTTTCGAAGGCATTCAACTCCCTCCCAGGCAAGGCGAGCGCCGGCAGGTGGACGGTCAAGAAGCTGGGCAGACTCTTCCAGGCAGCCGCTATGTCCGCACGCGCCTGCCAGCCGGCATGGGCCGCCAGGCGCGCCGCCTGCGCCGCCGACAGGTCGAGCCGGCCGGCTGCCGTTCGGCCATCGTCCGTGGCGGCCCGGAAATCGAGCGAGACGACTGACCGCTCATCCGACCCGGAGGCAATCGTGCCCCAACAGCTCGGCAAGAACGTCTCGTTCAACATCCTACACAGCGCTCCCAGCAGCATCCCTTGCGCGAGCGTCCAGGCGAGCAACCGCGACTCCCCGTCGTAATCCCACCATTCCCGCGCCCCTGTTGGCTCGCGCCAGCCATCCTCACGCAGGCTGATCGAAATATCCTCGTTGGACCCGCGCAGCAGCACTGTGCCGGAGACAGGAGCGCCGGCCGGCGCAAAGCGCCAGGTCGTGACCGGGTCGCCCGGCAGGCGCAGCGCTTCGCGGCCGCGAAACAGCTCACTCAGCGCGGCCGCTTTCGCGGCCGTCATCGAGCGCAGCCGCAACTTCGCGCAGCCCGTCTCATTGGGAGCAATCCTGGCGACGGCGGTCATTGACATGCCTCGGATCGAAACATGAAAACACCCGCGTGATTATTGATAACCGAGAAACACTTTCACAAGATCCGGAAGTGTGCGCACCCCGAGCTTCGCCATCAGGCTCGCCCGATGCAGCTCCACCGTCTTGCTACTGATTCCCAAGACATCCGCGATGGTCTTGTTGAACTTGCCTGCCACGACCAGCTCGAGCACCTGACGCTCGCGCCGGGTGAGCGCTGCGAGTTTCGGGTTGGGCTTGCGCGGTTCCACCGGAGCATCGGGCGCGGGCGCCGTGCGCTCGCTGCAGGCGAGACGAATAGCCTGGATCAGTACATCGGCTGTAAAGGGCTTCTCGATGAAATTCGCCGCGCCACGGCGCATTGCCTCCACAGCCAGGGGGACATCCGCGTGTGCCGTGATGAAGATGACCGGCATGTTATACCCACGCCGTCTCATTTCCTCGAGCAGCTCCAGCCCGCTCATCTGCGGCATGCGCACGTCGCTCACAGTACAAATGTCAGTAGACAGCGCAGCGCCTTGCGCCAGCCGATTCAACAAGGCATCGGGAGCGTCGAAATCCAGCACGTCGATCCCGGACGTCTCCAGCAGTAGTGCAGTGGAGCGCCGGAACGGGTGATTGTCATCCACCAGATATACTGTCGCAGCGGGCCCACTCGTCATGGCTCTGTTGCCGTCGGCAGCACGAACACGAATACCGAGCCGCCTCCCTCGTTGCGCTCGAAGTAAAGCTGTCCCTCGTGGAATTCGATGATGGACCGGCAAATCGCCAGTCCAATGCCCATTCCATTGGGCTTGGTGGTGAAGAAGGGAGTGAAGAGCTGCGCCTCTTCGCCCGGGGCAATGCCCGGACCACGATCGGCGACGCGCACTTCCACACGTCGGTCCGCATCGAGTCGCCCGGTGATCGTCACTGCGCGCTCGGCGGGATGGACCGCGTGCATCGCTTCGATTGCGTTGCGCACCAGGTTTGCCAGAACCTGCTCGACCATAACTCGATCGGCGAGCACGAACGGCAGGTCGGGCTCGAGGTCGGCCCGGATACGAACCCGGTGCTTCTGCGCGTCCAGTTGTTGGAGTTGTAAAACCCGCTCCACGAGGGTGTGTAGCGAGAGCGGTTCGCGTCGCGGCTCTCGCGTCCGCACAAACTCGCGGATGCGCGCGACGACGGCCGCCGCCTGTCCCGCTTGCTCGTAGGCAAGCTCCAGCGCCTGCCGGAGGCGCTGGATATTGGTTCCGCGCCGCTCGAGCAGCGTCCGTGCCGCGGTCAGACAGTTGATAATGGTCGCCAGGGGCTGGTTGATCTCGTGCGCGAGCGTCGTGGCCATTTCACCGACCGACATCACGCGGGAACTGCTGAGGAGCTGCTCCTGCAACGCTCGGTGCTGGCGCACGTTGTCGATACGCTCAGTCAAGTTCTGAACGGTCAGCAGCGCGAGCGCGCTCCCGTTGGGGCGCTGCAGGCGACTCCACTGGAATACGTACCAGCGTCCGCTATGGCGACAGAACATCTCGGTGCGCCGGCCCTCCAACTTGCCCTGCAGGCTGCCGACGACGTCGGCTTCGGTGGCGCCGGCCGTGCTGACCGGCTCAAACCCCTGCTCGAAGCTCGTTCGCGAGGCGGGCATGAGGCCGAACTCGGCGAAGAACGCCGGGTTCGCGCTCACCAATGTATCATTGGCCATATCGAACACCGCAAGCGGTGCAGGAACCGCGGCACAGATCTGGCCGAGCGCGGCATCGAACGGGTCGCGCTCCGCATCCTCTGTGCAAAGCCCAACGAATGGCAAGCAAGGTGGAGCCTCTGCGGGCATAGTCATGTGTCGTCCTGACGGGCTCCGCCGTGCGCCTCGTGTTGTTTCCTGGCTGTTCTTCACAGGCTTCCTGTAACCTCAGCCTATCTACCCTAGGCCGTGCAAATGACGGAAACATGAAACTTAAACGAAAAACTGATGGAACCATTGGCTCGAGTGGCCGGAGGGCTGCCGCAGCGGTCATGGTTGTATTCAACATGTGCCCGGCGGCGGCGCTCGCGGCGGACAGCGATACCGGCGGCAATATTGCCCTATACGCGCTGATCGTGCCGCTGCTCCTGGTTGCAGGCGCCGCAGTCGCGGCCACGCTCCTGCTGAAGCGCTGGAGAGTTGGTCTCTCGAGGCGCGACGGGCCTCTGCAGCTCGTACACGTGATCGCAGTGGGGCCGCGCGAGAGAATCGCGCTGATCAAAGTTGGCGCCCGGTACCTCGTAGTTGGGATCACGCCCACCAGTATCACCCGCGTTGCTACACTGTACGACGTACTGGATATACCGTCCGGGGACGCGGGACGCACCCTGGGGTAATTACTAGGTACACGCGCCTGGAACGCGATGTTACGGTTGACCCCAGGAAACCGACGGGATGAATCGTGAAGGGATCGGCGATCGCGTGGAAGATCGGATTGCCGGCGCTGCGTGCGCCCGGCAGCGGCAGCGATATTCTGCTCGCGGCAGGCGTGGTGGCGATCGTCGCCCTGATGATCCTGCCGATGCCGCTGCTGGTGATCGACGGCCTCGTCGCTGCCAACGTGTTGTTCGGCGTAGGCCTGCTGCTGCTGGCCATCTACATTCCCGGCGCCACCGCGTTCGCGAGCTTTCCAAGCGTCCTGCTGCTCACCACACTCTTCCGCCTGTCGCTCTCGATCGCGATCACCCGTCTGATCCTGCTGCAGGCGGATGCCGGACACATCATCAACACGTTCGGTCAGCTCGTCGCCGGGGGCAACCTGGTCGTCGGCGCGGTCGTTTTCCTGATCATCACGGTCGTGCAATTCATCGTGATCGCGAAGGGCGCGGAGCGTGTGGCGGAAGTCGCGGCGCGGTTCACGCTCGATGCCATGCCCGGCAAACAGTTGTCCATCGATTCCGACCTGCGCTCCGGGCTGATCGACAAGGATGAGGCTCGCCGCCGCCGCCGGCGCCTGGAGGTTGAAAGCCAGCTCCACGGCGCCCTCGATGGGGCCATGAAATTCGTCCGCGGCGACTCGATCGCGGGGATCGTGATCATCATCATCAACATTCTGGGAGGACTCGCGGTCGGTGTCCTGCAGCTCGGGATGCCCGTGGGCGATGCGGTCCACACCTATAGCATTTTGACGATCGGTGATGGGTTGGTCGGACAGATCCCCGCGCTCCTCTCGGCCATCGCAGCGGGACTGATCGTAACCCGCACCGCCGGCGAGGAGCGAGATGCTCACCTCGGCGCATCGATAGCTCGCGAGCTACGTGGACACCCGCGGGTGCTTTTCATCGGTGGGTTGCTGTCGCTGCTGCTCGCGCTCGTACCCGGTTTCCCCTGGCCCGTGTTCCTGGTCCTCGGACTCACGATGCTCGCCGTCGCGGTGTGGCGCCATGGGCATGAGTGGGCTCCGTTGCGCGGCATCCTGCGGCAGCTAGGCGCCCTTCCTGATCCGCCGGCTCAGGTTGAGGCGTCCCCTGCCGAATCCGAGTTGAAACCACCGCCGGACCTGCTGTTGGAAGTGTCCTTGCGGCCGCAGGACACCGAAACCCGTGAGCGCCTCACGGGCTGCGCGTTGCGCGCCGTGGAGAAGCTGCGCGAAGAATACGGAGTACCGGCGCCCTACCCGACGGTCCGAGCGAACGAGAACCTGCCCGCGGATAGCTACCGACTAACCGTGTTTGGCGTGCGTGTCCTGCATGCAAACCTGCCAGCTCCGGGTGGGCAGGAATCGCTCCTGGAGATCGAGACCCATCTCAACCGCACCCTGCGGCGCCAACTCGCGCAGTTCGCGGGCATCCAGGAGACTTCCAGGCTCCTCAACGCCTGGTCGCGCGATTACCCCGACCTGGTCAAAGAGATGCTGCGCGCGGCCGCTCCCCAGCGCGTATCGGAGATCCTGCGCCGACTACTGGATGAGGGCGTTCCGATCCGCCATCTGCGCGATGTGTTCGAAGCGATCACCGACGTCAGCGCGCGCGAACGCGACGTTGTCATGATCACGGAATATGTTCGCGTCGCGCTTCGACGTCATATCACACAGCGTCACATCGGCGATGATGGGTCGATCAGTGCTCTCATTGCGCATCCGGAGCTGGAGGATACGCTGCGACAGGCTACGCGCGGGGTGACTCAAGCGGGATCGGCTCAGGCGGCACCGGCTCATGTGGGGCAAATCGCAGTGGATCCGCAGTTCATCCAGAGACTTCTCGCGGAAATCCGCGCCTTGCGCGAGGAGCTCGGCTCGAAGTTCCCGCGTGTCGTGCTGTTGTGTTCGATGGACGTGCGTCGTCATCTGCGCAAGCTGACCGAGAGCGAATTTTTCGAGCTGCCCGTGTTGTCTTTTCAGGAACTCAGCGGTGATGTGCCGGTCGTACCGGTCGGACAAGTTCGAGGTTGAGTAATGGATCGACACGCGCGCCACCAGGTCGGGCCAACGCCCGCACGTACCCCGAGACGCGGCTTGCCGCTCCTCGCGGTCACGCTGCTCGCCAGCGCCCTGTTGGGTTCCGCGGACACCGCCCAGGCGGGCCGCATCCCATTCCCAAACGACCGGGTCACCTACGATCTGCAGCACGAGACGCTCAAGGGCTTCCTGCAACGCTTCTTCGACGATCTCGCTATTCCCGTGATCCTGAGTCCCCAGGTCCAGCAGGAGCCCGGCACCCTCAATGGTCCACGTAGCGGCACGGCCGCGGAGGTCTTCAAGAGCATCGCCGATTCAAACAGCCTGCTGGGCTACTACGACGGCAGTGTGGCCTACATCTACAAGAGCCGCGAGCTCTCGGGCCGCTACTTCCAGATCGATCCGGCGCGCATCGAGGCGTTCACGCAGGCCGCTGTCGGGTTCGGGCTGGCCGATGTCAGCGATTCGCTGCAGGTGAAATCCGACACAGGGCTCGTTGCCGCACGCGGCACGCCTCGATTTCTCGAGCAACTTACGCAACTCAGCACGGCGCTCGGGCGTCCCTCGGAGCACCCGTCGCTGGCCCCGCCGGCGCCGGCCCCGCGCATGACACTGCGCTTTCTGCCGCTGAAGTACGCGTGGGCCGCCGACACGGCCTTTTCTGTCGGGAATCAGCGAACGATCGTGCCCGGAGTGGCAACCCTGCTACACCAGCTCTTGAGTCAGTCCGATGCCGGCAGCAATGCGACGTTCGGCGGCCCGGGGGTCAATTCCGCGGCGCTGACCGGATTGCGCGGGAAAGGACTCGCCGCTCTGGGTGACCGGCTCACACAGCTCGCGGTGGGCAACTCCAAAGCAGGCACGACGGCCGGAGCGACTTCTTCCGCCTACGGGTCGGCGCCCACGATGACCCCGACGGCGTCCGCGCCCGCCGCGGGTGAGGCCGCGCAATCAACACCCAATACCTCCGCCGCCACCATCGGCGCCATGCTGGACGGCACGGAAACGCCGCGCATCGTGGCGGATCCCTATCGCAACGCCGTGATCATCCGGGACTATCCGGATCGCATGCCTCTCTACGAGGATCTGGTGCACCAACTCGATGTCGAGAATCAGATCATTCAGCTCGATGCGACAGTCATCGATATCGATCGGACTCGCGCGCGCAAGCTGGGAATCGACTGGGCCTACCAGCACGGCAATACCAGCGTCGCCTTCGGTGGCGGTATTCATCCCGTGGACGCGGCCGGCAATCTCGCCGGGCTGGAGATCAACAGCATCATCAGCAGCACCTCGAGTTTCCTCGCGCGCATCAATGCGTTGGAGGAGAAAGGAGTCACCAACATCGTGCAACGGCCGCAGGTGGTCACGCTCAACGATGTGGAAGCCGTCATCGAGAGCACGCAATCGGTGTACATCCCGGTCTCCGGAGCTTTCGATGAGGATCTCTACGGCGTTGCCGCCGGAACGGTCCTGCGCGTCACGCCGCATCTGATCGATGATCAGGGACGCAAGCGCATCCGTCTCCTGGTCACTGTCGAAGACGGCAACGTGCAGGTGACGAGCCAACAGGTGCAGACCAGCGCGGGACAGAATGCGACGCAGGCTGTGCCGATCGTCACGCGCAATGCCGTCAACACCCAGGCGATCATCGACGCCGGGCAGGGTCTGCTGCTCGGAGGGCTCGTTCGCAAGGAGAGATCTCGTAACGCCAGCCAGGTGCCCGTGCTCGGCAGCATTCCGTTGTTCGGGCGCTTGTTTCAAGGCGAAACCGTCCAGCACGAGGACACCGAGCGAGTGTTTCTGATTTCACCGCAACTCATCATGGCGAGCGTGCCGCCCACGGCCGCTCCATAGATCCGACGCCGTCAAGAGACCCAGGAGGAGACGCCATGGACGCCAGTGCACACAATACCGAGGCCGCCGAGGCGGCCCTGCTCGCGTTGCGGGTCGTGAAGGGTGTACATGCCGGAGCCCGCATTCCTATTGCATCGGATGACATCCTGGTCGTCGGTTGCGCGGACGACTGTGAGGTCATCCTTTCGGACAACGGGGTTTCCAACCACCACTGTATCGTGACCGCTCGAGACGCAATGGTGTGGGTGCGGCCTGTCGATGCGGCTCTCGTCGTGGACGGACAGCGCCACAGGCCCGGTCAATCCGTCCGCCTCTGCGAGGGAACCCGCGTCGAGCTCGGGGCCGCGGTGTTTGAAATCACGACGGTCAGCGCAAATGAGGACCCAACAGATCGGGACCGCGTAGCGGCCGATGGTGGCGAGGCGGTGGCTGCCGGTCGGTTCCGCCGAGTGCGCTGGGCGCTCGCCACGGTCATCGTAGCCGCTGTCGCGTGCGGTCTGCAGCCAGTCATGCGCCAGGTGGGACCACACCAGGCGCAGGCCGCGCAAGCGCCGGCGAGCGCGCAAAAGGCGCCCGCGCCCAAACCGACTCGCGCCGGGGCTGATATCGCCCGTGACGTGGCGGAAGTCCTGCGCCTGTCGGGCATCTCCGCCGAGAGCCTCGACAACGGTCACGGAACGATCACCGTGCGCGGCCATCTTGGCGACCCCAAAGCGGTTGCCGACGTCGTCCAGTCGCGCGCAATGCGGGAAATCGAGGGTCTGAAGCGCGTTCTGGTGGTCAATCTCGATCAGCCTTCCGCGCCTCTCGAGCCCGATGAGACACGCATCGTCTCGGCGGTTGCCAGCCATGATCCCTACATCGTCACCGCCGATGGATCCCGATATTACGTTGGCGCGAAGCTGCCCCATGGTGGGCGGCTCGCCGGCATCGAGGAAGGCACGGTGCTGGTGGAGCGCGATGGACGAGTCGAGCGTTTGCGGCTGCCGGGCGCGAGCTTCGGCGGCTAGAGGGCAAGTAAACCTGACAGGAGCCACTGACATGACCACTCTCTATTCCGTGTTGAATCCAGGTATTTCGGGCGGCACGATGGCCGGCGCCGCGACCTCCTCTTCCTTGCTGTCGCAGACGCTGTCACGCGCGTCCGCCACGATCGGCGCCGGTACCCCGAGCGCCAGCGACACCCAGTCGTGGTATGAAGCGATGGCCAAGGCCTGGGGCAGCGCGCTCAACAGCCAGGCGCAGGTCATCACCGATCTGTCAAACCAGGTGAGCAACGCAGGCCAGGACAACCCCTCCACCATCACGCAGCTCACGGCGGAATCGATGCGCTTTTCCTACCTGGCGACCAACGCCTCGACTTCCACCACGAGCGTCGGAGAGGGCCTGGAGACTCTGGGACGCAAAAACGGCTGATTGAGGAAGGTGAGCCATGGACCCCGTCACGACGATTGCGTTCGATCTGTCGGCTGCGGTCAGGCCGCTGACCGGCGGGACGATGGCCCCCGGGGGAGCTCCCGCTCCGGCCGTGTTCGATGTCGCTCACTTCAACGCTGCCTACTCGGCGGCCGGACACAGTCCAAAGCTGCCGGAGCCCCCCAAGGTGTCTGCGGCGGAAGCGGCCGACTTCGGCACGGTGCTGCGGCTGTTGGAAGGTCTGAACGGCCGTGCCGAGTCCCTCGGCACGGCGGCCCGGCAACTACAGGCCAGCCAGCAACGCATCGAGCCCGGGGAGCTGCTGCAGCTGACCATGCAGGCGCACGAGTTTCTGTTCCATTGTGAGCTGACTTCCAACGTCGCCAACCGCACATCCGATGGCGTACAGCAGCTCTTCCGGGAGCAGTCATGAGCACAGGACATCTCAGGCGCTTCTCGCGCTGCCTGCCGGTCCTGGTGATTGCGGCTCTTGCAGCGGGCTGCGCGCGCAGCCCGCTGTATAGCGACCTCACCGAGAGTCAGGCCAATGAGGTCCAAGCAGCCCTTCTGGGAGCAGGCGTCGAGGCGCTCAAGGAGCCGATGGCAAAGGGAAAAGGATGGTCGATCAGCGTGGATCAGGGCGACATTCCCCGCGCGGTGGGCGTGCTCAGCGCGGCCGGACTGCCGCGTGAGCCGCTGCGAACGCTCGGTGAAGTGTTTCCCAGGGAAGGTTTTGTCTCCTCGCCGCTGGAGGAGCGCGCGCGCTATGTTTTCGCGCTCTCGCAGGAAGTGGAGGAAACATTGCTACAGCTCGATGGAGTCGTCGGAGCGCGTGTGCACATAGCCATGCCCGAGCGCAACGTGCTGGAGGATAAGCCGCCCTCAGCCTCCGCATCGGTAGTCATCATCGAGCAGCCGGGCGCCGAGCTCGAGGCGCGCGAAACCGATATCAAGGCGATCGTGACCGATGGCATCGAGGGACTCACTGACATCAATCGGGTCACGGTCAAGTTCTTCACGCGCCGCCCTGTAGGCGCGGCCCCCCCAAACTCCGCCGCACGGCGCATCCCCGGGACGATGTGGGGTTTGTCGGGCGGGTTGCCGGTGGCGGGCGCGGTCGCGCTGCTGCTCTGTGGCTTCGGCGGCGGCGCGAGCCTGCGTTTTCTCAATCGACACCCTCTGCGCCGGGAGAGCGGCTGACCATGATCGCGCGCGAGGACCGCCAGGTCTGGTATGACTTGCAGTTGGACACGCTGCTGCGGCTGCATCCGAGTTGGCTGGCGCCGCTGGAGGCGCCACTCGTCATCCAGGCTCGCAACAGCCCGGTCGGCCGCCGTTGGTTGGCCAATCGATTGAGCGCCGTTTGTCCCGTACTCCTTGGCATCCCCCTGGAGACAGGCACCGCTTTGGCGCAGGCCGCGTGGTTGCGGGCAGTTTTGCACAATCCCCTGGAGAGGGCGTTGGATCTCGGTTCGCTGGCGCTTGCGTCAACACTCCGCACGATGGTGACCCGTTCCGCTGTAGCGCAACTACGCACCCTGCTTGGTGCGGAACGTTATCAACGTATTCTCACGGCCGCTCCACGTGGCGGCAGTGGAACCGCACCGGTCGACAGTGCCGGCGGCAATGATCTGGCAGAGCAGCTCGCGAGACGCGGTGCTGCCGAGCTGGCCGCCTACGCCACCCATGTACACCCCGCACTGGGCGAGAGTGTCAGGTTGAGTTTCGATCGCGCCTGGTGGCGCCCCGAGCCCCAGGCGCTGCTGCCACTCGATGTCGCCGAGAGCTGCCTACGGTTGCAATGCGAACGACAAGGGGCCACTCATGAGTAGCATTGCACTGACTGACCGCGACCCGATTCTGACGGCGGCCGCCGGGACGAGAATCCCCCGGCGGGCCTGGTCGGACGTCAACGAGCTGACGCAGGTGCTCGCGGAAGCCAAAAAGGTTTTGCATAACGCGCAAGCCGAAGCGGATGCACTACGGCGCAAAGCTCAATCAGACGGCTACGCCGCGGGCGCTGCAAGTGCCCAGGCGCAATCCGTCCGACATATCCTGGACGCGCAGCGCGCTGCACGAGAGTTTGTCGAGGCTTCCGAGCAACGGATCATCACGTTGGCCACCGCTATCGTCATGCGGATAGCGCCCGCATTGGGAGAGCCGGAATGTGTGGCGGCGCTGGCGGCCGAGGCGCTTCGTGCGATACACGCCGAGCGGCATCTGCGAATTTCCGTGACTCCACAGGCTGTCGAGGCGGCGCGCTCGATGTTGACCCAGTGGCACGTTGCGCATCCTGAGATCGAGACCGCGCAGGTCGCCGCTGATCCGGACCTGGAGCCTTTTGACTGCGTGGTGGAGTCAGAGCTCGGCCGCATCGAGGCCGGATTGCCGACTCAATTGGCGGCCGTGCGGGAGGGACTGACGGCACTGGTGGAGGCGTCGGAGCGATGAGCGGGAGCGCGCGAGCGGACCGGCTGATCGAGGGTCTCAAACGTATCGATCCGCTCCAGCGAGTGGGTCGGGTAGCGGAGGCCTATGGCACTCTGATTCGTGCTACAGGGATCGCCGCCCGGGTCGGCGAGGTCTGCGAGCTACGGGACACACGCAACGACTATCGGCTCCTTGCGGAAGTGGTCGGCATCGGTCGCGGACAGACATTGCTCACGCCACTGGGTGCCTTGGACGGAATTTCCGCCTCGACCGAAGTCATTTCCCGGGGCTGCCAGGGGACGGTCGGCGCCGGCCCCGCGCTTCTCGGGCGGGTGTTGGATGCGCTGGGTCACTTCATTGACGGCCAGCCCATCCCGGCGAATCTTACGCGGGTTCCGGTGTACCGGGATGCGCCGAACCCGCTCGCGCGTGTGCCCATTCATGAGCCCTTCCATAGCGGCGTGCGCGCCATCGATGCGGTACTCACCGTTGGCGTAGGGCAGCGTGTCGGGATCTTCGCCGCGGCCGGTGGAGGCAAGAGCACTTTGCTCGGTATGCTCGCTCACGGCGCCGCCGATGTGAACGTGATCGTTCTGCTGGGCGAGCGAGGACGGGAGGTTCGGGAGTTCATCGAGAGCAATCTCGGCAGTGATGGTCTGCGCAAGAGCGTTGTCGTGGTCGCCACTTCCGACCGCCCTCCCCTGGAACGCGCGCGCGCCGCGTACGTTGGAACCGCGCTGGCCGAATATTTCAGGGACCGGGGGCAACGGGTGCTGTTGTTGTTGGATTCGGTAACGCGCTTCGCCCGAGCGCTGCGGGATGTCGGCTTGGCCGTCGGCGAGCCGCCCGCCCGGCGTGGCTACCCGCCGTCGGTCTTCTCCGCGCTGCCGAAGCTCTTCGAGCGCAGCGGCAACAATGATCGCGGCTCCATCACGGCCTTCTATACCGTTCTCCTGGAAGAAGAGGAAGGTGACCCCATCGGGGATGAAGTGCGCTCGATTCTGGACGGCCACCTTTATTTGTCGCGCAAACTCGCGGCGGCTCATCATTTTCCGGCCATCGACGTCCTCGCGAGCGCGAGTCGCACGATGCCTCGGGTCGTCTCCGCGGAGCACCTGCAGGCAGCCGCCACCCTGCGTCGTCACCTGGCCAAGTTCCATGAGATCGAGCTCCTGGTCCAGATCGGCGAATACCAGTCTGGCAGCGACCCGGAGGCGGATGAGGCTCTGCGCCACATCGGCGGCATCCGGCAGTTCCTCCAGCAACCGGCTGGTCAGATCAGCCCCTTCGACGACAACGTCCGATCCCTGGCGGCATTGTTCCGCAAGCTGGTGTGACATGTCCGGCGCGATCGAGCCCCTGCTCAAAGTGCAGCAGCGCCGGGTCGAGAAGGAAATGGCCAACCTGCGGGTAAGCAATCAACACGTGCTCGAGTCGCAGCTCGCGCGTGACGCCGCGTATAGTCGTTTGTGCGCAGCCCAGGCTGAAAGGCAACGTGAGCTGCGGAAGATGGCCGATATGGCTGCCGGCGCAGTAGCGTCCGTGCGTGTTGGAGATCTCGCGCGCACGGCCAGTAGCCTGGACTGGTGGCGGCTGCGTCTCGAGCAGGAAAAGAAGTTGCTGGAAGCCGCCGAGCTGGAGTTGATTCGGGCGCGATCGGCGCTCGCCGAGGCAAAGCTCTCCTATCGCCGGGAGCATGCCCGACAGGAGGGATTGCACAAGCTGGCTGAGGAGCGCCGGCGCGAGCTCGCGCAGAAGCAGCTCCGCGCTCAGGAGCTGGAGGTCGAGGATGTATTGCAACGACGTCCGGGAGATTCGATCGGAGGTAGGCTGCAATGATGGATGCAGGGTCGGTTGCGGGCTCGAGCGCGCCGGGGCCCTCGAGCGCTGGCTCGGTGCAGGGATCGATTCAGAAGGATCCTCCGCTGCAGGAGCAGGCAAAGGCGTTCCGCGCACTGCTGCAGGACCCCGGACTTGCGGATGGGAGTGAGGAGACTGCGCCCGCCAATGCCGATCCGGGCGGCATGCTCGAGCCGCTCGGGGGCAGCGCGGAGAAGCTGGCGCGCTTCAGTTCGCTGGTGAAAGGCGCGCCCCTGACGGCACGAGAACTGGCCCATTGGGCGGCGGAACTGAGCGCGGCGGAAGCCCTTGCGCGTGCCGCTCGTGAAGATCCCGAGCTCGGTCAAGGCGCCGGGGATTACGCTGTCGGCTCTGAAGCCCTGCTCCAGAAGGACTCTCCAGCCGGCGGCAACGCCGATGCCTTGGCGGCCCTTCAATGGGCTGCGGCGCAGGCACCAGCTTCACCCTCGGCCATGGCAGCCGTTGCAACCGAAGGTCCCGACCTGACACTCGCCGAGCTCATCGAGAAACACATTCGGCGTACCCTTGTTACGTCGGCCTCTGACGGCTCGAGCAGCGAGGAGGTTCGACTCGAGCTCTCGGATGCGGTGCTGCCGGGGACCGCCCTGACACTACGCCGAGCGCCCGGTGGCTGGCAGCTCCTGGCAAGCACCGACAATCGGGAGGCCCTGGAGCGGCTCAGCCAGCATAGCCCCGCGTTGGTCGAACGGTTCGCGCGAGCATCCCTCGGCTCGCTCGAAGTGCTCGCGCAGGGAGGCGTCAGCGGCGAATCAAACGCGGGTTGACCCGCAGCAGCGCTTCACGAGCTTCACCAGACATGTTGACTCTCCTTTAGAGCGCGGGAGCGTGCAGGTATTGCAGCAGCTTGTCCATGAGCCGGGCGCTCTCGAGGTGGATGTTGGTCCTGGTAGAGGTTCCGCTGCGAGTCTGGTACGACTGCTGGAACGGAACGTTATCCTGCGAGCTCGTCAGGCCAAACTTGCTGACATCGCCGCCATTGGCGTCCTGTGTTGCGTTGGCTGCTGTGACGATCTGCTGCAGCTGATCGGCACTGAGGCTATTGATCCATTTGACGAATCGCTGCTGATCAGCGGGATTTTGCAGGTCGAGCCCATGGAGCTGCGCGTACCGCGCCAGCAGCGGCACCGGGCTGTAGCCATTGCCGCTCTGCTGGATCAACGCCTGCGCCTGCGTGGGTTTGATGCCCGCCCCTTCCAGGAACTTCTGGGTTGCTGCCGTCTCGTACTGCGTCACGGCCTCGTGTTGGCCCCAGATGTACAGCCCGACGACCGAGACGAGCATCGCGGCAACTCCGATCGGACCCAGCCAGGCGCCGGCAAAGTCCCCCAACGCGGTGGCACCCGCCGCATCGAGCACGCCTTCCAGACCGGACGCCCCGGCGGTCGCCGCACCACCGAGCGCGCTCGCGGTATACAGGCCGCCTGACACGTAGTCGCCCTTCTGGAACGCATTGATGGCGTTCCAGCCATCGAAGATCGCCCCCAGACCCTGGATGATCTCGCTGGCGCCGATGCGGCCAGCGATTTTCCAGTCCCCGGAAAGTCCATTGACCGCGTTATTCAGGGCAGGCCACCTGGTCGCCAGCTTGCCACCCGGGCCAAGACTGGCCGCGAAGTCGGCGCCCTTCTGAGCCAAGCCGAGCACATCCACGCCGACCTTGAGGATATTTTGGATGTTGCCCTTGTCATGGACCTTGATCCCGTCGTTGACGATACCTGCGATAGCGGCTACGACGGCTATGCCTCTGAGGAGCTGCCCCATCATCGTGCCCTTGGCGAAACTCTTCACGCCCAGGGAGCTCTTCATGCCATCGAGCTTCTGATCGAGCTTGTTGAGCTTCGCGGCGATGACGTTGGGGTCATCACCCGCGACGGGCAGCGCATCCTCCACGTGCTGGATCGCCGTGTTGAAGTCATCGTGGGTCACCCCGAGAACCATCGGTAGCTTGGAGAGCTTCAGGTTCTCGAGGTCCTGCTTCACCTGCGCGTAGGTGGCCGGATTGTTCGGATCGAGGCGCTGCAGGTCCGGAACGATTTTCTGCTGGACCCACCACGTCAGGACGCCGGTGGCCAGCTTGCGGAAGGTGTCAATTCCCTTCATCGTCGTGAAGACGTTGTTGAGGAACGTCATGCTCGCATTCGCGCCCTGCTGCCCGATGGCATGCTGCAGCCCCAGTGTGATCGCGAAGTTTGCCTGGGGGTTGTTCATGACCCCGTTGATGAAAGAGTCCACCTTGCCCTGATAGGACTGCAGGCCGGCCGGCAACTGGCGCAACGTCATCAGTTGGTTGAGCAAGTTCAGTCCCATCTGCGGGAGCTGCTTGTTGTAGAGGTCCTGCACCTGCTTCTGCCAGGCGGCCCCCTTGCTCGCACCGTAAGCCTGGATGGCCTTCTGCAGCTGCGCGGGTGTCATGGTGGGCCCAACATTGGCGATGAGCCAGCTCAACTCCTGGTTTTGCGCGGCAAAATCACCGACCGCGCCATTGACCTTCTGCTCGTAAAGACTGACGCCGTCCATGGCCGCCTGCAGCGCTACATCGGCCACACCCGGATTCTGCTCGGCATAGGCGATCGCGTATGCCGGCGACGCACCGTTGCCGATCGCATTCATCACGGCGGTGGTGTTCCAGAATCCCATCGTGGCGAACTGCTTCATGGCCGCCTGGCCCGCGGCCGTTGCGCCAATGTTGTCCAGCACCTTCAGCATCGATGTGACCCCAGTCGGGCCGAGCATCGACATTCCAGTCTGTTGCTGGACGAGATGGTTGTAGCTCTGTATGGCTGGCATGGCAGCCGTGACCACCTGCGCTCCGATGCTCGGATCCACGCTCGCGGTGAGTTGGTTCAGGCGCTGCATGGTCTGCGCACCCGGGGCCTGATAACCCTGACCGCCTGCCCCCGGCTGCGTGTTGAGCGGTTGAGTGGCCCACTGCGCCGCATTACTGATGATCTTCTGCGCGCCGGGGTCCTTCAGCAGAGCGTCTCTGACGGGCTGCGACGCCTGGGTATAGGCATCGCTCAGCTGCTGCAGGGCTTTGACGGGGTCTGGATTCTGGGCTGCCCCCGACACGATCGAGTGCACGTGCACCTGAGTCACTGCATCGCTGACGAGCTTCTGGGCCGTCGGGTCGTTGGCGTACCGCGAGATGATCTGTTGCCCGGCCTGCGCGATCTGCTGTTGGGTGGCGTGCGGACCAACTTTGGCCGTGATCTCGTTGCTCACCGCGGTCTGTAGCTGCTGCTGCGCGTCGGTGAGTTTCTTCTCCAAGCTCGGCAAGCTCGCCTTGGCCTGTGAAACCGACGCCGGCGTGCCGTGAGGATTGTTTGCGGCCGCCTGGGCGTTGTTGACGGCTGCCTGCGCGGACTTCGCGTTGGCAACCGCCTGGTCTGTTGCCTGTTGTGGATTGCCGCCGGACTGCGTGCCTGAGTTGTTCGTGCCGTTGGTCTGCTGCGATCCGCTGGTGCTGGTGGTGTTCGTCGAACCCGTGGTGTTCGTAGACGTGTTGGTCTGAGGAATGTAGCGGGTCGGATCGTTTCCCGAAACGGGGCTGACGTACGTCACGGCGCTCTCTCCTTGGAAATGACGGCTCGTGCGGGCTCGCGTTCAAGCTCGCCTTGGCCGTCATTCTTTCAGCGGCGGGAGGTTACGGTCAGCCGGGGTATTCCCCAGGGATCGGCGGGGTGATCTCGGGTTCTCCCTAGACGGAAGGCGCCGCCGGCCCGGCGCTGAAAGCCGGTACTGGCGCACAAAAGGCCTCGTCCGGGAAGCGCGACCGGGGCGGTTTGAGAGGTGTTTCCGTAATCTTTTCAGCGGATTCGGGGTACCCTGTCCGGCAGTGAATCGGACTCCTGATGACCCACGACCTGCTGAACAGCGTCGCCGCGACGACGGCCCACCGCGACCGGGATGATCTCGACCGCGCCGTGGCCCTCCTGCTGCTGCGCTTTCTCGAGACGAAATCCGTGACCGTGTTGCGCCTGGTGGACGATGGCACCAGCAAGCGGGTCGCGCGCCGGATTCGCTTGAGTCAACTGCCCGGGGTGAGCGGGGCCGACTCCCTGGACGATACGGCGGAACTGCCGGTTCTGACCGACTTCCCCGCCTGGCAGGAGTGTGCCGCGAGCAACCAGGTCGTGCGCTGTGCGAACCAAGGCGATGGGTCACTGACCACGATCTTTCCCGTGCAGGGAGCGAGCGAGGTGGTGGGGTTGCTGGTCGTCGAGACCGCGGCGCCGTTGGCGCCCCGTGAGGCGGATCTCGTTCAGGGCATCCTCGGTATCGTGAAGAACCACCTCGCGCTGTTGGATTATGGCGAGTTGGACACCCTGACAGGGCTCCTCAACCGCAAGACGTTCGAGAGTCACTTCCACAAGCTCTGCCAACGGCTCGCGCCGCCGGAAGGCGCGGAAAGCCTTGCCGGGCAGAGCGCTCCGGGCGGGACCGAGCGGCGCACAGCCGCGCAGGGACGTGACCCGAGTTGGCTCGCGCTCATTGACATCGACCACTTCAAGTCCATCAACGACGGCTATGGCCACCTGTTCGGGGACGAGGTGCTGCTCCTCGTCAGCCGGCTGATGCGCCGCTCATTGCGCGGCGCCGATCACCTGTTCCGCTTCGGGGGCGAGGAGTTCGTGGTGGTGTTGGATCGTGCCAGCGAGTCTGGCGTCCAGATCGTGTTCGAGCGGCTGCGTGCCGCGGTGGAACAACACAAGTTCCCGCAGGTCGGCCGAGTTACCATCAGCATCGGTTATACTCGCATCAACCCGCGAGACATCTCCACCACCTGCGTGGAGCGCGCCGACGGCGCCCTCTATTACGCCAAGAGTCACGGTCGCAACAACGTGCGCAGCTGGGAAGAGCTCCGTGCCGCCGGCCAGTTGACCCCCCGTGCTGGCGTCGGCGACATCGAGCTGTTCTGAAGATCAAGGATAGGGCGTACCGAGCGGCGACACGCTGCTGCAGCCACACCGCATGATGTCAGGTCGATCGGTGGGGCCGTAGCAGACTTTGCCGAACAGTGGCGGGCATTCGCTCCCCGCGCTCGCAGTAGTGGTGGCCACGTGCGTCACACCGGCGGGCGCCGAGGCGCAGCCTTCCAACAACAACAATGATAGGGATCCCAGGGCGACTTGGAACGAGGTCATCGCGCGGCTCCTTCCGACGTCCATTGCGATTCGATCGATGCGCCCGAGTGCGACGCTGCGGTCGCGGGCGGAAAACGCGCGCAGCTTTACGCGCGCGGCCCGAGCGTACCATTGGCCCTTGGTCCACGACCAATTCCCGCCGCTCGCGCGCTGCGCTGCGGCAACACGGGGGCCAGAGGTTGGATTAGAGACAACTTGCCGCCGCGGCGAGCACGATGCGCCAAAGGGCGTTGGCGCATGTTGGTTTAGCGCGCATTCAGCGCGCCGGCGGCCCTCCGGCGGGCGCGTTCTTCGCCTGATTGGCGCGCTCGATCATGTACGCCCGCACGGCTTGCACCTCGTCCTCGGTCAGCCGTCCCTTGAAGGACGCCATGCCTGCCGACTGGAGCGCCCCCTCCAGCACAATGGCGTCAAACGCCTCCGCGCTGTTGAGCGCGGGCGAATAACGCAAGTCGGGGAACACGGCGCGATTGGCGGCCGGCGGCTCGTGACACATCGCGCAGTGGCTCAGGAACTGTTGATGTCCGGCTTCGATCGTCTGCGCCGATGCCGTCGAGGGCGGCGGATTCAATACGGGCGGTGCTGGCGGCGGCGGCGCGGGAGGCAAGCTCGCTGTCCCGCCAAGCTTGAACACCAACAGGCGCGATTGGTTGCTGATGCCGTAAGGAGCCAGCCCGTAGCCGACGGCTTGCGCGATGTACTGCTGGCCATCGAGCTCGAACGTGGATGGCGCGGCGACCACCCCGGTCTGCGCTTCGATCGACCACAGCTCCTTGCCATTGTCCGCATCGTAAGCCACAAAACGGCCCTTGTTGGTCCCCTGGAACACTAGCCCACCTGCCGTGGAAAGCGTGCCACCGCCAATGGTGCCCAACACGGGACTGCGCCAGGCTTCGCGCTGGTGCACGGGATCCCACGCCACCAGTTGCGACTGCGCCGTGCGCGGCGCCTTGGATTTGAGCTCATCGTAGACGGTGGGCGGCATCGGGAATTCGAGGCCGATGTTGGCGGACATGGCATGGGCGACAAAGTGGCTGGCCCCCTTGACCGCCATGCTGGTCTCGATCGCGGAGAAATACACGAGTCCGGTGTTGGGGTTGTATGAGAACGGGTGCCAGGAGTGCGCGCCCTGGGCGCCGGGCTGGATGATGAAAGGCTTGCCCGTTTCCTCGTAACGTGCCCCAGTATCGATGATCGGCCGCCCGGTCGCGAGATCCACACCGGAGGCCCAGGTCGTCGTGACGAAGTTCTTCGCGGAAATGAGCTTGCCCGTCCGGGCATCCAGCACATAGAAAAAGCCGTCCTTACCGGCCTGCATGAGGACGCGGCGCGACTTACCGCCGATGTTGAGGTCAGCCAACATCAGCGGTGAGGTCGCATCGTAGTCCCACTCCTCTCCGGGTACTTCCTGGTAGTGCCACACGTAGGCGCCCGTGTCGGCATTCACTGCAAGAATGGAGGCCACGAACAGGTTGTCGCCACCGCCGCTGCCGCGGTAGCCGCGATTCCACGGCGAGCCGTTGCCCGTGCCAAAGTAGACCAGGTTGAGTTTCGGATCGTAGGTCATCCCGTCCCAGACCGCGCCGCCGCCCCCGACCTCCCACCACTTGCCATGCCAGGTCCGCGCCGCTTCCTTCATCACAGCTTGCTCGCCGCCCGCCGTGGGATCTCCTGGGACAGTGTAGAAACGCCAGAGCAGGCGCCCACTCTCGGCGTCGTAGGCGGAGATGTAGCCTCGAACCCCGAACTCCCCGCCAGAATTGCCGATCAGCACCTTGCCTTTGACGACGCGCGGCGCGCCCGTGATGGTGACTGGCTTATCGTGGTCCAGGGTCAGTACTTCCCAGACCACCGCGCCGGTGCTGGCGTTCAGTGCGATCAAGCGCCCGTCATAGCTCGCCACATAGATCCTGCCGTTCCAGGCGGCAAGCCCGCGGTTCACGACATCGCAACAACCGCGGCCGGCGAATTCCCCCGGCACCTTGGGGTCGTATGCCCACAATAGCCGGCCCGTTCGGGCGTCGTAGGCCTTCACTTTGCTCCACGCGGTGGAGACGTAGAGTGCGCCATCGATCTCGAGCGGCGTCGCCTCTTGCCCGCGGTTGCTGTCGAAATCCGCAAACCAGGCCAGGCCCAGAGCGGCGACATTGCTCTTGTTGATCTGACGCAGCGGACTGAAGCGCTGTTCGTCGTAGGTGCGGCCGACCGACATCCACTGGTCAGCTTCCTTGTCGGCGTGGGTCAGGCGCTCCATGCTGACCGCGGCCATCGGAGCCCCGATGGCGGCAGTGGAAGTTGCGAGCTGGAGTGCAACGAAGAGCGCGCCCACGGCGCGCGCGGTCGCGTTGGTGCTCATTCCCCCTCAACTGGTGTGTGAGTCGACCTGGAACTTGTATCAGTATCCAGGCCGCCTCGACACGGAGAGCGTGCGGGGATGCCCACCAGATGGTCCGGGGGGCTTGGTTCACGACTATGCGCCGCCGTCCGCCGTGGATTTGCCCCTGCGCATTCGGGAAAGTGTGGCGACCCGCGCGGCGTCCAGGACGGCCTGGTAGGCGGCGTCCCGCTCAGCCTTGTTGCAGTAGCGGACGAGCAGTTTGCTGGCCCCGGCGACCACCTCGGCGACGCGCCCCGGATCGGTGAGCGCCGTGACCAGTCCGCCGGCCAGTCCGGCTGCGGTGGGAGCCGTGAGAATGGCGGATTTGTCGGTCAGGAGCTGGTTGTGGACCAGCGTGTCGGTCGCCACCACGGGCTTGCCGGAAGCCAGGTAGTTGAGCAGCTTTCCCGGGGCGTTGATGCCCTGGACGCGGGGCGAGACGAGCACGTCCGCGGCCGACAGATACGCCGGAATCGACGACTGCGGCAAGCTGCGCTCGAAAACGAGGTGGTCCAGGATGCCCAGCCGCTCACCTTGCGCGCGCAGCGTCTCGATCTCGGGATCGGTGCCACCCACCAACAAGAACGTCGTGTTGGGTACTGCCGCGAGAACAGCGGGAATCGCGTCGAGCAGCAGATCCAACGCCTGCAAGGCAACGAACGAGCCGGCATAGACCACCAGCTTGCGCTCGAGAGGGATCCCGTACCGGGGACGGACAGCCGCGACTTCCTCGAGAGGCACGGCCTGCCCTGCTTCGAAATGGTTCGCGAGTAGCACGCAGGGCGTATGCGGACCCGCGTTGCGCGCCGCCCGCGCGACTGCCGGTGAAATGGCCACAACCGCGCAGGCGCCCCGCACGCTCAGACGCTCGACCCAGCGAAAGGCGGCCACGACCGAGCGGCGCGTGCTGAATTTCCAATCCGTGATCTGCAGCGGCAGGCTCGAGTGCATGTCGTATATATAGGGAATCCGGAAAATGGCCCCCGCCAGTCGGGCGAGCAGGGCCCCCTCTTCATGCGCATACAACACGTCATAACGGCGGCGTGTGAGATGCGCCAGCAGGTTGATGAACAACAGCAGATCGAACCAGATCTTCAGTCGTGACGGACCGGCGCGGATCGTGCGCGTGAAATGCGGGCCGCGAGCGCGGAAGACGCGCGCTGGAAAGTTAGGAGGCTCGCCCCCTACTCCATACGTAAGGATGTCGACTTCGTGACCGCGCGCGATGAGCTCGCGAGCGCGATGATACGCGCTCAAGGGCGTTCCCCTGGCGGTGTAGAACGCCTGTGGAACGATCTTTAGGATTCTCATCAGCCGACCCCTCCGCAAAGCTCAACGAAGGGCACGCCAGGTGGAGACTTACAGGGTGTAGTCATGTGTCGACCTCCCAGTAGGTGACAGGTCGCGCATGGTTCTGTTCGAGCAACTCGCGGAACCGGGGCGAGAGAAGGTATTCGAGCTCTTCTGAGCGGCGGTGACTACTAGGCTTCTCAACCTCCGTCGCATCGGACGCGGTTGGTGGCAACTCGGGATGACAACACAGCTCTACTGCGCCGCGCTCATCCACGAGCGTATACGGATGGCTGACCCCTTTCTCCATGACCTCCCCCAGGTCGACCGTGCGCACAGGCGAATGCAACCCGGCGCGGCGAAATATCCCCGCCGCCCGCCACGCCGCCAGCTCTCGCAACAAAGATGAAACCTTGGCGAACGCGGCGGCGCTTTGCAATCGCATCAGACGCACCCGTCCAATAGCGAATCGCGGCAACACGTTTGCCACCGCAGTGCTCACTATCGGAAGTTGATGCAAGTGTTTATGACCATCGACATGCGAGATGGGGACGCCAGCGTCCCGCACCAGCGCGATTTGCGCCGAGATCTCCTGTTCGAGCTCCGCGAGGGCCAGCTTTCCGGTGAGCGCACGGCGGATCACGAGGCGCTTGGGGTAGAGCTCACCTCGCTCATCGACCAAGGTCCGGCCCTTGGTCAGCGGTAGGCCTTCACAGAGGTTCAAATGGACTCCAAAGCTCGCATGGCCGGTCAACGCCCGGACGCGCCGTAAAGCGTAGTCCGTCGCGGGCATGTTCGCCATGATGGAGGTGCTCGTGAGCACTCCTGCCTCAATGGCACAGCGAATGCCGTTGGTGATGGAGACCGTCTCCCCGAAATCATCCGCATGAATGACCACCGGGAATCCGTTGCGGCGGGTCCGAAGATTCGGCCCACGATTGAGGGCGGCTGACGGTTGCAAGAGCGCTGACTCGATGGTGGCGCCTTCGAGTTATGGAAATACTTTGTAACTCCAGAGCACAAAGCGTGCCGCGCATCCGGGTTTTCCCGAGTTGGACTTGAGCTTGGCCATGAGGATGCCCGGCCTGCAACTTGCAGCACCGCCATAGGTTGCAGTCACCGTGCTGCAGGCGCGACATCCGGTGCCGAGGTTTTCAACTGTCCTTCACAGCATGAATGGGTATGACCAGGGCGGGCAGACCGCTTTCACCACGGCGCGGCGGGCGGCGCGCGGCGCGCGCAACGTCCTGCGGACGCGTTATCCCCTGTTTTTGTTGGGATTGCCGCTCACAAGGGGAGAGATTCCCGTCTTCATCTATCACGATGTGGAGCCGGAGAGCTTCGCTCGTGAGCTCGAGTTTCTGCGTGCCAACCACTACCGCACCATCAGCCTGGACGAATTCCTTGCCGCCGGCGACCGTAAGAGCGGTGCACGAGAGAAGCGCGTCCTACTTACCTTTGACGATGCAAGGAGAAGTTTTTACGAAGTAGCGTTACCTGTGCTGCGTAGTTTTGACGCGCGGGCGACCCTGTTCGTGCCCTCGTATTGGATGAGCCACGGGTGCACCCTGTTCATGAGTTGGGAGCAGGTACGCTCCTGCGCTGCGTCCGGTCACGTCGACGTGCAGTCCCATGCCCATCGTCATGCATTGGTGGCCACTTCCAACCAACTCGTCGGATTTGCAACCCCGACGCTGCTAGCTCGATACGATATCTACGACTGGCCAATGCGCCATACCGCCACCGGTGAGCAACTCGGGCCGCCGGCGGCGGGTACGCCGATCTATCGCGCGGCCCCCCTCTTGTCCGCGGATCGCCGTTTTCTGGAGAGCCCCGGGCTGACCGTGGCGTGCACACAACTGGTGTCGGAGTCGGGTGGAGAAGCTTTCTTCAACCTTTCGGACTGGGCGACGAGGCTCCACCGACTCTATCACTCCCGCTCGAGGGTGCTCGGCGGCGAGCTCATGGCGCCGCCGCATTTCGATCGTCTCCTCGACTCGGAATTCGAGCTGGCTCGCGAGGAATTCCGGGCGCGCCTCGGGTATGCCCCCACTTCCATCGCCTATCCGTGGATGCTCGGCTCGCAGCGCTCGCTGGAGCTCGCGAGACGGTATGGATTCCGTGCTGCTTTTGGCGTCGCACTGGACTACCGACGGGCGCGCCGCGGCGGCCTACCCCTGCCGGCATTCGGTCGGTTCCGCTCCGATTGGCTCCCTTTGCTGCCCGGACGCGGCCGAGCGAGCTTCCTCTCCATTGCCGCCCGCAAGCTTGCTACTTTTTCTGGGAGGCAGCCGCTTGCGCATTGAAGCCGCACACCCAGCCATCGCCGCGCGCACCAGAACGATTGGAGTGATGGGCCGCGCTCTCGAGCAACCGGATGGTCTGGGACGATACTGCGAGCAGGTGTTGAGACAGCTTCTGACCCTCGACCCGCGTACCCGGTACGTTATTTTTCTGGGCGACGATGGCGCGCGCGGCGGTTGGCACGAATTCCCCAACGCGCAGCCCCACGTTATCCGTTCACGTAGCAAGTTGCTGTGGGACCAGGTGCTCGTGCCCTTGGCCGCTCGTCGTCTCGGGGTGCACCTGTTGTTCAACCCGAAGTTCTCGTTGCCCCTGTTCAGTCGGATTCCCGGCGTTTTCGTGCTCCAGAGCTGTGACTGGTATGTCAACCCGGGGAACTACCCGTGGTGGGACAACATTTACATCCGTCTGATGCTGCCCCTTTACTGTCACAAGGCAAGCGCTCTGCTGGCCATTTCGCAAGCCACCGTGGATGAGCTCAAACGCCACCTGACCCTCACCGTAGCGCCGAGCGGGATTACATACGCCGGTGTAGGTCCGCAGTTCACCCCCAGTGGCGACAGCGGAGCCCAAAGCCGCTTTCTCAGGGAGCATGCCCTCCCTGAGCGCTTCATCCTGACAGTCGCGCGTGTCCTGCACACCGGCCACCGAGGCTTCCCCGACTATCCCGGCGGGAACAACGAGCGCCTGCTGCGAGCCTACCGACGCTATCGGCAACTGGCGCCGCACCCGTTGCCCCTGGTAGTCGCCGGGCGTCAAGTCGAGCGTTACCTACGCTCCAAGGGCTTTACGGATACCGATCTGGAAGGCGTGCACTTCCTCGGCTTCGTGCCAAACGAGCAACTCGCCACCGCGTACCAACTCGCGGATTGTTTTGTGTTGGCGACGCTGTTCGAAAGCTTCGGATTGCCCATCCTGGAGGCGATGGCGAGCGGGTGCCCGGCGATTGTGCCCGCGACCGGAGCGGCACCGGAGGTGGCGGGCTCGGCAGCGCGTCTGATCGATCCTCGTGACGAAGCCGATATCACCGCGGCGCTGCTGGAGGTGACCGGCTCCGAGGAACTGCGCCAGCGGATGGCTCAGGCGGGAATCGCCCGGGCGCGCCGTTTCTCCTGGCAACAGGCGGCCGAGCGCATCCTCGGTGTGTTCGATGAGCTGCTACCCGAGACTTCCGCGACGGCCACCGTTGCTGATTGAGGTTGTATCGCCATGTGCGGAATCTGTGGTTTCAACTGGGCTGATGGCGCTCTGATCGAGCAGATGAAGGGGCTGCTGGTCCATCGTGGCCCCGACGATCATGGCTCGTATGTCGCTGAGGGCATTTCCCTCGGCCACCGCCGCCTGAGTATCGTGGACTTGAGCGAACAGGGGCGGCAGCCGCTCAGCAACGAGGATGGCTCGGTCTGGATCACTTTCAACGGGGAGATCTACAACCACCCGGAGCTGCGCCAACGCCTGCAAGCCAAAGGGCACGTGTTCCGCGGCAGAGCCGACACCGAGTCGGTGGTGCATGCCTACGAAGAGTACGGACTGGACTTCGTCAAGCATCTCACCGGCATGTTCGCGCTGGGGATCTGGGACGCGCGCCGCAGGCGCCTGGTGCTGGCGCGCGACCGGCTGGGGATCAAGCCTCTTTATTACACCCTGGAGGGAACGCGGGTGCGGTTCGCCTCCGAGATCAAGGCGCTGTTGGTCGACCCGCTGGTGCCGCGGAAAGTGCGTCCGCAGGGTCTGTTCGATTTCATGGGTTACGAGTTCGTTGCCGCGCCCGATACCCTCTTCGAAGGCATCCACAAACTCATGCCCGGGTGTCTGCTCGTGGTCGATCCGGAGGGCGCGCGGGTCTCACGCTACTGGACACTAGAGCGGCAGGAGATCGAGGCAACCGACCGCCGCGCCAGCGACCCGTCGACCGCGGGCCGGCGCCTGCTGGAGGTCATCGAGCGCGCGTGCACGGATCACACCATGAGCGATGTTCCCTTGGGTGCATTCCTCTCCGGTGGGATCGACTCGAGCACGGTAGTCAGTTTCCTCAGCCGGTCCACTCCCACGACCCTGCAAACGTTCGCCCTCGGATACCGTGAGCGCTCCTTCAGCGAATTCGAGTATGCGCGCACCGTGGCCCGGCACTTTCAGACCCGACATCGCGAATTGTTGATTCCGCCGGTCGATGCGGCGGCGATCGAGCGCTCGGTGTGGCACCTGGACGAGCCCACCACGGACCCCTCGAACCTGCCGTTCATGCTCATCTGCGAGGAGGCACGCAGACACGTGAAGGTCTGCCTGAGCGGCGACGGAAGCGACGAGATTCTCATGGGTTACGATCGCTTCCGAGCCAGCAAAGCGGCAGCGGCTCTCGAGCGAGTCCCGCTGCCGTTACGGCAGCAGCTCTATCGCAGCATCATTCGCCGCATTCCCGATGACGAGCGCAAGAAGGGCGTCCGCAACGTCCTGAAGCGGTTCCTCCAGGGAGCGATCCTTCCCGCCACGGGGGAGCATATCCGCTGGCAATACTTCATGGATCCCGGGGAAGTGTCCGAGTTGTTCGCGGGCGAGTGGTTGCGCACGATCGACACCGATCCGTTCCGACCCGTACAACGTTGGTCGCGGCTGGCGCCCCGGGAGCGCGGCCCGCGCGAGCAGTTCGTCGAGTTGAATACGGTGCTGCCCGATAGTGTCCTGATGAAGGTCGACAAGATGTCGATGGCCTGTGGCCTGGAGGTACGGCCGCCTTTTCTCGATCATCGGGTGGTCGAGTTTTGCTACTCGCTGCCAACCTCCCTGAAGCTGCGCGGCTTCACGACGAAATGGCTGTTGAAGGACGTCATGCGAGCGCGCCTGCCGCCGGGAATTGCCACTCGGGCGAAGCAGGGATTCAGCATCCCCATGAAGAACTGGATTCGAGGCGAGCTTCTGGAGCTCACGCGCGATGAGGTTTTCTCATCGCGGCTCATCGCGGAGCACTTCCGCAAGGCGACGTTGGAACGTTATTGGCAGGAGCATCAACAGCGGCGCCACAACCACAGTCACCTGTTCTGGGGATTGCTCAATCTGAGTCTGTGGGAGCGGCGCCTGCTTTCAGGGCCGCGGCCCATGCCCGCGGAGCGGAATTCTGCGGTTGGCGTTTCGCTAGCCGGCGCGCCGGCCATCGACGGTGCGGCCGCCGGCAGTGCTCAGACAATCAGTGCTGAAGCCGTCGGCGTTCAAGCTACGGCCCGCGCCCCTGCGCCCGCAGCCACTTGATGCTGCGCGCGCTCCTCAAGTCCGCTTCGCTTCGCGCGGCGGCGGTGCTGGGCTTGGGGGGGCTGGCCTTCACGCTCGGGAACCTTCTCCTGGCGAGAACTCTCCCGGCGTCCGAATACGGACTGGTTTCTCTGGTGATCGGCATCGTCGCGGTCGCCGGCCTGGCGGCGCCGCTCGGCCTCGACCTGGTGATGGGTCGTCGAGGTCTGCCGCTCGAGGGGCGCTTGCGCCGCGCGATCCTGGGCATCGCGACGGTTGTTGGAGTCCTGGCCACCCTGGCGAGCGCGCTGATTTATCGTCTCGACCTCGCGCTGGCGGCAAGCGTCGGCGTCGCGACGATCGCCTCGGGGCTCATGCAAGCAAGCGCCGCGCACTTCCAGGGCCAGCAGCGCTTTGGCCCGGCGACGTGGATCGTGCAACTCTCCAACTGGACCGTGCTGTTGGCTGCTGTGCTGACCAACGTCTTTCGGCTCGACACGGCGGCCGGGTCATGCATTGTGCTGGCGCTGACCACGACCGCGGGCGGACTGTTGGCCTGGCTGCTAGCGACCCGTGCGGTCG
>CAYNTW010000012.1:0-56864 GCA_964400085.1 uncultured Steroidobacteraceae bacterium | reverse complement strand
TAACGGGCGCGCTGGTGCAAGAGGCCCTCGCGTTGGTCTCCATCCACATCGCCAACTCCGTGTTCCTGCAGCTCGAGCGGCTGCTGTTGGCGCCGGTGGCGGGAGTCCAGGCGCTTGCGCTGTTTGGGGTGGTTGCCGCCCTGGTCGCTTCGCCGTTTCGCATGTTGCAGATGGCCGTGCTGTTCACGTTGATTCCCAGCCTGCGCCGTGCGGATACCGTCGAGGCGCGACGGCGCCTGTTGGGACGCGAGGTCTTGCTCGTCGCGGCCGTCATCGGTGCCGGCTCGATCGTGATCTGGTATGTCGCTCCGCCGCTGGCGCACTGGTTCCTCGCCGGACGTTACGACTTGGGACCCGCGTTGATGTGCGCGGCGCTGGTGTCAGGCATCTTCAAGCTCTGCAGCGCCTTCGCGACAGGCACGGTCATCGCCTTGTCGGAAGACAAAGGGCTACGCCATTTGGCCATAGCATCCTGGGCGACGATCGGGATGAGTGTGGTCGCTGCCTTCGCGGCCGCGCCTTGGGGACTGGTTGGCGTGCTCTACGGAATTTCCTGCGGTTGGTTGGTGCGCAGTCTGATCGCGGGCTGGATGGCTATGCCCCATTTGCGGCGGCCCGACGCACTCCTCCGAGAAGCTCGGTTCGAGGATCGAAGCCAAATGCCTCGCGCGCGGCGCTGATGTCGAACGCGTTGTCGTTCTCGAAAAAAGCCAACGTCCGCCGGGAAATCGGTGGCTCCGCGCCGACCACAGCACTCACCTGCTCCGCCGCCCAGCCCACCGTGAGGCCTAGCCAGCGAGGCGCATGGAGCTTCGGCGGCGGCACCTCGATTGCCTCAGCGAATTGCGAGACCATTTCCGCGACCGTCATCCAGCGCGGACCCGCGAGGTTGAAGGTGTGGCCGCCGATATGCGGCGGTCCAAGCGCGGCGCCTTCGATTCCCTGGAGGAAGTCATCGATATAGATCGGGTGTCGGAGGTTCTCGCCGCGCCCGATGTAGAAGAATCGGCCCTTGCGCAAGGAGCGCAACAGCTTCGCGGTCCGCGGGCAGCCCGCGCCATACACCCACGAAGGTCTCACGATCACCAGGTCGAGCCCGGAGTGCTCCGCGGTGTGACGCGCGACCTCCTCGCCCGCGGCCTTGGTGCGCTCGTAGTCGTTTTCCGGATGCAGCGGTGCGTCCTCCTTGGCCGGAGGCGACTCCACGTGGCCATACACCCCGACACTGCTGACCTGGATGAACCGCTTGAGTCCGGCGGCGGCGCTCAATTGCACCAATCTCTCCAGCGCTCGGACATTCACCGACTGAAACTGCTCGAAGGTCGCGTGCACATCGAGGTGCAGGCTGGCGAGATTGAAGACGTAGTCGACTCCTTCGAGCGCCGCGATCACAGCCCGCTCGTCCCGGATATCACTCACGCGGTATTCGATGTTGCCCTCGAGCGGCCCGGCCGCGGGGTGCACGTCCATTGCACGCACGGTCCAGCCTCGCGCGCCCAGAAAGCGGATGAGGTGCGAGCCGATGAATCCGCCCGCTCCCGTGACGAGGGCTCGCGGGGTCATCTCGGCTTGGTCGCGGCGACCGCGACGGCATAACCTCCACGGCCCGGAATGAGCTTGTCGAATAGCGAGAAGAGATACATGAAGGGATAGATCAGAGAATACATGCGATATTCCTTGCGCACCGCTTCCAACTCCCGCTTGGAAGTGGGAGCGATGGTGCCTTCCATTGCCGGTGGATGCGCCTTCTTCCTGGCCAGGAACTTCACGTAGGCGAAGTTGATCACCAGCTCGGCGAGCTCGGTGAAGAAGCGCGCATAGCCCCCAGAGGCCACCGGCTGCATCCCGACCCCGCGCAGCATTCCCTCCAACTCACCGATTCGATACCCCTGCACGACATGACCGTACGCCTCGGGTCCCATGCCGACCAGTCGCTTGAGCACGGCCACAGGCAAGCGGGTGTCACCGTTGGGAGTGGTGATGATCGCCATGCCTCCGGGAGCGACGACCCGGGCAATCTCCCGATTCAATCCCTGGAGGTCACGGAAGTGCTCGTGGACATCGATCACGATCACCACATCGAAGGCGCCGTCGGCGAAGGGAAAGCGATCGATGTTGACATGCGCCACCGGGTCGCCCAGGAACTCGGACATCTCGGCAATGCCTTGAGGATAGACCTGTCCCCAGCTCCATTGGCCGCCGGCGGCCCGAAACTGATAGTTCATGGCCCCGTTGTTGTCGTGGCCGGAAATCAACAGGCAACGTTGCCGACTCACCGGCCCCATGAGCCGCATGAGCAACTCCACCTTCTGCCTCTTCTTCAAAGACTTCTGATACATCTGCAGCTGCCAGGGCAGCTCGGCGCCGGACGCGGGCTGTGGGCCGCGGGCCAGGTCGCTTGGGGCTTGCATAGAATCTCCCATAGTGTGCTGGTGCGCTTTGCCAGTGCGGCTCATGCGGCGGCCGGTCGCAGGTCCGCCTGCAGGGGGCCCTTGAACATTGCGATCTCGGCTTCCGCCGCATCGACTTGAGCGCCAATCTCGCGCCGGTTCCATCGCAACTCGCGTGCCATCAAGGCGGCGCACGCCGAGAGGGCAGATCGATCCAGCGCGTTGCTGAGGTAGAGTGATGTTCGCCGCCTTACCACGTCTGCCAAGCGCATGGCCATTTCGTGACGCACGGCGTGTAGCACGTGCGCAAACAACACGGCTTGGTCTGGAACTACCCGCGCCATGAGTGCGGGATCAACATCAGGCGCTCCCAGAGGGCTAGCCGTGGCGAGCGCTCTCTGCCGTAACGGGCGGTTCGCTTTTCCCAATGCCCGGCACGCCAGTCGCGCCGCCTGCTCTCCGACCGAACGTGCGGTGGTCCATTTCACGCCAATGATCGAGAAGAGTCCCTGGAGGCCGTGCGCGGCGTGGTCGACAATTTGTGGCGCCCGCTCGAGCGCCACCTCGAGGCCACTCGCTCGCGGGCTCTCCGGCAGCAGCCCGCTGAATACTCCATGGATATCGGCGGCGCTGACGCGGTGCTCTCCCAGGACAGGATTGAGGTCGGAGAGAAAATCCAACACCTCCTCCCCGGTTACCGCCGTCGAGCGTGTGCTGTGCTCGCAGCGCAAATGACGGGTTCCAATGAGGGAATAGCCGTTCCACGGCATGACAAAGTATGTGCTCATCCGCCCGACGCCGGCCGCGCGATGAGGTACAGTCAGCCCCAGCGCATCCTCGAAAGGCAGCTTGCGGACCAGCAGGTTGAATGCTCTCGAGGCGCGGAAAAGCGGCGCGGCCTGGCGACCGGACGGGAGCCCCGGCGCGCCGCCGCCCAACCACTCCTCAATCCATGGGCCGGCCGCATTGATCACGACACTGGCTCGCAAATCCAACTCCGCCCCGGTGAGCTCGTCGCGGACTCGAGCGCCACGGACTTTCCCGCTGCCTACCGTCCGGGGCTGCAGCGCGCGCAGGTAGTTCGCCGCCTGGGCACCGCAGGCCACAGCCGCCGCGATGACCGCGAGTTGCAGCCGTTCCGTATCGAGGCACACCCCGTCGTACCATGCGGCGGCTCCGTTGCAGCCCGCCACCGAGACGCCCGGAAAAAGACGTGCGAACTCGCTCCGGTCAAGGACCGCGCTGCCAGGCAGATGCTGCTGTGGAGGTAGGCCTTCGTTGCGATCACTACTGAGCTGGTCATTCACCCAGAGCGCCGCGCGCATGATCGCCGGGCGCCTCGAGCCGTGCGCGCTCGTAGGTAACACGAAGCGCAGTGGTCGGGTCAACTCGGGCGCCAACCGCAGCCATTCGCGCCGCTCGCGAACGGACTCGCGCATCAGCCGCCAATCCAGCCGTTGCAGATGTCGCAATCCACCATGAAGGGTGCGCAGACTGTTGCTCGAGGTCCCCTGGTTGAAGTCGCCGGCCTCCACGAGCGCGACCCGCAGGCCGCGGCGCGCCGCCTCCCACGCCGCGCACGCGCCATGGATCCCGCCTCCCACCACCAGGATGTCGTATGACTCCGCGCTCATACGTGACAGATCACGCCGCATGAACCTGCGCCCCACGGTGGCCAAGATCGACGACAAAGCGATCCCGCCAGAGTTGAAAAACCATGAGCGCCCACAACAGGTGACTGTGGTTGTGGGTGCGAGCCTCGTGCTCGCGCATGAGCTGGGCGACGTAACGCCCGTCGAAGAGCCCATCACGCGCCAGGCTCGCGGTGCTCAACAGCTCGTGCATGAGCGGATTCCATTGATGGTTGAGCCAGTTTTTCATCGGCATGCTGAAGCCTTCCTTGCCCCTGCCGAGAATCCGCGGCGGCAGTCTACCTGCGAACGCCTGACGCAGGATCCACTTGCGAACGCCGCCATGCAACTTCAGTCCCGAGGGAATCGCCAGCGCCAGGTCGAGCACCTCGTTGTCCAGGTAAGGCACACGCGCTTCCAGGGAGCTCGCCATGCTCATGGCGTCGACCTTGGTGAGAATGTTGTCCGGCAGGTAGAAGCGCAGGTCGCAACGCATCTGGCTCCCCAGCCGATCGGATGCGAGCGCATCTTCGAAGGCGGCTTGGACGATCGCGCCTGTCTGCTCAGGCGCGCTGGCCCGGAACTCCGGCGTGTACAGTCGTTTGCGGCTTTGCTCCTGGAGAAAGATCATCCAGCGCATGTGCTGCCAACTGGCCGGCAAGGCCGCCCCTTCCAGGAATCGGCGTACCTGGTTGCCCATGCCGCGTTTGCCCGCGCCGAGCGGGACGATACGCGCCAGGCGCTCGATGTTGGCTCGGACGGGTCGCGGGAGCCAGTCGAGCAGGCGCGCGCTGTAACGATCCGCCTGGTAGGCGTCATAGCCGGCGAAGAGCTCATCGCCGCCATCACCCCCGAGGGCAACCGTGACGCGCGTCCGCGCCATGCGGGCAACCAGTAGAGTGGGAAAGACCGAGAAGTCGGCGATGGGTTGATCGAGTTGCCCGATCACCTCGGGGAGCAGCGCGAGGTAGTCTGGCGTGAGCACTTCCTCGTGGTGCCGGGTACCGCAGTGCTCCGCAACCACACGTGCGTACTCCAACTCGCTGTAGGACGCATCGCCAAAACCTACCGAAAACGTCAAGGGTGGTGTCGGCGAAACCTCGCTCATCGCGGCGACCAGGATGGAGGAGTCGATGCCTCCACTCAAGAACGCTCCCAGCGGCACGTCACTCACGAGCTGCCGGCGCACGGCCTCGGTGAGCGTGTGCCGCAGGCGCTCGGCGATCTCGGGAGCGGGCGCGCTGAGCGCAGGCGCCGCGGCATCGGGCAAGGACCAGAAGGTACCCTGTTGGATCGTGCCGTCCCGCCATGAGAGCCAAGAGCCCGGCGGCAGCTTCCTCACGTCCTTGAAGAGAGTCGTGGGAGTCGCGGTGTACTCGAACGTCAACAGTTGGTCCACGCCGAGCGGATCGAGCTCGCGCGCCGACCCGCCCGCGGCCAACAGGCACTTCACCTCGGAAGCGAAATACAAGTTGCCCCGATGTTGGCTGTAGAAGAGTGGCTTGATTCCCACGCGGTCGCGGGCCAACAGGAGGCGGCGTTGCCGGCTGTCCCACAGAGCGATGGCGAACATCCCGTTCAGCCGGGCGAGGAATGCCGGGCCGTGCTCGTCGTAAAGATGTGGAATCACCTCGCTGTCGCTTTGCCCGCGGAAGGTGTGTCCCTTGGCCACCAGCTCGGCGCGCAGCTCGCGATAGTTGTAGATCTCCCCGTTGAAAACGACTTGCACGCTGCCGGATTCGTTCGCGACGGGCTGCTCTCCCGTGCGCAGGTCGATGATCGCGAGGCGGCGCATTCCTAAACCCACCCCCGGACCGAGGTGGATCCCTTCCCCGTCGGGACCGCGATGGACCATGACATCGCACATCGCGCGGATCAACTCGCGCGCGGGCGTCGATCCCCTGGTGGCAACCCCCGCGATTCCGCACATAGGTTCGCGTCAGGCCAGCCGGCGCTTGCGCAGTTGCATCCCGATCTGGTTGCGCACGAAGCGCAACGGCGACTCGAGAATGGCGAAGCGCTCTAAAGTGGTGCTCTCCTGCCTCAAGGCCGCCAGAAGACTGGCGGCCGGACGAGAGCGGTCGAGCTCGATCCGGACCCGGAAACCCATGCGTCCGACCTTGGTCACGTCATGGGGAAACGGGAGGGGATCGGTGCCCGGCAGGTCACGCACCCCCAAACGGGCGGCGCGCCCGAAATGCTGGGGGTAGCCCCAAAACACCGGGCGACCGCCCTCATCGCCCAGGAAGAGCGTGGGGCCGCGAAATTCCTCCACCAGCTCGTTCAAGAGTCTGCCGCGACGGAACAACCATTTGCCGGGCCCCCACGGAATGACGCGCGGTACACCCCAGGAGGCGGTTTCGGTCAACACCTGCCGGATCGGCAGGCCGTCGGGCAGGCGCCGGGTGGCGCCCAGGACCAGCACTTCCAAGCCCTCCCGGCAGGCGACCTGGCGGCCGCCGACGATGAAGAGCTGGCGCGCCCCGCTCACCGCGATGACACTTCCCTCTTCCTCGGTCTGAGTCATCGTCCATTGTCGGAGATTCAGAGGCTGTGCCGTCGGCTCGCCACGGGCCGCGGCGTATAGGGCGCCGAAATAATCATCCCCCGCGCACTCGGTCATCAGCAGAAAAAGCGCGGGGACGGCGCCGCCGTTACGCGCCGCTGAAAGGTTCTTGTAGGCATTGCTCAGGAGCTCATCCGGCTCATAGCACGAGTGGATGTGCACATGGGCATCAACGACCGCGGTGACGGTGCTCATGATCGCTTGTCGACAGTGATATCGAGGGCCTCATCTGGCCCGATCTCCTGCCTAGAGCAAGTTACGCTCCTGAGACCGCCGACCTACAGCACGAGCTTTGCGTTCACACCCCCGCCCGATCGAGCTCCGACTGCAATTGTTGTAGTGAGGCGACGAACTGCTCGGGCGCATACGCCTCGTCGTTCTGCGTCAGCTTGTAAAGCTCGTCGACGCGTTTATGAAAACGATCGGCGAGCCCCAGCTCGATCAAGAGACCATCGATACCCATCACCGCCTGCTCCGCGCCGACGTAGTCACGGAATTCGCCGCTGGTTCCGACCGCGACGAGCGTGCGGAGGAGTTGTTTCTCATCCGCGGGTTTCCAGACCCGACCCGCGGCTTCGTCACATAGGCGTCGCAGCGTGCCGGCGACCTCGCGGCTGCGTTCCACGATCAAGGTGCGGTCGGAGGCGCTCGCCGCCAGCAGCGATCGGCTCATGCGCAGCAGGCCGGGGGCGCTCTGGGGGTCGAGCGCCCGGGCGATGATCCAGGCCATCACCAGGTGCCCATCGCTGATCGGCACGCTGCCGGGCTCAGCGCCACCTTCCAGGATGCGATGGCTCCAGTCGGTTCTGCGCATGGAGCTCATATGGCAGCCATAACAGTTGAACAGGGCCAGCTCGGGAAAGGCGGAGCCGTTGTTCAGTCGTGGACCCTGCAGCGTCTCCATCTCACGCAAGGCCGCGGCAAGCTGACCGTAACTCCAGACCTGGGTCGAGGCGAAGATCGGCTTGCGGCGCTTGTAATCCTCGTCGATCCGATAGTGCGGCGGCTGCAGAGCGAGAAAGGTGTCCATCTCGAAACTCAAACGCGGGTGACCGGCCGCCATCATCCGGTGCGTGGCAAATTTCTCGGCCGTGCCGTAATGACAGGACAGGCACAGCTGCGCCCGCTGCCGCAGGTCCGCCGTCGGATACATCCCATGGGCAATGTTGTCCCGATAGCTGGTGCGTTTGGAGGTGTGGGTCGCGAGCCAATACTCGGAGCCGCCATGACAGGCTTCGCATCCAATGCCATCCGCGAGCGAGAATTTCTCGCCCCGCTGGCTCGGGGGCACGTTGTCGGTATGACAATCCAGGCACTCCTTGGCCTGGGTGGGATCGCCGATTCCCAACCTGGAGGCGATCTGGCGCGACTTGATCGAGCGCAGCGAGGCGAAGGCTTTCGAGTGCGCGTCCTCGTGCGACCACGTCACGTACTCGTTCAGAAGAACGTCGTAGGTATTGCTCGGCGTGACCGCTCCGTGACAAACAGAGGAGGAGCAGGAGGTCACACCCATGTGTTTGTTGAGGTTCTGGGCCCGCGCGCCGGAGACGGCGATTGCGAGCACAGCCAGCCAGATCAATTGGGGTGCGCGAACCATGGCTTGCCCTCCGAGTCGAGGTAGAGTGTCTCGGCCTCTTTCAAGGTCAGGGGACGCGCGCCGACCCGGCCAAACACCGCCATCTGGTGCCCGGTCTCATCCACCGCCCTGTCGCGATCGAGCCCTTTCGAGAGCGCCAAGGCAGGCGCCTTGGTGCGATACCGCGCAATCACCCGCGGCCGCGGCTCCGGACTGAATCCATAAAACTTGGGTTGAGTGTCTGGAGCGGTGAGCTGCAGGACGGTCAAACCATTGCGGCCGTCCGCGAGGTACGCGAAGAGTGAGGCATTCGTGGATCCAACGACGACGTCGCGGACATCGCTCACCGCTCCCGGCTCCGTCAGCAACTGCTGCAGCCGCATCTGCTCGGGCTTCTCGACATCCACGATGGCCAGTCCCTGCTTGCCCGCCGCGACGTAGGCGTAGGTCCGGGCGACATACACCCGGTGAGCATCGTCCAACGGAATCACACTGTTGACGAGGCGCGGGTGCCGTTTGTCCGTGATTTCCAGCACCTTCAGCCCCTCCGCGTCCGTCACGAAGAGATAGCGGAACTGCAGAGCGGAGGCCCGCACGTCCTTGAGCGGTACGACGCTTTCAACTTCCGGATGCAGGGGGTCATCCAGATTGAGAATCACCAACCCAGCATCCGCTGCCACGTAGACGTAGTGACCTCCGATGGTCAGATGCCGCGCGCCCTTGAGGATGCCGTTCGCATTCCAGGTCAAAGCCCGGCGCAGACGGTTGTTGCGAGGGTTGCCATCCGCCAGCGTATTGACGTCCGTCAGGATGAGCCCTTCGCGGCTATCCGTGATCAGCGCATAGCTATATATGGGGTGGAACGGCTGCTCCAGGTTCTCGTCCCGCATGAGATGGCCGGTGTTGCGGGCTGGATGGATCGGCTGGTTGGTCGGCAAGGCCACGCAGGTGGCGTCCTTGGATGCGATGCGCGTGTCGTGTCCCAGAGGGCTCGACGGACCGGTGAGAATCGGCTCGCTCACCGCTTTGTTGGCAATGCTTGCGACATCGTAAACCTGCATACCTCGATGCCCTTGCGCCGCGTAGACGTACTCTCCTCGCATTTGCAGACAACGGATCGGATCGCCAGCGTGGTCGTGAGCGGTTTGCAACTGCTGGTGCGACGCCTGGTGCTGCCGGTAGTCATCCGGATAGGCGTATTTCTGCAGGTAGCTGCCAATCACGGCTTGCGGCTCGTTCCACTCGGTGACCTGCACGCCCGTGATTCCGCCGGCGGTTCCCAGCCACGCGTAGTACCCGATGAAATTCACCCAGTTCGTCCCCTGCAACAACAACTGCGCCATGATGGCGTTGTTGTCGTTGGCGGCGGAGAGGTGGCAGTCATCACATGTCTTCGTCTCTGTGGTGCGCTCGGTGTGCGGGTAGTGCGGGTTGAATGCCTGGGAGCTGTAACCGCTGGAGGCAATCGGGGGCTGCTGGATGTAGATGTGCTCACGGTTGGCGTTGGTTGAAGAGACCACCAGGGCCGAGCTGGAGCGCACTGGGGCGATCCGTCCGCCATCGGTGGGCCCGCGCTTGCCGAGCATGAACATGTCTTCGCGTGCCACTTGCGGATTGTAGGTAGCGTAGACGCGCGCCTCCTTGCCTTCGTAGTGGTGAGAGGGCGTTTTCCAATTGGCCTCGGCGGGCAGATGACAGCCCGCGCAACTCGTGGTCCAGCTGGTGTGGCACGAGTAACACTCCATTTTGTTCGTGTCGTGGGCGCGCTCGCTCGCCGGGACCTGGAATCCCCAGGCCTGCGTCGTGGTGTTGGTACTCATGAGCTTGGCCCGCGCGGCCTTCTCGTTGTAGTCGCTCGAGTTGGGCGTCACGCTATCCTTCACGAGGTGTACGCGCCACTCCAACCCCGCAGTCACGAGAGAGCGCTGGTAAAGCTTCCCGTCGCGCCATTCAAAGCGCTTCTTGCCATCGGGGTTGCGCAACAGGCTCAGGTCAGTGCCGGTGGGCGGCGCGGCGGGGCCAGAGGTGCGCAAATTCGGGTACGCATCCACCGTACCGTGACAATCGATGCAAGCGATCTCGATCGCCTGCGCGACCTCGCCGTAGAGATAGCCGTTGCTGTGATTGTCCTGGGCGAAATGGCAGTCCACGCACTGCATGCCTTTGTCCATGTGGATCGAGGCCAGATGCACGGCTTTTTTGAACTTCTGCGGGTCGTCGTCCGGGACGATGGTGTTCTTGGCATCCAACAGATTGCCGTGGCGGTCGCGCTTGTAGATGGCGCGAAAGTTCCAACCGTGCCCGTGGTAATCCGCGAATTGCGTGTCGTGCAGCTGCGGATTGAGCTCGCTCACGTGCGCGAGAAAATCCACGTCGGCCCACTTGCCGCGCGGGGCCGCCCCTTCCGGGTTGCGCTCATTGACGGCCCTGATCTCCTCGGCGGTTGGATACTTCTGTTGCCCCGGCCACATGGCCGGCGCGTCAGACTCGTAATCCCACATGGTGTAGCCCATGAACGTGTTCATGAACACATTGGGCTGGTGCATGTGGCAGGTCATGCATTGGCTTGTTGGGATGGAGCGCGTGAAGCGGTGCGCGAGCGGGTGCCCGGATTCGTGCTTCGGGATCACTGGGTCGATCGAGCGACTCTCTCCCATGTTGCCCGCGGAGGAATACGGTCCTGAATGCAACGGGTCGCGATCGTTCGCATAGACCACGTGGCAGCCCGCGCAACCGGAGCTGCGGTAGTCGCCGGGCTGATCGTTGGTGCCCAGGAACCACATGTGCGGGTCGTTGAGCCGGGTCTTGTGGACGTTCAAGACGGGCACGGAAATCCGGCCGCCGGTGCCGTTGCCGCGATTGGACACGTGCAGATCGGGGCGTCCTGGCTCGTTCAACGCTTGCAGTCCACCGGTTAGATTCGGCAACGCGATTTCGGGGAAGCGGTTACCGGTGACCCGCCCGCCCGGCTCGAAGACCCGGAAGATGTCCGGCGTCGGCGCCGTTTCCCAGTGCGGCACGGGTTGCAGACCCGGTAGCACGCCATGTTGGGCCAGCGCGCTGGCCGGATCGGGCGGCAGCGGACCTTTGATCGAGGCCGCCTCCCCGCTGGTGGTATAGGACTCACCGAGAATATAGCGCTTGAAGGGTAGAATGCCGTTGTTGTAGGACGCGCCGCCGAAGAACATGGCGGCGGTGGACATGAGACTGCGCTCAGCGGCGGCGATGATCTGGCCGTGGCACGCTCCGCATGCCTTGTCAGCCACCCGGTAGTCCGCGGGATTGATGAAGCGGATGAATTCCGGCGATTCCCGGTTCAACAAGGTGTAGCTGCGCTGCGGCTTGGCGCTGTGCGGATAGTTCCATTCAGCCGGATACCGGGGCAACACGTGCGCCAGATCACGCAGGCGCTTGTATTCGAACTCCAGGCGCGCCAGGCCCCGCTCCGGAATCTGACTCGCATCCCCGCCATGACAATCCGTGCAACCCAGCTTCACGGCGGGGTTGTCGTGCATGCTCAACCGGTCCGTTTCGGTATGACAGCCGAGGCAACCCACGCTCTTGCGATCCACCTCGGAGAGCGGCTGGTCGGCCGGAGCCGGAGGCGCCACGACACTGGGACTCGCCGCGATCGCCGCCGTGCACCCCACGGCCGACAACAACAGCGCGAGAGATGCGAGCCAGGGCGCATGACAGTCCGGTCTGGGATATGAGTGTGGCTTCACGTCAGCGCTCAATAAGTCAGGATGAGATTGAGGAAAGCCGAGAAGGGCGCGGTCCCTCCGGTCAACTCGCGGGTGGCCGCCGCCGCCAGCAGCCGCGCGGCGGTCAGGCGCAGAATGATGTTTTGCGAGTCCAGCGGCCGATAGAACAGGTCGAAATCGAGATCGGTGCCGATGTCGCTGCCCGCAATCGTGCGCCCGAGCACTGCCGCCAGGGGGGCCGTTTTGTCGAACCAGAGGTGGTTGGCATCCAGTGACAACCGCAGCGCCGGCGTGCAATCCAGATCCGCCCCGAGTCCGACCAGGCGCAGCCCCGGATTGTCGTAGTTCGATTGCCCGGGAGCGGCCGTGGAACGCAGATCGGGAAACAGCGAGTCGCGCACCTTGAGGTTGAGCTGGTTGAGCACCAGCGGCAGCTGCTGGTGAATGAAGAAGCTCGAATCCGCCCCCGCGAACAAGGCGCTCTGACTGATGGCATCGAAGCCATGCGCGGTCTTGTCGAACGGATTGGAGTCACCGGAGGCGTACAGCCCGGAAAGCCGGAGGCGAATCCAGTCGAAATCGCGCGACAGCTCCGCTGCGCCGAAGTGCGCCTCCACGCGCGCGCTGTGAACACCAAAGGCGCTCTGCTGCTCGACACCGAGGATCTCGTACAGCGAGGCTGTCAGATTGTAAGAGCCCAGGTGCCCATCAACGCTATACCCGAGGTAACCCACGTCGTAGTCGTGCCGACCGTTGTCGTTGAATGTCGCCGGTGTGCCCGGCGCCTGCGCCGCGACGACCTGCGTGCCGCGCGTGTGGTTGCGGTCATAGATCAGAGTAAATTCAGAAGTTAACCCAGGGCGTCCGAGGTCCTGCACGTATAGATTGGCCAGCAGGATGTCGTTCGCCGGAATGCCGGCCCCGAACTGGTTCTGGCGGGCGGCGTTCTTGGGCAGCGGCCGGAACCAGCCCACGTTGTATTGATAGACATCATTGGCCCGGGTGCCGAAGAAGCGCACGCCGGCCGGCTGGTCCGCGAGCACGAAGCCGCGGAAGTCGCTGTTCACGCCCTGGATACCGATACGGACACTGTCGAAGTCATAGTTGGCCGAAACATCCCGCAGGTGTTTCTCCACGAACAGGGCTTGCGCGCCGAAAGCGTTCGTGGCGACCGCCTGCCCGTTGGTGCGAGTCGAGCTGTAGTTGAACAGGGGCGTGAAGCGCACTTGCCAGTCGGGCGGTTGGAAAACGGTGTCGCCCCGATAGAGGACCGCATCGAAGCTGGCGGTCTCACTCGCGAAGCGCTGTTGCCTGGGATCCAGAAATGGCGCGTTCGCGCCCGCCGCCGCCGGAATGCGCCGCGACTCGACCAGGGTGTTGGCCGTGGCGGTCCCGGCGAAGAACCAGTTGCCCCCGAAGATCGGCCGATCCAGCAGCGGTCGGTCACCTTTGAGCACGTTGTTGGTGGCGTACGGGTTGGTTATGTTGGCGCGGTAGCCGAGCTCATCGATGATGCGCCAGCGGTCCTGCGCGGCCGGGGGCGCGATGCCGGCGAGGCTGGGGGTGGGCAGGCGGTTGGGGTCGCACTCGACCTCGCCATTGTCGCGCTCGATCACCGGCTGTCCGGGCCGGCGCCGCAGCGGTTTGGTCGGACCGGGCCCGCACCCCGAGTTCGGATTCGGCGGCCGGATTGCGCCCGGCGCACTGGCCGGCGCGGGCGCAGGCGCCGTGACTTGCGACGCGGCCGGCGCCGTGTATGCGGCCCATGCCCCCGCGCAAAGGCGCAGGAGTGTCACACCGCGAGCGGCGATCCGGGCGAGGCGGCGGCTCATCGCACGTTCGCCTTGACCGCGATCCCCTCGCTTCGCAACCACGGGCCGCGGCTCGGAATATGAAAGGCATGACACATCAGGCAGTCGGAGGCGACTTTGGCGGAGCTGCCCGCGCCACCGTGGCATTCGCGGCAGCGAGCGATATCCGGTAGCAGAATGTCGGATGCGCGCTTTGACTTTGGCGCACCGGCATGACAGGAGATGCAGGTTTCCGAGATATGGGCCGCGTGGTTGAACTGGGCGCGCGGCATCCAGTTCGATGTCAGTTGCACGGGCTGCACCTGCCACTGCTCGAGGCCGATCTTGTCGGGCACGCGGGTGACCTCGTGACAGTCGGCGCAGACGCGCTTTTCCAACAGCTCACGCGCGATTTTCAACGACTGCGCGTCGACCCAGTCGCGCGCGCGGCGCTGCTCCAGCTCGCTCAGCGCACGTTGCTCGCCGCCGGGTCGCCTGACCTTGCGGTTGCCCACGGTCAACCCGACGGTGCTGGTTTGAACCAGGTAGGCACGGCTGAAGTGCTCCCGGAGCGTCTTGTACATGCCCGGCAGATCGCCATGTGGCACCCCACTGGTGGGATCGTGCTCATCGAAGCGCAGGCTGTGACAGCCGCTGCAATGAGTTTCCATGCTGATGGGCTGCATGTCGCGGCCGCTGGCGTTGGGCTTGTGGCAATCCTGACAACTCAGGACCCGCTCACCGGTGGGGGACTTCACTCCCTTGGGATCGAGGTGTTGGGCATGAGAAAATTTCAGATGTGAGTGCTCGAGGAAATGCTCCGGATCGTTGCGATCGAGGCGCACGGGACGCCAGGACAAGCCCTCATCGTTATCCGGCGTGCTTCTGCTGGCGAGGACCGTGACCCGGAATTCCGGATGGTCCGAGCCGAAGTCCGTGACGTCCTCCACGCTCGTGTCCGGTTTACGGCGCTTCAGATCCGCATGACAATCAGTGCAAAGCCTGGAGTCGCGCTGTACGAGCGCCGCTGGCTGCTTGTGCTCGAGGTGGCAATCCGTGCACTGCTCGCCACGAAACAGGCCCACATCGTTGCTGTGGATATCCACGTGATGAGCCACGACCGCGTGGCAAACGAAACACTCCTGGTCCCGAACCGGCTCGAACGGTCTGGCATGACAGGCCTCGCATCGCGTGCCGATGGATTGGTGCGCGGTGTGCAAGGGCCCCGGTGACCATAGCCCGTCACTGGGAATGAGCGGCGTTTCCCGCAGCGGCTCCTGGATCCCGGGCATCACGACGCCGCTCAGCGGCAACATCAAAAACAACAGCGCGAAGCCCAGTGACAAGGCCCACGACCAGGGACTCATGCGAGGGCCGTTCGCGGCCGCCTCCCCACGGCGCTCAGCGGCGGCCTCCTCGTCCGACTCCGGCTCCTGCACCTCGAGGATGACGGCGCGGCGCGAGCGGGAAGGATGCACCGTGAGCTTGGCGGCGCCGATCTCGATCACGTCTCCCGCACTGACCCGCCGCGCCCGAATCTCTCTGCGACCGTTGATGAGAATCGCCGTGCCACTGACGGGCGCAACACGCAGCCCGCCCAATGAATTGGTCGTGATGACGGCGTGCTGGTGCTCGACCCCAGGGCAAGTGAGCTGCAGGTGTTGGTTGGGCGCGCGGCCGACGGTGAGCTTGCGCGCATGGATGAGGAGCCCGCGCGCCTCGGAGGCGCCCTTTGGCGCACCGCCGACGGAGGTCCTGCGCAATAAGCAGAACCGCACGGCTCACCAATACAAGAACACAGTGACCACATGTGTGCAGAGCGCCGCCAGCAGCGCGCAACACACCGGCACGTGGATGAACAGCCAGATGCGGAGCCTGGCCGCCAAGGTCGTCTCGCGTCGCAGTCTCTGCAACAGCGCGGCTTTGGCGCCGGCGCATTCCAGCAGGCTCTGCAGCGTCGCCCGCGTCATCTCGTCGACCGCGGCCAGGCGCATTTCGGCCAGCTGCTCAATGAGGGCGTGATTGTCGAAGTTGGGCACGAGGTGCGCCGCCTGCGAGGCCGACTCGGCTGCGATCATCAGGTAGGACCGGTCGCGGCCCCGCAGCTGTGACCAGAAGCTCGGGTCATCGAGATCGGTGCGGCGGATGGAGTCGACGATGAGCGCCTCGAGGCGGCGCGTTAACCTGGCGAGCCCGAGCGAGCGCTGGTCGAGCTCCTCGATCTGCTGCAGCAACTCCTTACGCCGCAGATTGCCCCGCTGCCGGGTCATCAGTCCTGGATAGCGCACGTAGGCGTAGACACCCCAACAGCCGCTCAGGGTGACGACACACATCAACACGTAGGCAACGGTGTGCACGTTCGCGCCGAAGTGCATGCCGCTGTGCAGGGTCGCGATGATGAGAGCCGCGATTCCGAGGTAGACATGCGCCGAAAGCCATCCAATGGCGGTACCCATACGTGAATGAAACGCTCGTTTGCGGATTCCAAACAGGGACAGAAAGATCACCAGCACGCCGGCGATGGTGCCGAGGGTATAGCCGAGCCAGGTGCCGCCGTTCGGGGGCACCCGGGGCTTGTCCAACAGGTAGGCGGCGATCGTCGCGAGGGTGGCCAGGACGGCAACCGTTCCGTAGCGGTAGTTCCGGTAATTGACAAATGACTGATGCACTGGGGTGGCACATTAGAGTTGAGTCGCGGCCGCCCTTTTCTTGGCGAGCTTCAGGACGTCCTCCGCATGGATACGGATCGCAGCTCCGGTCGGGCAGGCGCGCACACACGCGGGACCGCCTTTCAGGCCGGCGCAGGAATCGCACTTGACCGCGGTCTTCGCGACCTCCTCCTTGGGAGCGCGGCGGCCGATGCGGCTCAGCAAGCTCGCTTTCGGAGCGACCTGCGCGAGTTGAATCACTCCGTAGGGACAGTTCTCCACGCAGTTGCCGCAGCCGATGCAGGTGTCCGCGATCGAGACCTCGCCGTCGGGAAGGCGGTGGATGGCGTTCGGCGGGCAATCCGTCATGCAATGCGGGTGCTCGCAATGACGGCAGGAGGTCGGCAGGTGCAGCGAGAACAACGATGGGCCGGCGCTGCGGTCCAGTCGGGACACACCGTCATGCGTGGCTGCGCAAGCCTTCTCGCACTGGTCACAACCTACGCACAGGTCTTCATCGATCACCAGGACACTGGTGGCTTCGCCGAGCCCATGCGACATGAGATAGGAAAACACCTTGCCGGCATGGGGCTGTGCCTGCATGTGAGCTTGTTGGGCAAGCTGCTGAGCGGATTCCGCCTGCAGCTTGGCTCGCACCAGGGGATCGGCGCCCAGCAGTCGCCGGAATCGCGCCTGGTCGATGCTGAGTGCTTCCGTGTTGACCGTGGCGTATGCGCTCATCGAGCGCACGGATTCGCCCGCGAGGCAACCCGGAGCGTCCAGATAGGCGCCGGCGGCGCCGTAGGCCAGCACGGCCTCATGATCCTCCGCCTTGCGGGACAGTGAAACGGAGCCGCTGCGGATGAGATAGAAACGCTCGACCGGCTCGCCTTGTTTGAAGAGCGCCTCACCGGCCTTGATCCGATGCAGGCGGACACCTTCAGAAAGCGCCGCGACGGTCTGCGGACCCGCGTGCGGCATCAGGAAGACGCGCAGTGCCCGCAGCGCGTAGACCTTGTCGACATAGTCGCGCACCGACTGCTCGGATCGAACGAGCTTGCGCATCGCGCTGTGCGGGGTCTCGAGCACGACGCAATCGTCGCCGGCAACCGCAGTAGCTTCGTGGGGGCGACCCGAGATCAGCGCCATCTCGCCCAAAAGTTGTCCGGCACGCAAAGTCATCGGCGGGCCGTCACCGGCGCTCAAGTGCACCTCGCCCCGGAGGATGTTGAAAACGCTCGAGGAATACACTCCGCGCGTGAAGAGCTGCGTACCCTTCGCGAGCGTCAGGATGGTGCTCGATAGCATCAGCTCGCGCAGCGCGAGCTCCTTCACTCCCCGGAACACACGCACGGTCGCATGGATTTTGCGCAGTGTGCCCTCGACGTCCCGGCCGTTCTTCAAGCGCTTGAATACGGTGGCCAGGATCTCGTGGTCGGCCGGTTGGACCACGCGTCCGAGGAGGTGCTCGACCACCTCGTAGCCCTGGTTCATGGCTTGCTTGATGAGCGGAAAGCCCGCCAGTGCGCCGATCACATACAAGCCCGGGACCGTGGATTCGTAGCGGCCGGACAGCTCCGGGGCCGCATCCGGCGCGTCCGAGAGAAACTTCGCGCCCGCCCCTTCCAGCAGGGCTCGCGTGGGAATCGCGCCCAGGCGGGCGATGATCCGATGGCATGGGAGAATCTGCTCGCCGCTCGGGGTATCCACCCTCATCAGATAAGGCGCGGGCGCGCCGCCGGCCGCCTGCGCCAGGCTTTTCGGCTTGGCTTCCGAGATGCAGCTCACCTGCCCCGCGGCGATGGCTCGCATGACCCGCGCCGCGTTTCCCTCCTTGGCGCGTGGGAATCCGGTGCCGCGATTGAGGATCGTCACGCGGTTGTTACGGGCGAGCGAAATGGCGTTCTCGATCGCGGCATCGCCCGCGCCGATCACCAGGATCCGCTCGCCCTTGAGAGCTTCGGCCGACTCGAGTGTGTACTGCACACAGGGCAGACCGCCGCCGGGGATAGTGAGCTGCCGGGGGTTGCCCTGGACGCCGAGGGCGAGAATGACGTGCCGCGCGCGCACGGCGGCACCGCCCTTCAGCCGCAAGGTGAAGTTGCCCTGCGTGCCTTCGATGCCCGTTACCTCGGAGCGATACCGGACGTTGATACGACTCGTCTCGATGGCACGCTGCCAGGCATCGAGGATTTCCTCCCGGCGGCCGGCCGCAAAGGCGACATCGCTGCGCAAGGGCAGGACGCTCGGCTCGGCCATCACGTGCTTGTGATGTTGATACTGTTGGACCGTGTTTGCGTGCTTTTGCGCCGACTCGAGCAGGACGTGCGACATGCCCTGCTCCGCTGCGCGAGCGGCCGCGCTCAGCCCCCCGGGGCCGGCTCCTACGACGGCCAATTCAAACTGCTCTTCACTCATCAGCGGCGCCCTTTTCCCCGAATGCGCGCGTGGCGAGCCACACTCTCGAGCCACCGCGCGGGAACAGTCTGACTCAATGCGCCGCGGATAAGTAGATGTGTCAGATCGGAGACGTGTCTGCAGCTGCCAACACCTCCGACGGACAGCGTTTGGGGCGATGGTCGGGGCGGAATGTTGTTATGGTAACTATTTGAATCTGGGAAGAACTTCTTTGCCGTAGAAGCTGATGACCGCGCGCTGCCGCGGCTGGCCCGAGTGGATGTTCGCTATCCACACGCCGCTGGCGAAGAGCTGCTTGATCTTCTCGACGTGCTCATTCGGATCGGTGCTCACCACCCATGGCGCGTAGACTTTTTGGAGGGGGATCTGCGCCTCGGCCTCTTCCTCGATCGTCACGGGGCTGGGGATGTTCTGATAACCCTTGAAGGCCTTGGGCTCGAAATTCCACAGGCGTGCCGCCTGTTGCGCGTCCGCCTGTGTGCCGACGACGACATATTGCTCGACCAGCACCGGCATTTCGGCCGTGTTTTTCCCCGCCGTCGCCGCGCCTGCTTCCCACTCGCCCTTGTACTGCATCCAGGTCATTGGATCGGTTACGAGCCCGTCACCGTGTTGGCCGGCGAGCCGCATTGCCTTCGGCCCGTTCGCCGCCAACAGCAGGGGAATAGGCTTGGCCGGTGGGTCGTACAACCGCGCTTTCACCGTGTAGTACGTGCCTTTGAAATCGACCGGTTTGCCCGTCCAGAGCTCGCGAATGATGGTGACGGCCTCGATGAGGCGCTCCCAGCGTTCCTGCCAGGCAGGCCATTGTCCAGTCGCGGCTTCCTCATTGAGCGCCTCTCCAGAGCCAAGTCCCAGGTAGATACGGCCCGGATGCAACAGGCTCAACGAGGCAAATGCTTCGGCGACGACTGCCGGGTTATAGCGCAGAATGGGACAGGTTACCGTGGTGCCCATCCACGTCTGACGCGTGCGCGCGCCGATGGCGGCGAGGGTCACCCAGGCAAGGCCGGCGTGATGTTGATTGTCCTGCCAAGGTTGGAAGTGGTCACTCGTAGCCAACACGTCGAACCCTGCTGCTTCCGCGAGCGGGCCCAGGCGAGCCAACTCCGGAACCGTGAACTGCTCGTGTGACAACGTGAAGGAGATCATGCCCTTGTGGAGGGGCGGCGGGATGACCTGGTGCCATTCGCCGCGCCCGGATTCCTCAGCGCTCGAATCCTCCTGCGCCACCGCCGTCGAAAGCCCGGCAGTCGAGGCTGCCAGCAGTGCTCCCGCCGATTTCAACATCTCACGTCGGCCGAGTACGGACCCGCTCTCGTCTGTGTCGGGGCGCTCTTCGTGTGTCATGACCGATCTCCCTGGATGATGGTCCGTGCACACGTAAACGGCCGCGGCCGATCCAGGGTTCCCCTGGCAGCTAACTGTATACCGCGTTCACAAGGTGATCGAAACCGTCTTGGTCTCCGTGTAGGCTTCCACGCCCTCACGACCATGCTCGCGTCCGAGACCCGATTGTTTGAAGCCGCCGAATGGCATGGTGAAATCCATGCCCGCGCCTCCGTTCACGGAGATACTGCCGGCCTTGATACGACTGGCCAGCTTGTGGGCAATACTCACATTGCTCGTCCAGACATAGGCGGAGAGCCCGTAGGACGTATCGTTGGCGACCCGGGCGACGGCATCGAGGTCCTCGTCCCGGAACGGTAGCGCGCACACGACAGGTCCGAAGATCTCCTCGCGCATGACCGTCATCTGCGGCCGCACGTTGCTCAACACCACCGGCCGAACGAAATAGCCCTTCTCTGGAAGCACCTGCTCGCCGGCGACGATCTCCGCGCCCTGCTCCCGTCCAGAGCGCACGTAGCCTGCCACGCGCTCGAGCTGCCGTGCTGAAACGACCGGCCCCATGAACGTATCGCGCTCGACTCCCGGGCCGATCTTCAGACCCTTGGCCCGATTCACGACTCCCTCCATGACTCGATCGTAGATGCGCTCGTGCACGAACAGCCGCGAGCCGGCGGCGCAGATCTGCCCGGTGTTGAAAAAGATACCGTTTGCCGCCGCGGTCGTCGCGGCCTCGAGGTCCGCGTCGGGGAAAATGAAGACCGGCGACTTCCCGCCGAGCTCCAGGGTGACGCGCTTCAGCGTGCCCGCGGCCGCCGCCAGAATGGACTTGCCAACCGCGGTGGAGCCGGTAAAGGCAATCTTGTCGACTTGGCTGTGCTCCACCAACGGGCGGCCGGCGGCCTCCCCCGTCCCGGTCACGATATTGACCACGCCATCGGGGAATCCAACTTCCTGGATCAGCTCACCTAAGCGGACCGCGGAGAGTGGTGTTTGCTCGGCAGGTTTGAGGACCACGGTGCATCCCGCAGCCAGCGCGGGCGCGATCTTCCCGACGGCCATGCCGAAGGGCATATTCCAGGCGACGATCTGGCCGATCACGCCCATCGGCTCCTTGCGCGTGTAGGTGTGGTATTCCCCTGGAGTGGACACCGGTAGGGTTTCACCCGTCAGCCGCGTCGGCCATCCCGCGTAGTAGCGCAGGCACTCCACGGCCTTGGGAATATTCCACATTTGCGCGACCCACAACGGCATGCCGTTGTCGAGGGTTTCCAACAATGCCAGCTCGGCGGCATTCGCCTCGATGACATCGGAAAGTTTCCACAGCAGACGCGCCCGCTCGGCGGGCGAGGTCGAGCGCCAAGGCCCGTGCTCCAGAGCCTGGCGCGCCGCCTTGACGGCGGCATCGATGTCCGCTGCCTCACCGGCCGCAACCTGGGCGAATGTCTCGCCCGTGGCGGGATCGAACACATCGAATACCTTGCCGGAGGCGGCCGGGCGCCATTTCCCCCCGATGAGGAGTTGGCGCGGGCGGCCCTGGAGCGCCTGCTTCAGACCCACGGGCTCTGGTAGTTTGACGGAAGTATTCATTGCGGTGCCTTCGGCGTCAGAGCGCCGCGATTGGCGAGATAAACATCGCGAAGCGAGAGCGCCTGGCGCCCTGTGACCAACTTCACGTGGTGCGAGCAGATTGCGAAATAACCTTCCCCGAGAGCGCGCTCGTAAGACATCATCTCCTCGCTTGCCCATGGCCCGCTGCGCTCATGCAGCACGCCCTCGACATAGCGCCTCGGAATTCCAGCGGCATCGAACTCCGCTTGTTTCTCCTCGTGACTCACCACGACGTACTCGATCGGCCGGCCGCTGATCTCGGCGGCCAACCTGGCGGCGTCACGGAAGGAAAGGAGCTCGGGACCGGTCACTTCGTAAGTGGCTCCCTCGTGCCCAGGCGTGGTCAACACACTCGCGGCGACTGCAACGCAGTCCTTCTTTGACACGAAGGCCATGCAACCGTCGCCTGCGCTCGAGGTCCATCTACCCGTAGCAATGGCAATAGGCGCGATCATGTTCACGATCACTTCGGCGTATTGGCTGTCGCGCAGGATGGTGAACGCCATGCCAGAGCGCTTGAGAAGCTCTTCGGTGTACAGGTGGTCGGCGATCACGAACGCGGGACTATGCGGATGAATACCGACACTCGAGGTGTACGCGATGTGCTGTACACCAACCGCAGCCGCTGCTCGAATCGCGGCGGCGTGCTGCCGCCGCCGTCGCTCTCCCACGTCGAGCGTGCTGATGAGGAGCATGCGCTTGGCACCGGCAAAGGCGGCTTCGAGCGATTGCTCATCATCGAAGTCACCCTGGCGAACTCGTGCGCCGCGGGCTGCAAGATGCGCCAAGGTCTGCGGCTTACGCGTCACCAGGATCAGCTCGGAGGCTGGCATTTTCTGCAGCAGCAACTCCGTCACCATTTTGCCGAAGGCTCCGGAGGCTCCGGTGATAACAGTACTCATTGCACTGGCACCTCGTTGTATTGTCAGGTCGCGGGAACCCAGTTGCCATGGACACCGGAGCGCAGCCGCATCGGTACTTTGATGCGCGCGACAGGTCCTTTCTCGAGGTGTTGGGCTTCCGTAATGTGGAACTCCGCCTCGTTGCGGTCATGCCGGTCGACGATGTACCCGAGATAACCCTCGTGCCCTGGCTGTCGCGACGGAATATGAACGTGCTCCTGCACCGTGGAAGCCGGACCTGCGAACAGGTTGCTGAGGGCGCCCGTCTTCACGTTGAGCCGTGAGATCGTGTTGAAGCCCGCTCCCACGGGACCGGAGATAATCGGTGGTCCGGCGCTGAAGTCGAGACGCTCGTAATAGGCGATGTCGTAATCGACCATCATGTTCTTGTCGGCAATGCGCGGGAAATCCCCTGATGGCGCCAGCACCTGCTCCTCGGGGCGATCGCCGGGCTTGGAGAGATCGAAGGTCCAGCGGACGAGATTGCCGCGTACATCCTGCGGCTGTACGTGCAGCCCGCCTGCTTCACGCATGAAGCCGAACGCCGGAACATCGCTCACGCACATGTCCATGTGGACTTTACTGCCTTCGGTGTAGCCGTTGATGAAGTGAAACACCGAGCACGGCCGCGCACGGAACCAACGCATCTGATCGACGCGACCTCCGCGAGGCATGATTCCGACAAAGCTCTCCTTGGTTGCATCCCAGGCCCAGTGCGGGCCCCCCGCCTTGAGTCGCTCGAGCTCGGCGACGATGGGGAAGCCCGGGAAGAGGACGTGCTCCTTGGTAACGACGAAATCGTGCATCAGGGCGCAGTACGGCACCTGGAACCAATCCTCGCGCACCAGACGGCCGTCGCGATCCGCGACACAATAGGCGACGTCCCGCGTGGCGAGCCCGGAAGCCTCGTAGCCGAAGAAATGCAACTCGCCCGTTTCCGGATCGAGGCGGGGGTGGGCGGTCACGGTTTGACTGCGCAGTTGACCGTCCCAGCTCCACTCCCCCTTGGTCTCCAAGGTGACTGGATCGACTTCCCAGGGGCGGCTGTCTTCCTTGGTTGCAAGGAGCCGTCCACCGTGAAAAATCGGAGTGGTGTTGGCGACGCCACGTCCTTTACCCCGCACGCTCGGGTCATCCGTGTAGGGATTCCGGTAGGCGCCGTAGAGCGCCCGTCGTGCCTGGCGCTCGAGCTGCCAGCGCTCCGTGCGCACATAACGTTGTTTGAAATCGACGTGGCCGTCCTGGAAACGGAACATGCGTACCATGCCATCGCCGCTCAGGAAGGTATCCCAGCCGAGCTTGGGTGGAAACTGCGGGTCCGGGACAGTCTGGTAGTAACTGCCCTGCAGCTCCTGCGGCAGGGTGCCTTCGATCACCAGGTCGAAGATTTCGGCTTCAATACGCGAAGGCGCGTTGTGGCCGATGAAATCCATTGCGTCGGGAAAGGGTGTAGTCATGGTGTGATCCGATTCATAACACTTTATAGTAGCGGACGAGGTTGCCGTCGGACTTGCGCTCGCCCAAGCCGACAAACACATGACGCATGAGCCAGTCGTGCTTGCCCGCCTCGACTTCGAAGCTCGGGGACGCCCGCAGGTAGTATTCACCGGGGTCGACCGTCGGCCCGCCTTCGAAGGCCATCGCGCGCAGCTTGCGCATGGTGTCAGGATGCCGTCCCCACAGAAACCCGCGGTTCTGCATGAGAATCAGTGTGCCGTCATCCTCCTGCAACATGTAGCGCGCATCGAAAGACAATACGCCGTCAGGGCGGAACAGCGCGTAGTCGCCCCCGCTGTTCGGGACCGCCTTGCCGCGAATGTCGGGACCGCTGAACTCGCCACTGTCAACGTAAACGGCGCCGCGCCCTGCTCCGGTCGGCATGGAGTTGATGTTCTGCACCCGCGTGAAGCGCAGCCGCACCTCGAAAGCGAACTCCATCCGGGGCAACTCGTTGCGCGGATCTGCAACGGACATCATGGCTTTACCTCGAAAATTACCGCTTGATCACGAGCTCGGGCGGGCGCTTGCGCGGGACGCGGGCGCCGTGCCCCGGAAAGCGTGCCAACACCGGACCATCCCAGAGCCGGATCGTCCGCTCACTGAAAAGCCAATGGCCGTCGCGCTTGACGAGCCGATCGTCGTAGTAGCCTGTGAAGCGCAGGGTGTATGGGGGCTCGCCGCGGCACTCGGTGACGAAGGCAAATGACTTCACTGCAGCGCGCTCGCCGTCCCCCTCGACGAGTGACTGGCTGACATGGTGTTGTCTACCGGGAAAACCGGCGGCATTGCGGTAGTGCTCGCCAAGTCGACGGACACCTTCGTGCCCTTCCCAACGGTCTGGGTCTTCGAACACCTCTTCGATGACGACACAGTCGGGCGTGAAACACCGCACGAGAGCCTCGACATCACCGGTATCGAGCGCCCAGGCATAACGGGCAATGAGATCCTGGATGGCGATGCGATCCGCCGTCGACAGTGCTGCGGAATCTGACATGATGAATTCTCCTGGTGGGGCGCGCCGCGCGATCCTGCGTTGCCGCCCGTGCTCTAAAAGCTGGCGGCGCCACCGTCCACCAGGAAATCGATCCCGGTGACAAAGCCGGCGGCTTCGCTGGCGAGGTAAAGAACCGCCGAGGCCACCTCCTCGGGCGCGCCCATGCGCTTCATCGGTGTGTTGGCGATCATCTGCTCGCGCAAGGCCGGAACGGCCTCTGGCGGCAACCCGCCCGTGCGATGGATGATCGGCGTCTCGATGGGCCCTGGGCTCACCACGTTCACGCGGATGCCCCGCCCAACCAACTCCGCGGCAAGCGAGCGACCCAGGGCGCGCAGGCCGGCCTTGCTCGCAGCGTAGACCGACCCGGTCGGTATTCCCTTCAAGGCCCCAATCGAGCCCGTGAGTACAATGGACGCGCCTTGGTGTAACAGGGGTAGGGCCTTTTGCACAGTGAAGAACACACCCTTCAGATTGACGTTCTGGATGCGGTCCCAGTCGGCTTCGGTCACGGATTCGATCGGTAGAAACGCGCCGATACCGGCATTGACGAACAGGACGTCGATGCGGCCGAAGTCACGCCGCAGATCCGCAAAGAGAGACTCGATCTGCTTCAAGTCAGCGATATCGGAGCGGCGCGCGCTGGCGCCATGGCCGATTTCCTCGGCCGCCGCACCCAGCGTCTGTGGATCACGGCCCGTGATCAGGACGCGAGCCCCTTCGCTCGCGAAGGCTTTGGCCGTAGCCAGGCCAATACCGCTGTTGCCGCCAATGACGACGGCGACTTTCCCCTCAAAGCGTTGTGGCAAGAACTTCCCCCTCAACTCGTCGAGCGATTATGGAGAGCGCGACTGCGCCGTTGCAGATCTATGGGTTCTGCTAGTATTGGGACTGCCAGTTAGCCGGTGCCCGCCTTACGAAAGACCATGAGCAGCACGCTACAACGCGTTCAACTGTCGGACTTCCTCAAGAGTTGCCGCGCTCGAACGACACCCGCCTCTGTCGGCCTCCCGCCTGCACGGCGACGTCGCTCCAAAGGCTTGCGCCGCGAGGACGTCGCTGCCCTCGCCGGCCTGAGCGCCACCTGGTACACCTGGCTGGAGCAGGGTCGGGATGTTCACCCGTCGGAGCAGGTGCTCGAACGCCTCAGCGGCGCACTGGGCTTGTCGCCGGCCGAGCGCGACTACCTCTTCATGCTGGCGCAACATCGTCCGCCGCCGCTGGCGCCGTCCGCAGGGGCCGAGATCCGGCCCGCCACGCGCAGGATGTTGGATGCCCTCAACGTGCCGGCCTTGATACACACCAGGCGCTGGGACGTGTTGGCGTGGAATCGCATCTGGCCGCGTTGCTTCCCTGATTTTGGCGCGCGTCCGCCAGGGGAGCGCAACCTGCTGAAGATCCTGTTGACCGAGGCCGATTTCCATCGCGATCCCACCGAGCACGACCAGATCGCGCGCCGCGTGCTGGCCAAGGCCCGGCTCGATTACAGCCAGGCGGCGGACGATCCGGCCTTCGATCGACTCATCGAGGAATTGAGCGCCACGGTGGCGGATTTCCAGCGCTACTGGCGCAGCCCGGAAATCATGAGTTGCTCGGAAGGGGTGTACAAGCAGGCCTACCCCGGGCTGGGCGAGATCGCCTACGAGCACACCTCGTACATGATCGAGGCCGCGCCGGAGTTGCGGCTGTTGCTCTTCTCGCCCGCGGACGCGCAGAGCGCGAGTCACCTGGCGGCTCTGTTGAGTTAGAACACCCCGTTCTCGTTCGCCGAGGAGGCCGGAACCTCCTGCGCCACGTCCCAGTGCTCGGCGATGCGGCCGTCCGCGATCCGGAAAATGTCCACGACCGCATTGCCGCGATCGCCGGGATTGATGATGACGTGCACGTGCGCGATCACGTAATCGCCATCCACGAACAGGCGCTTCACCCGGTGCTCCGCGTTGGGCGAGCGCGAGCGTGCCCAGTCGAGAAACTCCTTCAGTCCACGCGCGCCGGTTGCAGCCAACGGGCTGTGTTGGATGTAATCCGGCGCGAAGAACGCATCTACTCGGGAGGAATCGAGCGGCTGTAGCACGCGCTCGTACATCGCGGCGACGAGTGCGAGGTTGCCCTCCTCGTCCGCGGCGACCTTTCGCCCGCGCCGTGTCGGTCCTCCGGGGCGCCCCTTGCGGGGCTGCCCCGCAAGGGGCTGCCCCTCCATCGTTCGTTCGCCCGTCATGCGCACCTTACATCGTGTGCTTGACCTCGATCGCCACCTCGCGCGGCGGCGCCGGAGTGCCTGTGACCAGGCCGGCCCCAGCGCCCGTCAGGTCGAACTTGTTCAGGTAGTAGAACTTGCCACCCAGGTTGAGCGCTTCCAACGAAACCTGCCAATTGTCCTTCTTCGGTTGCCAGGTCACGCGCCCGTTCACGATGGTGTAGCCGCCGATGTGGTTGAGCGGGCCATTCACGGAATTCGTATAGATGTCGCTGCGCGTGTTCGCGTCGAACCGTGGCGTGAAGGAGCCCAGTTCACCCGCTGGAACGCGGTACTGGATGCCGAAGCTGCCCTGCCATCTGGCCGTGAAGGCAGGGCGCATCTCGAGGTTGACGCCTGTCGGGTAGCTCGTGAGGCTCGTGTAGTTGAAGTTCAGGTAGCTGGCGGAGGCGTTGAGCTCCAGCCCGCCAAACGGATGCTCCTCGACCTCCAACTCCGCGCCTTTGATATGAGCGTTGCCGGCATTGAAGGGCAAAGCACACGGGAGTGGCGCTCCGGCCAACGGCGGTGGGTTGAGGAAGCCGCAGCTCAAGAGCGTGAGCTGAATGTCCTTGTAATCGGCAAAATAGGCGTCCAGGTTGACTCGCAGGCTATGGTCGAGCCAGGCGCTCTTGATACCGATTTCGTAGTTTCTGACGGTCTCCGGATTGAAGTGCACCGCCTGGAAGGTGAAGAACGGCCGCGGATTGACACCACCGCCTTTGAATCCGGTGGTCACCTGGGCGTAACCCATCAGGTCGTCCGTGAAGTGGAAATCGATGTCGCCGCGGTAATCGACTTTGTTCGCGGAGTAGTGACCCGTGAAGCCGTTCAACGGCCCGACCAGGGCGGCACTGCCACCCGTACCCCCTTGCGGACTCTGGCGTGAGTACGTGTAGTCCTTGTCCTGGCTGGTGTAGCGCACGGCCGCCGTGAGATCGAGCTTGCTTGTGAGATGCCAGACGGTGTGGACAAAACCGGCCTTGTCATGCGCGGGAATGGGGTCCTGGCCGAGGAAGTCGAGGCCTCCGGGCCCGGCGGCATACCACAGGTCCTGGTGCGTGCCGTACACGCTGAGCTGGCTGAAATAGAAACCGCCGAGAGTGTAGTCAAGCAGGTGCGCCACGCTGCCGTTCAAGCGCAGTTCCTGGCTGAACTGATGATGCTCGAGGTGCTCACCCCCCAGACCCAGCGGCCACGGGGACGCATCGTTGTCCTCGAACCAGTCGGTGGAGTAGCCGCGTAAGGCCGTAATCGACTTTACGGAAAGCAGGTCGGTCAGTCTGACATCGATAGTCGCCGAGCCACCCCAACTCAACAGCCGCGTGCTGTCCGAGCCGCTGTAGGCAGGTGCGCCGGCCGCGGCCGGCATCGAGAATGAAGCGTAACTTGCGTAGCGGTTGCTCGGAATGAGCGCAGGTACGAGTGTCTGGTTGTACGGGAGCAGCGCGCCGTTGGTGGTTTGAATCGTAATCGCGCTGTAGTACTTGGGATTGCGCGGGGTGAGCGGATAGTTCGCATACAGCAGCGCGCTGGCTGAATTCTCCTGGTTCTGCTGAGTGACATCACCGACGAGGTTCACGTCGATGCGGTCGTTGGGCGACCAGCGCAGGGCCAGGCGGATCGCGCCGTAGTTGGTGCCACCCTCCTCCCCGGTCTTGCAGTCCCCCGAGTGAGTGAGAAAGGCGCTCGGACCGACCGAGTACGTGCCGGTCACCGCGGGCGCGTTGGTGACGGGGTTGATGCTCGTTGCGGTGAATGTCGGGTTGGCGCAGCCGAAGTCGTAGACGTTGAGATAACCGTCCTGGTGGTTGTACACGCCGGACACGCGCACGAAGACCTGGTCCGGAACGACCGCGAAGTCCCCGTTCGCGCGCAGTTCCGTATGGTTACGACTCCCGTACAACAAGCTCACGTTGCTCTCTTCGTTGCCGTCCGGCTTCTTCGAGAAGAGTTTCACCGCGCCGCCGATCGAGTTCATGCCCGCCAGCGTGCCCTGCGGGCCTCGCAACACCTCGACGCGATCGAGGTCCAGAAGATCGAGCTGTGAGCCGGTGAGCGTGGAGAAGTAAACGTCGTCCACATAGATGCCGACGCCAGGCTCCAGGGCAGGGTCGAAGTCGTACTGCCCAATGCCGCGAATGGAGGCGGTCATGGAGGGCCCGAATGCGGCCTCGGCCGGCAACAACGTCGTGCTGGGGATTTGCGCTGCAACCTGCGCGAGATTGGTCTGATTGCGCTGCTCCAGCATCGCGGCATTGATGGCCGTGATGGCCAGGGGTGTCTGCTGGACGCTCTCGCTCCGGAACTGCGCCGTGACCACCACCTCCTGGAGCTGGTCACCGGCGCTCGTCGCCGGCGGGTTCTGTGCAGGTGCGGTCTGAGCCAATGCAGCGGCGGAATACGATAAAATCGCGCCCCCACAGATTCGAGCCAGGATTCGGTCGGTACACGAACGCGACATAGCTTCCCCCTTCAAAACGAGTCACGGCACAGTCACAAGTGCGGCGGAAAACCGACACGCACGATAATCGAACTATAAGAGCCTATTCCCCTTGCTCCGGCATGTCGACGGAGCATGTTGTTATTATGCGAATGCGAGGGGCGCGTGTGCAGCCAAGCGGGAATACTATCATTGGCACTACCAGCTACATTGCGGCGCACCATTCGGTAATCGCACGAGGCGGGACCGCCGGAGATCAGGGCGGCGACTTCAGGACGAGGGTTTGTTTCCCGTAAGCAGCGGTGTCACGACGCGGTCGAGCCGTTCCTGAGTCCACACGGGCTTTTTGTCCTGCCAGCCGTCATCCGCCAGTCGCCCCTGCCGATCGATCGTGAAGTTCACAGGGATACGCCAGATACGCCCGTAGCCGGGAGCGCTCGATTGCGCCAGGAGACCAACAGGAAAAGTCAATGACTGCGCGACCGCGCGAACGCCCTTGAGGTCCTCGGGCAGGTCGAGGCTGAATCCCAGGACCTGCAGGCCCTGTGCGGCGTGCTCGCTCGCATATTTCGACAGGAGCGGCAACTCATCGCGGCAGGGCACGCACCATGTAGCCCAGAAAGTCAGAATGACTACGTGCCCGAGAAGGTCCGTGGTGGACAGCTTCTGACCGTCCAGCGTGACCAGCGTTGCCGGTGGTGCACGCTCGCCGAGTCGCAGATCGTTCGCACGGGCCGCGCGATTTGCAAAGATATCGCACACCGCCAGTCCCAACGCGGGCACCGCGCGCAGCGCGACGCGTCTTGTCAGTGTTGGAGTATCAGAACGCATATTGCAGGCCGGCGCTTGCCGTCCAGCGCGGGAATACCTGGTAACCGTCGAGATTGCTGTATACGGGAACCTGCACGAACCCGAATACATGCAGCGGACCGAGCGCTTGCAACGTAATCCCCGGGCTGACATAGGCCACCGTCCCCGCCGTGTCGGGAAGGTCCGCCAGGGCGCCTTGGTCGCGGCTCTTGTGAACGAGGTTCACCTGCACTTGCGGCACCCACTCCGGATGAGCCTCATAACGCAGGCCGAAACTCAGCGTCTGGGAGTTGCCGGGGCGGAAATCATTGCCAGCCTCGTGCTGCTTCTCCGCCACGGCGCTCTGGAGTTGTCCGTTCACGAACGCATCGAAGTTCTGACTGATCGCCTGGTAATAGTATGCACCAACGATGATATCGGTGCTGCCCGTCCCGGGTTGCAGACTCGCGTCCAGCGGTGAGCCCGCGTTGGGGCCACTATCGAAGTTGATCGAGGTGCCGTAGTGACCGGTGGGGAGCTTTACACCCAGCTGCAGCCCGAGGTTGTGGGTGGGGAGCAAGCCCTGCCAGCTCATCACCAGCTTGAGGTCACCGAGGTCGGAGAATCGCGCCCCGCTGATCTGATCCGGTGCGGTTTCGGCCGCCGTGTACGGTTGTTGCTGCACGCCGTAGGTGGTGTGGGAACGTATTACGTAGGGAATCAGGAGGTTGATATTCCAGTTGGAATTGGGTGAGTAGCTGAGGCCGGCGGTGATATAGCGGTTGATGGTCTGCTTTTCGACCTCACCGCCGTTCTGTTCGGGGTTGGTAGGATTGTTGACGACATCGGCCGGCGTAGCGGTCCGGGTTCCGCGACGGAGTTGGTCCTGGTTGATGTAGTCGTATTCCAATGTCAGGCGCAAGCCGGGCAATGAGGAATAGCCGGTCGCCGCATCCGCGCTCAGCGTACATCCGCACGAAGCGCAAGCCCAAACGGCCGCCGAGCCCGCCCCAGATAGCGCGACGAAGCAGGCCATCCCCAACAGCCGCGTTGGCCCATTTGCCACGAAGCTCCCCTTGTATCTGCATTGCTCCCGGAGCCATTTTCACGAACGCAATGCTCGAGGAGGAATGCGACTGAATGTCGCAGGCCGTTTGGACCGAGAGCGCGCACCCAGGTGATACGTTGTCGAGATTTAGCTCGCAAGTTTTTGAATTATGGGCCCGCACTGACCCTGGAGCGCCACTGAGATAAAGTGCGGGACATGAGCGGCCGAGCTTCCCTGTCCTTCCTGCATCTGCTTTGCAATTTGCGTTGGCTCGCGGTTGGGGGTCAGGCGCTCACGGTCGCGCTGGTCGTCGGTCCGCTACGCATCCCGCTGCAAACAACTCCCTTGTGGGCGGGAATCGGGGCGCTCGCGCTCTTCAACGTGTACGTCACTGCGCGGATTCGCAAAGCGACAGCGAACCCGGTCTCCGACACGGAGGTCTGCGTACACGTGCTCGTGGACATTGCCGCCCTCACGTGGATGGTCGCGTTCAGCGGCGGCATGGAGAACCCATTCGCTTCGCTCTTTGTCATCCCTATCGCGGTGGCGATCCTCGCACTGCCCCGTCCATTGATGGGCTTGACCGCAGTCGCGTCCGGTGCCGGCTATTTCATCTCCACCTTGTTCGGCCGTGAGTTGCCGACGGTGGCGGGAGTGTTGGGGGGACCCTTCGGTTTGCACAAAATCGGGATGTTGGCCAACTTCGTAGTCTCGGCCGCGGTGATCCTGATCTTCTTCACCCGCATGACGGTCGCTTGGCGGCGAAGCGAGCGTGAAGTGGCCCAGCTGCGTGAGCAATTTGCACGTAACGAAGGCATCATTGCCCTCGCCACCCACGCCGCATCTGTCGCGCACGAGCTGAATACGCCTTTGGGCACTCTAACCTTGATGGTTGATGACCTGCTACACGAGGCCCGATCGCCGGCCGAGCGACAGGAGTTCGCGACGCTCAAATCGCTTCTGGAGATTTGCCGTGACCGGGTCCGCCAATTGGCTGCCCCCGCGGACTCTGAGACCGGCCGCGGGCCGGTCGACCGAGTCAACCTGGATACGGTCATCCAACAATGGCAGTTGGTGCGGCCGACCATCGAGCTGCATCGCACCGGCTCGATTGCGGGTTTCGAGAAGGTCGATCCGGCCGTCGGCCACTTGCTGCAAGCTTTACTGAACAACGCCGCGGACGCTGGTGAGCAGGCCGGCATTGCGCGTGTGGATCTCCACCTGACCTCGGATGAGCGTGGCCTGCGCGGCGAGATTCGCGACTACGGCGTTGGTTTTGACCGGGCTCAGCCACCGCTCCCGGCGGCGCTCTTTCGTACGAGCAAGACCGGGGGTATGGGAATTGGTCTGGCGCTTTCGCACGCCACTGTGGAACGCCTTGGAGGTGCGCTGTCCATGCAGGCGACCGACGGGCGTGGCGTGCGCGTCGAGTTCAGTCTACCGGCGATCTCGACGTGAACGGTCTGTTGGTTGATGATGACGCGCTCTACTTACAGACGCTGCAACGTTCGCTGCAAAAGCGCGGTGTTGCGTCGTTCACGGCGACGAGCGTACTGGATGCCTTGCGGATCGCTAGCGCTGAAGTGTTGGATTTCGCGCTCATCGACCTGCGCCTCGGCGCCGAATCGGGCCTGAGCCTCATCGAGCCACTACGTCAAGCGCAGCCAAAAATCCGTATTGTTCTGATGACCGGTTACGCTAGTGTGGCCACGGCAGTCGAAGCCATCAAGCGCGGCGCGGACAACTACCTTCTAAAGCCCACGACGATCGACACCATCCTACGAATGCTCTCGTCCACGGGGGAGCCGGTTGCCGCTGAACCGCAGGCCACCATGACCCCGCTGGCCCGTCTCGAGTGGGAGCACATCCACCAGGCCCTCACGGAGACGAACGGCAATGTCTCCGCGGCCGCCCGCCTCCTTGGAATGCACCGTCGCTCTCTGCAACGCAAGCTCGCCAAACGTCCCGGCCCGGAGCGCAAAGCGCAGTGTCCCGATGACTAGCTAGTTGCAAGGTCGGGTTGGACCGCTCGGAATGAGGAGGTACGCGCGGCTGATGTTGGGCGTATTCACATTGAAGCCGTTCGCCGCGATCCAGCCTTCGCAGTTGATGGCGACGGCTTCGGTCAATCGGACGTTCGGATCACGATCGAAGACGTAGAACTGCAGGTTCATCATCTTGCCGCCGACAAAAAGAAACGCGCGGTGAGCCGATGCGCCGTTCACGTTGGAATCGGACCAGCCGACGATCTCCCCCGCGTCGTCGATCCCGTCCGCCTGACTATCCCAGCCCGCAATTGCGGCAAGGTCACCCAGGTCCGTCATTTTCCCGGCATGCCATAAGAAGGCATGGCTCGCGACGCCACAGCTCGAACAGGGTTGGCCAAGAGTGTTCGCCGCTAGGATGGTGGTGCTCGAAGCCCCCACCACCTCGTCCAGATTGTTGATTCCAAGGCCTTCGCTATCATTGTCGGGCGCATTGGGCGCGAGGGCGCCGAGATCCTGCATCATGCCGCTACGGTAGAGGAAGGCGTGCATCCCGAAAGGCTGTGCGGTATCGGGCGTGGTCCCCTGTCCCGCCGAGGACGAACCGGTGATGTGTTCTTGCGCATTGATCGCATTAGCGCTGCTGGTCGCGTAATCCGGCAATGTGGGATCGACCCAGAGAACCCCTAGCTCGGCGATTGTGTGCGTCGGGCCAGTCCAGATCACCGCCAGGTTGTCCGCGTGTCCGTTGTCGATGCCGCCGATCACGTCGCCTTGGTTATCGACGCCGCTCGCCAGCGCCAAGTTGTTCGCCGGCAGGATCGTCATGCCGCCGTTCTTCGACCATTCGACCGGTTCCACACCGATGGTCGGTCCTTCCCGCGAGCCCACGACGAGTTCCTCGTCGTTGATGCCATTGGCCGCCACACTGCCGTTGCTCGGTGATCCGGAGCCCGTCAGGATGGCCTCGGAGCCGCTGCGGTGATAGTAGACGAATGCGCCGGCAGTGGCGGGACTCGTCCCGGCAGCGGACGAATAGGATCCAATGATGTCGCCATAGCGGTTGATTCCGCTCGCCGTGACATTGCCACTCGCGCCCGTCGGCGAGCGGATCTCAACACTGGTGTAACTCGGGGTCGTCGCCCCTAGAACCGCGGAGGCGAGCAGCGCCACCGCAAAGAAGCCAATCCGTGAGCTCAATTCGCCTTTCCTCCTTGCGTGCGAACGGTTTTTTGGTGTGATCGCCGCGCCCTCGTATGTTGTTGTCCGCCTTCCACTCGAGGCAGCTTACGTGAGGCGATCCGTCGCCTCAACATGAAAAAGGGGTCGAGGTTATGCTTACGGTCTACTCAGCGCCGGTTGTACGGATCGCCTGACCACTCGCCGGTGGCGAATTGACACTCCCCTTCCAACGCCAGCGTGGGGTTCTCCAGCATGTTTAGCAGCTCGTTCGTTTTGATCCTGGCGAACACGCCCGTGGCGACTCCCCACTCCCAAACCGCGTTGCCTCGTGAGTCGTGAGTGATCTTGCCGCCGACGCTCCTGGAGCTCGCGGCGGTGGCCGACGACGTCGAGGCGCCGCCTCCCGCTTCAGTCACGCTATTCATCTTCACACTGCTCTTGTACATGGTGACCCCAGAAACCCATCATCACTGCGCGTCGCACTTCCGACGCCGCTGATATGTTGCAAGCACTACGCCTACGACTTAGGTATCGGTCATAACGCGCCCAGCTCAAACGCATTGCGTCAAATTTGTGCATCGCGTCTCAGGGGGCGAAAGGTCGCGCTCAAGCCTGGCCGTGTGGTGCCAAAAGTTTCGGGCGCCGTGTCCCGCGTGGTTGGAGACCCCCGTCTCGGGGGCGGCAAGTTTTTGCCGCTATTCCGGATTGCCGCGGCAGGAAGTGGTCTAGCGTCCTCGCTGTAGCCAGCGCCGGCGCGCTATCCCGGGCGGGAGAAGCGGTCGAGCGCTGCGATGAGGTGATAGAAAGCATCCACCAACGGAAGCGCAAGTCTGTACTCCCTCGCCTTCCGCAGGGCGTAACCCAGCGTCTCGTGGATCTCCAGCGGCCGACCGCTTTCCAGATCCTGTAGCGACGACATCCGGTGGCCCGGAGCCTTCGCCTCGAACTCACGTCCCACAGTCGCAACCGCAGCGATCGCTTCATCCTCGGTACTGCTGCAAAGTGTTGCCACCGGTAACACCGAATCATCGGTGAGCGCGATCCCCATTGCCCGCATCAGCTCACCTATTTCGCGAACGAGTCGTACCAGAGTACGTGCGGAGTCCGGGTCCGTCAGATAGCGCCAGGTGGCGACTCGCGTCGTGACCGAGATAGCCATTAGCCCAACCCATGCGGCGAACTTCGTCCATTCGAGACTGCGGATATCGGTCACGGCGCTGGCGCGTACGCCGGAGGCGTCTATGATGCCCGCTATCCGCTGAGCTCGCGGGGTCAATGCTCCCGAAAGCTCGCCGAGCAGGAGGTTGACGTTGCGAGTGAAAACAACCTCGCCGCTCGACAGCAACTCGCCACTCGTGTCGGCGAGAGCCCCCAGCACATGGGATTCTCCGAAGCGCTCCACCAGCAGCTCATCTTTCAGAGGCCCGTTCTGGATCGACAACGCCACTTCGATGTTTGCGTGTCGAATGCTTGCCAAAGCCTCGGCGGTACCGGGCGTCTTCGTCGCGACGATGAGGACGCGCGAGTTGCGCAACTGTGCCGGGTCGGACAGCGTCTCGACAGGGATCATGAATTCCGCGAGGCCCGTGATCCGCAGACCTTCGCGGCGGATTTGTTGCGCACGCCGTCCACGCGCTAGCATCACGACGGAATGGCCCGCCCGGGCAAGGTGAGAGCCCAGAATAGAGCCGAGCGCGCCCGCGCCCAGGATCGCGAACTCAAACTCAGTGTCCATGGAACCAGTATGCCTTATAGCAAGGACTACCTGCAGTACGTGCTAGAGCAACTCGCAGGCCTGCGCGGAGCGGTCTCACGCCGCATGTTCGGCGGCGCCGGGCTTTATTACGAGGAGCTGTTCTTCGGCTTGATCGCCGGAGACACGCTGTACTTCCGGGTGAACGACGCCAATCGGCCCGACTACGAAACGCTCGGAATGAACCGCTTTCAACCGTACGCTGACAAGCCGCACCTCAGTTTCAACTACTACGAGGTACCGGCGCACGTGCTCGAGGACGCTGACGAGCTGGTTGTATGGGCGCGCCGCTCATTAGAGGTGGCGCAAGCCGCAGCCGCCGCGCAGGCCACTACCCAGAAACGCGCGCCGCGCCCAAGGCGGCGCAGAACAGGCTCGCGACGCTCCTGACCAGTCTCGACCTGTTGACGCGCTTGTGCGTGGCCAGCGCGTCATCAACCATTCCATGAAAACCATGAAAAAGAAACACCGCCGCCACGTGCGGGTTTTCGACTCGCCAAGCGCCGGCGGCGACGCCACCCTCCAAAAGCGCTGTCAAATGCGTAACGAGCTCATTGCTGCTGTGTTTCTCGCGTGAGTAGGGCGGCGGAGATTCATGGAACACAATGTCGTGCAATTGAAGCGCATCGAGATAGCCTTCCACGGCCGCCCGCACCCAGGCTTCCAACCTACCCGGCCAGTCACCTTGCGCGCATCGACTGACAGCAGTCTCGATCCCTTGCAGAAGATCCCGTACGAACCGCTCGCGTAGTGCGCCCAGCACGTCTTCTTTCGAGGAGAAGTGCAGGTAAAACGTGCCCTTCGCCACCCCAGCGCCCGCCGTGATCTGCTCGATGGTGGTGGGCCCTACGCCCTTCTCCCGAAAGATTTCCAGCGCGGCGTCCATGAGCTCGGCGCGACGCTCCTCCGGAGGCTTCGTTCTCGGCTGAGTGCTCACGATACGGACACCGCGTCCGTCAAACGATCGATCTTGCGCAGCGTGGGAAACAACCGCATCCAAAGCGCTACGACGACCAAGGTCCCTACTCCTCCCAGCACCACGGCCGGAATTGTGCCGAACCAAGCGGCGGTCAGTCCGGACTCGAACTCGCCCAGCTCGTTGGATGCGCCCACGAAGAGCATCGTCACCGCACCCACCCGGCCACGCATGGTGTCAGGGGTGGCAAAGTTGATGAGTGAGGCACGAATGTTCACGCTGACCATATCGCCGGCACCAGCGATCAACAACGCAATCAACGACAGATAAAAGTGACTGGACAAGCCGAAAACCACGGTAGCCACACCGAAGCAGGCGACTGCCACGAACAGGTGGGAGCCGCCGCGACGCTCGATGGGCCGACGCTCCAGGGCCACCGCGGTCAGGGCCGCGCCGACCGCGGGCGCACTGCGAAGCACGCCGAGCCCGAGCGGTCCGACATGCAGCACGTCACGCGCGAACACGGGCAACAAGGCGACCGCCCCACCTAGCAGCACAGCGAAAAGGTCCAGGGAGATCGCTCCCAGTACGATGGGCCTCTGGCGTACGAAACGGATGCCCTCTCGGACTCGCTCCCAGCGTGAGCTTGCTTGATTCGGGGCGTGCGCGACTCGGCGACCACCCAGGCTCGCGATCAACAACCCTGAGAGGAACAAGGCGCCGAGGCAGGTACCGTAGGTCACTATCGTGCCCGCGGCGTAGAGAAATCCACCCAGCGCCGGCCCGGCAATCACCGCTGCCGTGCCGAGGGAAGAATTGCGGGCAATGGCTTTGCCCAACCTCTCAGGCGGCACCAGAAACGCCAGCAATGACTGCCAGCCCGGCTCGGAAAAGCCGCGCGCGGCCCCAAACACCACCAGGATGAAATAGAACGGCAGCGCGTTGTGCGGCGAGAGTCGACTGCACAACAGGAACAACCCGGAGCATCCTGCCTGCACCACTTGCGCGATCGCGAGCAAACGCCGCTGGTCCACGCGATCGGCGAGCTCGCCCGCGGGCAAGGTCAGTAGAAACATCGGCGCGAACTGACATAGCCCGACCAGCCCGAGCGCCAGAGGCGTGCGCTCCATATCGTAGATCTGCCAGCCGATGGCCACCGACTGGACTTGCAGGGCGATCTCGGCAGCAAACCGCGCGCCGGTAAACGCCGGCAGGTCGCGCGGGCGGTAGACGGTAGCATCCATGATGGACGCCAGCGTATGCCACTGACTGGTGGTCAGTCAATGGCCCCGGAGCGGCTGCGCCGATCAGCCGCTTCCGCTCGTGAAGATCGCCGCAACCATCTGCCCGTCCGGGCTCCCCAACCCCGTGCACGCATCCCAGCCGGGCGCGGCTCGGAAATCTCCATTGTTCCCCTGGGTGATGTCCCGCAGCGCCTTGGGGTTTTGATAAAGGCGCGGCTGGATGTAGCCAACCGGCTTGCCGGCAAGCTGGTTGATCCGGGCCAACAAGCCAGCCCACAAAGGCGCGACGGCACTCGTTCCGCCAATCACCGTATCCGTGCCGTCGATCCTGACATTGTAGCCCGTCTGCGGATCGGCATCGCCCGAAACGTCCGGGACACCACGATTCTTCAGTGGCGTGGCCACTCCGCTGGTGTTGGTGACCTTGACTGCCGATTGCCAGGTCGGCACTGGAAAGAAACTGCTCACGCCACCTCCTCCGGCGCCCCCGTTCGCCCCATCATTCCAGACAACTTCGCTGCTGATGCTGCTGTTGGTCGCCTTCAAGCTCGTGCCGCCGCACGCGAGGGCGTAGGGACTCGAAGCAGGAAAGTCGACGTGATCGCCGCCATCCGTCACTCCATCGCTCGAGCCATTGTCTCCGGATGCCACGCATATAGTGATGCCGAGTGTAGCCGCGGCTTGAAATGCGTCATCCATTGCGGTCATGGATTGCGCCGTCCAGTTGGATTCCGCGCTGCCCCAGCTGATGGAGATCACGGAAGGCTTGTTGGTGGTGTCATGAATCGCCGTGGTTACGGCATCGAGAAACCCGGCGTCGGTATTTGGAGCGAAGTAGACGGCGATGTTCGCGCCCGGAGCGATCGCGCCAATGACCTCGATGTCGAGCATGACCTCGCCGTCGGGACCGTTTGCGTCTCCCGTCGGCGCATTCCCGCCCCCATCGACCGCCACCGCCGTCACTTTGGGGGAAGTTACGCCGAGACCGCTGAAGTAGGCTTGGAGATCGGCTTGGCTGAAGCCACCACCGAGCTCGATGATACCGACGCATTGGCCCTGCCCGTCGGCCTGCGGATAGTTATACAGAGATGCAAGTTGTATTGGACTGAATGCAACCGGCGTCGCCTGCGGTCGCCGCGCGTGGTGGCCCCGAAGTCTGAAATGCGTCTTGGCCTGCGGACGATTGTCCAAACCCAGCACGGCCTCGACAATACCGCCCAACTCCGCAGGGATCTCGATGCACCCGTCACGGCCGCGATAGGTCCCGGAAGGGTGCTCGAATCGCTGCAACTTCACGCTGAACGCAGCCTCTAACTGAGCAACAGTCCCAGAGAGCAAGACAGTGCGGCGATCGGCGTGCTCCTCTATGACGTTCAAGCCGTAACTGGCCGCGAAAGTCTCGATTGCCGTGATGTCGGCGGGATCCGCACCGTACTGGCGCGCGAACTGCTCACGGGTCAACGGCTCGCTGGAGGGATTACCTTCGGCCAGCTTGCCCACTCGTTCGCGAAAGGACTGCTGCGCGCGCCGTCGTAGCAGCACGGTTACTTGCAGCCGCTCCGTGGGATCGGCGGGGCCAACCGCACGCGAGCCCGACAGCGGAACTCTTTCACTACCCTTCAATGGAATCCTGGCCATGATTTCTGAGTACTCCAGCGTGAGCGTCATTTCAGTGTAACGCCAATGGCTTTTGATTGCACCGTACCGCAAACTCACGACGCCGCCGCCGCGGCTTGCGTCGCGAGATGGCGACGCGCGGCGCATTCCAACATGAGAGGTGGACTGGGCTCGATCAACCCCAGCGTCGTGTTGATGTTGGAGAACCGCTCGCCGACGGGCGCGGCCGCGGGCACCCTACCCCCTTACACGTTCCTCGAGCCGAGCTGGGGAGGTCAGCGGAAACCTCACGGCGTGCGATGCGGCGGCTCCCGGAATCGGCGGCGTCCTCACCCTCGCCCAGCCGCGGACGGACAATCCGTTACAAGACGCTCTGCGCGCCGTTGACGGAAACTCGGCCCGAGCAGAAGATGCGCTATCGCAGCGCGCCCGGTGGGCGACGCACAAAGAGGGCTTGCATGATCGATGTTCGCGGGTGGCTCAGTACCGGTATCGTGTTGGTTGCGGCAGTGGACGCTTCCGCTGCGATTGTCTCGCATCCCCTGGCCTCAACGACGGCCACCAACCCGCCGCAATTGAGGGTGTTTGGGAGTCCGATGAGGGCAACCAGCGCCTATTCGGGCAAGCTGGATGGCTCTTTGCGCGAGATCGCGCAGCGTTATCCCACCGTCAGCACCGCTCACACGGTTCGCGATCTCCACCAGATCAACCCGGCGGCGCGCTTTCGTTTGTCCACCCCACTGACCACGCCGCAGGTGTTGGTCGATGCCATCACGACCGCGGATCCGTTGGCCCTGAAAGCCTCACTCGAGCGCCTGGGGCTCCAGGATGCGGCGGTGTTTTCGAACGACGTGGGTGGTTGGCTGCCAGTGGACCAACTCGCCAATGCGGAAGCCCTTGCGGAGCTGCACTTTGTCCGGGCGGCGATGCCCAGGACTCGCTCGAGCATCGTCGCCACCCAGGGCGATTTCGCGCAGCAGAGCTCCGCGGTCCGCTCGAGCTATCCTGCGTTGACGGGCGCCGGAGTCACTGTGGGCGTGTTGTCCGACAGCTTCAACTGTCTGGCGACCTATGAGCAGAGCGGCAGCGGGGTACCCGCCTCCGGATACAACGGGTACGCCCAGTGGGGGTTCACCGCAACCTACTCCACTGACCAACAGCCTTCGACGGGGCAAGCCGCTTCGACGAGCGCCCTGCCCGCCGGCGTCAACGTGCTCGAGGACGCGACTTGCATGAACTACGGAGCACCCTATCAAAGACCGTTTGGGGATGAAGGGCGCGCCATCCTTCAGATCATTCACGCGATCGCGCCGGGAGCGGGGCTGGCTTTCTATACGGCTGTCAACAGTGAGGCCGACTTTGCCACCGGAATCCAGAAGCTCGCCGCCGCGGGCGCGAAAGTCATTGATGACGACGTCGGTTACCCGGATGAGCCGTTCTTCCAGGATGGCCTGATCGCACAGGCCGTCAACACGGTTACCGCCCAGGGTGTCGTCTACTTCTCCTCCGCGGGGAACGATGGTGTCAACTCATACGAGAACACCGCGCCGAGTTTTGCCGTCGCCGGCACCCAAATGCAATCGAATGAAAAGCTTCTCAACTTCGACACGACCGCGGCGACGACCACTACCTCGCTGCCGCTGAGCATCCCCGCTCTGTACCCGGGCGACTTCATTTACCTGGTGGTCGAATGGGACCAACCCTATGTGACCGGCTCGCCCGGGAGCGGCGGCGCCACGAGCTCGATCGACATGTGCGTGTCGGGCGCCGGTGCGGATCTCGTCACTGACAACAATTCCTATCCGAACCCGGTGACCTGCAGTGGGCCCACGACCGTCGGCAAGGACCCGGTGCAATATCTGATCATTGGTAACCCAGCCAGCGCTACCGGCCAGAGTGCCGCGGCGACAGTGAGCCTCACGATCGGCCTGGTCAACGGCACCCCCACCCCGGGCCGCATCAAATTCCAACTCTCCGACAACGGCGCGGGTGCGAAGATCATGAAGTTCTCCGCCGGTGGCCCCACGATCCAGGGCCACGCCATGGCGGGCTCGGCCGCCGCGGTGGGCGCCGCATTCTATTGGCTCACGCCCCAGTGCGGCGCCTCGCAGGCGACCCTCCACGGCTACTCTTCCGAGGGCGGCGACCCCATTCTATTCGATACTTCCGGACAGCGGCTGGTCGCGCAAGTGCGCCAGAAGCCCGATTTTGTCGGCCCAGACGGCGCAAACAATACGATTCTGGGCGCCACCCTCAACCAGGTGCAGAACCAGTATGCGACGGCGATCAGTCAGACCGCCATCGCCGGCTGCGCGGACAACGAGTCCTTCCCGAATTTCTTCGGCACCTCAGCCGCGGCTCCGCACGCGGCCGGCGCGGCGGCGCTCATGTTGCAAGCCAACCCTGCCTTGACCAACACGCAGATCATCCATTATCTGCAAAGCGCCGCGCTGCCCATGGCGCCCAGGAGCACCAGTTCCGCCAGCTACGACTATGACGACGGCCATGGTTTCCTCGATGTCAACGCGGCTTTCCAACAGCTCCCGGTGTCGGCACCCTCTATCTCCGTCAGCCCCACGTCGGTGGCGGTGGGAAGCGCCGCGACGCTCACCTGGAACGCGATCAATTCGAACGGCTGCACCGCATCAGGGAGTTGGTCGGGCCCGCAATCGGTGAGCGGGACACAGACTGTTACACCGACGGCGGCGGGCACCAACACCTACACCCTCACGTGTGCTACCGCGAGCGGCAACATGAGCAGCTCCACAACCCTGACGGTCACGTCCGCCGGTGGCGGCGGGGGCGGGGGCGGTCATGGTGGCGGAGCCCTCGACGGGCTCACCTTGTTGTCGTTGACAGGAACGTTGTTGGCATTTCGCCGGGCGGCGCGCGCTGGCGCCCGGCTCGTCGCGTAGGACGCGTCGGTCGTCGCAGTCCTGCCCTCGGAAAGTCGATCCCGGCGCCTCGCGCCTTCTATAATGGCGGTTTACCTTTGAGTCAGGTGACGCCGAATTTATGAATCTCCGAATCCGTGGCGCAGCCACCCTGGGGCTGTGCGCGCTCCTGCTTGCAACCCTCGCCCCGGCGCAGGCCAAAGAAGAAAATCGCGACAACGAGCACCCGTGCCCCAAGTCCGAGACCTGCCCCGATGAGAAGGAGTCTCCCCGGCACCTCTCCGATGAGAGTCAGCTCACACCAGGCGCTCTTGTCATCGGCGGTCGCAAGCTCGCCTATCAAGCCGAGGCCGGTGTCCTGGTGATTCACCAGAAGGATCCTCTCGATGATGACCCGGCGCCCCCGGGGGACCACGGCGAATCCTCACATCCGCAACTGCCCGAGGCGACCATGTCCTACGTCGCCTACTTTGCAGGCAATTTCGGCCAGGGCGAGCACGAGAACCCACAACGTCCAATCACGTTTCTGTTCAACGGCGGACCGGGCTCCTCGACCGTCTGGTTGCACATGGGCGCTTTCGGACCGAAGCGGGTCGTGACGGCCGACGATTCGCACAGCCCGGCGGCTCCCTACAAGATCATCGACAACGAGTACAGCCTGCTGGATGCCAGCGACCTGGTGTTCGTGGATGCGCCCGGAACGGGTTTCAGCCACCTGCGCGGCACTGATAAGGAGAAAGCATTCTACGGCGTCGACGAGGACGCGCATGCCTTTGCCAATTTCATTGTCGAGTTTCTGTCGCGGCATGGGCGCTGGAACTCCCCGAAGTACCTCTTCGGTGAGAGTTACGGAACCACGCGCGCCTCGGTCCTCTCGTATATCCTGGAAAACGAGAAGGAGCTCGACTTGAACGGCGTCATCCTGCTCTCAGCCTTTCTCTCCGCGGACGATAGCGTGGATGCTCCGCAGTTCAACCCAGGCCTCGATCAGCCCTACGTGCTCGCGCTGCCAACGTATGCCGCGACCGCCTGGTATCACCACAAGTTGCCCAACCAACCGGCGGCGTTGGAGCCGCTCCTGGCCGAGGTCGAGCAATTCGCGTTGGGTGACTACTGGCGCGCCCTCATGGAAGGACTCAAGATCTCTCCGGAGCGCAAGGCCGCGATCGCCGCGAAGCTCCACGATTACACGGGTCTGCCAGTCGACTATATCGAGCGGGCCAACCTGCGCGTCAATGGCGGCGAGTTCGAGAAGACCCTGCTCGGGAACGAAGTCACCACCGGACGCTTGGACAGCCGCTTCTCGGGCCCGACCCTCGATCCCATGAGCAAGGAGGCCGAGTACGATCCGCAGTCGGCGGCAATCTCCTCAGCGTATGTTTCCGCGTTCAACGACTACGTGCGCCGCACGCTCAAGTTCGGGGAGCACAAGATCTACAAGGCGGACATCGACGTGGAGAAGCAGTGGGATTTCCTGCACCAGCCGCCGGGAGCCAACATGAAGGTTCCCCAGAGCATGAATGTCATGCCGGACCTGGCCGTGGCCATGAAGCAGAATCCCAACCTCAAAGTGCAACTCAACGGCGGCTATTTCGATCTGGCCACGCCGTTCTTCGCCGCACTCTGGGAGCTGCAACAGCTACCGCTCGAGCCTGAGCTGCTGAAAAACACGGAGACGCATTTCTACGCCTCCGGGCACATGGTGTATGCGCACGAGCCGGACTTGAAGGCCTTGCACGACAACGTCGCCGCATTCATCGCCAAGACACATCCGTAAGTCGCGCCAGCGAGCGCTAATTTCTCCAGATCGCGGCGGTGTTCAAGGGGACCGTGGACAGCAGTTTGCTGTCTACGTTGGTCCCCTCCATCCCGTAGACCTCGTAGAGCGCCTCGAAATCGCGGCGCGACTGCGCTTGGCGAGTCAACCTGTCCATTGACTGCGGCCGCGCGACCGCCTCGGCGGTATTGGTGAGGGCGACATCCCGAGTGCCGGCGACAATGACGATCCGGTTGCCGTTGGTTCCCGAGAACGTCGAGAAGTAACCGTAGTCGCGGTAACTCGGATCCCCGCGCCAGAGGCTGCTGCTCTGGCTGACGTAGTGATGACCGCTCTTGCGATCGATCAGCTCGTCATAGGTATCCCCGATAGCGAATTGCGATCCGGCGAAGACGATCCGCTGGAGCATCCCGAGGCCGCTCAGATAGCCCACGTAGACGATGTTGCTGCGCGTAAGGAGATCAGGTGTCATCTCGGAGGCCAATACGACCCGCACGCGTTTACCCGCCGAAGCCAGAATGGGCATCAGCTCACGCATCGCGGGCGCCACCGACGTCGGTAGATAGGTGAGCCCGAGATCCATGTAGCGGTCCGCGACCTCGGGATGATTCTGCGTGTACTCCTCGAGCTCGCGGTGCGAGTTGATCGCGAACTCGCGGATCATGCGCGTCACGTTCATGGAGTCGTCGGTTTCGCCGAAGATGTAGTAATCCCCGACCACGATCACGATCGGCAGGTCATCCTGCAGAAGAGATGCCCAGATCGGGTTCGCGCGCACTCGCGCGAGCTCTGCATCGGCTGCGCTTGGTCGGAAATGTCCGAGCGCCAACAGGAGAATGTTGACCGCCAGGGAGGCGGCCAGCGCCAGGATCAGGACTTTCCTGGCGACCGCGCGACGGGTCGGCGGCGGCGCGGGCGCCGCATCCGTGGAGGCGGCTTCATTGGGCTCGAGCGAAAGCCGATATTCACCCCGGGTGATGACGATGCGTTGGGTATCCGTGCGACCGGGCCCGCTGTAAAACTCATCGAGCCGCCGTCGCAGCTTGTGGACATAGACGCGCACGACCGCGTCCTGCGTCACATCGAATTCAGCTCCGCGCCCGAGGGCCTCGACGGCAATGTCGATCTCCTTCGGGGATTTTCCCAACACGGAGCACTCGACGAGGTAATCGAACAGACGGCTGAGTTGTCCGGAGCGTCCCAAAAGCCCGCTCGCCCGGATACGATCGGCGCGCGCGGCAAGTTGCTCGGGGTCCAGCATGGGCCCGACTTTAGCACCATGAAGCAACGCGGCGCGTCCTCGAGGGAAGACGCGCCGCTAGGGAGTCCCGGGGTGCTCGGCCCGACTACTCAGGTCCAGTCGTCGCCGCCGCCCCCACCGCCATCGCCACCGCCGCTATCGAAGGAGCTCCCACCGTCATCCCAGGAGCCGCCATCGGACACTCCGAAGTCGTTCCCGCCCATGTTCGCGTTATCCGGCGGGGGGACGTAATCGGCGGGAGGGGGTCCCTCAACCCGATTACCATCCTTGTCGATCCAGTGATGCACCAGCTCTTCGCCAGCCGCGACCCCAGCGCCCAGTGCGAGGCCACTGGCCAGACCCCCGACGATTCCGGAGCCCAGACCGCCTCCGCCCATGGGAGGTCCGTATCCCGCCGGGCCATATCCAGCCGGTCCGCCATAGCCGCCGCCCGGAGCGCCAGGAGGTGGCACGTTACCCGGATACTGCGGATAGCCGCTCCGGCCATAGCCCGTGGCATTGCGTCTGCTGAGGAGCGCCCAGGCAATGACCACTCCAGCGATCACCAGGAGCACGATGGCCCATGGGAAAGACGAGCGGTGCTCCGCGGGGCGCACGTAGGTGCCCGGCGGGTAAGAGCGATACGTCGATGAGCTGCCGCGTGCCAGCTCGCGCTGCAGCGCGGCCAGGGCTTCAGGCTTCGCGAAGGCGCCGCTGGGTTCGAGCTGTTGCGCGCGGGCCAGCTCCGATCTTGCCCGCCCGAAATTACCGGCGCGAGCGGAGATCTCGGCCTCCACGTAGTGGGCCTTGGCGCTGTTCGGCTTATCCCGGAGCACCTCGTCCATCATCTGTTGCGCCTGGTCGAGGTGGCCCGACTCGGCGGCCCTGTAAACCTGATCGACCGTGGGGGTGGCGGCCAGCACCGGACCGGTGCAGGCAAGCGCCATGACCAGGACCAAAGGAGCTGCAATCCGCTTGAGCATTACCATGTCTAAGAGCCTCAATGTGAAGCTGGGGGGTTCCCAGCACTTAGATGCGGCCGAAGCCCCGGGACACAAGGCCCGGAAGGCCCCATGGGCCAGTCACTTCGAGCGCTCGAAATCGATAAAACCCCGTGCGACATCGGTGCGGACGAGCTCCACACGCACGTGCTCGCCCACATCGAGTCCCTCGTATCCCTTGATGACCCGCCCTTCCGCCACAGGTTCCGCGATTCTCACCCAGGTCCCCTTCGGTGACGCGCCGGTGACAATGGCCTCGAAGCGCTGGCCGATCCTGGACGACAGCAGCAACGCCGCGGCGGCTTTGCGTACGGAGCGCTCCACCTTGTCCGCATTGGCCTGTTGCTCAGTGCAATGTTCGGCAAGTCTGTCGAGCTCATCAACCGTGTAGGGAAGCTTACCGCCATCCAGGGCTGCTTTGAGCAGACGATGCGTGATGAGATCGGGGAAGCGACGGTTTGGCGCGGTGGAGTGAGTGTAGTCATTCACTGCCAGTCCGAAATGTCCCGGTACTGGCTGACCCGGGCGTTTGAGCGCGTATTCTCCTTTCCCGAGCAATTTCACCACGCATAACGAGAGATCCGGGAAACGCTCCGGATCGGCCTTGCGACGGTTTTCGAGAAACGCGTTCAGGGCTACCGCGTCCGGCGTGGCAGGCAGGTTGGCGCCGTGCTCGCGCGCAAGCTCCGCGATACGATTCCAACGCTCTGGTGTACGAAGGACCCGTCGCAGCGACGGCAAGCCCCTGCTCTCCAGGAATCGTGCGGCGACGCCGTTCGCGGTGACCATCAGATCCTCGATGAGATCCTTGGCGCGGTTACGCTCGTCGAGTCGCAAATCACTCAGCCGGTGAGAATCGAACACGGCGCGCGCCTCGAGTGTTTCCAACGTGAGCGCGCCGCGCTCCCGTCGAACTCGACGCAACCTTTGCGCCACCTCGTCCTGGATCCGGATCTGTTGGTCCATTCCCGGCACCGCTGCGACGGGCGCGGGTGGTGGGGCTGTGCCGTCCAGCCATGCGGCGACACTGTTGTAAGCGAGCTTGGCTCGATTGCGCACCATGGCGCGGTAGATAGTGGAGTCCGTGACCTCGCCGGCTACATTCACCGTCATCTCGATCACGATGCTGGCACGATCCTGGTCCGCCGCGAGGGAAGTCAGATCCGTGGACAGCTTCTCCGGAAGCATGGGGAAGGTCTGCGCGGCGGTGTATACGGATGTTGTGTTCGTTCGCGCATGATCATCGACCGGGGAACCGATCCGCACGGTCGCATCGACGTCGGCAATCGCCACCAGGATCTTCACGGTACCGCCACCGAGCGGCTCGGCGACCGAGAGCTGGTCGAGGTCCAACGAGTCGTCATTGTCGATGGAGGCCCACAAGGAGCCGCGCAAGTCGCGAACCGGGACGCCTTCGGCAAGTCCGGGGCGCGTGATGGAGCTCGTTTGCGCCAGAGCCGCCGCCGGGAAATCAGGCTCGAGCCCATGATCCAACATCGACTGGTGGGCAATGCGTTTCAGGTCGTTCACGAAAATTGCGGTGGCCCTACTTTGCCGGCGCGTAGAAGTAATAGTCGGCGGTGTAGCTGCTGCGCGCCTCGTGATTGACCTTGGAAGAGTCGCACTCGGTGGTCGCAGGAGGCTGTCCGCCTTGCGTATTCAAGCGTTGGATGCTGGTCACCGAGACGAGCTTCCCTTTTCCTGAGTGGCCCGTGGCTGTCAACAACAGCCATGGAATCGCGTTCGCATCGGGCGGGTCCACGTGAGCGACGGCCTTGCCGGTGACCTCGCTACCGTCCTTGTATTTCCAGGTCGGGCCGACGAGATGATGACCGATGACTTTGCCCTTCTTGTCATGGAGGTCCGCTTCGGGCCCTTTCAGTGTCCATTTGGGCTTACCCTCGGCGTCCAAGCCGCAGGTGTAGATCTGCCAACCGGAAGCATGTGCCTGCAGAATGAGGTTCTCGCCGCTGGGGGCACGGAGGGTCGGGGGGATCTCTGCCCCAACGGCAACGGACATCGATAAAATGAGTGCGAAGTAGACGGCTAGTCGTGCTTTCACGCGGTTAGTTTATCACCCTCACATGACGATGCGGAGTCATACGCATGGCGCATGACTCCGCTTTCGTTTCAGGCTAACGCCGTGCGGGCTAGGTCGCGGGCATCGTGGTTCCCGTGAAGTACACGAGCACGTACGCCTTGAGCGTGCCATCGGCCTGCGGAACTCCGTAGACCTTCACCGGTGCACCAGCCGTCAAGCCGTTTGTGAGGCTGGTCAGGCCGGTACTCGTAGTGATGTCGACGGGACTCAAAGTGACGATCTCGTTGGTCCTATCGACCTGGTAGACCAGAGTTGCCGAGCCGGATGTGGTGCTCAGGTCGACAGTAACGGGCATCGTTCCACCCGCGACCGTCATGGTAAACGCGTTGTTCGCATACCCGGTTGCAACCGCCCCCAGGGGGATGGGGGTGGGAATGAGGATCGTCCAGGGAGCCGACCATCCAGTCGGATTGGCGGGATCACCCCAGATCGCACCCGATACACCCCAGGCGGAGATCGACCCAACAGTCCCGCCGAAGCTCACCCCACCATTGGTCGCCGCAACGAAATCCGCCGTGGCGTTCGCACCGGTGGTGGCCTGTGTGGGATAAGCGAAGTCCCAATACTTGAAGCCGGTGATCGGGTTGCCACTGGAGTCTTTCCCGTTCGCCGTCGTGCTGCTGATGTAGCTCAAGGAGACGGTGTAGTCATCGGATGGCGTGGCAAACTTGCGAGTATCCGTGAAACCCACGCTGTTGGCTGAGGAGAGCCTGCCGGAATAGACCGCGCTTTCGATGTCGATCGTCTGCGCGACGAGGGGACTGGCCAGGGGATCGACGGCACTGACGTGCACCTTGAAGCCACGGACGAGGTTCTTGCTGGCCAGGAAGCCGGTGCCGGTAGCGATCGGCGTGGCATCCGCTTGCGCGTTCTGCGGCGTGCGGAAGAAGAACTCCGTGTTGGCGTTCACACTGACCTGAACGGGCTTTCCTTGCTCATTGAGGACTGTCAATAGATTGTTTGTCGCGTCGGCGTGCAGCACGTGCCCTTCTGGGCTCAGCCACACAGTGTTAAAGCTGCTGCTGGCCCAGACGCGTACCGCGACCAGAGTGCCGTTCTCCTGGTAACGCGCGGCCACCCGCACGTATTTCCCTACCAGGCCGGACGCTTCGGTTGAGAAGCTCGTGATGGTCTTGGAGGTCTTCGCATCCAGATCGTAGAAGAGCGTGCCGTTTGTGGCATCCGCCAGGATCTGCAAGGACTGCGCGGTGGCTACCGGTGTCTCCGGGCTCACGATCGGGATCGTTGGCAGATCACGCGTGATGGTGATCGAACTATTGTCGGTAGCAACCGCCGTTACGTTTCCATACGTGTGCCGCAGGACCAGGTGCGCGATGTCGGCAATCGGGTGATGGCGCACGGGCCCCTTGAAGTTCACGGCCCAGACGGTTGCGCCGCTTCCGGGTGGCGTGTGCCCGACAATGAACGCCGGATGAGACAAGTCAAACTCTAGGTCGAGCGCGTTGTTGGTACTCGTCGTCACGACCAGAGGCGATACGAACGTCACGTTGATCGGTACCGTGAGGCTGCCGGATGTGCCCTGTGTCCCCTGGATCTGGATCTGACTACTCGGGATCGTGCTGCCAGGGGTCGCCGCGAAGCCGGCCTCCGGATCCGCCGACGCGACCAACGCAACATCCCCGGGGTTACCGCTCAGGGTGAGGGTCGCGCCCGTATAGGTACCCACCGGAACGCTGACATTGCCCAGGATCTCGCCGATCTGGTCGAGCTGCTCGAGATTCACCATGGGAGCCGGATTTGGCGCGGTGTACACCGTGACCGGACTCCCGCCGCCCTGCGGAATGAGCGCAATGCTCAGGATCTTGACGCCAATGGTCGCCCAGTCATCCGAGGAAGCATCACTCACGACGAGGGGTACGCTTCCCGTCTGCGCGCTCGAAGTCCCGCCCGTCATGGAGTTGGACGCGCCACCCCCGCACGCGGCCAGCGTCACCGCCAGTCCCGTGGTCAGTGCGGCGCACACGGCGCGCTTCACAAAGTCGACCTGCATAACCCTACCCTCCGGTGTCATTGGTTGTAAGACCTAAGTTGGCCTGCACCCCACAGCGCCCGTGCCGGGAGTTGGTTGACTCGACAGTGGTGTTATTTGAGCAATTTCACACGCGGTGGTTACAGTTGTCGGCGGACGCCGACAGGACAGCAAGATGGTTGCAAGGCTTGTCAACCAAGGCGGGAAACTTGCGTTCTCCTGATCGCTCGCGCGCTTGGGCCCACGGCGCCAACGTGGCTACGCTGGGCGCGCGAGCATTTTCAGCACGTAGCTCTTGGCATCGCGGCAAGCACCTGGAAGGGATTTCCCCAGTACCAGGCTCGCCGCGATGGCCGAGGCCAGCGCGCAACCCGTCCCCCGACTGGAGCCTGCCACTCGTTTTGAGGGCATGCGCTCGATAGGGCCTTCAGGGTGGATCAGAAGATCCACCGCGTCCTCGCCCTGTGCGTGTCCGCCCTTAAGTAAAATCGCGCCGGCTCCAAACCTCAACAACCGCCGACCCTGCTCAACCAGGTCGGCCTCGCTGGCAGCCACCGCCTCGCCCAACAGGGCGGCTGCTTCGGGTATGTTCGGAGTAACCAAGGCTGCTAGCGGAAACAGTCCTTCCAGGAGCGCCGCGCGACCGCCCGCATCGAGCAGCACGCCGCCCGAAGTTGAGACCAACACGGGGTCGATCACGATAGGCACCGGGATATTGGCCGTGCGGGCTGCCCCCGCGCTCCCCGACAAGGCTGCAACGACCGCCTGGATAGTTGCCGCCGTGCCAAGCATCCCAACTTTGATCGCACCAATCGCGCGTGTTGCGAACGCCGCCGCGATCTGCGCCCGAACGATTTCCGGCGGAACGTGGTGAACCGCGGCGACGCGCCGGTCCGACTGCGCCGTAACGGCGGTGACCACGCAAAGCGCGTCGACCCCGAAGTCGGTAAGGACTCGAACGTCGCGCGTCAGGCCGGCGCCGCCACTGGAATCGGTCGCGGCAATCAACAGAACCGCGGGGCCTCGAGATGAGCGGCTCACTCGCCGAAAGCGATCAGGGCGAGATTTTGGCGCCCTTGCGCATGCAACGCCTTGGCGGCGCGCCACGCGCGCACGCCGGTGCGGCAGCAAAGCACCACTCGCGGTGCATCCGCCAGTTCCCCTGCGGCGCCCTTCTCCACCGCATCCACATCGAGCCGCAGCGCGGCAGTGATCGGCGATACCGGTGCTTCGGAGAGGCCCCGCAAATCGATCACCACATCGGAGCTGTCCACCTGGTCAGGCGCGATGAACGGCCATACGGTACCAGTGGGCTCCCTCGCGCCGGCAAAAGAAAACCCACCAAACCGCATGCCCTGGAAATCCACCGTGACCAGTTGTCCCAGTACCCCGGGCTGGAGATCCAAAAGCCACGACAGGACCATATGCGCCTGCAACGTGCCCATGACTCCCACAGCCGTGCCGAGCACGCCGGCGGTCGCGCAGGACCCCGCCTGCCGAGGCATCTCGGGAAATACCGCCCGGTAGCTCGGGGCCCCACCGCAAAAGGCCCCAACATATCCTGACAGCCCGAGTACGGACGCACTGATCAGCGGTTTGGCCGTGCGTAGACATACATCGCTCACCGTGTAAGTCACGGCGAAACTATCCGCGGCGTCGACCACCAGATCGGCTCCATCGATCAACCGACCGGCGTTCGATGGCGTGAGGCGGTCGCAAACCGAATCGATCCGCACCTCGGGATTGGCAGCGAGCAAGGCCTGACGCGCGGCCTCGGCCTTCAAGGCTCCGATGTCGCTCATCCGGTAGATCGGCTGCCGATGCAGATTGGACTCCTCGACCCGATCGTGGTCGACAACGATCAGGCGTCCGACGCCCGCGGCGCACAGGTATTGCAACACCGCCGACCCGAGACCGCCCGCGCCAATGACCAACACGCTGGCCGAGCGCAAACGCGCCTGCCCAGCGGCGCCTATTTCCGGCAGGATCGTTTGGCGGGAGTAACGCTCCGTCATGCGCTTCAAGCCCCGGTCATCCCGTAACGGCTTGCCATGGCCAGCCACTCACGCGCCCGCGCTTCCGGGTTGGGGTTGCTGACAATGTCGTTGACCACCGCGGCCACGTCGGCGCCGGCTTCAAACACCCCCGGCAAGCGTTCGACGGTGAGACCACCGATGGCAACCAGCGGAGTATCCCCAATCCGGCGCTTCCATTCGGTTATGCGCTGCAGCCCCTGTGGGGACCACGGCATGACCTTGAGAACGGTCGGATAGATCGGGCCGAGGGCCACGTAATCCGGCGACAACGCCAGCGCGCGCGCCAGCTCCAGGTGACTATGGGTGCTGATACCGATCCTGACATTCGCCCTGCGAATGGCCGGCACATCGGCCGTGTCCAGGTCACCTTGCCCCAGGTGCACGAAATCGCAACCCTCGGCCATGGCCAGCAACCAATGGTCATTGACGATCAACTGCGCGCCGACGCGCGCGCACAGTCCCTTGGCTTCCCGGATCTCCGTGCGCACCTCGGCTGCTGGCCGCTCCTTGATCCGCAGTTGAACCAACCGCACTCCGACAGACAACATTCGCCCCACCCAGGCTGCGCTGTCGACGATCGGATAGACTCGAGGCAGCTTCATCGCAAGAACGCGGTTCCAATGACGGGGGTCGAAGGTGTCGCCATGTCGCGCGGCTCCATGGGGCCGGCGAGACGCCCTTCGTATCCGGCCTCGATCGCTTGCGCGAAAGCGGCCGCCATCCGCACTGGATCGGTGGCCTGCGCCACCGCGGTGTTGATGAGAATGGCATCGAAGCCGAGCTCCATCGCTTGCGCCGCGTGCGAGGGCACGCCGATGCCCGCATCGATCACCAGCGGCACGTCCGGAAAGTGCGCGCGTAGCGCTTTCAACCCAAACAGGTTGTTGAGTCCCCGTCCGGAGCCGATGGGGGCGCCCCATGGCATCAACACGCGGCAGCCCGCATCCAACAGCTTGTCCGCCACGACGAGATCCTCCGTGGTGTAGGGAAACACATGGAACCCGTCCGCCGCGAGAATTCGTGCCGCTTCCACCAGTCCGAAGACGTCCGGCTGGAGCGTATCGTCCTCGCCGATCACTTCGAGCTTGATCCATGAAGTGCCGAAGACTTCGCGCGCCATCTGCGCCGTGGTCACCGCCTCCTTCACCGAATGACAGCCGGCCGTGTTGGGCAGAACTCGCACTCCCAGCTCGCGTATGATCGACCAGAAGCCCTGTCCAGAGCGTTCACCGCTGGATTCCCGTCGCAGTGACACTGTGACGACCTGGGCTCGCGAAGCCTTGACGGCGGCGGTCAATACCGCCGGCGATGGGTAGCGCGAAGTCCCAAGCAACAGTCGTGAGCGCAGCTCCGTGCCGTAAACCTCGAGCATCAGCCCCCCTGCATTGGCGCGAGGATCTCGAGTCGATCCCCGTCGGTCAGACGCGCCCCGGGGCGCGATCCCGCCGGTACGAACTCGCCATTCAACGCCGTCGCAACGACGGCATCCCCGTAGCCCAACTCTTGCAAGGCGGCGGCCAGGTCGGCCGCGCCCGTATCACGCCAGGCGCCGTTCACGAGGATCTTCATCCTGCACCTCCGGAAAATAACGCTCCTCCAGCAGTATTCCGGCGACGCGTCGCGCGAGCGCGGGCGCCAGGAGGAAACCATGGCGGTACAAGCCATTCACATACAACGTATCCCCGTGCCACCGGATACGCGGTAGGTTGTCCGGAAATGCCGGTCGCACCCCGGTTCCGATCTCCACGATCTCCGCTTCACCGAAGGCCGGATGCAGCGCGTATGCGGCGCTCAGCAACTCCAGCATCGAACGGGCCGAGATCCGCGTGGGCTGATCGCTTTCGATCATGGTCGCACCCACCATGAACAACCCGTCCGTGCGAGGCACGATATACAGCGGTATACGCGGATGTAACACCCGGACCGGCCGTGACAACGAGATGTCGCGCAGCCGCAGCAGCAGCATCTCCCCTTTTACGCCACGCAGATCCGTGAGCACACCGCGAGCGGCCAGCCCTGTGCAGTCGATCACCTGCCGCTGGCCGCTCGAAGGAGCTCCCCAGCAGGCTGGCGCACTCATGGCGCCGGCAACGCCGAAGCGAACGGGCACTCGAAGGTCTTCCAGCCGCCGCGCCAAGGAGCTGAGCGCGGCACGCGGATCGAGATGGCCCTCTTGCCTGAAGAAGAGCGCCTTGTTGAAGCGTCCGCGCAAATCGGGCTCGAGCGCCGCGATTGCTTCCCCGTCGAGCCATTCAAACTGCTCCGTGCGACGGCTGAAGTTGGCGAGCTCGCCGCTATCGCGTCCATGAGCGACTACCAGGCTGCCATTCAGTACGGTATCCGGCAGCCGCTGGCGCCACCACGCGAGGCTTTCCAGTCCTAACTTGGCGATCAAGGGCTCCGCGCTCTCCAACTCACACCACGGCGCCAGCATCCCACCCGCGTACCACGAACAGCTCGAAGCCCCGAGCTTCTCACCGCGGTCGAGGACCTCGACTTCGACGCCGCGCTCCGCGAGCTCCACGGCACAGGCAAGGCCCGCAACGCCAGCGCCGATGATGCTGACTTGCATGCTCTAAGTGTTGGACGGGTTGGCCGATGCCGTGGCCGCCGGCACGTAAAGTTCCCCGCCGACGGCCTTGAACTTCTCCGACATCTCGCGCATGCCCTGCTGCTTGGCTTCCGCGCGCACCTCGTGCGAGATCCGCATCGAGCAGAACTTCGGCCCACACATCGAGCAGAAATGCGCCACCTTGTGCGCCTCCTTGGGTAGGGTCTGATCGTGAAACGCGCAGGCCGTATCGGGGTCCAAGGACAGGTTGAATTGATCCTCCCAGCGGAAATCGAAGCGGGCTCGCGAGACGGCATCATCGCGGTCCCGGGCCCCTGGATGTCCCTTGGCGAGATCGGCGGCGTGAGCGGCTATCTTGTAGGTGATCACGCCCACCTTGACGTCATTGCGGTCGGGAAGTCCCAGGTGTTCCTTCGGAGTGACATAACACAGCATGGCCGTACCGAACCAACCAATCATCGCAGCGCCGATGGCGGAGGTGATGTGATCGTAGCCGGGCGCGATGTCGGTAGTGAGGGGGCCTAACGTGTAGAACGGCGCTTCGCCGCAGTGGGCGAGCTGCTTATCCATGTTCTCTTTGATCTTGTGCATCGGGACGTGGCCTGGACCCTCGATCATGACCTGACAGTCATGCTTCCAGGCGATCTGGGTCAGCTCGCCCAGGGTTTCGAGCTCGGCGAACTGCGCGGCATCGTTGGCGTCGGCGATGGAGCCGGGGCGCAGGCCGTCGCCGAGCGAGAAGCTGACATCATAGGCGCGGCAGATCTCGCAGATTTCCTCGAAGTGCTCATAAAGGAAGCTCTCCTTATGATGCGCCAGGCACCACTTCGCCATGATCGAGCCGCCGCGGGACACGATGCCGGTGACACGGTTCGCGGTGAGCGGCACGTAGGGCAAGCGCACACCTGCGTGGATGGTGAAGTAGTCGACCCCCTGTTCGGCCTGCTCGATCAACGTATCGCG
>CAYNTW010000011.1:78434-90821 GCA_964400085.1 uncultured Steroidobacteraceae bacterium | reverse complement strand
CTTCATCAGGTTCTCATGGGCGCGCTCACCCCAGAGGAGCTTGATGTACTTCATCGCGGTGTTCAGTGTGGTGGGCGGCACCAGATCCTTCAGCAGATCCTCGAACGAAAGGCCGTCGAAGTCGTTACGGCTGAACATGCGCGCCAGCGCCTCAGACCATACGGAGCCGATGTTGTAGTCGGCGTCGAGCAGGAAGAAACCCTCTCGCACCGTCTTCAGAATGTCGCGCGTCTGCTCCTGCGCTTCCTGGGCAGCGCGCTCGTGACGTGAGCGCGTGATCTGGAAGTACACAGCGACGGCAGCGAGCACGAACGCCGCGAACACACCGACCATCAGGAGGGTACGCAACCGCGTGGCGGCGTCCGAGGAGGTTTGCTGAAGTGTTGTGGCAACCGTTGCGAGCTGCATCTGCAGGCGGCGTGCGTTCTCGGTCGCGAAAAGCTGCGCACGCTTCACGTCGGCGTAGTGCGCACGACCCTCCTTCGAGAAGGAGCTACCGGCTTCGTCCGAATCGACGTATGCCTGGCCCGTGAAGTTCACCACAGGGTCCATCACGGGCTGGTACTGGTGCCAGAGCAACAGCGCCTGATCCAGCTCGGGTGATTGGATGTACCCACCCGCCCCGAGCTGCTCGAGCTCGTGGTCGAACTTCTTCACGGTCGCCTTCAGATCGGCGAGCGCCTGGCCCGCGTAGGCGCGGGCTTCCAAGCGATCACGCAGCGAGTTCATCTGCTGCGTGATGGCGTCCGGATAGGTCTGCAACATACTAGCGGTCTGCAGCCCTGTGACGCTCGCTCGCATCTGTGTAGCGAGACGGAAGCCGAGGATGAGCACCGTGCCCATCACGATGGCCAGCATCGCGCCGACGACCACAGTGACGAGATGGCGTTTACGATCTGCGCCTGCGACATTCATCGGAAAATCTCTCCTGATCTGACTGGCCTTGCCTTACTGCGGCAGCTCGAACCGGATAGCCGTCCGCACGGGCACCTCGACAGGCGCGCCGTTGGCGACCACCGGCTCGTAGTGCCAGCGCTTGACGGCCGTGATGGCCGCGCGATCAAAAACGCCGGGTGGATTCGCCTCGACCACGCGGACATCGCGCGGGTCGCCGTTCGTGTCCACGACGTACTCGACAGTGACGGAGCCGCTGACGCGCTGGGAGAGCGCCTTGGCCGGGAATTCAGGCGGAGTGTACTTCACGCGTTTCAGGGTCGCGGCCAGTTGCGCCGGCGTCAGTCCGGAGGCGGAAGAGGGGCCGCGGCCCGCGCCGCCCGAGGTGGAAGGTTTGGGAATCATCATCGCCTGGGCCTGCTGGACTCCCGCGATGTCCTTCGCGTCCGCGCCCCAGTGTTTCGCCAGCGTCAGATCCGAATCCACGGTCGCTGTCTTGCCCGCCTGCACGGCGGCGCGCGCGCGCTCGACCAGCTTCGCCGCCAGGTCGTGACTCAACTGCGCGAAGGCGCCGTTCGTAGGATCGGTCGTCTGGAGTTGAGTCAGATAGTAGTTGGCACTGTCGTTGGCCGGGTCGGTGAGGCGACCGTCGCGGATGCGATCACGAGACGTCTGCACGAGGCGCTCGGCTTCGGCCTGCGCCGCCTTCTGTCGCGAGGAGGCCAGGTCACGCTGGAAGGCCGTGATTTCCGCGGCACTCATACCGCCGCTGCGTGCCTCGGCGACCCACCGATCGGCCTCGGCACTGTTCTTCGCGTTCGCGGCCTCGCGGGCCTTGCGGAGGTAAGCGTTGTTCAACTCGTGAAACGCGCGCTGGGCCGCTGAATTCGACGGGGCGACCTCGTGAAGCTGTTGCGCGTAGGCTTTCGCACTGTCCTCCGGCGGATCCAACAGCCTGCCGTCGCGGATGCGATCCGCCACGAGGGTCGCGAGCTTCTGGACTTTCGCGTCCTCCTGGTGTCGCTGAATGTCGGCGCGCGTCCTGGCGAGCTGGTCCGCCGGGATGCTCGGCGAGCCCTGCGCCTGGCGCACCAGGGCCGCGGCGCGATCGATATTGTTTTCGGCGAGCGCCTTGGCGATCTGCGCGTTGAAGAGTTTCAGATCGAACGCGCCGATCCGTGCATCGTTGGGCGCGGCGACTTTCAGGTTGGCCAGGGCGAGGGAAGCCTCCTCGTACTTGGCCGCGCTCATGGATTCATCGAAGCGCGAGGCAGCGACATTGGCCACGCGCTGCAGTCCCTCCTTCGCCTCGCCGCTGTTCGGATCCGCGGCGGCCGCGGAGCGGTAGTAGAGGAGGGCGTTGTCGCCAATCGGCTCGAGATAGCGGCGCTCGCGCATGGCGAGGCGGGCTTTTTCCAATAGATCGTCGACTTTACCGCTGAGAATGTTCGTTTCGACGTTGGGCTTATCCAGGCCGGCATCCTGCGTGTTCCCCGCCACCGCGGCCGGAGCACCCGTCGGGGGCTTTGGCGCCGTGGCCGTAGGAGCTGGGCCCGCCGGCTTGCTCGAGCCCATGAAGTAATAACCGCCGCCCGCGAGCGCCACCGCGGCCACACCCAGCCCGATCCACAAAGGCGCCTTGCTCTTTGGCTGGGGCGGCTCGCCCGAGCTCGTCTCCAGGCGCGGCTGGAACGACTCGACGCTCACCCCCTGATTCGCGCTGGGCCGCGCTGTTGATTTGCGCGTCACCGCCTCGTTCATCGCTCCATCGAGAACCGCGCCGGTCTTGCGTTTGTCGATTGGAATGGGCAGCACGGCAAACACGTTCGATCCCTTGACCGCCGCGCTCACCTGTTTTTCGGCATCCGCGGTGGCAAACACCACGGCAACCGCGTGGGGCGCCTGGGAGTGCGCCATTTCCACATCCGCGCGCACGTCCGCCAGATCACGCGTATCGATCACAAACACCTGCCCGCGTTTGATGCTGGCGAGGTGATCGAGAGCGCCCGCTATGGAGTCGACAGGCCTGACGGAGGCTTGTCCTCCGAGCGCTTCACCGAGCTCGAGCAGGAAGTCGTCACGAGTGGTGAGGGCGGTGACATCCACCACCGGCCTGTTGGTTGTGGCGGGGGTGTTGCCGGCGGAACTGGCCGCGACGGCGCCTGTCTCATGACCGCGAGAGGCGTTTGATGCTGGGCTAGCCACTTATCCTGTCTCCATCCATAAAAGGGCGGCGCGGAAACAATCGATGGACCGGCGGAAGGTGCGGGCCGGCCCGCTTGCAAACTGCGGAAAAGATTGAGTCTGCAGCATATTCGGCTGCCATAACATCGCAGTGCGTCAGTTCACAATAATGAGAGGCTGGCGTCGCCCTGCAGCGACGTCGGGGACGAAAGTCTGGAACTGCGCAACATTTCGCGGCCAATCCGGAACTTCCGCCCACTAGTCGGACAATTGACCTCCCCACAGCCACGCGTCCGGGGCCGCGCGTCCCGGCCTGTGTGTAATGCCACGTACGCTTACGCGGCTGGCGTATGCTGCGAACGTCCTTATCTTAGTTGCAAAGCAATGACGATGTCATGTCAAACAGTCCGGGACGCGCCGCTCAGGTAGACGAAGTTGGTCGGCCGTGTCGCGATCTGGCGCCATGGCTGAATGGGGGCGAAACACCCCCAGTTGACTTCGACGGCGCCGCACACTCCCATGCGCGAGCGCCGTGCGCGACCCCGCCTGGAGCACCGTTGAGGCGCGCTGGGCGCCTGCAGCGCACCGCTTCGGAGCGTCACGCGCACCTGCTTGCGGAAAACGCTATAACGAATCGGACTTTCTCAAATGCTTGGCTAGAGGTAGGCTGAAGGCGCATACCGGCGTGAAACAAGACCGGAACGTGCGAACAGGGCGGCGCGCAGCAAGTCAGCGCCGAACCTCCCCGGCCGTAGAGCCACACTAAATCAGCGACTTGGGATGAGCGTCCGGACCCGCGAATGATAGGCATAGATTTTGCTTTTTAGACGGTGTCCACAGCGGGGCAACGGTTCAGCGCTTTTGCCTCCAAGCGCGAAATATCTCCTCCTTGCAGCAAGGGGAGATCACTTTCGAAGCGGCAGACACGCGGGCGCGGCGTTTTCGATCTCGAGTGAACAATTCCGTGCTGTGAGCGTCTTAACGTAATAGTCGGGTCGGGAATAGAGGGCCATCACACACTGTGCAAAGCGTTGGGTCTAAGTTGAGAGCGACGCTGGCATCACTGGCAGCCCGGCCGAGACACCTGCACTCAACGGGAGGGAAGGACGATGCGACCGCTCTCTACTGATTCGGATTCTTCGACATCTCATTCGGCGTTTATCGATTCACTGAGCTCTTTCAGCCGCCTCCATCGCGCGCAGCGCTGGGAAGGCACCTTCGGCGAGTTTCTGGCCACTGTCCTGCCCGCCAATCCCGCGGCCTTGGCGCGCACGAGTCACGAATACATCTGGGACATGCTGCGCTGGCATGGCCGCACCGCACAGACCGCGGAGGCGCCCGAGAGCGCCAAGGCCCGCGAGCTGTTCAAGCGTGAGTTGTTCGGAATTGACGAGCCGCTCTCGCGAGTCGTCGATTACTTCAAAGCGGCCGCGGCGGGCTCCGATGTTGGCCGCCGGCTGTTGTTGCTGCTAGGCCCGCCGTCGGGCGGCAAGTCCACCCTCGCGATTCTCATGAAGCGTGGCTTGGAGGAATTCAGTCGCACGGACGAGGGCGCGCTGTATGCCATCAAGGGCTCGCCGCTGCGGGAGAATCCCCTGAACCTGATTCCCTCCAGCCTGCGTGCGGAGTTCCGCGATCGCTATGGCGTGGACATCCCCGGAGAACTGTCACCCTGGGCGCGCGACTATGTCGAGCGTGAATTCGAGGGTGACTTTGTGCGGGTGCCCGTCGAGCGCATCTTCCTCTCCGAAGCCTCCCGAGTTGGTATCGGCACTTACGCGCCACACGATCCGACCACCGCGGACATCGCCGACCTCGTCGGCTCCGTGGACCTGGCGAAGGTGGCCCAGATTGGTGATGAGGGCGATCCCCGCGCCTGGTCCTGGTCGGGCGCGGTGTATGCCGCCAGCCGCGGCGTGCTGGAAATGATCGAAATTCTCAAAGTGAAGCGGGAGTTCCTTTATCTCCTGCTCACCATGACGCAGGAGAAAAACGTCAAGGTGTCGCGCTTCCCCCTCATCCACCTGGACGAGACCATCCTGGCGCACACCAACCTTGCGGAGTTCCATAAGTTTCTGCAAGAGAAGGAAAATGAGGCGCTGCTCGACCGCATGGTCATCATCCGCGTTCCGTACGCGTTGTCTTATCGCGACGAGGCGCGGATCTATCAGAAGCTGGTCTCGGGCGCCCCGGCGTTCCGCAACGTGCACCTGGATCCCCACGTTTTGAACCTCGCCGCGGTCTTCGCCATTCTGACTCGCCTGACGAAACCGGAGCGCGAAGGCCTGGATATGGCCAAGAAACTCCGGCTCTACGCAGGCGAAGCGGTGGAAGGTGTTCCCGAGACCGAAGCCACCCGGCTGCGTGCCGAAGCGGGCGAAGAAGGCATGACCGGCGTGAGCCCGCGCTTCGTCATCAACGCGATCTCCAATGCCATCACTCGAGGCAATACCCACAGCCTGACCAGCATGGAGTTGCTGCTTGCGATCAAGGACGCGATCGAAAGTGACGCCCGGATGGACGCCAAGCACAAGAAGGCCTGGGTCGACCACCTCGTGACCGCCCGCAAGGAGTTTTACAACCGCTGGGTCAAAGAAGACGTTCACCGCGCCATGTTCGCTTCCTTCGAGGAAGAGGCCCAACAGCTCCTGGAGAAGTACCTGGATGAGGTCGAGGCCTCGCTCGATCACCGCCTAGTCACTGATCCCATTACGGGGGAGACGCGGCCGGCCGATGAGCGGTTCCTTCGTTCAGTCGAGGAGAAGATCAAGGTCTCCGACTCCGGCAAGCTGTCGTTCCGGCAGGAGGTTGTTCGCAAGGCGATGGTCGCCTTCAAGACCGGCGAGAAGTTCAAGCTGGCCAGTCACGCGCGCATGCGCGAAGCCATCGAGCAATACCTGTTCGAGGAGCGCCGTGACGTGTTGCGCCTGGTCACCTCGACAGCGCGTCCGGATGAGGATGCGCGCCAGAAGATCTCGGTCGTTCAGCAGCGACTCGTGGCCGAGTATGGTTATGACGAGCACAGCGCGAAAGAAGCACTGAGCTACGTTACAACCTTGCTGGCGCAGGAGTAATCAGCAAACCGGCAGTTGCGCGCGGCGCATGAAGAGAGTAGAGCTATTGCTATGGCCCCAAGCATCGATTCAGGTAGTGGCCAAAGCGTTGGCCACGGCGCCGGCGCGAAAGCCGGCGCCGAGGCGGCGAAGTGGTACGACTTGTTCTCTCGTGGAGCGCGTGATTGGCTGCGACACGATGAAAAAGTTCGCGAATCGGTCCGCAAACACCTCCCACAAATCGTCTCCGGCGGCGATGTCATAAACGACGCCGCGCGCACCGTGCGCGTACCCGTGAGAATGCTCGAGCATTATCACTTCCGGCTACGGCGTCCCGAGGAACAGCAGGGCGCCGGCCAAGGCAAGGCGAAGCCAGGGGATGTGTTCTCCGATCCCTCGCGTCAACGCGGTCCGGGTGAGAAAGGCCCGGGCGGACAGGACGAAGGCGAGGTGCAACTCCTCCTGGAGTTCAAGGTCGACGACATCGTCGATTGGCTTTGGGAAGAGATGCAGCTGCCCAACTTGAAGGCGCGTGTTGGCCCATCGGAGGAGTCCGAATACATCCGCGAGGGTTATGACCGTCGCGGAGCGCGCTCGCGGCTGGACCGCCGCCGCTCGTTCAAGGAGATGGTCAAGCGACGCGGCACCCCGGGCGCCACGCCGACCTTCATCGATGACGACCTGCGCTTTCGCCAGCTCGCGCGCCGCCGTCAGCCGGCCATTCACGCCGTGGTTTTCTTCCTCCTCGATGTCTCGGGGAGCATGTCGGATCGCGACCGCAAGCTGGCGAAGACCTTCTTTTTCTGGGTGGTGCAAGGCTTGCGCCGCGAATATCGCTCCCTGGAGACCGTGTTCGTCGGACATACCACCGAAGCCTGGGAATTCACCGAAAACGAATTCTTCCAGGTGAGCGGCACCGGCGGGACGGTGTCCTCGACCGGGTTCAATAAGGTGCGCGAGATCATCGACGCGCGCTACAACCCGGGTCGCTGCAACATCTATCTCTTTTACGCTTCCGACGGCGATAACTCCGTCAGCGACGCCGCCGAGGCGCGCGAATCGCTCTCGTCCATTGCCGCGGATGCCTGTTACACGGGTTATGTTGAGGTTTCCTCCGGCCTGTCACGCCAGCTCGCTACCGAGACGGGACGCCTATACGCGGAGTTGGCCGCGGCGGGACTGGCCGCGGGAAGCTACGCGCTGAACGACTTTGACGACGTGTGGGGTGCGGTCCGGCACTTCTTCACGGCGGAAAGCCGGGCGCTGGATGGAACGGGATGACGACTGAGGAAAGCTGGCGCGACTACGTTCAGCGTATCGAGGACCTTGCCAACCGCTCGGGCCTCTCATTCCACCCGGTGGATTTCGAGGCGGTCCCCGATACGTTCATGATGGAGATTGCCGTCTACGGGCTGCCCGTGCGGATGCCGCACTGGTCGTTCGGAGTGCGGTACATCTACCAACTCATCCAACGGCACATGGGCAACTCACGGCTGTTCGAGGTCGTGTTTCCCGGGAACCCGGGCCATGCCTATCTCGCCGCGAGCAACGGGTTGGCGGAAAACATCCTCGTCACGGCTCACGTGTTGGGCCATGCCGATTTCTCGAAGAACAATATGCTCTTTCGCCGCTGCCAGCAGCAGGTGAGTGAGCGCATCGTCGAGCATGCCGCGAATCACGCGCGCCAGATTCAGCAGGCGATCGAAAGCTACGGCATGCAGCGGGTCGAAGTGGTCCTGGACGCGGCCCTTGCACTCGAGCAACACATCGATGTCGATCAGACGTTGCGCCGTGAGCGTTACCCTGAGTACCTCAGCGAGCCCAAGCCCCTGGTGGATGATGAGTTCCGCAAGCGTTTCGCCTCGCTGGATCCGAGCGCCGGGCCGGTCAATGTCGAGACCAAAAAGCGGGCGCCCGTGCCGCCCCATCCGGAGCGCGACCTGCTGTGGTTCATCGCGAACTACGCGCCCGAGATGGAGAGTTGGGAACGCGACATTTTCCTCGCGGTGCGCGAGGAGTCATTCTACTTTTATCCGGTTTTCGCCACGCAGATCATGAACGAAGGCTGGGCGTCCTATTGGCACGCCCGCTTGCTGCGCGAAGCGAGCTTCATCCCGCAGCAGGCCTATGTGGATGCGATCAAGTGCCACTCGGATGTCGTGCGCCCAGTGGCCGCCGATCAACAGGTTGCGCTCAACATCAACCCGTATCACCTGGGCTTCTCCATGTGGGAGAAGATCATCGAGAAGGACGGCTTGGATGCCGCCCGCGCGATCATGCAGCAGGACGACGACTTCGGGTTCATCCGCAATCACCTGACGCGCGAGCTCGTTGAGGAGCTGGGGTTGTTCCGATACAGCGCGCGCAGTGACGGTCAGGTCAAGGTCCTCGAGACCGACCTGACCGCCCTGCACGAAGCCGTGCTCAGCCCCAAGTACAACTTCGGCGCCCCAATGGTCTCGGCAACCCACGTCCGTAACGATGGCACCCTCGAGCTCTCTCACGACACCTCGATCGATGCCCGTGGCCTCGATCTCGAGCGTAGCCGTAAGGTCCTCGACTATGTCCACAAGGTCTGGCGCCGCCCCATCGTCCTGACGACCGTCAATCAGGCCGGATCAACTCTGGAGCTGACGGCGCCCTGACTCACGCGCGTTTGACGCTCCTGCAGCAGCGCGGCTTGGCCCGCTGTTGAATCTGATTCATCAGCGCGCCACCTCGTTCTCGTCAAAGATGATCTTGCCCTTGCCCGCATCGGGGGGGTGATGGGGTTTGCGCGGATCGAGGTCATCCTCGTCCACATCCTCCGGCTCGACCGGATCGCTTCCCGGCGCGCCCTCGTCTTCCTTACCCCCGTTGGCGGCTTTGATCCCCCTTTCGCGTGAGGGCGGTGGATCCTGCTCCGGATACACAGGCACATCGTGCGTAGGCTCCTCCTGCGGAGGTGGATCGTTGGGCCCGGGCTGACCTGCGGAAATCGTTGGGCCTTGGCTCATGGCTTTCTCCTTCTGACGCGGTCGGCCCAACCCCTCAAGCAATGCATGTGCCCCCGGGGAGGAGTAGTCTTTCCCAACGCCGTCGGGCCCCGATGGGCATCGCAAGCGGGACCGGCGCAGTACCTACACGCCGGGGGAGCGAACACCCATGGGGTATACGACACAGGGCATCCGCAACATCGCGCTGGTAGGGTCCGCCGGCGCGGGCAAGACCTTGCTGTTGGAAGCACTGCTGTTGCAGGCGGGTGCGATCCGCAGCAAGGGTAGCCTGCAACGCGGGAGCACGGTTTCCGACTTCGATCCGCAGGAGAAGCGGCTCCAACATTCGCTCGATCCCACCCTCTGCGGCTTCGATTTCGACAACACCCATCTCAACATCATCGACACTCCGGGGTATCCGGACTTCCTCGGCCGCACCTTGTCGGTCCTGGAGGCGGTGGACTCGATCGCGATGGTCGTGAGCGCGGCAGGCGGAGTCGACATGCTCACGCAGCGCCTCATGGACTTCGCGCGCGACCGCGGGCTGTGTCGCCTCATTGTCATCAACAAGATCGACAGCCGTGACGCCAACCCAGCGGCGGTGCTGGAGCAGCTGCGCGAGCGCTTCGGTCCGGAGTGTCTGCCGCTGGATCTTCCGGCGCGCGCGGGCGAGGCGGTGGTCGATTGTTTCTTCCGACCCGAGGGACCCTCGTGGGGCCAGACGGAGGGGGAAGCAACGGATTTCTCCTCGGTGACGGGCGCGCATACCCAGATCGTCGACCAGGTGGTGGAGCTCGATGAGCAGCTCATGGCGCTTTACCTCGAGCAAGGGGCCGAGCTCACCCCGGAGCAACTCCACAACCCTTTTGAGCAGGCCCTGCGCGAGGGCCATCTGATTCCGGTGTGTTTCACTTCCGCGGAAACTGGCGTAGGGGTTCCCGAGCTCCTACGGATTTTCGCGCAGCTCATGCCCAACCCAACCGAAGGTAATGCACCGCCGTTCCTCAAAGGCGAGGGCGAAACCGCGCAGCGCGTCGAGGTCAGTCCCGACCCCGACAAGCATGTCATCGCGCATGTATTCAAAACAACCATCGATCCGTACGTCGGCAAGCTCGCGGTCTTTCGCGTCCACCAAGGGACAGTGCGCCAGGGAAGTCAGCTGTTCGTCGGCAACGCGCGCAAGCCGGTCAAGATCGCGCACCTCCTGCGCGTGATGGGGAAGGAGACGATCGAGGTTCCGCAGGCCATCCCGGGGGATATCTGCGCCGTCGCCAAGTTGGAAGACTTGCATCTGGATGCCGTGCTACACGATTCGCACGATGAGGACCACTACCACCTGAAACCCGTGACTTTCCCGCCGCCCATGTTGGGCATCGCCATCGAGCCGGAAAGGCGCGGGGATGAGCAGCGGCTTGCGGATACCCTCCACAAGCTGATGGCGGAGGATCCGTGCATCCGCATTGAGCACCATGCCGCGCTGAACGAGACGGTCATCTACGGCACCGGCGAGCTGCATCTGAGGGTGCTACTCGAGCGAATGACGGAGCGTTATGGTGTGCACGTCAAAACGCATCCTCCGAGCGTTCCCTACCGCGAGACCATCACCCGTCCTGCCGAGGGTCACTGCCGGCATAAAAAGCAAACCGGCGGCGCCGGGCAATTCGGTGAGGTGTTCCTGCGGGTCGAGGCGCTCGAGCGGGGTTCCGGGTTCGAGTTTGTCGACGAGGTCGTCGGCGGCGCGATCCCAGGTCAATTTATCCCCGCGGTGGAGAAAGGCGTGCGCCAGGTGTTGTCCGAAGGCGCCGTCGCGGGCTTTCCGCTACAGGATCTACGGGTGGTCGTCTATGACGGCAAACATCATCCTGTGGACTCGAAAGAGGTCGCGTTCGCCTCCGCCGGGCGAAAGGCGTTCCTGGACGCCGTCCAGAAGGCGAACCCCATCGTCCTCGAGCCCGTCATGCGGCTCGAGATCACCGCGCCCGCAAGCGCGATCGGCGATATCACTGGCGACCTCGCGACGCGACGAGCCCGTATCAATGGGAACAACACTCTGCCGGGGCAGCGCGCCACCCTGCAAGCGCTCGTCCCGCTCGCGGAAATCTCGGAATATCAGCTCCGACTGAAGGCTCTCACGGGAGGTGAGGGCGCCTACGCCATGGAGCTCAGCCACTACGACCCTGTCCCTCCGCGCCGCCAACAAGAGCTCATGCAGGCTTGGCGTCCACGATCCGACAGCGAGTGACCTGATCCCCGAGTTGTGCCCCGGGGCGATCGCTGGAGCGATTGGCTGCCGATGACGGTGGCATACGACCAGATATCGGGGGCTCTCTGGCGCAAGCTGGCCCGTCGTTGAAGTACGGCAGAGGACGTTGACGCGCCTGGCACGATCCAGAGACTGGTGTAGCCTGACATGGAAATAGGTTGGGCCGAGAGCTGACGCTCTCGTGTAAGGCTCCGGAATGTTCGGGGAATTCTGCAAGGTCTGCTTGCGCCTTAGAATAAAGCCTCTGACTTGAGTCAGGGGTTGCTTTACTCAGCTTTCTCACTTGCTCCTTTGGGAAGTAATCCCACAAAGGGAGCGGACTGGCGTAGTCTGACGGCGTTCTCGTCGCGACCGAGCATCACCGCAAAGAGCTCTCCATCGTCTTCGCGCTGAGCAATTTCCAGCCATTCCTCGTAAGCCGCACCCCAGACGCCCTGACGTTTCCATCGATGCAGGTTCGCAAGAATCTGAGCGCGTATCTGCCGCGGCGTGAAGTCGCGTACGACGGCAAGCGCGACAGCTCTCCTGTGCTCATCCAGTTCTTGGTGAGTGAAGCCGCCGCGCGCCGGCGGCCGCAGCCCGTGCTCCGTCAGATCCAGTGCATCTCCCTCCCCCAAGCCCCATGCGTCGAGGGTGGCCTTGGGAAGTAGGACGCCAAGGGAGTTTCCGATGCGCCGCAGAGGAACTTTCATTGTTGAATTATAACACGTTATTACAAATCCAAAACCGAGGCTGCTGAGTCGGCGGGCGGAGTCTCACCGCCGGCACAGGACATAAATTGTCGGTCCTCTGCGACCAGGTTCACTCCGCCACTGGCCCTCGTAAACTACGATCGCTCGACGGAGATGACGTAAAGCAGCCCCTGACTGAACTCAGAGAAGTTCCATGAAAGCTCGCGCCAATGTCCTGATTTGGGCTCTGATTGCCAGTGGTGTGGCGGGCGCTTCCTTGGCTGATCGGAGCAGCACTGCTTACGACAACGCCTGCTCGCCGCAGATCTCCGCAGCTCGGCAGCCCA
>CAYNTW010000011.1:75333-78334 GCA_964400085.1 uncultured Steroidobacteraceae bacterium | reverse complement strand
CAGCGCGGCACGGTTTCAGCCCAATCGCACTCAGACGTGCCCGGCGCACCATCAGACTCGTCCTCCACGCGCGCAACCGCATCAACATCAACCGCCGCCGCGCCGCCTGCTCGCTCCTCTTCGCCTCCAGACGATCCCGCCGCCGCCGTGGACCGCTTCGGCCTCACACCCGAAATGCAACACCAACGAGAAGTCCAGGGCAAAGCACCCACGCCGCTGCACGAGATCACGGCACACGTTACCTCTGTCCACTATCTGCCGCGCGGCGAGCTCGTCGTCAGCCTCGACAACGGCCAGACGTGGCAGCAGGCCGAGTACGATGGTGACGTCGACATGTCTGCAGGCGAGACTGTAATCATCAAGGCCGGCGCACTCAGCGCCTTCTACATGAAGCCACGCGCAGGCCGCATCGTTCGAGTCAGGCGCATTCGGTAATTATCCGGAGAGCGGACGCAAACCAACATTCACGGACCTCGTGGCACCGCATCGAAGGCGACAGTCAGCCGCGGCTCGTCGCCCCTGATCGCATTGGTTCCGTGCCACATATAAGACGGAAACAACACCAGTCGCCCCTCGCGGGGCTGCACGAAGTGATCCGCCGTGAGTCCCGGGACCGGCAGCCGCGGCTCGCCAAACTTGAGCCAGCCCGACCGCGCCTGCGCGTCGTCGACTTCCCGCGGAACAGAAACATAGTACGCGGAGCTGAGCCACCCTTCAGGATGGAAATGATTCACGTGGAAGCCATTGCGCCGCAGTTCCACCGACCAACAGCCGTGCAGAGCGACAGGCCCGCGCTTGCGAGCCGTGAGAGGATGCTCCGCGCCGCCGCCAAGGCCGGCGCAATAGCTCGCGATCGGCTCCGTAAACGCGGCAAGGAGAGCCTGAATTGCCGGGTCGCTCTCTGTCATGAGATTGCGGAGCGTCTGGGTGCCATTGCGCAGACTCTGATCCATGGGGTGTGTTGCCAGACAATGCCGAGGCGCCAACGCCTCGCAAACCGCCGCGTTGATTTGCGCCATCGAGCCCCAACCGGGCGGCGGCTGCAACTCATAGACCCTGACGAGGCGCTCATAGTCGTAGAGGCGTTGATATAACGGATCCTGCAGCAGTCGTGCCGCCATCGCCTCGTAGGTAACCCATCGCGGATCGAGTGGGCGCCGCTGGCGCTCCGTGCGGATGAGCGGCAGGCAAGCGTCGGGCTTGCCGAGCGCCAACTCGATCTGCACGAAGCTCTCGATCAATCGCGGATCGCCGGGCCGGCTGAGCGCCGCCTGGAGCGCCTCATTCTCGGCCTCAGAGAGACGCCCCGCCTCGTGCAACAGGCTCGCCAGCGCGGAGCGCACATCCGGCGCCATCCCTGAGTTTCTCAACACAACGCGCAGAATGGCTTCCGCACCCGCGAAGTCGCCACTGCGGCGCAGGAGCTCGGTGTAGGCAAACTGCAGCCGTAGATCGCCCGGGTTGGCGCGAGCCGCGGCGGCGAAGTCGCGCCCGAACGCGGGATCGCCTCGCATGTAGCGCAGTTGGGCGAGCATCGCTTGCGCTGAGCTGTTGTTCGGCGCCAAGGCGACCGCCCGCGCGTACGCACGCTCGGCTTCATCGAGACGATAAAGTTGTGCCAGAGCTCGTCCGCGATTGATGTGCAGCTCGGGCGCGTTCAGTCCGAGGGAGGCGGCGCGGTCGAGCGCCGCCAGCGCCTCTTCCGCAAGATCGAGTTGGGAAAGCAACGCTCCAAGGTTGTGATGCGCCGGTACATGCCGCGGCGAGATGGCAATGGCGCGCTCGTAAGCCGCCTTGGATTCAGCGGCACGGCCTTGCTCGCGCAAGACCACGCCCAGTGCTGTCCACGCCTGCGGACTGGTGTTGTTGGTCGCGCCGAGCGCGCGACGGCAGGCGGCCTCGGCCTCCGCCAGTGCGCGGCGATCGATGAGTGCGTAGGCGTTCGCGATTTCTTGCTGAGGGCTCCCTGCCAGGCCCGGTGTCTGCATGAGCCGATTCTCGCACGTACCCCGCGACGGCGGCCAGAAACGCCTGCCCTCGACTTGAACTGCCCGCCTCTGTTGCCCACACTCGACCGCCCTTCAAGCGGACAGCCCCGATGATTGCCACCGATCACTTCGTCTTCATCCATCTGCAGACCTGCGGTGATCGTTTCGCGAAGGAATTCCTGCTGGGGCTGGTGCCCGGCGCGCGTGCGCTTGGCAATCACGTGCCGAGGCGCATGACGCCGCCATCGCTGTCTTCTTTGCCGGCTCTCGGCCTGGTGCGCAATCCGTGGAGCTACTACGCCCTGTGGTATTCGCTCAACGTCCGCAGACCCAACCCGGGCGCCGTATTTCGTGTCCTGAGCGAGAACGGAGCCTTGGATTTCGAGCAGACCGTGCGCAACATGCTCGACCTTGGAGCCGCCGGTACCCGGCTGAACGAGCTCATCTCCGCCTTGCCGCCCACCTTCACCGGCAAGGGCTTGAACCTACCGGGCTTCGCCCTGGAGTCGATTCGCGGCTCGGGGCTGGGATTTTTCAGCTTTCTCTATCGCCATATGTACGATGGGCCCGGTGTCACCCACATCTTGCGCGTGGAGCGTCTGCGGGACGAGTTGCTCCCCATGCTGCTCGTGCTGGGGCAGCCTATCAACACCGCTATGCGCGCGTATGTGGAGAGCGCAGTCTCCCTCAACCGTGGAGCTAACCCCAGCCGCATAGCGGCTGGGGCAGACTACACCGCGCTGTACAGCGACGAGCTACGCGGCCTGGTCGCCGATCGGGACGCCCAACTCATCGCCCGCTATGGCTACCGGTTCGGCAAGTAGGGCGGGTCAGCCGGTCGGATGATTCAGGGGGTGGTTCGAAATGCTTCGCTCGATAGTTTGCTTCGTCTGCTGAATCTGGTCGTAGAGCTCCTGCTCAGTCAGGCATTGCGTCCGCGTCCGCACGTGCGAGCCCGTGATCAAATCGGTGCGGCAGTAAAGCTTCTGACCGTCCTTGTTGACCACCTTGTA
>CAYNTW010000011.1:52288-75233 GCA_964400085.1 uncultured Steroidobacteraceae bacterium | reverse complement strand
ATCGGTGCGGCAGTAAAGCTTCTGACCGTCCTTGTTGACCACCTTGTAGCCGGCTTTCTGTACGTCCTCGACATTTGCAGTGGTGACCTGCACCTGCCGGGTGACCGGCGGCTGCTGCGGCTTGCTGGCGCAGCCGGACAAAGACTCCGCGGCCAGCACCGCGCCCACGACGATACCAACACTGATTCGCAACATTCGACCCATCTCCCTTTGCTCCATGTTTGACTTCAAGCTTCCTGTACCGCGCGCCGGAAATCGCCGATCGCGCTCACCAGGTCCGTGACGGCCGCCCGCTCTGCCCGCGACAGGTACGGGTTCCACGTATCGAAGATCAGCACCACCCGGGTTTGTCGGCTGCGGTTCCACGCCTCGTGCTCGTAGGTATCGTCGAACACGACGACACGCCCGGGTCGCCACTCGTGAATCTCCCCCCCGACGCTCAGCGCGCAGTTCTCCGGCACGATGAGCGGCAGGTGCCCGACCACCCGCGTATTCGTCACGCCCCGGTGCGGCAGGAGATGAGTTCCCGCGGTAAATACGGAAAACAACACCTCCGGGCCATGCTCGCGCACCCGGCACAAGGGCAACGCATCCAGCGCCCGCGCCGTAGCAGGACAACTGTCGCAGTTGTCGTCGCGTCGCTCGCCGTGACGGTAGAAGTAGTAGCCATTCCAACTCGGCGGCTCATCCAGGCCACGCAGATTCTGCGCTTCCAGCGCGTCGGTTGGGAACACGCGCTCCCGTCCGGACGGCGAAGGCAGCAGTTGCTGCAATTCGGCAAGGATCGGCGCCGTTTGCGACTCCAGCAGCTCGATCCAATCGAGCTGGCTCCGATCCAGGTACGGCGAAGTCGGCAATCCGGGAAACAGCAGGAACGAGGGGCGCTGTCTCGGGTCCGGGTAAACAGCGGGCTCCTCGTTGAGATAGATGCGCACACACCGCTCGACCCGCTTCATGGAGTCAGGCCCATACCGGGCCCGCAATGGAGCGAAGAGCGTATCAAACAACCGGCGATGTCCATTCCTCACCGCCAGGACGGCGTGCGTTACAGTCGGCCGTAGCCCAGTCGGCGTCGTTGTCGGATCGAGCCAGCGGCCCTGACGCTGTGCGTCGTCCAGGGCGCGCTTATATTGGACGAGGGCCTGCTCTTGTTGACCGAGCCGTTCGAGGCCTGTGGCCAGGTGCAGCCGCGCGACGAAGAAACCCGGCTCGAGCCGAACCGCGGCGCCATACTCCTCCACGGCCTTCGACCACTGCTCCAGGGCTTCGAAAACGCGCCCAAGATGGTGGTGGGATGTCGGATCGGTGGGCGCGGCCACGATGGCCCGCTGGAGGAGCTCGATCGCTCGGGGCGCGGTGCCGCCGCGCAGTGCCGCCAGCCCCAACACATTCAGTGCTTCGACATTCGCCGGGTCCTTCTCGAGCAACGAGGCGTAAGCCCGCTCAGCCTCCGGGATGCGGCCGCTCTCGAGCAACTGCCGGGCTGAGGGGCCCTCGCTCACTCTGACCCGCTCCCGGGGATCGACCATGGTCGCCGGCCGTCGGCACAGCTGCGGGAATGGGGGTACGATAGCAAGCGATGAGCCTCGGCGATCTCAAACATTATGTCCGCGTCTACGACGACGCGCTCGATGCGGCCTTGTGCCGCCAAATGGTGGATTCTTTTACGAATCTGGCCCGCTTTCAAGCGCGCAACGGGCGCGGCGTACGCTCCGGTCTGGAAGAATCCGCCTGGACCGAGCTGAATGTGACGCGCCTCTCGGACCAGGCCTTCACGCTGATGTTCCGGATGAAAATCGATGCGGCGCTGGATCGCTACAACGGCGATGTCGGCCTGCAGATTCCGTTGCCGAATTCGCGCACCGTCGCCGACCTGATCATGAAACGCTATCGCCCCCAGGGGGATGAGCGCTTTCAGCTCCACTTCGACTCGATTCACCACGTAGCCAATCGCTACCTGGTCCTGCTGTGGTACCTGAACGATGTTGCCGAAGGCGGCGCAACGCGTTTTCCCCAGCTCGATATCAGCGTGGCGCCCCGTGTCGGGCGGCTCCTGATGTTCCCCCCGTATTGGATGTACCAACACGAAGGCGCACCCCCTGTTTCCGGGGACAAGTACATCCTGTCGACGTACCTGTTGTTTACAGCTTCAGGCGGCGAAGCCCGTCAGCCCTCATAACCCCAGCGCTCCAGGTACGGCCGCACAACCGGGATGACCGGCGCCAGGTGACGCTCATACGAGCGCCAACGGCCCACTGCCTTGTTGCTGACCGGCTGAACGACCTGCGAATAGCTGGGTGTGCTGATGAAGCCTTTCGCCTGCGCATGCGCCCCCGGTGCGAGCATCCGCTCGTCCCAGGGCAGCTCCAGGAACTCGGCGATACCACGCACCTGCGACTCGAAATCAACGACAAAGGTCTCGTAGCGCACTTCGCGCACGGCGACCGCGGCGTCCAGGATTTCCTCCTGCTGATACCAGAAGTCCATCGCACGCCGGTAACCGTTGGCCAATGTGAGCAGGTCCGCACAGAGCAGCGCGAATTCGGGTGACCGGAAGCTCTGCATGAAACAACTCACCAGAACGTCACACGGATGGCGGATCGCCAGCAGGATGCGGGCGTTCGGAAAAAGCCGTCGGATTACCGGCAAGCGCAGGATGTTCAGGGGATTCTTGTCGACGAGCCGTTGCCCCGGCTGCAGCACGACCTTGCGGCGCACGCGCTCCCAGTAACTGCTGCGCACAGCGTCCAACTGACTAGCGGTCAACTTACGCAGCTCGTGCGGGTACTCCACGCCCTGGGCGCGCAAGTCATTGAGTGCGTTCAGCAGAAACGGTTGCTCGTCCATCGACGCCAACAGAGGGTGGGCATCGAGAGTCAATTCCAGCAGCGTAGTCCCGGAGCGCGGGAAAGCCACGATGAAAATCGGGCTCTCCGCGAGTGAGGGCGCACCATCGTGATCCCACGCCGCCACGTCCGCCGGATCGCAGCTAAACTGTGTCACGGCCATATCGGGCGCACCGCGCAAGGAGTGAGTGGGCGCCGTGAGGTTCAAGTGAGCCACCTGTGATCGGTGGGCTTCCAACAGCGTCGCGAACGCTTCGTCGTAGGAGCCCAAGGCGTCGAGGCACTTGGCGATCCGGAACGAGTAGTAGTGGCGCAGATGAAATTCGCTCACCTCGCTGAGTGCCTGAGTGAGCAACGCGCGCGCGGTCTCATATTGCGACTCGCGCTCGGCGACCTGCGCGCGCGTGGCCAGCAGCTCCGTCCCGAGAGAAGCGGCCCGCGGGTCTTGCGAGATCGCATCCAACAGGGCACGGGCTTCACTCACCCGGTTGGATCGCTCGAAAGCCTGGGCAAGCGCGAGCGCCGCCTGCGGATCCAGTCTTGGATCGCTCGCGGCCCGCTCGAGCGCCGCGCGCGCCCGCGCTGCCTCTCCCAGGCTCATCAGCAAGTGACCAATATTGGCCACCAGTTCCGGGGTGAGTCCCGACAGAGTCTCCCAGCGCTCCAGGGCGCGAGCGGCTTCCTCGTTGCTCATCGCCTCGTAGCACGACTGCGCGTACCGATAACGAATCTCGGCGTCCTCGGGCGCCAACTCGGCCGCGCGCTGGAGCACCGCACGCGCGGCTTGAAAATCGCATCGGTCGATGTGCGTCAAGCCGACGTTGTAAAAGAAGTCCGCATTCGCCGCGCCGAGTTGCGCCGCGCGAGTGTATGCGGTGAGCGCCGCGTCGTATCGCTTGTTGTTACGGCGCACTGTGCCGAGATTCATCCAATGGGGCCAAGCGTCCGGCTCCTGCAGCGCCAGGGCGGCATAGATCTCTTCGGCTTCGGCGAATCGTCCCGACGTGTGAAGCAGCAGCCCGAGCAGAGACTGTGCGTCGCGGTGCCCCGGGACGGCTTGCAATACCTGGCGGCAGCGCAGCTCGGCGGCAAGCGTCTCGCCCTGCCCGAACAGCTCGGCGGCGGTCTGGAGCTCCTGGTCCGCGTTCATCTCATTGAAAATCCCAAAAAAAGAGCCGCGCGACGGGTGCCGCGCGGCTCAACATTGACACAATCAGTCGTTACTTAAAACTTCTGCGTGAACGACACGAACCAGCGCCGTCCCAGCACATCGTAGGTATTCACGTCCACGTTCGCGTTGACCACGTTGTTCTGGAAGAAGAGCGGCGGTTGCCGGTTGAAGACGTTCTCGAAACCCGCCTGGACGCGCGTGTTGGTCGGGAAGTTATATCCAACCGAGAAGTTGGTGTAGTAGACATTCGGTATGGAGATATCCGGGCTTTGTCCCGGGTTCGGGTTCGGCGAGCCGTTCGGGATGACCAGCTTGCCGACCCATTGCTCGGTCAGCAACGCCTCGAAGCCCTGGAAGCCCCATGACACGGAGGCGAGCCCGCGCCACTTGGCATCGTTGCCGAACTGCCGGCTGAAGGTGCCCGCATACTGCACCGTGGCCGGGGCGATACCACCCGGGTTGTTCGTGAAGCTGTTCACGTGGGTAGTGTCGATCGAGAAGCGGAACGAGCCGATCGGTGTGTGACGCAAGGCGTATTTCAAGCCGAGGTCGACGCCATCGGTCTTGAGCACGCCGAGGTTCTCCGTGGGCTGCAGGAATACCTGTACCTGGCCCGCATTGCCGCTGTTCGCTGGATACCGGACATCCAGGCCGCAATAGAACGGCGAGCCACTGGCCAAGCACTGGGTGCTGGAGAAGGCCGGATCGAGCTGCGTGAGCACGTTGTTGATGGTATAGCGCCAGAAGTCCACCGACGCCGAGAAGTCCGGGATGAAGCTCGAGTCGTACACGAGGCCGTAGGTGAAGACTTCGCCACTCTCCGGCTTCAAGTTCGGATTGCTGCGCAGCTCACCGGTGACCTGGCCATTGGGCTCCTGGAAGCTGCCGTCCGTCGGCACGCCCGGGCACATCAGAGCGTAGTTCGGGTTGCTTGCGACTTTGGCCGCGGTGAGGCCGTTGCACGGATCGATGTACGTCGGGCTGTTGATCACCGGAGCCTGAGCGAGGTCCTGAATGGTGGGCACGCGATAGATCTGCGAGAACGTGCTGCGGACCAGCAGGTCGGAGACCGGCTTGTATTCCAACTTGACCTGTCCCTTGGTCACGGAGTTGAACGGCGTGTAGTCGGACCAGCGCACGCCCAGGTCGATGTTCAACGACTTGACTCCCGGCAGGTCCTTCAGCAATGGCGCAAAGAGCTCGCCGTAGAGATCCGTGTTGCTATAAGCCAGCCGCTCGGGACCCGTGCAGGTCTCCTGGGAGATTTCGCACTGCAGGTACAGCGGGGGCTGCGCGACCACGATCTGGTCGGCAGTGTAACGGCCTTCCTGCCAGCGATGCTCGACACCGGCGCTCGCCATCAGGTCTCCGGCGGGCAGGGTGAAGACCTTGCCGTTCATGTCCAGAGTGAACGTTTTCACGTCGTACACGTGATCCGTGTTGTAGCCGGTGCTGACCTGCTTGAAGGCAGCTTGCTGCGCGGGCGTGGAGGTCTTCGGGTCATTGACGTCGAAGATGTCGATCGGAGTGCAGCCTGTAATCGGATTCGTGGGTGTGCCGCAGGTTGGTGTGCCGTCGGGTGCGATGAAGGACGGTCCGACCGCGTTTTGCAGCCCGTTCGCGAAGAAATACCCGTTGATCAGCGCATGCTGGTCGATACGGCCATACATCGTGTTCAGATCAAACTGCCATCCCGTGCTGAAGATATTGCCCCTGATACCGAAGCTCGCCACTTCGCTGGTGGAGACCGTGTCGCTGCGGCGAGGCCCTAGTCCCACCAGGCGCCACTCGGCCTGAGGGTTCGCCCCGCTCCCGCCGCCGAAATCGATTCCGAACGGGTTGTAGATGCTGTTACGGGAGATCACCACGTTGTCGGCTACGGAGTCGAACGGCAACTCGGCCTGCTGGAAACCCGAGTGCGTGCGGTTGTAGAGCACCTCGGTGTACGCCTCGACGTCGTCGTTGATCTTGTAGTTGGCCTTACCGAAGATGCTGCCGCGCTCCTGCGGGGTCATCAGGTAGTTCAACGGAGCGTAGTTGTAGTGGTCGTCGTTGGCGCCGCCGCTGTTGAAGCACCGGTAGCTGCTCAGCACATTGCCGGGGTCGCCGCTGATCTTGGTCACGGAGCCGTGGGAGCTATGGGGACAACCGAGAGCGGTGGCAAGGGCTGTATCATAGATGCGGCCCGTCGGTGTGCGCGAAGAGCCGCCTTTGGTGATGGTGCCGCTGCTGTTATACAAGGCAAACTGCGAGAACGAGCGCCGGGCTTCGAGCACGGCGTCCTGCTTCTGATAGCGGCCGCTCAGCATGAAGCTGAACTTGTCGCTCGTCTCGCCGATGGTGACGTTGATCTGGTGATGGGCGCCATCGTCCTTGGTCGTGCGACCGTAGTCGGCGTTGATCTCCAGGCCTTGCACGTCCTTGCGGGTAATGAAGTTCACGACGCCCGCGATGGCATCGGAACCGTAGATCGCGCCCGCGCCTTCCTTCAGGACTTCTACGTGATCGATGATGGCCAGCGGAATCTGGTTCACGTCGACCGCGCTCGTTGCCGAGAGCGGATCGCCGATCAGGCCCAGGCGGCGTCCGTCGACGAGAACGACGGTACGCTTCGCATCCAAGCCACGCAGCTCGATGTAGGACTCACCGAAACCGCCGCCGTTGTTGACGGATGGGTTGGTCGCGGCGCCGGCGACGCTTGGTAGCTGCATGACCAGCTCGCCGATGGTCGAGACACCGGACTGTTGGATCGCCGATTGATCGATCGTGTAGACGGGGCTCGCGGTCTCGGTATCGACGCGACGAATGCGGCTACCCGTGACTGTCACCGTCTGGACTGGAACTTCCTCGCCGCTCGCGGCCGTGGTCTGTTCTTGCGCGTGAGCCGGGAGGCTCACCGCGCTCGTGCCAGCCGCTGCTACAGCGCCCAGCATGAGGGCGCGGCGTACCGCGAAGGCAATCTCGCGGCTCCGAGCAATCGAGTCTTTAGGGTGTTCTGATTGATTACTGCTGTGAAGCATCGAATTCCTCCCTCGAACGGTCCGACGTTCGAAGCGTGAATACCGGCGGCTCCCCCTTAGGAGCTTTAACCGGTGAGCCCTGAATCTAAGTAGTATGTTGCGGCTGCGGTCTCGAATTTGGTCCGGTCCCGGCCGTGTGGGGTGAATGTTAGCAGCGACGCCACAAGGGCGAAACACTTTTGGAGAAAAAGCAACAAAGCGCGTCATTCTGTTTCCTGCGGAAACAGTGGCCGGCCAGGGACTTGTCTCGCTTATGTCGCGGAGCCATTTTGAACAGATGTCCAGCAATGGACTGCCCGTGGCGGGGTCGCAACAACTACAGGGAATTGTTGCGGAAAAGCCTCAGCTTGAGCGCGGCATCACCTGGGGCGCGGCCCGGGGCGCGGCGTGATCTCACTTGCTTGAATCGCGCCGCAGACGGCGTAGCCTCCAACACCAACGATGTCGGAAGTCGACGCTCCGGTCCTAGAGGATTCCTATGAATCCCATTCTGGCCGCCTCGTTCTTACCTAGCGCTCTGCTGGGCACTTTCATATTGGGCCCGGGACCCACCCCCGAAACGGGCGTTCCTTCTACCACACCCGACATGTTGTTCGCTTCGCCCACGCGCCTGGATCATGTGGGCCGCATCGTGGCCCCGGTCATGATCGATGGCAAGGGGCCGTTCCGGTTCATCATCGACACTGGAGCGAGCAGCTCCACGATCTCACCGCAGCTTGCCGCCACTCTTGGGCTAACGCCCGCCGTTCAGTCCACCATGATGGTCAACGGCATCACCGGCACCCAGGCGGTGCCCTCCGTCGCCATCAATCGTCTGGAGGCGGGCGACCTGGTGATCGATGAAACCCGGTTCCCCGTCATCTGGGCGCCGCTCATGGCGGGCGCCGATGGCATTCTGGGACTCGCAGGCTTGCGCAAGGAGAGCGTGTTCGTCGATTTCCGGCACAACCGGGTCGTGATCTCGCGCTCACTGCGCGCGAGCGATCGGGTCGGATTCGACAAGATTCCCGCCAAGGTGCTCGGTGACGGCCTCATGGCCGTGCAAGGTCGCCTCGGTGGAATCGCCGTCACGGCCATCATCGATACAGGATCTGAGCGCTCCCTGGGAAATGCTGCATTGCGCGAGGCGCTTTATGCAAAGCGCGACAACAGCAATGCGGAAGTCACGGATGTCTACGGCGCGACCACCGACATCGCCTCCGGCGAGATTCACCTGGTACCGACGATCAGCCTCGGCGCCGTGAATCTCTCGAACGTCAGCGTCGTCTTCGGCAACTTCCACATCTTCCAGGTCTGGAGCCTGCTAGACCATCCGGCCGTCATTATCGGCATGGACGTACTCGGTACGGTGAACTCTCTGGGTATCGACTACCGCCGCTCGGAGATCTACTTCGAGACCAATGAGCGCGTCCGGGACCCGAACTTCGATCAATCCGCCATGCATTGGCGCGCACGCTGAGGCTGACCCCCGATGGGCGCTACCGCGGCTCAGGGGTCCAACTCACCCGATCACCCACCTTCAAGCCGAGCCGCGCCGCCTCCCCACCTTTGATCTCCAGCACCGCCGAGACTGGCTTTTTCGAGCTCAGTGTCTCGAGCGACAAGGGGTGCGCATGCTCGATGATCTGATCGATCGCTCCCTTCTCACCAATAAAGACCATGTCGAGCTCGATATACGTGTTCTTCATCCACATGCTCATGGGCCGCGGCTGCGCCTGTGGGAAGAGCATTCCCTGCCCAGCGGGCAGGTCGCGCACGAACATGAGCCCCTGTTCCTCTCGGGCTGGGGTATCCGCGATCCACACCATGAAGTGCCGCGGGTCGCTTTTGCTTTTTCCGTGGAGGATCTCGAGCGAGGCGCGTGGGAAATTGGCCAGGTCCTCCAGCGGTCCGGATTGCGCGCGGCCCAGTGTGACGGCGCCGAGCGCCAGGATGACCGTACAAACAATCAAAAGTCTCAAGGCTTTTCATCCTCAAACGTCGCATGGCCGGCAAAGTCAAACCGGGTCACCAGGATACGGTCCTCGCCAATCAAGCTGCTCGCCGGGGAAATACAGAATCCGCTCGCGACAATGCGATACGAGCGCCTGGGACCGCCGAGCGCACCAAGGCGTTCCTGCTGGAGCTTATCCACGGTGCAATGATCGTCGCCACGCGTGGCGAACAGGCGCTCCTCACCCTCGAAAATGACCGTCAGATTCGTGGGCAACTCGCGACCGGCACTCCCTTCTTTCGCATTACGCACGCCGAACACCATCCGCATCCGTCGGCCATCCGAATGGCGCGGCCCCGCGAAGCTCACCCGGATGCCACTGCCGTCCGGGCGAGGCCCGCCATCGCACTCGAGCTCATTGTTGTGAAAGTCGATATCGAGATTGAACGTGCCCCGGATACGTGCACGCAGATACCCGTCGCCGTTCGCGAGGCAGCCAGCGCTGCCGGATGCTTGCGATTGCCCCGATTTTTGCGCCTGCGCCGGCTCCGCGCTCCCCACCGGCAGCGCCGCCAACAACCCTACGGCGCACCCCATCGCCACCGAAAATCGACCCATCCCTCCAGTCTACCCCACGAGCCTAGCTCCCGGGCTCGACCAGCAGCGCCTTCGCCAAGCGAGCATGTCCGCGCCCGATGGCGCGCGCAACATGCATCAATAGAGTGAGAAGCAGGACGCCAAAGGCGCACATGAACAGAGAGCCGATCATGGAATGCGTGTACCACCAAACGTGATGGTGACTATGGAACGTCCACCAGCCCTCATCGAGCCAACCGAAGGTGTCCGCGATCGCCACGAATGGCGCGGTCACCAGCCGTAGCCCCGCGGAGAGCCCAACGGTGGCAATGGTGAAATAGATGATGCCCAACGGCAGCATCAACACCAGATAAAGGAGTGTCGTCCACGTGCGCGCGTCGCTCAGCATGGCGCCGATCCGCGCCCACCATCCCGCCGGCGCCCCCGGATGTACCGGCCGACGAGGCATGCGCTCCCCGGTGATCGCCTCGATCAGCCGCCCCTCGCCAAGCGAGATCACCCGTGTGATGCCAATGAACGCCAAAAAGAACGGCACCCCGATGATCAGAATCGCCAGCCCCGCCGATAGCGACAAACCGGCTACCACCAACACGAAGTAGACGATTCCGGTAGCGAGTGTCAGAAGCATGTAGAAGAGCGAGGTATACGCGCGCGGATCCAGAAAGATCCCGAAGAACTGCCGCGTGCCGCTCGGATTTTCCGGTCTTCGTGGAGGAGGCGTTCGCAGTGCCGCCTTCACCTTCACCTCGGTATCGCGATAAGCCGCCGCGACTTCTTCCGGGGCGCCGTAGGTGCTCGCGATGAGCTCGAGCACGTCCGCCTCGGTCTTCTCAGGATGCGCAGCGACTTCCGCGCGGAGGTACTCCTCAGCGTCGTACAGCGCGTCCTGAATCAGCGCGGGATCTTCGCCCTCCAGCGCGCCGCGCAATTGCTTCAGATACTCATCGATCGAGCGGGGTGCGGAAGAAGCGGTTCTCATACACGAGCTCCGTTGAGTTCATTGGCGCCGCTCACGGCGCCGTTCCTTCGATGAAGCGATCGACAAAGTCACGCGTCTGGCGCCAGATCCCGCTCCACTGCTGCAGAACAGCGCGTCCTTCATCCGTGATGCGGTAATAGCGTCGCGGCGGACCAGAGTACGAGGGTACGATCCGGCTGGTGAGTAACCCGGATGCGCTCAAGGCGCGCAGCACCGGATAGATGGTTCCTTCCTTGAAGAGCGCATCCCCCTCGTTCGCCCGCTGCAGGCGCTTGGCGATCTCATATCCGTAGAGATCCTCCGAGCTGCGCTCCAGCACGGCCAAGAGGACCAGAGCCACCAAGCCCGCGTTCAAGTCTTTCTGGAATTTCCGCGCCTGACCGTCTTCGCCCTCCATCACGGTACTGTGAACTTCATAGTACTATTAGTCAACCAATACTGTGGACTCACCAGCCGTGAGAAGACGGAGGACTGAAGGTTCAAGCCCTCGGGAGTGAGCTGCTACACTCCCCACCCCCTGTTTTTCCGGAAAAGTGATGAGAAACCCCGTGTTAGAGGTCACTCCGGTGATTCCGGGCAGCCTGGCGCGCCTGCCGGAGCTGGCTGCCAACCTGTTTTTCGGCTGGCACCGGCCCACGCGCGCCCTGTTCGAGGATCTCGACCCCGAGTTGTGGAAACAGACGGGAGGCAACCCCCGTCTTATGTTGCGTTGCCTGTCACAAGCCACCCTCGACCGGGCGGCGAGCGATTCTGCCTACCTGACACGTTACCGGCAGGCGCTCGAGACCCTCGACAGCTATCTCGCCCCGATTCCCCCGGCGGTCGACCAGCCTCTGACCGCGTACTTTTGCGCGGAGTACGGTTTTCACGAGAGCTTTCCCATCTACTCGGGCGGCCTCGGCGTGTTGGCCGGTGACTACTGCAAGGCCGCCAGCGACGATCGCGCCAACTTCGTCGCGGTAGGGCTGCTATATGGCCAGGGATACTTCTCCCAAAGTGTGGACAACGACGGTGTCCAACACGCGGAATACCGCGAGCGCTCGCCCCGCGACCTGCCGGTGGAGCCGGCCCGGGGTCCCAACGGCCAATGGGTGAAGGTCGTCGTCCGGATCGCCGGCCGCGAGGTGCACGCAAGACTCTGGCGTGCGCAGGTTGGCCGCATTCCCGTCTATCTTCTCGACACCAACTGTTCCGAGAACGCTCCCTCCGATCGCGACATCACACACCGTCTCTACGGCGGCGACGAGTCGACCCGCATCCGCCAGGAGATGATTCTCGGCATTGCCGGCATCCGGGCGTTGCGCGCGCTGGGCATCCAGCCCGGGGTGTTTCACCTGAACGAAGGTCATGCCGCGTTCCTCATCCTCGAACTTCTGCGCGAGCACCTTGGCTCGGGGCTGCAGTTCAACGCCGCGTTGGAAGCGGTCGCCGCGAGCTGCGTGTTCACGACCCACACCCCGGTCGCGGCGGGACACGATGCCTTCGGCCACGACTTGATTCTGTCGCACTTCAACGATTTTGTTCGCGAGCTCGGTGTTCCGGTGGAGCGCTTCCTCGAGCTCGCGCGCGCTCCCGGCTCGCACGGGTTGTTCAACATGACCCGGCTCGCGCTCAACGGCACGCGCCACGTGAACGCGGTGAGCCGGATTCACGGGATCGTCTCGGCGCGCCTGTGCGCCGACCAATGGCCGGAAGTTCGTCCCGAAGACAACCCGATGGGTTTCGTCACCAACGGCGTCCACGTCCCGACCTTCCTACACCAGGTCTGGAACGACTTCTTCGATCGCGAGTTGGGTCGGGAATGGCGCGATCGGCTGAGCGATGCGGGCTTCTGGAGCGCGCTCGAGCGGGTGCCGGATGAGCGCTATTGGCCGACGGCCCAATCCGTCAAGGCTCGCATGCTGGCCGGTGTGCGCGACCGCCTCCAGCGGGAGTACGCCCGCAAGGGGATGAGTCCGGCGCAACTGCGCCATGTGACCCGTTTTCTGGATCCACTGCGGCCCAATGTCCTCACGATCGGGTTTGCGCGCCGCTTCGCCACTTACAAGCGCGCCACCTTGTTGCTGCGGGACCGGGCACGTCTCGCGCGTCTCGTCAACAATCCCGCGCGTCCCGTACTGTTTCTCTTCGCGGGCAAGGCCCACCCGGCCGATGAGCCGGGAAAGCAGGTGCTGCGCGAGATCCGCCAGCTCATGACCACGCCCGAGTTCATCGGGCGGGTGATCTTCCTGGAAGACTATGACCTGCAGCTGGCCCGCTGGCTCGTCTCGGGCGTCGATGTCTGGCTGAACAATCCCATCGCCCCGCTGGAAGCGAGCGGCACCTCCGGGATCAAGGCGGCCATCAACGGCCGGCTGAACCTGAGCATCCTCGATGGTTGGTGGGCGGAAGGCTGGATGCAGGACAATGGTTGGGGTATTCCACCGGCCAACGTGCAGGATCCCGAGCGGCGCGACGCGCTCGAAGCGGAGCTCATCCTCGACACCCTGGAAGAGGAAGTGGTGCCTCTTTACTACGCCACCAACGAAGAGGGCTATTCGCCCGAATGGGTGCAGAAAGCCAAGCGCGCCATGATGACCGTCATCCCGCAGTTCAACATGCGACGCGTGCTCTCCGATTACACACGAGGCTTGTACCAGCCCGCGGCTCGACAGTATCGGCGCCTGGCCGCCGGTGGGTTTGCTGGAGCGGCGACGCTGGCGGACTGGAAGCAACGTGTGCGGCAGCTATGGCCTCGGGTCGGCCTGCGAATGCTGGCGGACGTATCGCCCGAGCTGCCGCAAGGTGAGCGCTTACGTGTGCGGGTGGCCGTGCAACTGAACGGCTTGCAGCCGAGTGATGTCCGGGTCGAGTTCCTGGCTCGCCGGCTGCTGCCCGAAGCCGACCTCGCACCACCGCCGTTGTGCTCTTTCAACCGGACGCCGCCACAGGGAATCTGGAGCACGACTTTGGGCCCCACGGGCGAGGTCGACTCGGATGGCTCCGTCGTGTTCGTGCTCGATGCGGCGCCCCCGGAGTGCGGGCAGTTCGCCACCGAGGTTCGCATTTATCCTTGGCACGACCTGCTGTCACATCCCTATGAGCTTGGCCTGATGAAATGGCTGTAGATGGTATAGAGTTGAACGCGCGACCCTGACACGAGACCGATCATGCCGCGACAGCCAGCGCGAGCCTCTTCCGGACGTTACGTGAGCCGCCTGACAGGTGGCACGCTCGCGATCATCATGGCCGGCGGCCGCGGTGAGCGGCTCAAGGACCTCACCGCTCATCGCTGCAAGCCTGCTACGCCCTTCGGCGGCAAATTCCGCATCATCGACTTCGTCCTGTCGAACTGCGTGAACTCCGGCATCCGCCAGATCTCGATTCTCACGCAGTACAAGGCGCAATCACTCATCCAGCACGTGCAGCGTGGGTGGAGCTATCTGCGTGGCGAGTTCGGCGAGTTCGTCGAGACCATCCCCGCGCAGCAGCAGCTTGGACCCGCCTGGTATCGCGGCACCGCGGATGCGGTGTACCAGAATATCGACCTCATGCTGTCGCACCGGCCGAAGCACGTGCTGGTGTTGGCTGGCGATCATATCTACAAAATGGACTACGGCCCGATGATCGCCTACCACGTCGAGAAAGGCGCCGACATCACCGTCGGGGTCGTGGAGGTTCCGACGAGCGACTCCATTCATTTCGGCGTGTTGACCGCCACGGAATGGAATCGGGTCACCAAGTTCTCGGAGAAGCCCAAGGTGCCCGACACACTGCCGGGCCGGCCGGACGCGATCCTGGCCTCCATGGGCATCTACGTTTTCAACACACGGCTGCTCGAGAAGATGCTGGTCGAGGATGCCGCGGACGAGGCTTCCGCGCACGATTTTGGCAAAGACATATTGCCCAAGGCGATCAGCAGCAACCTGCAGGTGTTCGCCTATCCGTTTCAGGACGTCAAAACGCGCGCGCAGAGCTACTGGCGCGATGTAGGAACGATCGATGCCTACTACGACGCGAGCCTCGAGCTCGTGCACGTCAAGCCCGAGTTGAATATCTACGATCAGGACTGGCCTATCTGGACCTATCAGGTGCAACAGCCGCCGGCGAAATTCATCCTCGATGAGGATGGCCGGCGGGGTGTGGCCATCAACTCCATGGTCTCCGGCGGCTGCATCATATCCGGCGCCGTGGTGCGCGAGTCGCTGCTATTCACCGATGTCCGGGTCGACGAGGGCAGCACGATCCAGAGCTCGGTCATTCTCCCTCACGTGGAGATCGGCCGCGGCTGCGTGATCCGGGGTGCGATACTCGATGAAGGTTGCGAGATTCCCGACGGCATGAGCATCGGGGTTGACCGCGGCGCTGATTCGAGCCGCTTCTACGTCACCGACAAGGGAGTCGTGCTCGTCACCTCCGACATGCTACGCCGCCTGGCATGAGTGTCCGACTTCCGGTCGTATTGCTGTGGCACATGCACCAGCCACAGTATCGGGACGCGCTGACCGGGCAGTACGTTCTGCCTTGGACATATCTGCACGTCATCAAAGACTACACCGACATGGCCGCGCACCTGGAGGCAAACCCCGCGGGCCGTGCGGTCGTCAGCTTCTCCCCGGTGCTCATCGAGCAGATCCAGGAAATCGCGCAACACATCAGCGAGCATCTGAGTTCCGGTACTCCATTGCCGGATCCCGTCCTCGCGTTGTTGGGTCCCGAGCCGATAACGCTCGATCCCGTCGCACGGCTCGAGCTGCTGCGCGCGTGCTTGCGAGCGCAGCGCAAGCAGATGATCGAGCGCTTCGGCCCGTATCTCGAGCTGGCGACGATCGCCGAGACGCTGGCCACCACGGCGCGCATTGCCTATGCCTCTGACCAACTCATTCACGATCTGGCCATGTGGTATCACCTCGCCTGGCTGGGCGAGGCCGTGCGGCGCTCGGATCCGTTGGTCAGCGAGCTGACCGAGCGCGGGCGAGGTTTCACACCCGCGCACCGGCGTCAGCTTCTCACGCTCATCGGGAACCTCGTCACCGGAATCGTCGGTCGTTACCGAGCATTGGCCGATCGGGGCCAGATCGAGCTTTCCGTCACCCCATACGCCCATCCCGTCATTCCGCTACTGCTGGATTTCAACTCCGCCCGCGACGCGGTTCCCAACATGCCGCTGCCGGAGCACAGCGCCTACCCAGGGGGTGCGGAGCGCGCCGCCTGGCATATCGAGGAGGGCATCAGGGTCTTTACGACCGCGTTTGGCTCCCGACCCGTCGGCTGCTGGCCCTCCGAGGGTGCCATCAGTCGCGGCACGCTCGAACTGCTCGCCGCGTCCGGCTTCCAATGGGCAGCGACCAGCACAAATGTCCTACGCGGGTGTCTGGAGCTCAGCGACAGGCATGCGGCGCACGATACGCGCTCTTACAACCGACCTTACCGCGTGCCGGGTACGTCCCTGAATTGCTTCTTCCGCGACGACCCGATTTCCGATCTCATTGGCTTTACGTACGCGACCTGGCACGGAGACGACGCCGCGCACAACCTCGTCAACGAACTGGCACAGCTCGCGCGCAAGTACGCGCACTCTCCCGGACATGCGGTCGTGATCGCGCTGGACGGGGAGAACGCCTGGGAACATTTCCCGTTCAATGGCTATTACTTCCTGCGGGCACTGTATTCCTTGCTGGCCAGCCACCCATTACTGGAGTTGACCACCTTGTCCGATTGTCTCGCGCGCGCTGTGACGCCCGCGCCGCTGCCGAAAGTCATGGCGGGCAGTTGGGTGCACGGCACCCTGGCCACCTGGATGGGCGATCCCGCCAAGAACCGCGCCTGGGATCTGCTGTGCGAAGCGAAACTGGCTTTTGATCGCGTCATGGGCGAGGACTCACTGGATGGCGCGCAGCGCAGCGCCGCCGCCAGGCAGCTGGCCTTGTGCGAAAGCTCCGACTGGTTCGCGTGGTTTGGTGACTACAACCCCGCGGACGCGGTGAGCCAGTTCGATCGCCTCTATCGCCGGCAGCTCTTGAACCTCTATCGATTGCTGGGACTCGAAGCACCCTCGAGCCTGGCGCAGCCGATCTCCACTAGCGGCGGCGACGCCGAGCGTGGTGGCGTGATGCGTCGTGCTTACGCGGTCTAGAGACGCGCCGTGCCACTGAAGCGGTTGCCTGTTTTCGATCGGCGGCGCGCGGGCGCGCTGCTGCACCTTGGATCACTCGAGGGAGCTCTCGGCCACGGCGGTCGTGCCTTCATCGACTGGTTGGCATCTGCCGGGTTTTCCGTTTGGCAGATCCTGCCTGTCGGACCCACCGGGTCGGATGGCTCCCCCTATTGGGTGCGCTCCGACTACGCGGGCAATCCGGCTTTCATCGATGGCAATGAATGGCCCGATCTGCGCTCACCGCAGTACGCCGCTTTCGTGGAGAGCTCGCGGCATTGGCTCGAGGACTACGCGCTGTTCGAAGTCTTGAGCTTCGTGCAGGGTGGGGCGCCCTGGTGGAGTTGGTCTCCTGAGTTGCGTGATCGCGTGCCGGAAGCGCTCACCCACGCGAGGCAACAGTATGCCGCCGAGCTCGGGCGTGTGAGAGACGTGCAGTTCGCGTTCGCCGTGCAGTGGCAGCGCTTGCGCGAGCACGCCAGTTCTCGCGGTGTACGCCTGTTTGGCGACCTGCCTTTCTATGTGGCTCCTGACTCCGCCGAGACCTGGGCACATCGAGAACAGTTTCAGTTGGACAGCACCGGACATCCGACCGCCGTCGCGGGCGTGCCGCCGGACTATTTCTCCGTCACGGGCCAGCTCTGGGGCAACCCCCTTTACAACTGGGACATCCTTCGTCGGGACCATTTCAAGCTCTGGCGCGATCGCGTCGCGGCGCAAATGCAGCGGGTCGATGTCCTGCGCATCGATCACTTTCGTGCGCTGGCCGCCTACTGGGCCGTACCCGCTGGCGCCCCCGATGCGCGCGGCGGGGAATGGCGCAACACGCCGGGCGAGGAGCTGATGGGGTTTTTATGGGACGATCTTGGCGACCTGCCGATCGTCGCCGAGGACCTGGGCGTCATCACGGCCGACGTCGAGGCCCTTCGCAAAGGATTCGGCTTGCCAGGCATGCGGGTGCTGCAATTCGGCTTCAGCGGGGAGGGGACCAACCCGCACCTGCCTCACATGCACGATCGCGACAGTGTCGTGTACACCGGCACTCACGACAACGACACCACTCTCGGCTGGTATTCGAGCCTGCCGGAGCAGGCGCGCCACCAGGTCGATTATTTCCTGCGCCTCACCCCTGGAGCCATGCCCGATGCCCTGATCCGGGCGGCGCTCGGCTCCGTGGGAGGGTTGGCCATTGTGCCGGTGCAGGATTTGTTGTCGCTGGGCTCGGAAGCCCGCCTGAACACGCCGGGGACCGCCACCGGCAACTGGAGCTGGCGCATTCCGCCCGGCGTGCTCAGCCCCGACCTCGCCGGCCACTTTGCCCGGCTCAACGGAATTTTCGGGCGCTGCTGACTGGTTCCCGCAGTGCGATCGGGGCGCTTTGCTACTATCGGGCTGATGTGGGGGGACGCGGAAAGAAAGTCGGTGAGACCAATTGCGGTTTTCCTGGCGGTGCTCGGATTGTCGCTCGGCCTATCGGCCTGCTCGTTGTTCGTTCCGAAACTGCAGGCGCCACGGCTGTCCGTGGTGGACATCCAGTTCCAGAAGGGCCAACTCTGGCAGCAAAAGCTCAAAGTACGCCTGCACGTGGAGAATCCAAACGACCGCGTGCTGCCCATCAAGGGCATCACCTACACGCTCGATGTGAACGGCCAGGAATTCGCGCACGGAGAATCCGCCGCGAGCTTCGTCGTCCCCGCCCTTGGAGAGGCGGAGTTCGACATGAATATGACCGCGAACATGGCCGGCACCATCATCAGCCTGCTCAGCCACGGCGCCGAGTCGAGCATCGACTATCACCTGATCGGCAAGGTCTCGCTTTCCGAAGGCCTGTTACGCTCCATTCCCTTCGACCAGCACGGCACCTTCAAGCTGCAGTAGCCTGCAGCAGCTTTTCATAGAGCTGCACGTACATTCCACCTTGGCGCTGCCACGAGAAGTCGCGGCGCATTCCGTTGCGGACCATGCGCAGCCAGTGCGTGGGCGCCGCATAGAGATCGAGCGCGGTGTTCAACGCCCATTCCAACGCCTCGGTATTGAAGTCGTTGAAGACAATGCCCGTGCCGACGCCCGTGTGCGGGTTGTAGTGCTCCACCGAGTCCGCGAGCCCCCCGGTCTTGCGCACCACCGGTACGGTGCCGTAGCGCAAGCTGTACATCTGGTTCAGGCCACAGGGCTCATACAGTGAGGGCATGAGGAACAGGTCACTCGCGGCTTCGATCCAGTGGGAGAGGGGATCGTCATAACCGCGGCGGAACACCACTCGCCCGGGAAAGTCCGCCTGGAGCTGAGTGAAGAACTGCTCGTACTGCGGATCGCCACTGCCGAGCACCACGAGCGCGAAGTCGCGCCACTCGAGCACCTGCGGCAGGGAATCGAACATCAGCTCGATCCCTTTTTGTTGCGCGAGCCGGCTCACGATTCCCCCGAGAGGGACCTCGGGGGCGACGTTGAATCCCATTCGGCCGAGGAACTCGCGCTTGAGTTCTGCTTTGATCGCCAGGTGATCCGGATCGTAGTTCTGCGTCAGGTGGCGGTCGCAGCGGGGATCCCACTCATCGTAATCAACACCGTTCAAGATTCCCGTGAGCGCTCCGCCGCGCGCGCGCAGACTGTCCTGCAACCCCATTCCATACTGGTCGCTGCAGATCTCGCGGGCGTGAGTGGGGCTGACTGTGGTAATGGCGTCCGCGTACAGGATCCCATGGCGTAGGGAGTTGATTTTCCCGGCGCGCAGGTCGTCCTGGTGAACGAGATAGCTCTTCGGGCCAAGGTCGAGGTCCCCCAACGCCGTGGCGTTGAAAATACCCTGGTAGCCTATGTTATGGATGGTGAGCACCGACCGTGTGGGCTTGAAAACAGTATCGTGGTCGTGGAGCGCCTTGAGGAACAAGGGCGCGAAGCCGGTGTGCCAGTCATTGCAATGCAGGATCTGTGGCGACCACCGCATCCGCTGACACGCGATGAACGCCGCGCGAGTGAATGCGAGGAAACGCAGGTGCTCATCAACATCAGTTGTGTAGAGCGTCGCCCGCTCGTACAAAACTGGGCACTCGAGCAGGTAGACCGGTGCCGTCGAGCCCGGTATCTGGGCGCCGAACACGGAAAAAACGTAGTGATGCGGCCCGACCCGCACGTCGAAGTGCTGCAGCTCTTCAAGCGGCCGTAGGCCGCCTAATTTGCTCCTGTCGATGGACTTATAAAAAGGAGTGAACAGGCGGACATCGTGACCCGCGGAATGCAGGTATTTCGTCAGGGCGCCAGAGACGTCGGCGAGGCCGCCCGTCTTTGAGAGCGGCGCGGCTTCGGAGGCGAGCATGCAGACAGTCAGCTTCATGGGAATTGTTACCGGTTTATCATGGGCTCACGAATATCCATTGACGAAGGCCACGGCAAAGCGCGATCCATTCCATGCGACGCTTTCTCATCGGACTCACACTGACATTGCTTCTGATCGTCTCCATCGGCGTCGGCGTGGCCGTTGCACTTTGGCCTTCCTGGCGCCACGTACTCCATTAGCCAGCGGGCCCCCTAGTTTAACCGGCTGCGTGGGCGGGGCGCGCCTGGCGCGAGGACCGCAAGAACCGGGTCGGCTCCTGAAGGAGACGTCTCTATCATGGAGCCATGAAAAACACCCCAGACAGCTTCGTGGACAGCCGTGACTTCGCGCGCATCGGGAAGGCCATCCGGTACATCGATACGCACTTCCGCGAGCAACCGCGATTGACCACCATCGCGAGCCAAGCGGGTCTATCGGAATTTCATTTCAATCGGTTGTTCCGCCGTTGGGCGGGCGTTACACCCAAGCAATACCTGGCGTTCGTCACCGGCCAGGAGGCCAAGGGCGTCCTCACCCGGGAGCCTTCGGTTCTGGACGCCGCTTATGCGGTTGGACTTTCGGGCCCGGGTCGACTGCACGATCTGATCGTGACACTGGATGCCGTTACACCCGGAGAGCTGAAGGCTGGTGGTCGCGGCATCCGGATCCAATACGGATTCACGTCAACACCCTTTGGTGAAGCGCTGCTGGCCATCACGCCGCGCGGACTATGTCATCTCGCTTTTGTCGAGCCTGGTGAGCGTGAGCGGGCCGAGGGCGAACTGCGTGAGCGCTGGCCGAACGCGGCGTTCGTGCGTGACGACACTCGAGCACGAGAATTTGCAAACGAGATCTGGGATCACGCGCCCTCATCGCAAGGCACGCTCAATCTCCACGTCGCCGGAACCAACTTTCAGCTCAAGGTCTGGCAGGCCTTGCTTGCCCTCGGCGCCCACGGCCGTACGACATATTCCGCGCTGGCGGCTGCGATCGGTGCGGAAGGGAGCGCGCGTGCAGTCAGCAACGCCGTGGGCGCGAATCCCGTCGCGTGGTTGATTCCTTGCCACAACGTGTTGCGTCGGGATGGCACTCTGGGTGGCTATCACTGGGGTGAGGATCGTAAGCGCGCCATCCTCGCGTGGGATTCTCTGTCGGCGCTGCGCGAGGAGCACGCCCGCGACGTCTCGGCCGCCGTTTAGCCAACGCAATGAGACTTTAGTCTCAATTCACCGTGTCAATGGTGGAGTTCGCGGCTAACTCTTTGATTCTAAAGAGATCATAGCTGTGCAGGGCCAGCTTGGCCGTGGCCCGCTGGTAAACTGGGGCTATTCACCCGCTCCCGACGACTGATTGAAGGGCGCCTGATCCGGCAAGTTCTGATGAGCGCCCGGCTTCGGTGTGCGGGTTCCAGAGGACCGAGAACAAATCATGTCAGCGCCCCCGTACAAACAACTCGAGCAGGAGTTCAAAAGGCTCCATGCCTTCCGCGGATCTCTGTCGCTATTGCGATGGGATGCCGCCGTGATGATGCCCCGTGGTAGCGCGGACGTCCGTGGCGAGCAGCTCGCCGCGCTCGAAACCGAATACCACGCCCTACTGACCGCGCCGCGCATTACGCGTCTCCTCGACCGAGCGCAGGCGAACGCCCAAGGCCTTTCGGACTGGCAAGTCGCGAACTTGCGTGAGATGCGCCGCCAGCGTGACCACGCGATCGCCACTCCTGTGACCCTGATCTCCCGCCTGACGAAAGCGGCCTCGCGGGCCGAAGTGCGCTGGCTGGAAGCGCGGCAACAGGGCAAGTTCGAGCTTTTCGCGCCGCACCTGGAGGAGGTCGTCAATCTCGTGCGAGACAAGGCGGCCCTGCTAGGGCAGGCATTGAATCTCGCGCCCTACGACGCGCTCGTGGACGAATTCAGTCCCGGCATTACGACGGCCGATATCGATGCCATGTTCAAAGCGCTCTCCCGCCGCTTGCCCTCACTGATCCGTGAGGCCATCGCGGTACAAGAGAGCCGTCAGCCACTGCCGCTCACGGGCAAGTTCCCGCCGAGCAAGCAGCGTGCGCTGATCGTCGAAGTCATGAAGGCCGTCGGCTTTCCGTTCGATCGGGGTCGACTCGATGAGAGTGAGCATCCCTTCACAGAGGGTGTTCCGGGCGATATGCGTGTCACGACGCGCATCGATCCCGACGATATTTTCTCAGGACTGCTCGGCGCTCTTCACGAGACGGGCCATGCCATGTACGACCTTGGGCTGCCTCCCGAGTGGCGTGACCAGCCAGTCGGACGGGATCGTGGCATGGCGCTCGAGGAAAGTCAGTCGTTGCTGGTGGAAATGATCATCTGCCGCAGCAGAGCCTTCGTTCGTTACGTGCAGCCGCTGCTGGCGAAACACTTCGGCGCATCGGGACCCGAGTGGGATGTCGAGAATATCTACGCGCACCTCACTCGCGTGAAGCGCGGATTGATCCGCGTGGACGCCGACGAGCTCACCTACCCGCTACACATCATGCTGCGCTATGAGCTGGAGAAACAGCTTCTGAGCGGCGAGCTGGCCGTTCGCGATCTACCGGAAGCCTGGAACGCCGGGATGGAGCAGCGACTCGGCATTCGGCCTCCGAACGCTATGGAAGGCTGTCTCCAGGATATCCATTGGGCCGTGGGCTCATTCGGGTACTTCCCCTCGTATGCGCTGGGAGCGGTGATTGCGGCGCAGCTCTATGAGAGCCTACGTGTCGATGTGCCAGCGCTCGATGAGCAACTCGCCCGCGGTGAGTTCTCGGGGCTGTTGGAATGGCTGCGGAAGAACGTCTACGGGCATGGCTCGAAGCTGGTCGTCCAGGATCTGCTGAAGGAAGCCACCGGCAAGCCGCTCTCCGCCACTTCCTTCATCCGGTACGTCGAGGCAAAGTATCTCGAGTCAGCCGAAAGTAGCGCCGCAGCCTGAGCAG